>CAXSBL010000001.1:0-130137 GCA_964235515.1 uncultured Bryocella sp.
CATGCGCGTTGGCTGCGGTCACGGACACCTGGAAGGTGGATCCAACCCCCGGCGTGGAAGACGAGGGTGAGATCCCCAGGCTGACCGGCGTAAGGGAGGCCGCCGCCGTGTTCGGCGCCGACGTCACAGGCGCTCCAGGGAATATGGCTGGATCACGCGGCTTGGCGGCCGCGGCAATCTCGCCCAACATCGAGTTTGCCGCCATTGCGGCCGAGGTCGTCGACTGGCTGGGCGGGAGCGGCGGCGCGGCATCCCCACGCATGGCATTGGCGGCCCGCATCTCCGCCGGCGAACGCCGGATCAACTCCACCGAATTGCTCGTCCCCGTGTAGATCGGCCGCGTGTTCTCCGCCGTAATCAGCGACTCGCGCACAATGTGCGGGATCAGCAGAAATACGATCTCGTCGGACTGCTGTTCCTTTTGCTGGCTGGAGAAGAAATATTTGAGGAACGGAATCTCACCCAATCCCGGCGTTCCGCTCACCAGCTTCGTGTCCTGACGCTGCAGCAGGCCGGCCAGAATGGAAGGCTCTCCATCCTTCAACTGAATGGTTTGTTTGGCCTCGCGCTGCGAGATGATCGGCTCCGTCACGCCCGAAATCATTACCGATCCGTTCTGGCTCGAGATCAGCACATCCAGCTTCATCGAGACCTCGCGATCCAGGTGTACGGTCGGCGTCATGTCGATGTTCACGCCGACATCAATATAGGTGAACTGCGTCTGCACACCCAAGGAAGCCGTCGTAGACAGCGTTGAGCTGTAGGAGCCAGTCGCGACCGGAATCTTGGAACCGATCTTCAGCGTTGCCTGCTGGCCGTCGGAGGCCCGGATGCGCGGATTTTGAAGAATGCGTGTGTCCGAATCGCTCAGCAGCGCATTTACCGTGCCGCCGGTTACCGTGACGGCAAAATTTGTCGCATTCAAATTACCCAGGGAGTTCAGCGTCAGATTCTGGCTGGTAGTTGAGCCAGTGGTGGTTCCGTTGCTCGTACTTGTGCCCGATGTGGCGTTGGTGGTGCTGGTCGTCGAGTTAGCCGTCGGCGTCAGCCCAAAGCTCTGCGGCAGCGTAATGCCCAAGTTTCGCAGCTTGTCCCGGCTCACCTCAAGTACCGCCACATCCACGATCACCTCGGCACGCGTACGGTCCAGATCGTTTATCAGCTTCTCCGCCAGCACCAGTTGATCCGGCGTCGCACGTACGACGATGGCATTCTGGCTGTTTACGAGGTAGAGCTTCACCGTCGGATCGAGCAGATTGCGCATGGCCACCAGGACCTCGTTGGCGTCGTTCTGCTGCGAAACGTTGGTCAGGTAAAACGTCTGCACGGCCTGATCGTCCAGATCCGTGCGCTTGTTGCGCGTGTTCTGGGCGACGAAAATCGTATTGGTGGTAACCGGCTTCCAGAATGTTCCGCTTAACGTCTCCACGATCCGCAAGGCGTCGTAAAGCGGCACACTGTTCAGGTCTACCTGGATGCGCTTGGATGTGTACTCCGGATCAAAGATCACGTTCAGACCCGCCAGCTTGCCGATGGCTTGAAAGATCACTTTGGAGTCTTCCACCATGTGCAGCGTGATTGGGTCGTCCGAAACAGGCTCAAGCTCCACCGGCGCCGCCAGTGAAGCGATCTCCTGTTGAACGGCACGTTGCCGAGGCATTTGCTCATCCACGCCGGGAATCAACCGCTGCCCGGGTAAAGTCCCTTGCTCTGCCGCGCCCACCGGTCCAGGTGTTACGGAAGCAGCCGGCGGCCGCTCCGTAATCTCCAACTCCTGCGCTGCTGCCTCATTGCCTGGATCGATCTGGAGCGCCCGTGCAAACTCGTTGATGGCGCCCGCTGTGTCACTGGATTGCCGCAAGACCCGGCCGCGATCCACGTGCAGATTCGCCGCTGTATACCGCATGCGCTCGTAGCGTGTGCGGTAACGCAGATCCCCCGGCTTCTTCAGATGTGCCTGACGGTATGCCTCAAAGGCGACATCGTAGTCCTGCCGCGTCTCGGCATCCTGCCCACGCTTGTTCCAGGTGGCTGCCGACTGTGCCCGGGCTGTTGTGTTTAAGAGTCCAAACAGCATCAGCGCCGCAAGGAGCCCACGTGCCGCAATCGTCACTACGCGCAAGGAGCCGTGCTGCCCGCCCCTGCCTGCCATCCTGCGCTGCCCCATGCCCGCGACCTGCTCCCCTGCAGCCCGCTGCCGGCACTCGTGAAAAACGCTCACATGTCCATCACTCCCGGGGGGCGTGGAACACGGCTTCAGAACACGGTATTTCGAGGCTGCAGGCTGTGCTGATACTACCATTCGCGTGTTGTGCTCTCCCTGCGGTAGATCGCCACCGCAGCTTGGTTTTCAGGTCGAGCCAGGGAGACACCCTGCCAGGCAAAACCCTTGGATGGCAAGGCTTTCCAGGCAGGCAGGTCTCGCTGCTCCCCCTTTGGACGAAAGCATTCGCAGGTCGTTAGGCCGGGACCTACCACTTTGTATGCAGCCTGTAATGGTCTGTTAGCATCCGATACGCGGTACCCCGAACGCAGGAGCCGGCACCTCAAATCAAACGCTGTGGGCTCTCACGCTCGCATTCTCGGCGACCTCCGAAGTATTCACCATGCCTCGCTCCCTCTCCAACCCGACTGTGCCCACGCAGGCGCGCCCCAGCCCCGTCAAGGCCAAGGACCGCGATCCGGTCGCCATGGGCACTCGCGACGCTGCTTTTAATCGCTCCGCCAGCTTCAACTATTTTTTGGAAGATCGTTTCGAGGCGGGCGTGGCCCTGCGCGGCACCGAAGTGAAGTCCATTCGCCAGGGCAAAGCCAATCTGAAGGACGCCTACGGTCTTCTGAAGGATGGCGAGTGCTTCCTGCTCAATGCGCACATCGGCGCCTTTTCGCATGGCAACAGCATGAACCACGAAGAGCTGCGCACCCGCCGCCTGCTGCTGCACAAGCGCGAGATTGAGCGGCTCTCCTCTGCCACCAAAGGCAAGGGCTACACCCTGATTCCCGTGCGCCTCTATTTTAAGAACGGCCGCGTAAAGTGCGAGATCGCCCTCGCCAAGGGCAAGCAGGATTGGGACAAGCGCGAGACCGAGCGCAAAAAAGAGGTGGACCGCGAGACGCGTGCCGCCATCGCCCGGTCCCAGCGTCGCTAGCCTCGCTTGGAGCGCGGAGCAGCTATGATTCCTCAGCTAAAATTCAGCTTGTGACGACCAAGCTCATTTTTCAGGATCCCGCAGCCTTCGCCTCTCCTCTGCTCGCTGTTTTCGCCGTGGATATTTCGACCGGCAAGGGTGCCGAGCCATCGCCCGCGCTGCTGACCACCTCGGATGCGCTGGCCAACGCGGCGGCCCGCTGGCTCACCACGGGAGAGTTCAAAGCGAGCCTCGGCGAGACGCTTCTGCTGCACGGCCCTGCGGGTACGGCTGCGGAGCGGCTAGTCGTCATCGGCCTGGGCCGTGTGAAGTCGCTCACCCCGCATGAGGTGCGCAGGGGCGCCGGCGTGGCCGTCCGCTTCGCCAAGGCACGCGGCATCCGCGACCTGGCTATCACCTTTCCGGAAGACCGCGCGCTCGCCGATGAGCACATGGAGACGCTTCCCTGCCGACTGAGTGCCCGCGCCCTGCTCGAAGGCGCCCTCATCGCCGACTTCGACATCGACACCTACCGCTCCGACCGCAAGGACACAGCGCTCACCGGCCTGAGCCTTCTGAGCTCGGAGGAGGACCGCCGCGCCCAGGCCGACGTGCAGGAAGGTTTCGACGAGGGACTGATTCTCGGTGAGTCACAGAACTTTGCCCGCACCCTGGTCAATGAACCTGGCAATGTCCTCACCCCGACTGAACTGGGCCGCCGCGCCGTGGCCATGGCGCAAGAGGTTGGTCTCTCCTCCGAGGTGCACTCCACCGACAAGCTCAAAGAGCTCGGCATGGGCGCCTTCCTCGCCGTCGCACAGGGATCAGCCGAGCCGCCCGCCCTCATCGTCCTCCGCTATGAGCCCCCGGCGGCTCCGCCCGAAGGCACGCCTGTGATCGGGCTCGTGGGCAAGGGCATCACCTTCGATACCGGCGGCATCTCCATCAAGCCCGCGGAGAACATGGACAAGATGAAGTACGACATGGCCGGTGCCGCCGCAATGCTCGGTGCCATGCGCGCCATTGCTGTACTGAAGCCCGCGGTGCGCGTGCTCTGCGTGGTGTGCTCGGCGGAAAACATGCCCGACGGCCTCGCCTTTAAACCGGGCGATGTCGTCACGGCTATGTCCGGCAAAACCATCGAGATCTTAAACACCGACGCCGAAGGCCGTCTTGTGCTCGCCGATGGTCTTCACTACGCGCAGCAGCTCGGCGCGACCCGCCTCATCGACGCCGCCACACTCACCGGGGCCGTCAGCGTCGCGCTTGGTACTCTAAACGCCGGCCTCTTCTCGAACGACGACGCCACCGCTCAGCAGTTCCTCGATACCCTGCCGGCCAGCGGCGAAAAGTATTGGCGCATGCCCTGCACCGACGACTACCGCGACCAGATCAAGAGTTCCATCGCCGACATCATGAACACCGGCAACAGCCGCTACGGCGGCTCTATTACCGCGGCCATGTTTCTCAAGGAGTTCGTCGGCGATACACCTCTGATTCCCTGGATCCACCTCGACATCGCCGGCACCGCCTGGATCGATACGGAAAAGCCCTGGCAAAGCAAGGGTCCCAGCGGCATCGCCGTCCGCAGCATCACCGAATGGGTACGCAGCTACGCCCGCTAGCTCTCCCTAGCGCCGTTGTCGCCCATCGACGACGTTCTCCGCTCGGAGAGCAAAATGCGCTGCGGCGAAACAACGTACATCGAGGTTTGTGCACCTCATCTGCTGGGACACGGGGCTGCAGGTATCGATCCGAAGGTTACCCTTCCCCACTCAAACGTCTGGCACTGATTGCCGTGTCGGCCCAAGTCCCGCGTAAAAGACTCTACACGCAGCGGATAAATCACCTGACATTACTGCCCAAGATAAGGGAGGACCCATGTCCTTGAATAATGACCGCACCACCCTTGTGTGCCTGTTTCATGACCAGGACCACGCAGAAGCTACGCTGAGTGACCTGGCCCAGTCTTCCATTCCGGAATCCGCAATCACCGTGGTAGGGGGACCGGAAGCTTCGAGCGATGCCCTTGAGAAGTCCGCACTTGCTTCCATGGAAATGCCCGACAAAGACTACGACCATTTGAAGGATGGTCTGCATCGCGGAGGCGTGGTGGTCGCCGTCGCCGCTACCGCGGAACAGGCCGACGACATCGAGCGCATCTTCAAGAAGCACAGCGCAAACCAGATCGATGAAGTCGAACGGAACAGAATGGCAGAGGCAGCCGAGATAGCCCCAGTAGCAGCGGCTGTTATGCCAGAACCCGCCACGGACCGCGAACAGGTCATCCCGATTGCACAGGAAGAGCTTGTCGTTGGCAAACGGCAGGTGGACATGGGCGGCGTACGTGTATTCCGCCACATCGTTGAAGTTCCGGTGACGCAGTCCGTTGATCTGCACGAGGAGCGCGTGGTCGTGGAGCGCCGCCCGGTGGACCGGGCGGTTACGGCGAATGATCTGGCCTACGGTGACCAATCCCTCGAAGTGGTCGCCACCGGAGAAGAAGCCGTGGTTGGCAAGAGCGCTCGCGTAGTGGAAGAGGTACTGATTGGCAAGGTTGGCTCGGATCGCACCGAGACCATTCAGGATTCGGTTCGCCACACAGAGGTCGACATTGAGCCGGTTACAGATGCGGCGATCAATTCCGATACGCCTCGCCGGTAGATTCATTGATTGAAGATTCACGGTGTCTAATCAGCACCACCTCACAGGTCCTTACCTAGCTCGGAGACAGCATGACTGATCGTGTAAAAGTTTACGAAGAAAAGAAAAACGGCCTTCCCATCTGGGCATGGCTCATTCCCCTTCTGATCCTGCTTGGGCTGTTGGCCTACTTTCTGACTAGGCATCGGCAGGAGCCCGCGGCTGCAACCCCTGTGACACAAAGCGCCCCGGCTGCCGCCGCCTTTCCCGATCTCGGCACCGTACGTTTCGATACAGACAAGGCCACGTTGACGCCAGATGACAAGGCCACCTTAGATAAAGCTGCGGATGCCATGCAGTCGAATCCCAACGTGCACCTTCGTCTGGAGGGCTTTACCGATAGCACCGGCACGGACGTCCATAACATGACACTTTCGCAGCAGCGTGCCTATGCGGTGGCCGATTACCTGAAGAGCAAAGGCATCCAGGGCGACCGCCTCACCGGTGATGGCTTTGGACCGGCCAATCCCGCGGACACCAACGCGACCACTGCGGGCAAGGCCGACAACCGTCGTGTGGAGTTGTTCTCAAAACAGTAGTCGATGTGATTGAGGAATAGGGCTGCGGCGTATCACACTACGCCGCAGCCATTTTTTGCCCCGATAGCATTTCTAAGTGAAGGACGCATCTCGGTGGCTTTCGAAGCGAATCAGCCGATCACATCACACTGGGCACAACGATCCCCAACCATCCCAGTACCCGCACCATCTCCCGTCGCGCCACAGCCGCTGTCGCAAGCAATAACTGCTTCCGTATCGAGTCGGTCTCCTTCAAGATGTTGTGCCGGTGGTAGAAGTTGTTGAAGCTTTGCGCCAGCGCGAAAGCATAACGTGCCAGAATTGCCGGCTCTGCGGCAGCAATGCCCTGCTCCAAAACCAGGGTCAGTCGTGAGGCCAGCAGCCATACCTCCCAGAGATCTGTCTCGGCAGCTAACAGAGCTGAAAAATCCACATCAGCAACAGTCGCCAGCGCCTCCGCCTCCGTCACTCCGGCCCTGCGAAAGATGTTGGCCGCTCGCACGGCGGCATACTGCACGTAAGGTCCGGTCTCGCCTTCAAAACTCAGCGCATCGCGGAAATCAAAGGCGATTACCGTGTTGCGCGTGAAGCGCAGCATGAAGAATCGCAGGGCGCCCACGCCGATTGCCGTGGCGATCTCCTCACGCTCACTTTCGAGCAGCTCCGGGTGCCGCTTCTCCACCTCATCGCGCGCTGCCGCAATCATGCGATCAATCAAATCGTCAGCCTTGACGCCAAAGCCCTTGCGCCCTGAAACCTCGATGTACGCCCTGCCCTTGTCCTCATCCTTCAGTGTGTAGCCAAGCTCTTCGGCACAGCGCGGCGTCAGCGCCACCATGGCGTAGTTCAGGTGCGTGAAGTTCTCGCTCTCGCGAACGAAGCCCAACGCCCGCAACGCTTCCTTCACCTGTGTCTGCGGGTCATCCTGCCGCGAATCGATCACGTTGTACACCGCGTCCGCGTGCCCAAAGCTCGGATGCAGCTCCTCGCCATCCACTGTTGAGATCCAGCAGGTGTGGTGCGGGTACTCGCAGAAATGCGTATAGCCAAAGTCAAGGCCGAGTAACCCGAACTTCCACAAATGGTAAGCAATGTCCTTGCCCACATAGGTCACCGTGCCGTTGGACCGGACGATGATCTTCGCATCCTCATCGGTCTCGCCTTCGCCGAGCGGCGAAGCCACGCCCGCACCTGCCTGGGCAGCCCGGCGCATCACCCAGCAGCCCGCATTCTTGCCGGCCGTTTCCAGGTACAGCACACCCCGGTCAACCATCAGCTTTCGCGCCGCCTCCCAGAAGTGCAGGTGCAGAATTTCGCTCTCCCGAGGAAGAAAGTCGTACTCGATTCCTAACCGTTCCATGGTCTGGAGGTGCCGCCGCAGCACACCGGTGGCAATCAGCTCGGCGATCTCCGCGGTGTCATTGCCGCCGGCCTCCAGCTGGTGCAGCGTGTCCAGCCGCAGTTGCTTGCGTTCCTTGGCCTGCGCCGGATCCGCTTCGTACCACTGCGACACCTGCGCATACAGATCCCAGCAAAGGTAATCCAGCCGCTCGTTTGTCTCCAGCAGCTCCGTAAGCCATTCGCGCACCTCCGGCAGCGTCAGGCCTTTCAGCTTCGTGATGGCCACGACGATGTCGGCGACCTGCACCCCCGTGTTGTCGATATAGTTCTGCACACCCAGAGCCACGCCTGGCTTCCACGCCGCCTGGTCGCCGTCGCCCGCCCGCAGCATGCGCGCAAAGCTGTCTCCCAGAATGGCGTTGCGCAGGTGTCCCACATGCGCTGCCTTGTTCGGGTTGATGCTGGTGTGCTCCACCAGCCGGAACCCCGGCCCACCCACTGTGGCGTGCTCATCGGCGGCGATGCGCCGCACCGCCGCTGCACGATCCAACCTGATATTCAGGTATCCCGCGCCGGCGATCTCCACCGTCGCCACCCCCGGCGTCTCCCCCAGCTCCGACTGCAACTCCGCCGCGATCACACGCGGCGCCTTCTTCAGCTTGCGGGCCAGCTCAAAGGCAATCGGCAGAGCCATCTCGCCCATCTCGACCTTGGGCGGTAGCTCCACAGCAAAACTCACGGCGTCCACGCCGTATTTCTCTTTCAGCACATCGGTGACACGCCGGTGCAGCTGTTCCTGCAGGATCTTATACATACATCCTCATCCCTTGTGCTACGGCAGCTCGGCCGGCAGGGTCTCTAATTCAACGGCCAGGGGCTCGCGCGGCGCCCGCTGCAGACGGTGCGCCATAAACCAGATGCCACCGACGCCCGTGATGCCGATAAGCAAATACAAATGCATCAACAGGCCGAACAAACCGCTGGACACCGGGCTCGCGCCATGGCGCACAAGGGCGTCCTTGCAGGCAAGCTCGAAGGGCCCAATGCCGCCGGGCGAGCTCGGAATCAGGAACGAAAGGTTCGCCTCCGCAGCAGCCTGCCAGGGACCTACCTTGTCCGACACCAGTCCCACGGCCTTTGCAAAGGAGACATACAACATTCCCTCACAAGCCCAGGCGATAAAACTGTACAGAATCAGAAGCAGCGTTCCGAAGATGCCGATATCGCTGATGCAGCCCAGCGCCAGCATTAACCAGTGCTCTACCTTCTTCAAGGTCGCATTTTTGGAGCTGTCGAAGAATCTCTGCAGGGGAGCTTGTAACGCTTTGGCTCCAAACACCATGGCCATCAGGCCCACGGTCGAAACCAGCAGGCCAACCTCCGCCACCGTGCGCAGATGCGGCGAAACGCCCAAACCGAACTGGGTAGTGATGGTGAACATGACGCCCAGGGAAAACACATCCAGCAGCTTTTCCAGCAGCACCGTGCTCAGAACCACGGAAGGCGTTGTATTCACATCACTGGCATAGGTGAAGATGCGCATCACATCGCCAATACGCAGTGGAAGAATATTATTGGCCGCCAACGACGTCATCAGGATGCGCGAGCAGGCTGAGAACCGTGCCCCCACGCTGCGCAGCATGGCATAAGCACGGTAGCAGCGCATGCTGTACCCCAAAATGCTGAACACCAGGATGCCGGCCACCCAGATCGGTGCCACGATGTGCAGCTGGTGGAACGCAGCCGCGTCCAGCCCGCGCTTGCCGTTTGGCCCCACACGGACGTAGGTCCACCATAGGAAAAATGCGCTGACGGCAAGGCCCGGCAGCGTCTTCAACAGCTTCAACCGGCCTTCGTTTGGCCCTGCAACTGGTCTTTCTAGTGCCTGCTCCATGCCTTCCCTGCCGTGACACACCCATCCCCACTCGCGCTAAAGTCAAGCTGTCGCATGGAGATACCCCTTCATTGTACCGTCTCGGATCACCGCCGGCGCACGGACGTACTCGGTCTGGCTCCGCTGACGCTGTCGGTTCTGCTGGTACACGGCTTTCATCCCCGGGCTGAGGATGGCGGTCTCTACCTGGCCGGCGTAGAACAGCTCCTGCAGCCGTCTCTCTTTGCGTTGGACCGCCCCTTCGTCACTGCTCCCTCCCACTACTCCCTGTTTGCTCCAGCGGTGGCGGGCCTGGTTCGCCTCAGCCACGCTCCGCTGGACGACGTGCTGTTGGGCCTCTATCTCTTCACCACGATGCTGCTGCTCTATGCCGCACTCTGCCTCTCGCGTCGCTGTTTCCCGTCCCGGCCAGGGGCGCAATGGGCGGGCGTTGCCCTGCTGGCCGCCTGGTGGACACTGCCCGTGGCCGGCACCTCCCTGCTGCTGATGGATCCCTATCTCACCGCGCGCAGCTTCTCCACGCCGCTCACCCTGCTGGCCCTGAACCAGATCCTTTTGCTGCCAAAGCGCCGCGGCTTATCGAAGCAGCCGCAACCATTTCTTTCCCGGCTGAATTTCTCTCACGGCCTTCGGGGTTTGATAGGTAGACCGGTAACCCGTTGCCTGATCCTGCTGGCAGTCACGGCCGCAGTTCACCTCCTTATGGCCATCTACGCCGCCCTGTTTTCCCTCACCCTCGCCCTGATAACCCGTCGAGCGCCTCTCCGGTCCTTCGTCCTCCTCGGCTTGTCCTGGATCGGCACCATGGGAGCGCTGCAGGCTTTCGCACAACCCGAGCCGTTCGCCGTTCAGCTGGCGGTTCACTCACGCTATTACTGGTTTCTCTCAAACTGGCGATGGTTTGAGTGGCTCGGTCTCGCCGGCCCCCTTGCCGTCCTCTTCGGCATACTTAAACGGTCGACTCGCCATTCCACCTCACCGTTCCCTTCCGCTACCGTGGCGCTCTGCCGCGGCAGTCTCTTTGTCGGCCTGATCAGCACTGTGGTGTCTTTTCTTTTCGTCCAGGAACACTTCGCCGCGCACACCGCAGGCCGCCTGCAGCCACTGCGCTCCTTTCTGCCGATCTACGCTCTGCTTCCCTTGCTCCTCGGCGGCACTCTAGGAAGCCTCGCGACACGCCGCCTCTGGCGAACGGCTCTGCCCTGGAGCCTCATCCTGTGCTCCGCCGGAACGATGTTTGCCGTGCAGCGCGCGACCTTCCCTGGATCCCCGCACATCGAATGGCCCGGACATGTACCCACAAATCCATGGACTCAGGCCTTCGTCTGGGCTCGCCAGCACACCCCGCAGGACGCCCGCTTTGCCCTCGACGCCCGCTACACCAACACCCCCGGCGAGGATGCGCAAAGCTTCCGCGCCTGGGCCCAGCGCAGCTCCGTCCCAGACTTCTCCAAGGACGGGGGCGAAGCGGCCAACTTTCCCGCACTCGCCCCCGCCTGGCTCAGCGGATCCACCGCCACCGCCAACCTGAGCCAACTCTCCGACGCACAGCGGACAGGCAGACTCGACGGTTTTGGCGTCAGCTGGCTGATTCTGCAAAGCACGGCGAAGACAACATTGCTCTGCCCATACCAAAACCAGACAGTAAAGGTCTGTCACCGTTAGATCCGTTCTGTGCAGGAATCACGAGCAAGTCCCATGAATTGTCCTCCTGAGCGTAGCGAAGGACCTGCTGTTGTCTGACAAGTAAAAGACAACCAAAGTCGTTCTCCTGCCGATGTAGACCCCGGACGCCAGCCCTGCCGCTGTGCTAACCTTTTACAGGAACGAGCGGGTAGCTCAGTCGGTAGAGCATCGCCCTTTTAAGGCGTTGGTCCTGGGTTCGAGCCCCAGCCCGCTCACCATCCTTCTCCTAAACTCTGCCTTCTGAGCTTTGTTCTCCCTGGGTAGGCGGCATTCAGGGACCACATACCATGTTCGATCCTGTTCCCGCCGTAAATCCACGGAGCGCCGTGCCGGTCGCAGGGTAAACGGGACGGCAGGCCCATTGATCCGGACCGGTCCAGCGAAGTCAAACACTAGCTCACAAGGGATCGCATCCCTGCACGCCAACGACCACACCATAGGATCGGCTGCCATCGTGATTCCCGCCGGGCTGCCCTGGGCAATTCACACATGAGTCTCATAGGGAAGGTTCTGACTCCTGAGTTTGCGTCGAGACGCCACAAAGGCGAGCAGATGCAAACCAAGCTGACAAGCTGAAATATTAGCTCCAGGGACATCACTGGCAAGCCGTGGCTTGGCCTACAGCAGCAGAAGCAGCCTTGCCTTGGGTGCGTTTCATTCAGCCCAACCCACGGATCATCCCATGATCCCTACCGCGAGATTCCCTCCAACGGCGAACTAGCCGTCGCATACAGCTTCTTCGGCATGCGTCCCGCCAAAAACGCCTCTCGCCCAGCCTCCGTCCCCTTGCGCATCGCAGAAGACATCAGCACCGGGTTCTTCGACCCCGCCATCGCGGTGTTCAGCAGCACCGCATCGAACCCCAGCTCCATAGCCAGCGCCGCATCGCTCGCCGTCCCCAGCCCCGCATCCACCACCAGCGGCACCTCGGTGATCAGTTCGCGCATCATGCGCAGGGTATATGTATTCGCTATGCCCAGACCGGTCCCGATCGGCGCTCCCAGCGGCATCACCGCGGCCGCGCCGGCATCTATCAGCCGCTTGGCAAACACAATGTCATCCGTGGTATACGGCAAAACCGTAAAGCCCTCCTTTACCAGGACCCTCGTCGCCTCCACCGTCGCCTGCACGTCTGGATACAAGGTGGCTTGATCGCCAATCACCTCAATCTTCACCCAATCCGACAACCCCACCTCACGCGCCAGTCGCGCCGCCCGGATCGCCTCTTCCGCCGTGTAACATCCCGCCGTATTGGGCAGCAGAAAATACCGGCTCGGATCGATGAAGTCCAGCAGACTCTCACTGGATCTATCCAGGTTCACGCGCCTTACCGCGACGGTCACCATCTCCGCTCCAGAGGCCTCAATGGCCGCCTTGGTCTCCGGCCCGTCCTTATATTTTCCGGTGCCCACGATCAGCCGCGAACGAAACCGCCGCCCCGCAATCACCAGTTCATCCTGCGCCCCGTCAACGTTCTCCACAACCGTCTCAGCCTGATCCAGAACCATCTCAGCCATGGCCGAATTCTACGCCTCAGGGTTCCGTAAAACACAAACGGCCCACCCCGAAGGATGAGCCGTTATGCGGTGGACTGGTGGGATTGACTTGAGGGCATCCATACCCGGATGGGCCTCGACGGAGTCTAGATGTACTACAAACAGACCGTCAGGTCTAGAGCATGGAGCTCTAAGCCTCAGTCACCTCACGTGTAGTAAAGCAACAACTGGAACAATCAGATTTCATAGGCTGGACCATCCTCCTTTCCCGTGTATTCAAAGAATACTGCGGGCCCGTTTCGGCGTCAAGACCCCCGCCTGGCGCCTGTTTTCACGTACGCCCGTACCGGATCGATCAACTCCTTAGTGAGCTCCGCGCCAGCGCTTTCGGCTGACTGCGGCCAGCCTATGAAGCCGGATGTGCTCCTCCGACACCTCCGCAATGAAAGCGTCAGTGCCGCCCCGCACCGCTGCCAGCAGCATGAGCATATCCGTGCAACCTTCCCTTTCCGTAAGGCTGCGCTCCACCCTGACCCTCTACCCGTGATCCGATTGGCTCGGTTGACCAGCCTCATTCACTCCCTGTCCCGCTCGGGCATGGTCCCTTCCTTTAACAACTCCGCATACTCCACCGGGATACCCTAATCCTTGACCACGTCCAGTCTTCACGTCTTCTCCCAACCATGCCGAACGTACGCCGATTCATCGCGCTCTCCCTGTCTGGCTTCACGCTCGGGCTGCCCTGCCTGTACGCGCAGAAGCAATCCGCCCCGGAACCCGTGCCGGAAACCACCGAAGCCCCTGGCACCACGGCAACGACCGTCTTCCCGCACGGGGCAGACAGTCGCTACCTGATCCTGGGTCAGGCGAACATTATCTTTCAGTCGCATCCCGGCTTCCACTCTCCCTATGAAGGCGACAACTCCTTTTTGGCTCGCGGCGAGTACAAGACCTCGCTCCTCGGCACCCTCTTCCTGGGCTATCAGCTCAAGCGCGACCCCCGTTTCGCCTCCGACGTCCTCTTCGACCTGGAATCCTCCGGGGGCCGAGGCATGTCTGAGGCCCTCGGCCTCGCCGGCTTCACCAACCTTGACGTCGTGCGTAACCCCAACCTCGGCTCCACCCCCTACATCGCCCGTGTTCAGCTGCACCAGGTCCTCGGCCTCACCTCGGAGCTGGCCCACGTCACCCGCACCCCGTTCTCCCTGGCCACCCAACTTCCCGCCCGCCGCATCGAGTTGCGCGCCGGCCGCATGAGCCTGCCCGATTTCCTCGACATCAACAGTGTCGGCTCCGACTCACACCTGCAATTCATGAACTGGACCGCCGACAACAACGGCGCCTGGGACTACGCCGCCGACACCCGCGGTTACACCTATGCCGCCCTCGCCGAATATGACGACCGGAGCTGGTCCGCCCGCGCCTCCGTTGCCCTTATGCCCACTGTCGCCAACGGCATCGACCTGGATTGGGCTCTGCGCCGCGCCCGCGGTGAAAACTTTGAAGCGGAATCCCGCAAACCTCCGCTGGCCCGCCTTTTGTCAGCCCTGGAACATACCGACCGCCCGGGCGTCTTCCGCGCCCTGAGCTTCATCAATTACGGCGATATGGGTGTCTATCGCCAGGCTAACGCCACCGCCCTCACCGCAAGAGCCCTCGACCAACCCGGCGCCGTCCCCGTCATCAGCTCTCACGTGCCCGCCACCACCGTAAAGTACGGCTTCGGCCTGAACACGGAGCAGCAACTCACCGCCGACATCCGCGCCTACGCCCGCTTTGGCTGGAACGAGGGCCAGCACGAAAGCTTCTGCTACACCGAGGTCGACCAGACCTTCGCCGCCGGCGCCGACATGGCCGGCTCCCGCTGGCGCCGCCCCAACGACCGCTTCGGCGTCACCGGCATCTCGAATGCCATTAAGCGCGATCACCAGGCCTACCTGGCCCTCGGAGGCAAAGGCTTCCTGCTCGGCGACGGCCGCCTGCACTACGCTCGCGAGGACGTCCTGGAGGCCTACTACACCGCGCACAACTGGCGCGGTCTCTTCACCGCCTTTGACACCCAGCTCATCGCCCATCCCGGCTATAACCAGGACCGCGGCCCCGTTGCCGTGTTTAGCGTGCGAACCCACGTCGACTTCTAGCCCCCACTGCTTCCTTTCGCGATACAAACACCCTATGGCACTTCCTGAAAGCACACCTGGCGCCATCTCGGTCAACGTTCCCGAGCGCCGTCCCGCCGCCAACGCCCAAACGCTAAAATGGATCCGCAAGACGCATCTCTACCTCGGTCTTTTCATCGCGCCGGCGTTGCTGTTCTTCGCTTTCACGGGGGCCGTACAAACCCTGAGCCTGCACGAATCGGCCGGCACCACCTACACGCCGCCGGGCTGGCTTGCGCGTCTGGGGCAATGGCACAAGAACCAGAACATCCTCCCGCGCAAGCCGCGCCCCGTGCCTTCCGCAACCGGCGCAAAGACCCCGGAACAGCAGCCCGGCTCACCGGCAGCCGCGGCAAAGCCGCCGTCCACCCTCGCCGCCAAGCAACGGCAGCACCTCCCTGAAAAGATCTTCTTTCTGCTCGTCAGCCTGGGGCTTTTTCTTTCCACGCTCAGCGGCATCTTCATGGCGTACCGGTACGAGCGCCGAAAGCTGCTCATCACCTTCCTGCTTCTCGCCGGAATCGCAGTTCCTCTACTGTTGCTGCCCTTCTAAGCGCCCTATACTCAGCCCTATGCCGTCCGCGTCCCCGTTTGAGCTTGCGGCCTTTCTTCTGGGCCTGCTTCTCGGCAGCTTTCTCAACGTCTGCATCGCTCGCCTCCCCCACGGCGAAAGCATCGTCGGTCCCCGCTCCCGCTGCCAGGCTTGCCGCCACACCATTTCCGCGTGGGACAATATCCCTCTTCTCAGCTGGCTTCTGCTCCGCGCCAAGTGCCGGCATTGCCACAGTTCCATCAGCTGGCGATATCCAGCGGTTGAACTCACCACGGCCCTCTGGTTCGCCGTGACTGCTGGCTTGCTGTTCCACGCCCTTGGCCTGCCGTCCACCGTCAATCAGCCGGGCGTCGCCTCACTGGTGCTCTCCGCCATCACCGTCGCCGCCCTCGGCTTCCTGCTCATCGGCCTCGCCGTCATGGACTGGCAGACCTACACCCTACCCGACGGCTTTACGCTCTCCGGCATCGCCGTGGGCCTCGTGCTTACCTTCATCCAGGCCGCGCTTCTTCCCCTGGGCCAGGGTGACATCCATTTCACCCCGCGCAGCAATATGCGCCTCTCAAGCCCGGGGTCTTTCGTGGCACGCGGCGACGTGTTCCTCACCGGCACCGAGGCCCTTGTGCTCGGACGGGTTGCCGCCATCCTCGCCGCCGGGGGCATGCTCCTGCTCATCCGAGCCACCTATAAGGCTTTACGGAATCGCGATGGCATGGGTTTGGGCGATGCCAAACTTCTCGCCATGATCGCCGCCTTTTTGGGTTTCGGCGATGCCATGCTCAGCTTCTTTCTCGGCATGATCGCCTGCGCCGCCTACGCCGTCGTCCTGCTCGCCCGAGGCCGCGCCACCTCCACCACGCGCCTGCCGCTGGGCAGCTTCCTGGCCTCCGGCGGGCTTGTCACCGCCCTGGCTGGCGAAGCCGTGCTCGCCTGGTACAAGGGCTTACTTTAAAGCGGAGCCGTGTCCCAGCTCGTAAACAGCGTCCGTCCCTAACGCGGCCTCTGCCCGGATTTGTCACCCTGAGCGAAGCGAAGGCCTCGCTTGTTGCCTTGCCGGAAACCCCGGACCGGCGCCCCCAGCCGTAACCTTGACACCCCGCATCCCCACTTCTAGTCTGGAGACTGGCGATGACACCTTATATTTGGCAATACCTTCCTCTCGCGCTGCAGATCCTGGTCGCTGTCGGCCTCGCCGGCGGCATGGTGGCCGGTTCCTTTTTTATCGGTAAGCACAAGCGCTCGCGCACCAAGTTAAGCGCCTATGAGTGCGGTATGGACCCGATCGGCGACGCCCGCGGCCGTTTCAGCGTCCGTTTCTATATGGTCGCCATGTTGTTCATTCTCTTCGACGTAGAGGCGGTCTTCATGCTCCCCTGGGCCGTCATCTACCGCCAGCTGCCCGCCATCACCGGCTCCCGCTTCTTCGGCTTCTGGGAGATGTTTGTGTACCTCGGCTTCGTCGCCGTCGGTCTGTTTTACGTCTGGAAAAAGGGCGTCCTCACCTTCGTGAATGACAAGGCTGACCTCTAATCTCGATCTCCACCGCGCCCAGGCCTGAAAGGTTCCAATGCCCGATTCCCCGAACGCCGATAATCCGCAACAAGCGATGGGTTCCTTTGACGGCACCGCCACACGCGACGCCATCTTCGGCAAAGACGCCGTAGCTGCCGCGCTCGCCGGCCATGTAGCCATCCAGACCCTCGGCGATCTCATCATCGATGCAAAATGGGACCGGCAGGAGCTTACCCTCACCGTGGCGCCCGAAACCGTCGTCGCCGCCATGAATGCCGCCAAGGCCGCCGGTTTCAACTTCATGGAAGACGTCACTTGCGTCGACTGGTACCCCAGCGAGCCGCGTTTCCAGGTCAGCTACTCCCTGCTCTCGCACAGGTTCAAACAGCGCATCCGGATCATCGCCCGGCTCCACGGCGACAACGCCACCATCGACTCCATCACCGGTGTCTGGCCCTCCGCGAACTTCTATGAGCGCGAGGTCTTCGACCTCTTCGGCGTCACCTTCGCCGGCCACCCCCGCCTCACCCGCATCATGATGCCCGACAACTGGGAAGGTCACCCCCTCCGTAAAGATTACCCCGTCGAGGGCTACCGCTAGAGCACTCCCCTTTGTTGTCATTCCCGCAGGGAATCTGCGTTTTCGCAGGTGCCGCCGAACCGCCCAAGGATCCCCGCACCGTCCGGGCATCCAAGCCAGGAGAACCGCGATGAGCCCCGTAGCCGATCTCGAAAAGCCCCAAACCGCTCCCGTTCGGGAGACCACCGGTGCCACCCTCGCCGGCATGCGTTCCGCGGAAGCCTTCGTTCCGAGCGTCGATGACGTCGTGAACCGTGCCACCCATCACACTCCCACCGACAAGGACCCCATCGCCGACCAGCACATGGTCCTCAACATGGGTCCGCAG
Source organism: uncultured Bryocella sp. (assembly GCA_964235515.1). Lineage (GTDB taxonomy): Bacteria > Acidobacteriota > Terriglobia > Terriglobales > Acidobacteriaceae > Granulicella. Next base: position 17,899 of record CAXSBL010000001.1, read on the forward strand.
CACCCGTCCACCCACGGCGTGCTTCGCCTGGTGCTCGAAATTGACGGCGAAACGGTGGTTTCGCTCGCTCCCGACATCGGCTATCTGCATACCGGGATCGAAAAAACCTGTGAGGCCAAGTTCTACGCCCAGGTCACTCCGCTCACCGATCGCATCGACTATCTCGCTCCCATGGCCAACAACCTGGCTTATGCGCTAGCCGTCGAAAAGCTCCTGCAGCTTGAAATTCCCGAACGCGCCCAGTTCCTGCGCGTGATGTTTCAGGAACTCACCCGCATCAACTCGCATCTCGTCTGGCTCGGCACACACGCCCTGGATATCGGCGCCATGACCGTCTTCCTCTACTGCTTCCGCGAACGCGAGCAGGTCCAGCGCATCTTTGAATCCGTCAGCGGTCAGCGCATGATGACCAGCTACATTCGCATCGGCGGCGTCTCGCTCGAGCCCCCGCTCGACCTCTACGCCATGATCCGCGACTTCCTCAACTACTTTCCCTCCAAGATCGACGAGTACGAGGGCCTGCTCACCGGCAATCCCATCTGGCGCGGCCGCCTCAAGGGGGTGGGCCTGCTCTCGGCTGAAGACGCGGTCGCCCTCGGCGTCACCGGTCCCCCGCTGCGCGCCTCCGGTGTCGACTTCGACGTTCGCCGCGACATGCCCTACTCCGGCTACGAAAAGTTTGATTTCAAGGTGCCTGTCTCAACCGACTGCGACGTCTGGGCACGCTACGTGCTCCGCATGCAAGAGATGCGGGAGTCCACCAAGATCGCCAAGCAGGCCCTCGATGGTCTTCCAGAAGGCCGCATCACCGCCGATGCCCCCAAGATCATCCTTCCGGACCGCGAACAGATGAAGACCCAGATGGAGTCGCTCATCCATCACTTCAAGATCGTGACGGAAGGCTTCGCAGTCCCGGCCGGCGAGGTCACCAGCTCCATTGAAGCCCCGCACGGTATGATGAACTACTATGTCGTCTCCGACGGCACCGCCAAGCCCTACCGCGTCCACATGCGCAACCCCGATTTTGCCACCCTCCAGGCCCTTGAAACCATGTGCAAAGGCCGACAGTTGGCCGATGTGGTCGCTGTGATTGGCTCTATCGACATTGTGCTGGGCGAAATCGATCGCTAAGCATTCCATAGCCCTTGCAGCAAAGAACGAACCGGCACTGCTTTCAGATCAGATCACATCCGAGCAAGCAGGCCGGTTCCGTTGCATTTGGTCCATTAACCGTATGACCCCAGCTCTTCAAACCGAACTCTGGACCTCCTGGGCGTCGCTGCTTCGCTCCTATGCAGCCGCCCACGGATTGAACGCGCCGCAACACGCCGTCGTCGAGGTGTCATCCGCTGAGATCGTCTTGCGCGTCGGCCCGCGCCGGCTTCGCTTCACCCACTCACAGGTAGAAGAGGGTTCTCACTCCCCACAGGCTTTCTGCCTGAACGAGGATGGCACCGTCACGCTTGGCTCCGACGAGCCTGAAGAGATGGACATAGCCGCTGAACGCTTCGCCCGCGAGATGATGTCGGGCATTTAGGCCTCTGTTGCTCCGCCCGACTTCGCCCCCAAGTTTTTCTTGAGTCGTTTCCGGCTATGTGGTATCTGTATCGCTAGCATGTTGCGCACAACACATTTCGTCTTCTGTTGTCCCATGCACCCGCGCTGTTGTTGCCGTTGTCGCGTCAGCTAGAGCCGCCCCTTTCCTCTATAAATTCTGCACTTGCACTCACCCACGACCGGCTGTTCCGGGATATAGATCTGTCCGGAGCCCAGGCGTTATCCGCCCCATCAGGAGTGCCCATGCCCGACGCCCCGCGTCGTCTGTCGCCCGATACCTGGGCCGTCCTTCTCGGTCTTCTGTGTGCCGCCGCCGTGCACTTCCACCTCTTGAAATCTGTCGCCTGGTAGTCCGGAGCCACCCATGTCTCAAGTTGATTCTGTCGCTCTGGCCGAAGAGGCCGTCGTTCTGCCCTCAAGCGCCGGCCCCGGCATTCTCGGCACACTGCGCAACCTGCTCGGCATGCTACCCGGCATTGCCCTGCTGGCCGTCGTCGGATACGCGGGCAAGTTTATCGAGCAGGCCATCGCCCGCTATGGCAAATCGCACCACCTGATTCTGCCCAATATCGAGTACGTTTTGTGGGCCATTCTCATTGGACTGGTGATCTCCAATACCGTGGGCCTGCCAGCGATCTTTCGGCGCGGCGTGGCAACCTACGAGTTCTGGCTCAAAACCGGCATCGTTCTTCTGGGGGCGCGCTTCATTCTGGGAGATATTGCCAAACTCGGCGGTCTGTCTCTGCTGCTGGTCTTCTTCGAGCTCGCCTTGTCGCTTACCTTTATGACCCTGCTCGGTAACGGGTTCAAGCTTTCACCCAAGCTTGTCACCTTGCTTGCCGTAGGTTCCTCCGTGTGCGGCGTCTCCGCCATCATTGCCACCCAGGGGGCCATTGAGGCTGACGAGGAAGATAGCTCCTACGCCATCGCCGCCATTCTCGCGCTCGGGGCGATTTCGCTGCTCTTTTTTCCGCTGGTCGGCCACGCCCTGCACATGACGGACCGCGCCTACGGTCTCTGGACAGGTCTTGCGGTCGATAACACGGCTGAAGCCACTGCCGCGGGTGCGATGTTTTCTGACGCCGCTGGCAAGATGGCCGTGCTCGCCAAAACCTGCCGCAACGCCATGATCGGCTTCGTGGTTCTAGGCTATGCGCTCTACTGGGCCTCGAAGGGTCAGGCCACGCGCATCGGGAACAAGGGCGCCTTCCTTTGGAACAAGTTCCCCAAGTTCATCCTCGGATTTCTGCTGATCTCAGGTCTTGCCACTGCCGGCGTCTTCCGCAAACCCGAGCTTACGGCCCTTGGAAACCTTTCGCGCTGGGCCTTTCTGCTCACCTTTGCCGGTGTGGGCCTGCGCACGAGCTTCAAGGATCTGAGCAAGCAGGGCGTACGCCCGTTCCTGGTCGGCGCCATCGGCGAAGTCGCCATTGCGGCCATCACCCTGGGCCTGGTCTACGGCGCGGACCGCATTTATCACCTGTAGTGCTGGATTTGGGGAGCTTTGGTCACTGATCCGTTATGTGTCTGCAGCGCCGTAAAACAGGGCTCAACAGAGCCGCGCTCTGAGCCCTGAAAAGCCGTAAGATAAGACCAACATGGCTGCGATCGCACAAACCATTTTCTCGCCCGAGCTCGCCGCGCGCTTTGATCGTCTCGGAACCCTCTATCCCGTCAAGCGTTCAGCCCTTGTGCCCATGCTGCTCTATGCGCAGGATGAGGTTGGCTACGTCTCTGATGCCGTGGTCGCTGAGCTGGCGCAGCGTCTCGACCTGCTGGAGCTGGATGTGCGCAACGTGCTCAGCTACTATTCCATGCTGCGCACCGTGCCCGCCGGCAAGTACAACGTGCAGGTCTGCACCAACATCAGCTGCATGCTGCGCGGCGGCTATGAGCTGCTCGATCACTGCAAGAAGACCCTCGGCATTCAGCACAAGGGCGTCACGCCGGATGGCCTGTTCTCGCTTGAGGAGGTTGAATGCATCGGCGCCTGCTGCTGGGCGCCGGCCGTGCAGGTCAATTACGACTTTCACGAATTCCTCACACCCGCCAAGATGGATGCCGTGCTCGCCGACTACGCCGAAGGCCGTTATCCCACCGTTCCCGAAGACATTGAATAGCCCTCGTTCTTTATTTGACGTATTGGTGATGTAGTGAGGGTTGCTGTTCAAAGCTTCGTTCTGCCCTTCGGCGGAGTCGAAGCAGGTAGAGCATCCGAGCCAAATCGACGCAGACCAGACCTTCCAGCGCCGTACGGAAGCGAGGGTCGGCATTGATCAAAACAAAGGGCAAGGTGTAGAGAACGGCGGCCCAGATCATGAGCGGGCTGGCTAGTCCCAATCGCCTGACGCCGTTGTAGACCAGCAGACAAAGCCATACGACAATGACCAGCAAGGTAATCGTCTTGATGGTTGAGCGCAGGATGTGAAACGCCCCGCTGCTGCCGTCCACGTTCTCATGGATGGGCCGCAGAAAGGTGAACAGCTTGATCACCGAAAGCCAGGCGGATCTCCCCGGATGTTGCCGCAGAAAAAGTCGGCTTTCCCGGTTATAAAACGGAATGTATCGCTCGTCCCGAACGTCATCGACCCCCGGGACATCGGATTGCCGGTGCCAGTCCAAAGTCGGGTGCAGTCCGAGATCATTCATTGAGGGCACAATCGAGACTTCCCCGTTTACCTTGGTTAACAAGGCATTTTCTGTCTCGGGGTTAAAGCCCGCATACAGGTTGTAGGGGCCGTTCTGCGGCAGAAAGGGCGTACCGTGCACGGCAGCGGTCACGCCTGCATAGGTCAACACGGCTATAGCCACTGTCGCAGTGAGCAGGGCCACCGCTCTTGCTCCACGGCGTAGATCCAATGCCCCGATCAGCAGAAATGCAAGGAGCAGGAGATTGGGACGAACCAGAACCGCAAGACCAAGAGCAAAGCCGCACCAGGCCGCGCTCTCCACGCTTCCCTCTTCTTTCAGCCTAAGAATGCAGAGAAGAAAGCAGAGAACGAGGGCCAGCGTGATGTTTGCATCGGTGACGCGCTTGGCGTTGTAAAGCAGCGCCGGTTCCATGGCCACAAGCAGGGCAGCTGTGGTGGCGAACCGGGCACTGGTGAACCGCACAAGGATGGCCCGCGCAGAGAGCAGGATGATCAGCAGAACGCCAATCTGCGCGGCAAACACCGCGGCCGCAGCACCCCTCCCCCGGCCCAGATGCGCTCCTAAAAGCTCAAGGTATCCGAAGAAAGCGCTGTAGCCGATGGGCAGAAAGGTGGATTGGATGTGGTGCGTTGCCAGGATTTGTCTGGCACCCAGGTCAGATTCGAGAAAGGCCACGTCCAGCGGATGGCCATGACCTATCAAAATCGCGGAAAAGACCTCCACGAGCAAGGCCAAACATAAATACAGCCGGGCCCTGCGAGCCAGCAGCTGCGGGAAGCTCAGGACAAATTGTCGCACCTGCCACCTGTAAACCATCGAATCTGGATGATCCATCCAAGGTACCACTCTAGCTTTCATACCAACACCGTTCTCGAGGATCGGCCTGTCCGGACCCTGGAAGCCGTGGTGCGGCCAGCTTTATAATTAGGCCTATGCCTAATGCCGTCACGCACCCAGATGAGGTGATCGTCCTCAAACGCCGCTTCGGCCAGGGCGCCACGAACATCGACAAGTACATCGAGCTCGACGGCTATAAGGCCGCACAGCTCGCCATGGACAAGGGCCCCGAGTGGATCATCACCGAGATGAAGGCCTCCGGCCTGCGCGGTCGCGGCGGCGCGGGATTTCCCACCGGCATGAAGTGGAGCTTCGTCCCCAAGCAGTCAGAGAAGCCAAAATACGTGCTCGTCAACGGCGACGAATCCGAGCCCGGCACCTGCAAGGACCACGTTATCTTCCTCAATGACCCGCACGCGATCATTGAAGGCACCATGATTGCCGGCCTCGCGATCGGCGCCAAGATGGGCTTCATCTACCTGCGCGGCGAGTACCGTTATCTCCTGAAGATCATGGAAAAGGCCGTGGCTGACGCCTACGCAAAGGGCATCCTCGGCAAAAACATCTTCGGCCGCGAGGGTTTTGACTTCGACATCATCACCCAGACCGGCGCCGGCGCCTATGAGGTCGGCGAAGAGTCAGCCCTGATGGAATCGCTCGAAGGCAAGCGCGGCGTTCCGCGCATCAAGCCGCCCTTCCCCGCCGTGGTAGGCCTCTACGGCGGCCCAACGGTGATCAACAACGTTGAAACCATCGCCAACGCCCCGCACATCCTGCTAATGGGTGGCGAGGCTTACGCCAAGCTCGGCACCGAGCGCAACGGTGGAACACGTCTTTTCGGCATCAGCGGCCACGTCAACAAGCCCGGCGTCTATGAACTGCCCATGGGTTACTCCATGCGTAAGGCCATCTATGAGGTGGCCGGGGGCATTCCGAACGGCAAAAAGCTCAAGGCCGTTGTTCCCGGTGGGTCGTCCTGCCCGGTTCTGCGTGCGGATGAGATCGACGTCGGCATGGACTTTGATCAGATGGCGAAGGCCGGCACCATGCTGGGCTCCGCCGGCGTTGTCGTGTTGGACGAGACTGTGTCCATTGTCGAATTCGCGCTCCGGACGATCAAGTTCTATCAGCACGAAAGCTGCGGCTGGTGCATTCCCTGCCGCGAAGGCACGGATTGGCTTAAAAAGACTCTCACCCGCTTCCACGCCGGCGGCGGCACCAAAAAGGACATCGACAACATCCAGTACCTCGCCGAAAACATGATGGGTCGAACCTTCTGCCCGCTCGGCGACGCCGCCGCTATGCCGACCATCGGCTTCATCAAGAAGTTCCGCGGTGAATTCGAAGAGTACCTGGCCGGTGTGCGCGTCGACAGCCCGCTCATTTCCATCGAACCGATCGGCGAGATCAAAAACGAGCTGGTCGGCGCGCACTAAGGAGTCCTGTTGCGGTCTGCAGTGATCTTTGTTGATTGTCGTTTCTTCAAAGAATCTGAGTTCTCTACAGACCGCAAGACATGGACGCGGACGCTTGATCCCAAGTCGGTGTGAAGCTCACGGTATACGCTGCACCCATAGCCTTGTCGCCCGCTACGATCGACACAGTCAAGAAAAATGTACCGCAGCCGTATGCTTCTCGAGAGGGTATCGGAATTGAAAAGCACAGACCTCTTCGTCACCGTGTTCAAACGTTCGCCGGTCCTCCCCTTCGTTCTCGCGTTTAGCAGTACGCTCGGCTGCCAACACCAGAAACAAACCGCCAATGGCAGCATGGCTGGTCCGGGCAAGCCTGCCTCCGTCGACAACAGCTGGATCAACGCCGCCAAAAGCTGCTGGCCGCAGCTGGCCGCCAATGGCTACAACCCCGACGACATCGCCCGCAACCTGATCCATCACCTGGGGTCCGCCTTCCCCACGTACAGTGCCCTCAACAGGGAAGGCGGCGATGCCGATCTCTCCATGCCGATCACCACGGTTCTTGCCCCGAACGCCGGCCTGCTCCAGCACTCGCAGACCCCTGTGCTCACCCGCGGCCAGGCCGTAGCCGGCACCCCGCCGGGGGGTGCGATCGTGCAGAGCACAAACGGCAACGCTCCTCCGGACGCGCTGTGCTCCGTGCAGACCGGCATCCCGCAAGGCTTCAGCAAATAACGTTGTTCAGACCGTAAGGACATCTCACATGCCAGACGTATCGTTCACCGTAGACGGCAAAACACTCACCGCTCCCGCGGGCACGTTGCTCATCGACGCCTGCAAGGCCGCCGGTATCGAAATTCCCGCCTTCTGCTACTACCCCGGCCTCTCGCTCCAGGCCGCCTGCCGCATGTGCGTCGTACGCATTGAAAAGCTGCCCAAACTGCAGACCGCCTGCACCACGCCGGTCACCGAGGGCATGGTCGTGCAGACCGAAACGCCCGAGATCGCGCAGGCCCGCAAATCCACGCTCGAACTCCTGCTCGGCAATCACCCGCTTGACTGCCCCGTCTGCGACGCCGGCGGCCAATGCGAGCTGCAGGACATGACCTACAAGTACGGCGCCGGGGAAAGCCTCTACGCCGAGGCCAAGAACCATCGCGAAGAGCAGCAATGGTCTCCGGTCGTCTTCTTTGATCGCCCGCGCTGCATTCTTTGCTACCGCTGCGTGCGTATGTGCGGCGAAGGCATGGACGTCTTCGCACTTGGCATCCAGAACCGCGGCTCCGCTGCCGTGATTGCGCCCAACATCCCCGCCCAGCTTTCGCCGGACGACCTGCCGCGCCTGGACTGCGAACAGTGCGGCATGTGTATCGATGTTTGCCCGGTCGGCGCGCTGACCTCCGGTACCTACCGCTACAAGACCCGGCCCTGGGAGATGAATCACGTCGCGACGATCTGCACGCACTGCGGCGACGGCTGCAAGACAACCCTCGGTGTGCGTTCCACTAATGAAGGCGCCGAGATCATGCGCGGCGACAACCGCGACAAGAGCGGCATCAACGGCGACTTCCTGTGCAACAAGGGCCGTTATGCCTTCGATTTTGCCAACCAGCCGGAACGCCTTTCGCAGCCGATGATCCGCAAAAACGGCAAGGGCAGCCCGCTCACCCCGGTCAGCTGGGAAGACGCTCTTGCCTTTGCCGGCAACAGGCTGCGTGAGCTTCGCGACGCGCGTGGGCCCCAGTCCCTGGGTGTCATCGGTTCAAACCGCACCACGAACGAAGAAAACTACCTGCTGCAAAAATTCGCCCGCACCGTGCTTGGCACCAACAACATCGACCACCATCGGACCGCCGACTTTGTCACCCTCGCCACCGCGCTCCAGGGCACAGCGCAACCCGGCCAGACCCGCTTCGCCTCGCAGCGCGATGTTGTGCAGGCCCCGGCACTGCTGTTGATCGGCGGCGATCCCACCGAGCAGGCGCCTCTCACGGCATGGAACATCCGCACGGACGTACGCCTCAATCGCGCCAAACTCTATGTCGCCAATACCGACGAGATCAAGCTGCGCCGCCAGGCCAAGGCCTTCGTGCAGGTCGCCCCGTTCGGCTACGGCAGCTTTGTTGCCTACCTCGCCGGAGACGACGCACAGGCTTCCGCTGCCTCCGTGCAGGCTCAGGCCGACCAGCTATCCTCCTTCCGTGAAGCCGTTCGCAGTGAGGAGGGCCTGGTGGTTCTCGTCGGCAATGAGCTGCGGGATGGTGAGCTGGCCAGGCTCATCGCCTCGTTGCCGAACGCAAAATTTGCCTGCAACGCCGACTATGTGAACTCACGCGGCGCCTCGGACATGGGTCTGCTGCCGGACATGCTCCCCGGCTACCAGGAGCTTGCGGGCTCCGCCCTGGCCAAGGAGTTCAACACACCGGCGCAACCGGGGCTTGACTTGCTGGCCATGTTTAATGCCGCCCAGGCGGGCGATCTGGCCGCGCTGTACGTCGTTGGCTCAAACCCCGTCAAGCGGTATGCGGTTGATCCGTCTGCGCTCGACAACACCTTTCTCGTGGTGCAGGACATGTTCCTGACCGAGACCGCGCAGCTCGCGGATGTGGTGCTGCCCGCTTCCAACCTGTACGAGAAGGCCGGCTCGGTGACCAACTCCTACGGCGACCTGCAGCTCGTACAGAAGGCCGCGGACAAAGCCGGCACAAGGTCGGATTTCGAGCTGATCGTTCGGCTTGCGGACAAGATGGGCCACCGCATCAAATCGCTGGTGCCCTTCGGTTCCGGCAAGACCGGCATGCGCGCCGATCTTGGACAAAGCCGAGGCGCCCAGGCCGGCGAAGCCGATCGCCACGCCGTCTGGCTCACAGCCAACAACCTGGAACCGAAGCTTTCGCCCTTTGATCCCTTCGCGATCTTGGATGAGATCCAGCGCGTCGTGCCGGGCTACGATCAGCTGCGCCGTCTGCAGCTGCTTTCGGGCAACGACCAGCACCTCACGCCGGCGCAGAACGGCCTCGTACAAATCGGCAATCGCAAGGATTTGATCCTTCCCAGCGGAGATACGCTGTTCACCTCCGGTTCCCTGACTGCGTACTCGCCGATGCTGCTGTCCACGCAGCGGCATCAGGAGCGCGAGGTCGCCGACCACTTCGCCTCGGCCGCCGGCGACTAGAACGTCTTCAGCCCGGGTGAGTTTTCCGCACCCGGGCCTCCCTTTTGCTGATTTGGTCATAAAAGCCGCACGGAGAACGGCGTAGGATAGAGCTGCACCCACACTGAAACGATGAGCCATCTTTCCGAGTTCCAAGTATTTCTGCTAATCACCATCCTGAAGATTGCGGTCGTTCTGGTGATCACCCTCAGCGCCGTGGCTTACACCGTGCTGCTCGAGCGCAAGGTGCTGGGGCGCATGCAGAATCGATGGGGCCCTTCCCGCACCGGCCCATTCGGTATGCTGCAGCCGCTGGCCGACGGCATCAAGCTCTTTCTCAAAGAAGACATGATGCCGCTCGCGGTGGACCGGCCCCTGTTCGTCATTGCCCCCGTCATTGCTCTCGCCTGCGCGCTGATCTCTATCTCGGTTGTGCCGTTTGGTGCCCCGGTCAGCTATCGAGGCGTCACGTTGACCGAGATCTCGGACCTCAATGTGGGTCTGCTTGTCATCCTCGGCGTTACCTCGATCGGCGTGTACGGCATCGCGCTTTCAGGGTGGAGTTCCAACAATAAGTTCGCGCTCTTCGGCAGCCTGCGCGCCACGGCCCAGGTCATCAGTTACGAGCTTGCACTGGGTTTGTCGCTGGTCGGCGTTGTGCTACGCGCCGGGTCACTGCGTCTGCGGGATATCGTGGGCTCGCAGTCGGCGCACGGTGCGCTGAGCTGGAACATCTTTGGCGGCTTGCAGATCATCGGTTTCTTCATCTATTTGATGGCCGCCTACGCCGAAACCAACCGTTCTCCCTTCGATCTCCCCGAGGCAGAATCCGAGCTTGTTGCCGGCTATCACACCGAGTACAGTTCCATGAAGTTCGCCATGTTTTTCATGGCCGAATACGCCAACATGATCACCGTCGCCTGCGTCGCCACGCTGCTCTTCTTTGGTGGCGCGACCTCACCCTTCGGGCACCTCTTTGACCACATCCTCAACGGCACCTTTTTCAACTTCCTGCTGCCGATTCTCTGGTTCGTCTTCAAGATCTTCTCGTTCCTTCTGCTGTACATCTGGGTTCGTGCCACACTGCCCCGCTTCCGTTATGACCAATTGATGAGCTTCGGTTGGAAGTTTCTTCTGCCCGTGGCCATGTTGAATATCCTCGCGACCTCGCTTGTGCTGGCATTCCGTAGCTAAGCTCTCCGCTCTTTTCTGTCAGCCGTTTACAATGGGCGAACGTACCGACAAATCTGGATCTACCCCGCCCTGTGCGGGCGCTGCAAATTAGCCTCGTACCCACGGACTCCGCATTACGATGGAACTTTTCCTTTTCATTCTTTTCGGGCTTCTCGCCGTCGCTGGCGCGCTGAATCTGCTGCTGCAGCGGCATCCGATCAACTCGGCACTCTCCTTGATCGTCGTCATGATGTCCTTGGCGGTGCTGTACTTCTCGCTTGGCGCGGAATTTCTCGCCGCCGCTCAGGTCATCGTCTACTCCGGTGCCATTATGGTGCTGTTCGTCTTCGTCATCATGCTGCTCAACGCCGGCGAAGAAGATCGCTCCAAAGCCTCACGCGCAGCCGCCCTCGCCGGCTTTCCCGGGGCTGCGGCCATCCTCTGCCTGCTGACGTTCGTGTTTCTCTCCGAACGCCGGCAGCTCGGCAGCACGCAGCTCGGCGGCTATCTGTCGAATGCCGTGAACAACATCGCCGAAATCTCACACGTGCTCTTCACCACGCTGCTGCTGCCCTTCGAGGTCACCTCCATTCTGATTCTGGTCGCTATTCTCGGTGCCGTCGTTCTTGCCCGGAAGGAGCTGTAGTCGAATGGTGCCCATTGCCGCCTACCTCATCCTCGGCGCCGTCCTCTTCTGCATCGGCATCGCCTCCTTTCTTATCCGGCGCAGCGTCATCACCATCTTCATGTCCATCGAGCTCATGCTCAATGCCGTCAACCTGACCTTTGTCGCCTTTGCGCACATGTGGCATCAGGTCAACGGTCAAATCTTTGTGTTTTTCGTCATGGTCGTCGCCGCGGCAGAGGCTGCGGTGGGACTGGCCATTATCATTGCGCTCTTCCGCGCCCGGCAGACCTTGAACGTCGATCAAGTCAACCTCATGAAGAACTAGCGAAAGCGAGTCCAAGACCTTTCATGCCTCCCTCTCTGCTCTGGTTCATTCCCGTGCTTCCCTTCATCGGCTTCGTGCTTAACGGCACGTTAGGCCGCAGGCTGCCACGCGCGGGTGTGTCCGCAATCGCTCTTCTATTTACCGCCGCACCCGCTGCTATCGTCGCCTGGCTCTGGGCAACGATGCTTTCTGCCAACGCTCCGCTGGCACTAGCCGTCAGCAGCCGTCCCTGGATCGCGGTCAGCGGCTTCCAAGTGAATTTCGCCTTCACCGTCGACCACCTGACAATGATCATGCTGGCGATCATCACCGGCGTCGGCTTCCTGATTCATGTCTACTCCGTGGGTTACATGGCGCATGAGGACGGCTATTGGCGCTTCTTCGCCTACCTGAACCTGTTCATGTTTTTCATGCTGGTTCTGGTGCTCTCCGCCAACTTCCTGCTGCTGTTTGTCGGCTGGGAAGGTGTGGGTCTGGCGTCGTATCTGCTCATCGGCTTCTATTTCACGCGTGACTCCGCGGCCAACGCCGGCAAGAAGGCCTTCGTCGTCAACCGCGTCGGTGACTTCGGCTTTCTGCTCGGAATGTTTCTGATCATTGGGCACTTCGGCACATTGGATTTTGCGTCGGTCTTCGCAAAGATCAACATGTTTCCCGCAGCTGTGACCGGCGGCTTCTTCACCGCGATCTGCTTGCTGTTGGTGCTGGGCGCGACCGGCAAATCCGCACAGATTCCTCTCTACGTCTGGCTGCCGGACGCGATGGAAGGACCCACGCCCGTCTCTGCCCTGATTCATGCGGCAACCATGGTAACGGCAGGCATCTATCTCGTAGCTCGCTGCCATATTCTGTTTGATCGCTCGCCATTTTCACTCGGCGTCATCGCCATCATCGGCGCTGCAACCGCCTTGCTGGCCGCGACCATCGGCACCGTGCAGCACGACATCAAGCGTGTGCTCGCGTATTCCACCGTTTCGCAGCTCGGCTACATGTTCCTCGCCTGCGGTGTAGCTGCCTACTCGGCAGGCATCTTCCACCTGATGACGCATGCCTTCTTCAAAGCGCTGCTCTTCCTCGCAGCCGGTTCCGTCATTCACTCGCTTTCCGGTGAGCAGGATATGCGCGTGATGGGTGGTTTGCGTAAGCGGATTCCTGTCACCTTCTGGACCATGACCGCCGGCGTAGTTGCGATCGCGGGCATACCGCCGCTGTCTGGTTTTTTCTCCAAAGATGAAATCCTTTACCGCACCTTCGCGTCACCGAATCCGCTCGGCAAGCTGCTTTGGCTCGTTGGCCTCCTGACTGCCGGGTTGACAAGCTTCTACATGTTCCGGCTCTGGTTCAAGACCTTTTTCGGAACTGAGCGGTTTGACGAGCACGCCCTGGCTCACGGCCAGAGCACGCATGCGATGCCCAACGCCACCGCAACGCATGGCACACACGACGAGGCACATGCGGCCGAGCACGACAAAGGTCAAGCCGAGCATGCGCACGGTGTACACGAATCGCCGGCCATCATGACCGGACCTCTGGTCATCCTCGCAATTCTTGCTATCGTTGGCGGCTGGATTGGCATTCCCGCTGCGCTGGGCGGCTTCAACCATCTCGAGCACTTCCTCGATCCCGTCTTTGCGCTCACCACCCGAGCCGAAAATTCGACGAACGCCGACCAGGTGTCGCACGGTCTGGAGCTGGGGCTCGCCGCCGTTTCCACCGTTACTGCCCTGCTCGGCTTCTTCGTGGCCTACCTGCTCTACTATCGCAGCCCAGGCACCGCAACCCTCTACGCCAATCGGTTCAAGCCGGTCTACCGTCTGATCGACCATAAGTACTGGGTTGACGAGATCTACGGCGTCGGCATCATGGGCCTCCTGATGGCCACGCGTGGACTACTCGCCGGGCTGGTGGAGGGAGCCGTGGTGCAAGGCTCGGGTTCGGGTCTTGCTGCCGGCACGGAGGGCCTGTCCTGGGTAACGCGGCGCATGCAGTCAGGCAACATCCGCTCCTATGCCGGCTGGCTCGCTTTGGGCGCTGCTGTGCTCATCGCCGTGGTGCTGTTCATCCGGCCTTTGGCCCACTGACGCCATGGCCAGTCAAACTAAGTCCACTATGAACCCACTCATAGCTGTCCAGATGACCTTTACACAAGCGATCAGCCGCACCGGAGCTCTACCTCGCCGATGAACCTAAATCACATCATTCTGACGACGATTCTGCTCACGCCGCTGGTCGGGGCCGGGGTTCTCGCTCTCATTCCAGAACGTCCCGAGTCGAAGACGCACCACATCGCCGCACTCATCATCACGTTGTTGACGCTGCTGTTCACACTGCATCTGCCGACGTACTTTAACTACAGCCTGCCCGGCTTTCAGTTTGAGCAGAATGCGAGTTGGATCGCTTCGCCTTCCATCCGCTACCACCTCGGCGCGGATGGCCTGTCGATGTGGCTGATCGTCCTCACCGGCTTTCTGGCGCCCATCGGTGTGCTTGCCAGCTGGAACGCTATCGCCTCGCGCACCAAACTCTTTTTCGTGCTTTTTCTGCTGCAGCAGGTTGCCATGCTCGGCATCTTCATGTCGCTGGACCTCTTCCTGTACTACGGCTTCTGGGAGCTCTCGCTTGTCCCGATGACACTGCTCATCGCCACCTTCGGCCGCACGGAAAATCGCCGCCGCGCTGCACTCAAGTTCTTCCTGTACGCCTTTATTCCGTCCGCGATCCTACTGGTCGGCATCATCTGGCTTTACGTGCAGACGGGTACCTTTGACCTTCCCACGCTACAGGCCTTGGCGGCCGCGCACCACATCTCGCCGAACACCGGCGCGCTCTGGTTCTGCTCTCTGGCATTCCTGATCGCCTTTGCCGTCAAAGTTCCCGTGTTTCCGCTCCATGGCTGGCTCTCCGAGGCGATTCAGGAGGCCCCTACCGCGGCGGTCATGGTGCTTGCCGGCAAGCTCGGGCTCTACTCAATCCTGCGCTTCAGCTTCAGTCTCTTTCCGGATCAATCACGGCACATCGCTCCTCTGCTGATCGCTTTGGGTGCGATCGGCATTGTGTACGGCTCGCTGATGGCCCTTGTGCAGAACGACCTCAAGAAGCTTGCTGCCTTCTCCACACTCGGTCACGTCTCGTTCATCGTTCTCGGCATCTTCGCGTTCACCATCGCTGGTCTTGACGGCGGCATCTTCCAGCTCCTAAACGAGTCGCTCATCGGTGCCGCGCTCTTCACGTTGATGGGTCTGCTCTATGAGCGTTATGGCACCTATGACATGCGTGACTATGGCGGGCTCGCCTCCAAGCATGCCTGGATTGTCACCATGTTCGTCATCACCTCGCTCGCGGCGGTTGGCCTGCCGATGCTGAACGGTTTCGTCGGTGAGTTCCTGATCCTCTCCGGCACGAGCGTCTCGCTTACCGCGCACCACATGCTTTGGACCGTTGTTGGCACCACCGGCGTTATCTTCTCGGCCGCTTACATGCTGCTGATGATCCAGCGCGTCTTCTACGGGCGCCTGGGCCTCAGGTCGGAAGAGGTCGGCGGCTGGGACCTGAATCCGCGGGAACACCTTGAGCTCTGGCCCCTTGTTGCCCTGTTTCTAATCATGGGTGTGGCCTCACCCTACTGGATGCATGCCATCGATGGCTTCGGCGCGGCAACCGCTGATAGACCTGCAGGCTTTGAGGCCAATCCCATTCGTCATACGGAGAGCGAAAGCTACGGTTCCGCCATGGCTGCTGCCCCTTCTCTGCCCCCTCCGACCCCTGACAAGGAGGCCCGCTAGTGTCTTCGAACCTCCTCGCTCTGCTCCCCGAAATCCTGATGACCCTCACAGGCGTGCTGATCATGCTGCTGGAGCCGGTACTGCCTCCGAACCAGTCGCGCAAAGGCCTAGGCTGGCTAGCGATTCTAGGCACCTTTGCTGCTGGCATTGCGACCTGGTATCAGTACCACGTCGTCGCAAATCTCGGCGGCACGCCTCTCACGGCGTTCTATCGCACCGTCCAGGTCGACAAGTTCTCGGTGTTCTTTCACCTGCTCATCGCCGCGGTCGTCGTCACCGTACTGCTCGCCTCGCTCGACTACTTCGAAGGCCCCACAACGCATGCCGGCGAGTACTTCGCGCTCGTCATCTTCGGAGCAACCGGCATGATGTTCATGACCTGCTCCGTGGAACTGCTCATGGTCTTCATCGGCCTCGAGATCTCCTCCATCTCCACCTATATTCTTGCGGGATTTCGAAAGGGGCAGGCAACGGCGTCCGAGTCCGCCATCAAATACTTCCTGCTCGGCTCCTTCGCCACGGCCTTCTTTCTCTATGGCATTGCCCTGTGCTTCGGCGCCACCGGATCCACATCGATTGGCCCCATTGCTGCCGGCATGGTGCACACGGCGACGCCTCGCCTGGGCATCCTGGCGATCGCGATGGTACTGATCGGCCTCGGCTTCAAGGTCTCTGCTGCACCCTTTCACGTGTGGACGCCGGACGTGTACCAAGGTGCTCCGGCTCCCGTCGTGGCTCTCATGTCGACCGCTCCCAAGGCTGCTGCTTTTGCGGTGTTGCTGCGCTTCCTCTTTGGCGCGATGCCGTCCCTGCATCATGAGTGGGTTGTGCTGATCTACATTCTGGCGGTTGCGTCCATGACCATCGGCAACCTCGGTGCTCTTCTGCAGCGTGATGTGAAACGCCTGCTGGCCTATTCCTCCATCGCGCATGCGGGCTATCTGCTGGTCGCCTTTACCGGCACAGAACGCACCGCCGTTGCCGGTGCCCTGTTCTATACCGCTGCGTATGCCGCCATGAATGTTGGTGCGTTTCTCGTCATCACCGAGCTCTCCGGCTACGGCGAAGGCGCACGCTCGCTGGATGACTTCACCGGCATGGCGCAGCGCAAGCCTGTACTCGCTGCCCTGCTGAGCTTCTTCCTGCTCTCGCTCATCGGCATACCGTTCACCGGCGGCTTTTTCGGCAAGTTCTATGCCTTCTCCGGTGCTATCGGCAATGGATATGTGTGGCTTGCGCTGATTGGTCTGGCGAACTCGGGTGTGGCCTGTTTCTACTACCTGCGTCTGCTCGCGGCACTGTATGCACGGCCGCTCAATGACAGCCTCGGATACACACCCACGCGCAAGCTCACCGTGCCTGCCTGGCTTGCGCTTGCCAGCACCACCGTCGCCACACTGGCTCTGGGAATCATCCCGGGTCATCTGCTCAACCTTGTTCAAAGCGCAGTCCCCGCTACGCTTCCGGGTTACGTGGAGCCGCTTGCGGGCAGTTCTTTACCGCCCACGCCGCCACCAGCGGAACGAGACGGGAACTCTCGGTGAAGTGCCTACCGACTAGAAAAGCTCCCGCTTGCGGGAGCTCTTTCTTTTCTACTCAACGCTCCGAAGCGCCGACCGTGTGCGGTATACTCGGCGGTGTTTCCACATAGTGCAATTTAGTTTTACAAGGAGAAAGTCTTGCTCAAAGGCTTCCGTGACTTTATTCTTCGCGGCAATGTGATGGATCTGGCTGTGGCCGTCATCATCGGCGCAGCGTTCACCGCCATCGTGACCTCGCTCACGGTGAACATCATCAATCCACTGTTGGGCGCGATCATCGGCAAGCCGAACTTCGATTACTTAATCGGTCACGTAAATGGCGCCGAGATCAAGTACGGGACCTTTCTCACGGCAGTGGTCAACTTCCTGCTGATCGCAGCCGTTGTGTATTTCGTGCTGGTCGTTCCAACGCAATATCTTCTAAAGCGCATTAACCCGCCAAAGGCGGAACCACCCAGCACCCATGCCTGCCCACAGTGTCTTGGCGATATCCCACTCGCCGCAATCCGCTGTAAATTCTGCACGCAGCTTGTCACCAACACACTCTCGGTGTAACCGACATTTGCGGAGGTTTCATGGTTTATGTTCGGATGGCGGCAGCGGTAACTGTCCTAGTTTCGGCTGTGGCTCTCTCGCAGGGTCCTGACGTTCCGCAACATGTCTTTGGATATGGTGATTTCACTACCCAGGCACATTGGGACCGGGCTTTTATTGCGGTCCCGGATGCCCGGCTGGCAGGCCTGCACCTCAAGGAGCTCACCAAGGCCCCCCACTGGGCCAGTTCCCCGGAGGACTACACCACGGCCGAGTATGTCGCCAGCAAATTCAGGGCTGCCGGTCTTAAAACCGAGATCGTTCCGTTCAAGGTACTGCTGAACAAGCCGGCGAAGATTGAGATCTCGGCTACCGATGCGAGTGGCAAGCAGCTGATGTCGGGGCCGACCCCGGAGCACGTGGATCCCCATGCTTTCGGCGGCGATTCGTTTCAGGACGACCCACGCATTCTGCCGGCCTTCAATGGATCTTCCGCCTCCGGTGATGTCACCGCCGACGCTGTGTACGCCAACTACGGCACTCTCGACGACTTCAAGCGGCTCGCCAAACTTGGCGTCGATGTCAAAGGCAAAATCGTTCTCGTACGTTACGGGCAGAACTTCCGCGGGGTCAAGGCGTACATCGCACAGCAATACGGCGCTGCCGGCGTGATCATCTACTCCGACCCTGCCGACGACGGCTATGACCGTGGTGACATGTACCCACGCGGCCCGTATCGGCCGGAGTCTGGCGTGCAACGGGGCTCCGTGCAGTTCCTTCCGCTGTATCCCGGAGATCCCGAGACACCCGGGATTGCCTCTACGCCTGATCTGCCCGACTCAAAGCGAATCACTGATCCGGCCAAGATGAATCAGCCGTCCATCCCCGTCAATCCGCTGAGCTACAAGGATGCGGCTCCTATCTTGCAGGCGCTGGATGGCACGACGGTACCGCACGAGTGGCAGGGCGGCTTGCCGTTTGCCTATCACCTGGGCGGCACCGGCGCGGTGAACGTCCACATGCACCTGGAGCAGGACTACAAGCTGCGCACCATCTGGGATGTCATCGGCACCATCGAGGGTACCGATCCCGCGGCGAAGGATGCCTGGGTGGTCGCCGGCAATCATCGCGACGCCTGGGTCTACGGTGCTGTCGACCCGAACAGCGGCACGGCCGCGATGTTGGAAGCCGTGCATGGCCTGGGGGAACTGATGAAACAGGGTTGGAAGCCGGCGCGCACCATCGTCATCGCCAGCTGGGACGCCGAGGAGGAGGGCCTAATGGGTTCCACCGAGTGGGCTGAAGCGCATGAGGCGCAACTGCGCCACGCCGTCGCTTACTTCAACACCGACGTGGGCGTCTCGGGACCGAGCTTCAACGCCTCCGCCGTCCCCTCTCTTAAGCAATTCATACGGGACGTCACGCGTGAGGTGCCCAGTCCCAAGGGCGGCACCGTGTACGAGCACTGGAAGGAAGACCAGACCAGCAATCCGCTCCGCCGCGGCACAGCGGCTAATCCGTTCAGTGCGCCCTCCAACTCCACCATCAATGCAGAGGATGTGCGCGTAGGCGATCTTGGCTCGGGGTCGGACTACACGCCCTTCATCCAGCACCTCGGCGTCCCCTCTACGGATATGGGGTCGGATGGACCGTACGGCGTCTACCACTCCACCTTCGACGATTACGACTGGTTTGTCCGCAACGCCGATCCGACCTTTGTCTACGAGCAGCAGCAGGCCCGCGTCTTCGGCCTTGAAATTCTGCACATGGCCGACACCGAAATCCTGCCCTATGACTACCGTCTGTACGGGCGCGAGGTGCTCAGCTATGTCACCGCAGCGCAGGCTCGGGCGAACTCCGTCGGGCTCCACGTCAACTTTGACGCAGCGCTCCGGGCGGCAACCCGCTTCCAGACCGCCGGCGAGCGTACCTATTTGAGACAGTCCGCGCTTACTTCTGGCGCAAACGGGAGAAATCCACAGGCGCTTGACCGCCTGAATGTCGCATTACGGGACACCGAAACCGCCCTGCTGAACGATCAGGGGCTGCCCAAACGTCCCTGGTTCAGACACACGATCTACGCTCCGGGCGAGTTCACCGGCTATGCGGCTGTGGTCATCCCCGGTGTGAATGAGGGCATCGATGCTGAAGATTCTGCTCGAACGCAAGCTCAGCTGGAGGCTCTAACTGCGGCTCTCACTCGCGCAGCGAGTGTGTTGGAGAAGGCGACGATGTAGTTACGAAAGTGCATCCCCGGCGAGTGGCAGTGATGAAATCCCCATTTCTGCCGATGATTGAGTTGCGGGCAAGAGAATCAAATCCCGCCGGAGGATCTCATGTACACCCTTCTTCTCATCGGCTGCATCCTGGCTCTCACCTTCTGCCCATTGCTTCTGGACGCGATCCTTACCTGGCAGGAAACTCGCCGTCAAAACCGCTTCGCGCCCAGCCGCCAGCCTGCTCGCCTCAGTCTTGCGACACAACGCTCACACTAGGCGTAGGCTGGCCCCTGCTCCACTGATCATGCGCCGCTGATTTCTGTGCCAAGACCGGTCGCAAAGAAGAAGGCCACCTCACGACGAGGTGGCCAGTACTTCTCGACAGTGCGTCACATATCAGCCACGAAGTGCCATCTGCTCGGTCACGATCTGGGTCAGGTCCGGCTTCTTTAACCCGTGGACCTCTTCATTGAACTTATCCACCTTACTGGACCAGTTCATTGAACAGAACTTCGGACCGCACATGGAGCAGAAGGCCGCTTCCTTGTAGTAGTCATCCGGAAGCGTCTCATCGTGCATGCCGCGGGCGGTCTCCGGATCAAGAGAGAGGGCAAACTGCTTGTCCCAATCGAAGGTGTAGCGAGCATGCGAGATGGCGTCATCACGGTCCCGTGCACCCGGCCGGTGCCGCGCGATATCAGCCGCGTGGGCCGAAATCTTGTAGGCGATGATGCCGTCCTTGACGTCCTTTTCGTTCGGCAGACCCAAATGCTCCTTGGGTGTGACATAGCAGAGCATCGCGGCGCCATGCCAGCCGATCATGGCCGCACCGATGGCCGAGGTGATGTGGTCATAGCCGGGAGCGATATCCGTAACAAGTGGCCCAAGCACGTAAAACGGGGCTCCATCACAGAGTTCCACTTCCTTCTCGACCTGCTCTTTGATCTTGTCCATCGGCACATGGCCAGGGCCTTCGATCATCACCTGAACATCGTCCTTCCAGGCCTGGCGCGTCAGTTCGCCAAGCGTCTTCAGCTCCGCAAACTGCGCCTCATCGGAGGCGTCGGCCACCGAACCCGGCCGCAAGCCGTCACCAAGCGAGTAGCTGACGTCGTACTTGGCCATGATCTTCGTGATGCGATCGAAGTTTTCGTAAAGGAAGTTTTGCTTATGATGAGCCGTCATCCACTGCGCCATGATCGCGCCGCCACGGCTGACGATGCCCGTGATCCGCTTGGAAACCATGGGAATGTATTGCACCAGAACGCCGGCGTGGATGGTGAAATAGTCCACGCCCTGTTGCGCCTGCTCCTCGATGACCTCAAGGTAAAGATCGATGTTGAGGTCTTCTACCCGCTTCACCCGGCCAAGCGCCTCGTACAGCGGTACGGTGCCGATAGGCACCGGCGAGTGCCGCAGAATGGCTTCACGGATCATCGGTATATCGCCGCCCGTGGACAGATCCATGACCGTATCCGCCCCGAAATGGACGGCGGTGTGCAGCTTGCGCAGCTCGTCTTCCACGTTCGAGACCAGCGCCGAATTACCGATGTTGGCATTGATCTTGCAAAGCGATTCGACCCCGATGCACATCGGCTCGAGCTCTGGGTGATTGATGTTCGCCGGGATGATCATCGTTCCCTTGGCGATCTCCGCACGCACCAGCTCCGCAGCCAGCTTTTCCTTGTGCGCGACAAAGGCCATCTCTTCCGTGATCAGGCCCTTGCGTGCAAAGTGCATCTGGCTCATGTTCCAATCGCCCGTCCGCGCTGCCTCTTCTTTGCGCTTGACGATCCAGTCTTTGCGGGGCTGCGGAACACCGTAGCGAGTCTCCACGTCGGGACCGCTCTGCAAACTTGCCCCGTGATCCGGTCCGTTGCCATTCGCCGCCGCTGCCAGGCCGTTCTCCAGTGTGCTCATTTGTTCCAGATCCCCCATTCGGATACGATGCACGTCTTCCGCGCGTCGGTCGCCGTTCGCCAAAGTATACGCCGTCCCCGGGTACCACTAGCATGGGTACATGGTCCGGCTTGCACACCTCGCAGTCCTGCTTTTTCTGGCCCCCGCACTCCGTGCACAGAACGCAAACGTCAACGGCGACTGGCGCGAACCCGGTGGCTCCATCCTGCAGGTGTTCTCCTGTGGGTCCGCGGTGTGCATGCGTATCATGACGCTCCGTCCGAATACGCCGCACCTGGACACGCATGATCCTGATCCAGCCAAGCGGACACAGCTGCTGTGCGGCCTCCAGATCGGCTACGGCTTTCAGCCGCAAGGACCCGACAAGGCGGTTGATGGCCGAGTCTATGATCCCCAATCCGGTAGAACCTACCGCGGCGAGATGCACACGGAAGGCGACGTTCTGCACCTGCGCGGCTACATCCTCTTCCCAGCTCTGGGCCGCAGTGAAAAATGGACACACGTTCCGGCGCTTGCAGAGGCCTGCCACGACCGATAGCCGGACAATTAGACCAGCTGCAGTTGATAGAGTAGTCCATGTGGGCAGCTCCTCCTCGCCGTCGACCTCCCTTGGCATACCCAAGGGCTTTCAGTGGGCCTCCGCCACCGCCGGTATCAAAACCAGTGGTAAACCCGATCTTGCCCTTGCTTTCTGTGAGGGCGGTGCAAACGCCGCGGCGATGTTCACCAGCAATCAGCTGGTAGCCGCGCCAGTAACCGTGGGGCGACGTCACCTGCAGGCGACCGGCGGCCGCGTTTCAGCGGTACTCGTCAACTCCGGCAATGCCAACTGCGCCACCGGAGAGCCCGGCATTGAAGCCTGCCGCCGCTCCTGCACAGCGCTCGCCGAGCAGTTTGGCGGGGTCTTTGACGAGATTTTTCCGTCCTCCACGGGGATCATCGGTGTTCCTCTGCCGGCCGAAAAGCTGATTGCGGCGCTACCCAGCGCCAAAGCAGCTCTGGGCAGAACGTCCGACCATCTGCTCTCCTTCGCCAACGCCATTCTCACCACGGACACCAAACGCAAGGTGGCGCGCGCCACAATCGAGGCTGAGGACGGCCGTCCCGTGCACCTCTTCGGATGTGCCAAAGGTGCCGGCATGATCGGACCCCAAGTGGTGCCGCACGCCACCATGCTCGTCTATCTCTTCACGGATCTTGAGGCTTCACCGGCGAAACTGCAGCAGGTGCTTACGCCGGCGGCGGAGACCAGTTTCAATTCCATCTCCATCGACGGAGATCAATCGACAAACGACACGGTGCTGCTGCTGGCCAGCGGCAAAAGCGGTGTAAAGGCGAGCGAAAAGGTGCTCTCCGCCTTCGGTGAGGCATTGCGGCTGGTTTGCGAATCGCTGGCGCACCAAATCGTGGACGATGGCGAAGGCGTCGGCCACGTCGTGACGCTGGAGATCACCGGCGCGCGCAACGATGGCGAAGCCAAACAGATCGCCCGCAACATTGCACGCTCGCCCCTTTGCAAGACCGCGTGGTCCTCGGCCGACCCCAACTGGGGTCGCCTGCTGTGTGCGGCGGGCTATGCGGGCGTCAGCTTCGACCCGGCCATCGTCTCCGTCGCCATCGCCGGGCTGCCGGTGTTCGCCAAGGGGGTCCGCTCCCCCCTTTTTGATGAGGGTGCGACCCATACGGGAATGAGCGCCCGCGAGTACACAATCGCCATCGATTTCGGGCAAGGAACGGGGCGAACGAGGTTCACCACCTGCGACCTTACTCACGAGTACGTCACGATCAATGCAGATTACTCCAGCTAAGCCCAGGCGGACTCTGGCGCGACGTCGCAACCCGCATATATCGTTAGGTTGTCTACATCGGTTCAAGCATTCGGGATACAGGGATTAGAAAGCTTCGAGGATTCGCATGGCACTGAAGATGGATGAGGCTGTAAAGCAGGACCTGACCGCCGAGGTCGCGGAGTGGATCGAAGCGTTTGACGCCGTCATCGCCCACGATTGGGAACAGGGAGCCGCCGTACTCTCCGCCCTGCGCACCCGCGCTCGCGAGGCCGGCGTGCCCGCCACCGGCGACGTCACCACGCCTTACCTCAACACCATCCCCAAGCACGACGAAGTGCCCTACCCCGGCGACCGTCAGCTCGAGCGCCGCGTGGAAGCGCTGATCCGCTGGAATGCGATGGCGATGGTGCACAAGCAAAACAAGTACGACCCCGGCATCGGCGGCCACATCTCTACCTATTCCTCGCTGGCCACGCTGCTGGAAGTCGGCTTCAACCACTTCTTTCGCGCGAAATACTCCAGCGACCAGGGCGAACAACCCGGCGATTTCATCTATTTCCAAGGCCACGCCTCGCCTGGCGTCTACAGCCGCGCCTTCCTCGAAGGCCGTTTCGATGAAGGACGCCTGAAGAATTTCCGTCACGAACTCCGCGGCGAGCCCGGCCTCTCCAGCTATCCGCACCCCTGGCTCATGCAGGATTTTTGGCAGTTCCCCACCGTTTCCATGGGCATCGGCCCGCTGAACGCGATCTACCAGGCCCGCTTCATGAAGTACCTGGAAAACCGCAGCCTGATCCCGCACACCCCGCGCAAGGTTTGGGCTTTTGTCGGCGACGGCGAAACCGATGAGGTCGACACCCTCGGCGCCATTTCACTGGCCACCCGCGAAGGCCTCGACAACCTCATCTTCGTCGTCAACTGCAACCTGCAGCGCCTCGACGGCCCCGTACGCGGCAACAAGCGCATCATCGACGAGCTCGAAGGCATGTTCCGCGGCGCCGGCTGGAACGTCATCAAGGTCATTTGGGGCTCCGACTGGGATGAGCTCTTCGAGCGCGATCACCAGGGTCTGCTGCTCAAGCGCATGGAAGAGTGCGTCGATGGCGACTTCCAGACCTTCAAAGCCAAGGGCGGCGATTACCTCCGCAAGGAGTTCTTCGGCAAATATCCCGAACTGCTGAAACTCGTCGAAGACAAGACCGACGAACAGTTAGCCCGCCTCCATCGCGGCGGCCACGACCCGCTCAAAATTTATAACGCCTACAAGCGCGCGCTCGAGCACAAGGGCGGCCCGACCGTCATCCTCGCCAAGACAGTCAAGGGCTACGGCCTCGCCTCCGCACAGGCTCGCAACGCCACCCACTCTGAGAAAAAACTGACCGACGAGGGCCTCACCGCCTTCGTGAAGCAGTTCGACATCCCGCTGCCCGAAGAGGCCGCCAAAGACGCCGCCTTCTACCGCCCGGACCCCAATGACCCCGCCATTGCCTACATGCAGGCCCGCCGCGAAGTCCTGGGCGGCTACCTGCCCAAGCGCGAGGTGCCCAAACTCGACTTCAAAGCACCTGCGCTTGAGTTCTACAACGAATTCCTCGCCGGTTCCAAGGGCCGTTCGCTTTCCACGACCACCGGCTTCGTCGGCATCATGCGCGCCCTGCTCAAGGAGCCCACCATCGGCAAGCTCGTCGTCCCAATCATCCCCGACGAAGGCCGCACCTTTGGCTTCGAATCGGTCATGAAGCAGGTCTCGATCTACGCGCCCGAAGGCCAGAAGTACACCCCCCACGACGCCGATATGCTGCTCGGCTACAGCGAGAAGAAGGACGGCCAAATCCTCGAGGAAGGCATCACCGAGGCAGGCTCCATGGCCAGCTTCACCGCCGCCGGCACCTCTTACACGAACTACGGTGTGCCGATGATTCCGTTCTACCTCTACTACTCCATGTTCGGCTTCCAGCGCATCGGCGATATGGCCTGGGCCTTCGCAGATTCACGCGGTAAGGGCTTCCTGATGGGCGGCACCGCCGGCCGCACCACCATGCTTGGGGAAGGTCTGCAACATCAGGACGGTCACTCCCACGTGCTCGCCAGCACCATTCCCACCTGCGTCACCTACGACCCGGCGTATGTGTACGAGATGGCCGTCATCCTCCAGGACGGCACCCGCCGCATGTACGAGGCCGGCGAAGACCGCTTCTTCTACATCACCATGTACAACGAGGACTACCCGCAGCCGGCCATGCCCACCGCGGCAGGCGTACGCGAAGGCATCCTGGGCGGTCTATATCGCTTCAAGGTCTCCGACAAGGGTCCGGCCATACTGCAACTCTTTGGCTCCGGCCCAATCCTGAACGAGGCCGTCCGCGCCCAGGACATTCTTGCGCAGAAATACAACATCGCCGCCGATGTCTGGAGCGCTACCAGCTACACGGAACTGCGGCGCAATTGCCTGGAAACTGAGCGCTGGAACCGCCTGCACCCGGAGGCGCCGGAACGCAAGCCTTTTCTCCTGACGGCAATCGAAGGAGCGACAGGTCCGATCATCGCGGCCAGCGACTACATGAAATCGCTGCCGGACGGCCTCTCGCCCTGGCTCGGCAACCGGCTGCTTACCCTGGGCACCGACGGCTTTGGCCGCTCCGATAACCGCGAGCACCTGCGCCGTCACTTCGAAATCGACGCTGAATCCATTGTCGCGGCAGCGTTGTCTAAACTCGCTCGCGAAGGCACGATCCCGGGGGAGAAGGCCACGCAGGCACTCGCCGAACTGGGACTCTCCGCAAACCAGCCGGACGCGGCCTTCGCTTAGCGCATCGAGCCGGCAGGTTCATCGGGGCTTGAGCCTCCAAAGGCTTTTCCCAGCCGAAAAACGTCATAAAGAGATCCCAAAGCATGCCCGAAAACCCGCTGCTTCCCCATGCCGAGCTAAGGGCGCTACTCGCACTCACGAAGCGCTGCACCACGCTGGAGGCAGCCCCCGCCGGAGCTGCCGGCAGCAAGCGGCCGCGCGGATCTGCTAAGCGCCACGCCAGCCGGGAGGCGGTCCTGGGGGCAACGATCCTCCAACTCGAACCAGGGGATCTGCTCATCGCCGAGCCGGATGATGCTTCACCAGGGGAGCTAGCGCCGGCGAACTCCGGAAGAAGGGCACACACCAGCATTCTGCCGGCGGCGTACTGCAAGGGGACCTCGCGCCTGCTGCTCGCGACGGCAATGGCCGCGGCGCTGCAGGAGACCGGTACGAAACGGGTCGTACTGCTGTTTACCCAGGCCGGCACGGCCGAGCCAGCCTGGCAGGCCGCCCTCACGTGGTCACAGGAACGTCTTTTGCCGCTGATCTTTGTCTGTACGGACGCCAGTGGACGCGCCGTCCTCACTGAAAAAATCAATTCTTCCCCCGAACTTTTGCAGTGGAGCCCCGTATCTCGGCTGGCTGTGAAAATAAAGTTGCCGGTGCTCACCGTTGACGGCGAGGACGCTGTGGCCATGTATCGCGCAGCGCAGGAAGCCATCTTGCGAGCTCGCTCGGGCGGCGGCCCCGCGGTGCTTTGGGCGGCGTTGCCGGCAACCGCCGAGTTGGCAGGCCGGTCCCGGACGTTGCGCCCGGTCTATCGATTGGCGCAGTACCTCCGCACCCGCGGCATTCCGATCACCTGACCTACAACTTTCGTATGAACCCCGTGGTACCCGCGTTGGCTCGGCCTGTATCGTTCCGCAGACCTCTTGCATACACTCATAGGCATGTTGCACAGGCAGTTCCCCCGGTCTCCTCGCTTTGTTGTGCCCGCCGCCGTACTGGCTTTCACTCTGGGGACCCCCTCGCTCCTCTCAGCTCAAACCCTGCCCGACGCTCCGGCGGCTGCCGTCCCCAACGATGATGTTGCTGCAACTCCCGTTCTGTTGTCAGGGCTTGGCGACACCGTCCCAGGCCAGACGTCTGGGCAGCAGCAGCCGTATCAAAATCCGCTCGACAAACCGCTGCCGCCGCCGACGAACCAGCCGCAGGCACCGGCTTCCGTCACCATGGCACCTTCGCCGCTGGTCGCGTCGCTGCCCTCTCCGCCGGACGAGGACCTTCCCCGGCTCATCAAGCAGGATCATTTGGGCTCGGCCTACATCTCGGACGACGACGCTATCTATCCGATGGCCCTGCGGCTGTACTCTCTGGGCTATCTCGATACAATCTTCATCGGGATGCGTCCCTGGACAAGGCGCAGCCTGCTGCACGCGCTGGAGCGCTCGAGTGCGGCCATCCAGACAGGTGGCAACGAAGAGGCGCAGGGTATCTACCTCAAGCTGATGGACTATCTCGCCTCCGAGATACCCGGTCCCACAGGGACAGTCAGCGGCGAGATGACCCGCGGCCAGGTGTATGGCGTGGAAAGCGTCTACACCCGGCTGATGGGCATCAGCGGCCTTACACTGCGCGATAGCTACCAGCTCGGACAGACGCTTTGGAACGATTATGGCCGGCCGTATCAGCGCGGCTTCAACAACCAGACCGGCTTTTCGACCCTGAATGAGTGGGGACGCTTTTCCCTGTACATTCGGGGCGAATACCAGCACGCTCCACCGGGCGCGGGCTATGACAATGCCCTCTCCAGCCTGCTGTCCGGCAGAATCAACGTTCCCTTCTCTGGTTATAACGATCCGCAGGACACCATTCCGAGCGGCCCCATTGCTGCGGCCAATCCATTTCGGCTACAGGAAGCCGCGCTCTCGTTCCATGTACTCGGCAACGAGATCTCCGGCGGTAAGACCGATGCCTGGCTCGGACCGGGAGTGGGCGGCGCCATGGCCTGGAGCAACAATGCCGAAAACATCTATTCATTTCGCATTAATCGCGTAGAACAGCTGCACATTCCCTACTTTTCCTACCTGTTTGGCGGCATCCGTTATGACTTTTTTGTCGGTTCGCTCAAAGGTCATACGGACCCCAGGGACCCATGGATCCACTCCGAGATGGTGCAATTTAAACCGACCAATAACTTCGAATTCGGCTTCCAACGCTCCGTCATCTGGGGCGGCGTGGGACACGAACCCGTAAACCTTGACACGTTTTTCAGGAGCTTTTTCTCCTTCAACGACACCACCGCAGCGCAGAAATCATCACCGCAGGATCCCGGTGCCCGCTACAGCGCCTTCAACTTCTCCTGGCGGCTACCCTTTTTGCGCAAACACGTCACGCTCTACACCGACTCCATCTCACACGACGACGTAACCCCCATCAGCGCGCCGCGTCGCGCCGCCTACCGTCCAGGCGTATACCTGTCGCAGTTTCCCGGGATTCCCAAACTTGACCTGCGCATGGAGGCCGCCAGTACCGACTGCTCTACGCTGCGCTGCATCGACGGCGTCTTCAACTACTTCGAGGCGGTTCAGCTGCAGGGCTACACAAATAAGGGTTTCATCCTGGGGGATTGGGTTGGCCGCGAGGGCAAGGCCGGCAACGTGTGGCTCACCTACCACCTATCGCCAAACGAATGGATCCAGGCCTCCTACATGCACAAAAAGACCGCCAAGGATTTCATCTATTTCGGCACAACCCAGACCCAGTTCAAGATCGACGTAGTCAAGCGGCTAAGACCGGACATCGAACTCGACGCCTGGTTTCAGTACGAACACTGGGCAGCCCCGATCTACCAAGCCAATCAACAGACCGATACCGTCACAGCCGTCAAACTGACCTTCTACCCCAAGCTGCACACCAGCCGCTCGCTCAACGGGAAATAGACCGAAGCATTGAAGCTACGAAGGAAGGGCGATGAGTCCAACCTTCGTAGCTCTGACCTGGTCTAAGCGGAGACTCTTTCGGCGTCAACGCACTGCTGGAAATAGGCCAGCGACCGTTGCAATCCGTCCCGTAGCGGCACCTTGGGCTCCCATTGCAGCAGCCGCCGGGCTTTGGAGATATCCGGTCGCCGCTGCTTCGGATCGTCCTGCGGCAGCGGGCGGAAGGTGATCTCCGCTTGCGATCCAAGCAGCGCTTGAATCTCACGGGCGCATTCCAGGATGGTCCATTCCACGGGATTGCCGATGTTCGTCGGGTCATGTTCGTCGCTCTTGGACAGCCGAACGATGCCCTCAATCAGATCGGAGACATAACAGAAAGACCGCGTCTGTGATCCGTCCCCGTACACCGTCAGCGGATCGCCCCGCAGTGCCTGCATCATGAGGTTCGAGATTACGCGGCCATCGTTGGCCTGCAGCCGTGGGCCATAGGTGTTGAAGATGCGCACCATGTGAGTATCCACCCCGTGATAACGCTGATACGCCGCTACCAGCGCTTCGGAGAAGCGTTTGGATTCGTCATACACCGACCGTGGTCCAATCGGATTGACGTTGCCCCAGTACGTCTCAACCTGCGGATGAACCTCCGGATCGCCATAGCACTCAGAGGTGGAAGCCTGCAGAAAGCCGGCGTTGTACCGACGCGCAATCTCCAGGGCATTCAACGTACCCGCCGAGCCGACCTGCAATGTCTCGACGCCGAGCCGCATGTAGTCCACCGGACTCGCGGGGGAGGCGAAGTTGAACACAAAGTCCACCGCCCCCACATCGAACGGTGTGCAGATGTCGAGCTGTTCAAACCGGAACCGGTCCTCGCGATCCAGGTGTTTCAGATTCGCAAGATTGCCGGTGCAGAGGTTATCCACCCCGATGACTTCGTTTCCTTCCGCCAGCAGGGCGTCGCACAGGTGCGAGCCGAGAAATCCGGCTGCACCTGTCACGAGGATCGTCTTGATGTCCCCCACCATTACACCCCCGCCGCCACGGGTTCGCGAACCGAGGTGACCGCGGAACGGCCAACGCTCAGATAGGTGAACCCGTTTTCGAGCATGACCTCAGGGTCATAAAGGTTTCGTCCGTCCACCACGATCGGATACCGCATCAGGGTGTGCAGCTTGGTTAGGTCCAGCTTCGCGAACTCGTTCCAATCGGTCAGAATCAGCAAAGCGTCGGCATCCTTGGCGGCATCGTCCACGGACTCCGCATACCGAAGAGCGGCGGATGGTGGAATCTCCATCTTGGCGCGTTCCATGCCCGCCGGATCGTAGGCGCAGATGCTGCAGCCTTCACCAAGCAGCATCTCCACCAGATCGATGGCCGGTGACTCACGCACGTCGTCGGTCTCGCCCTTGAACGCCAGCCCAAGCACCGCAAGGCGTTTGCCGCGCAGCGTCCACAGAGCGGAACGCACCTTGCCCAAGAAGCGTTTCTTCTGGGCGACGTTGATCCGCTCGACCTCGTGCAGCAGGCTGAAGTCGACGCCAAGCTGCGCTGCCACTGAACGGAACGCCGCGACGTCCTTTGGGAAGCAAGAGCCACCGTAGCCGATACCCGGCCGCAGGAACTTCGGTCCGATGCGCGAATCCAGGCCGATCCCGCGTGCGACCTGCTCCACGTTGGCGTCGGCGGCTTCGCAAAGATTCGAAACGGCGTTGATGAAACTGATCTTCAGCGCCAGAAAGGCGTTGGAGGCGTGCTTGATGATCTCGGCGCTTTTGGTGGAGGTCAGCAGCAGCGGCGGCGGCGCCTGGGCGGAGCAGTCGCCAGCGATGGCACCGGTGTTGCCGTAATAGGTGCCTTCCGTCAGCGGCGCATAGATTGCCTGCATCACCTTCGCGGCGCGGGGGCTGTCGGCGCCCACCACGATGCGGTCGGGATGCAGAAAGTCCATCACGGCCGTACCTTCGCGCAAAAACTCGGGGTTGGAAACGACATCGAACATGTCGCGACGCACCCCATTGCGCTCAATCACGCGGCGAATCCACTCATTTGTGTAAACCGGCACCGTGCTCTTTTCAATGATGACGGTGTAGTCGGTGATGTGACGGGCGATCTCGCTGGCAACCGCTTCCACGTAAGAGAGGTCGGCATCGCCGGTCTCCGACTGCGGTGTACCGACCGCGATAAAGATCGCACGGCTGGACTGCGTCGCCTCGGCCAGATCGGTGGTGAAACGCACGCGCCCGTTGCAGTACCGCTTCATCAGTTCGGGCAGGTGGTTTTCGTGAATGATGGGATCGCCATTGCGCAGAGCGGCGACCTTTTGTTCGTCGTTGTCGACACAGATGACGTCGTGACCCATCTCGGCAAAGCAAATTGCCGCAACAAGACCAACGTAGCCGGAGCCGACGACTGCAATGTGATTAGCTGTTTCCATTTCCCTCGTTCCTGGGGACAATACTAACCTTCGATGTGTGGCATGATTTTATGCCACAACAGTGTTAGTACGCATCACCGACCGGGTCAGTTTGGCCCATTTCGGGAGAAATCCGGCTTAGACTCGCGCTAATGAGTTCGCCTGGCACCGAAACAAGACTTGGATCCCCCGAGTTCAGCTGGAATGACAATGCCCCGCGAGAGGCAAAGGGAGACACCACCCTTGCCGATTCTCTCCTTGTCATTCGCAAACGCAAGTGGTTGATCCTTGCCTTCTGCGCGCTCGGGTTCCTCTACGGGTACTACAAAGCCGTGACACAGCCGAAGATGTATGAGGCCTACGGCAATATCGAGATTCGCAGTGGCGCGGCCTCCGAGTACCGGGTCGCGGCGACGCCGCTTGCGGAAGACACCTACGACATCCCGACACAAACCGCCATTCTCAAGAGTGACAGCCTTCTGCTCACCGTCGCCCGCGACCTGGACCTGCCCAACAATCCCGACTTCACAGGGGGAAAGCCGTCACGGCACGTCAGCCTGGATGATCCGGCAGTTCGCCAGGCGGCGCTGGGCATGCTGCAGAATTCACTGGAAATCACTCCCACTCCCAAAACGGACATCGTCCGCATCACCTGCCGCACGCTTAGCGCCAAGCTGTCTGCGGATATCGTGAACAAGCTCGTGAAGGAGTACATCCAGCGCAGCTTTCAGACCCGTTTTGACGCCACCAAGCTCGTCTCCAACTGGTTAGCCAACCAGCTTGGCGATCTGAAACAGCAGGTGGAGACCTCCCAGGCGCAGATGATCGACATGGGGAAGAGGCTCGGCGTTCTGGGCTTCGATACCAGTCACAACGCGATTACCACCAACATCGACGACCTGACGCGCGCCGCCGGTCAGGCGCAGGTCAACCGCATCCTGGTTGAATCCCGCTACAGGGCGCTGAACGGCATGGATCCGAACGCCGTGGACGCCTCCATCGGCAACACCAGCGGAACCTCCAGCCAAAATGTAAACGGCCTGCGGGCGCAACGCGAGTCGCTGCTGGCCCAGCTGGCGGCAGCCGACACAACCGCTGGACCGAACCTTCCCCGGGAAAAGGCCTTGCGCGCCCAGGTTACCGAACTTGACCGCCAGATCAACGACGAACAGCACCGCGTCGTGGTCCAGGCAAAGGAAGACCTCACCGCCGCACGGGCCAACGAGTCGGAGACCCGCGGCGCCCTGGAATCAGCCAAGTCCAACGCCTACAAGCTCCGCGACGACCTTGTGGAGTACACCATCCGTCAGCGCGAATTTGACTCCCAGCGCACCCTCTATGAAGGCCTGCTGCAACGGCTGCGCACCGCCGGCGTGCAGGCCGGCCTCGAGTCGCAGGAGGTCGACGTCGTCGACAACGCCGTGCCACCGATCGGCCCATCCCTGCAGCCCAAAGGCACGATCGTGATGGTCGATGTTCTGGTCGCCTTCGGGCTCGGCCTGGTGCTTGCCTTCATCCTGGAAAGCCTGGACACCAGCCTAAGCAGCGTAGCCGAGATCGAAAACATCTCCGGCCTGCCCTCGCTGGCGCTGATTCCCAAGGCCCGGCGCACGGTCGACCCGGCGCTGGCCACACCCACGCAACGGAATCTGACGGTACTCTCCAGCCCGAAGTCACAATTCGCCGAGGCCTTCCGTGCCCTGCGCACCTCATTGCTGCTGTCCAGCGCCGGCCGTGAACCGCAGGTGCTGCTGCTGACCAGCGCTACGCCCTCTGAAGGCAAAACGACCGCCTCCCTCAATCTCGCCGCCGTTCTGGCACAACGCGATGTGCGCGTTCTGCTGATTGATGCCGATCTGCGCCGGCCCACCGTCCATCATCGCTTCGGCCTTAACGGCAAAGTCGGGCTCACTTCCGTACTGACCGGCAGCATGGAGTTGAAGGATGCCGTACAGACGATCAAGGAATTGCCTTCGCTGGACGTCCTCACCAGTGGGCCGATTCCCCCCTTCCCTACCGAGATGCTCGGCTCCGACACCATGCGCCAGCTCTTGCAGCAGGCCCGTGGCGTATACACGCATATCGTGATGGATTCACCCCCGCTGCTCTCGGTGACTGACAGCGTCGTGCTGGCGCGCGAGGCGGATGCGGTGGTTCTGATCGTCCGCTACGGCAAATCCACCAAACATGCCGTGCAGCGCGCCCGCGATCTTCTGGTCCGCTCGGGCGGCCGCCTGGCGGGGCTGGCCCTGAACGCCGTCGACCTCAGCTCACCCGAGTATTACTCGTACTACGGCTACTCAGGATATGCCGGCTACGCGGGTTACGGATCCGGCGGCAACGACAGCACGGCTTGGGAGACCCAGGGTGGCCCGCCGCGCACGCCGGAAAACGCACCACAGCCGACATCGCCAGGAGCTTCGCACGCATGAGTACCCTTTCGCCTCAACGGGCCGGCTTCGCACATCCCAGCTCAACTCAGGGTCACTGGTTGCGCCTCGCCCGGCTTCTGCTGACCTTGGCCGGGCTCTTGCTCCCACAGGCAGCGGCCATCGCCCAGTACAACGGGCCGATCACCCCAGCCGACTACAGCGCCGCAGCTCCGGTCACCGGGGAACGACGGCTGCTCTACCCATCCACGCCCGAGGTGCTGCTAACCCCCGGTGACCTGCTTTCCATTCACCTCTTCGGCGACCCGGACTACTCCGTCTCCGCCCGCATTGCCACCGACGGAACGGTGCTTCTGCCCCTGATCGGCACCGTCAGCCTCAACGGCCTCAGCACAACGGCCGCGGAGCAGATGATCGGCCAAAGGCTCGAAACAGCGGGCATGTACCGCAGTCCACAGGTGTTGCTGCAGGTGCTGGAGGGGCCGACCTCTGTTGTGACCGTCGCCGGCGAGATGCATGCCGTGGTGCCCGTGGTCGGCTCGCGGAGCCTATACGCCGTGATCGCCAGCGCCGGCGGCCTACCCTCCAGCGCCAGCCGGAACGTTACGATACTTCGCCCTGGACAGCCCCAACCCCTCACCGTCGACATCGGCAACGATCCCCTGCACAGCGCCACGGCCAACGTACCGACCTTCCCCGGCGACACGATCATCGTCTCGCGCATCGGCGTGGTGTACGTGATGGGCCAATTTCACAGCCCCGGCGTGGTGCCCTTGACCAACTACGGCCCGATGACCCTGGCGCAGGTGTCCGCCATCGTCGGCGGTCCACTCTACGACGCCAAATACGACAAGCTGCACATTATCCGCACCAGCGACGGCCGCAAGACGGTCTCCACGCTGAACATCAAGGATGTGCTCTACGGTCGCGCCGCGGATCCCGTCATGCAGCCCAATGACATCGTTTTTCTGCCGCCCAGTGCCTTGAAGGAATCTCTGTCGAACGGCAGCCTCGGCTCGCTGCTCGGGGTTGTGTCCTTCGCGCTGGCCGCCATCTCTACCCTGCGCTAGCTTCAAGGCCCCGGGAGCCTGCGAACATGTCCAATAGCCACCGGTTGCGTTTGGCCTACGTTGTAAGCCACCCCATTCAGTACCAGGCTCCGCTTTTGCGGCGGCTTGCGCTGGAACCGGATATCGACCTCACTGTCCTCTTCGGCTCGGATCTATCCACGCGCGCCTACCGGGACCATGGATTTGGCGTGGAGATCTCCTGGGACACTCCGCTGCTGGAGGGCTATCGCTCCCGCTTCCTGCCCGCGCTGCGCGATCCGGGAACCGTGACCGCGACCACACCGCTCAGCCGCAGCCTGCTGCGTGCGCTCCGGTCTGCTGACGGCAGCCCCGCCTTTGACGCCGTGTGGGTCCACGGCTACGCCAGCCTCAACTCCCTGCGGGCCATCGTCGCCGCCCACGGACTGGGTATCCCTGTTCTGCTGCGTGCTGAAAGCTGGATGGGCGACCGGCCCCGCAGCCAAGGAAAGCTCCTGGCTAAAACTGCTTTCCTCCGCCTGCTGCGCCCCCTGATCGCGGCGACCCTGCCGATCGGTTCCCACAACGCCGACTACTGGCGCACCTACTTCGGCGACGACGTTCCGCAGTTCACCGTTCCCTACGCCGTCGACAACGCCTTCTTCGCTGAACGAGCCGCCCGCGAGCGCCAGAGCTGCGAGGAACTTCGAGCGGAACTGGGGCTCGACCCCGGTCGTCCCGTGATCCTTTTCGCCTCCAAATTGCAGCCGCGCAAAGGAACAGCCGACCTCCTCGAAGCCTACCGGCGCCTCTGCGACCGCGACACGTTAACGACGCTGCCCCACCTGGTCATCGTTGGTGACGGCGAGGAGCGTGCCCGCCTCATGCACCTCTGCGAAGATGCCGGCCTGGACGGCGTTCGCTTTGCCGGCTTCCGTAACCAGACCGAACTGCCCCGCTTCTTCGCCCTCGCGAATATCTTCGTGCTGCCCTCGCGGCATGAGCCCTGGGGGCTGATTGTGAATGAGGCCATGGCCGCCGGCTGCCCCGTCGTGGTCTCCTCCGAGGTCGGCGCGGCAGCCGACCTGGTCTCGCACGGCGTGGAGGGCTTCACCTTCCCGGCGGGTGACGCCGACGCGTTAACCAACATCCTGACGCGATGCTTTGACGGCTCGGCCTGTCTCGCCTGCATGGGAGAGCGCGCCGCGCGCCGCATGAGGCAGTGGGACTTTGAAGCCGACATACGAGGCCTGCGCCAGGCTCTAGCACACATCACACACCTCATTCGCGCAGAATCGCCCCTGCCAACACTCCATCACCGGAACCGGATCGAGCCTTTTGCCGAACCTGCCTCAGAAGAGGTCGCTCACTGAGATGAGAATCCTGCACCTGGTCCGTTCCATCAGCCCGGCCTACGGCGGCCCCACGGAGGTTATTCGCATGCTCGTAGAGCATGCCCCCGCGGGCTACACCGCAGAGGTCGCCACGCTGGACGATCCGGCGGCGGCGTTCCTGACAGAAGTACCCTGCCCCGTGCACGCCTTCGGCAGTGCGCGCCGGCCATGGCTTTCGGCAGCTCTGGTCCGCTGGCTTATAGCGAACCGGCACCGCTTCGATGGCGCAGTGGTGCACGGTCTGTGGCAGTTCACGGGCGTGGCGGCGACCCTGGCCTTCGCCGGACGCCTGCCCTACGTGGTCTTCGCCCACGGCATGCTGGATCCTTACTTCAAGCGAGCATTCCCGCGAAAGCATGCGAAGAAATGGGTTTTCTGGCTCGCCGCGGAGTACTGGGTTCTCCGTCTCGCGTCGCGGGTGCTCTTTACCACCGACGCCGAGCGGGATCTAGCGGGACAAAGCTTCTGCCTT
This sequence comes from uncultured Bryocella sp., assembly GCA_964235515.1. Classification (GTDB taxonomy): domain Bacteria; phylum Acidobacteriota; class Terriglobia; order Terriglobales; family Acidobacteriaceae; genus Granulicella. The sequence goes on from CAXSBL010000001.1 coordinate 54,856, forward strand.
CACCGCTGGAACGCTATGGTTCTCCCACTCGGCACGGTCGCCGTCCCCGAGGACACCGTAGCTCTGCGCAATGCCTTTTTCGAGCACGTGCCCTCCTTAAAAAATGAACGCTTTCTGCTGTTCCTCGGCCGTATCGACCCGAAGAAAGGGTGCGATCTGCTCTTGCACGCCTTCGCCGCAGTCGCACCGCAGCACCCCTCGCTTCACCTTGTGGTCGCCGGCCCTGACCCCGGGAATTGGACTCCGGCGCTGCAACAGATCGCTTCTACGGCCGGCGTAACCGATCGCGTCCATTGGCCGGGCATGCTGCGCGGCGGAGCCAAGTTCGGGGCCTTTGCCGCCTGCGAGGCGTTCATCCTGCCCTCGCACCAGGAGAACTTCGGCATCGCCGCCGTGGAGGCCCTTGCCTCCCGCAAGCCCGTTCTTCTCGCCGAACCCGTCAACATCGCTCCCGATCTCGCGCGCGCCGGCTGCGCTCTTGTGGAACCCGATACCCTCCCCGGCACCACCCGGCTCCTTGAGCGCTGGCTCGGTCTCACTCCCTTCCAACGGACGGAGATGAGCCAAAAGGCGCTCGCAACCTTTCAGTCCCGCTACGACATGCGCCGCAATACCGAATCCATCCTCCGGATCTTCGAGGATATGGTCCCCCTCTCGCGGCAGCGGGAAGAACACACCCGATTGGAGGCCCTCTAATGCCCCGGGTAGCCGACTACCGCGCCACCGAAGCCCTTGTTTTCCCACCCGGCGACGACGCCTTCACGCGTCCTGCCTTTTCTGCCGGCAACCGCGCCCGCCGTGCCGTGTGGGGCGCGTGCTGGCTCTTGCTCTACCGCTGCTCGCCGCGGCCCTGCCATGCGTGGCGCAGCTTTCTGCTTCGTTGCTTCGGTGCGCAGCTTGGCCCCGATTGCCACTTCTACCCGGGCTCGCGCGTGTGGGCGCCCTGGAACCTGCGCTGTGCCGATCACGTCGCCGCTGCCGACGGTGCGGAGATCTACAACCCCTCCGTCATCGAGCTCGGCTCCCACGTCATCCTTTCGCAGGGCAGCTATCTCTGCGGCGCCACCCACGACTATAACGATCCGGAGTTCCCGCTCACCGCATACCGCATGAAAGTCGGCGCCTACGCCTGGATCTGCGCCCGCGCCTCCGTCGGCCCAGGGCTGAATGTCGGGGAAGGTGCCGTGCTCGGTCTGGGCGCTGTCGCCACGCGTCACCTGCTGCCCTGGACGGTCTACAGCGGCAATCCGGCTGTCGCCCTCCGCGATCGCCAACGAATCATCCCCGCCGCGATGGACGAAGAGGCTACGGCATGATCTCCGTCCTGATTCTGACCCGTAACGAAGAGCAGGACCTGCCCGCCTGCCTCGCCTCCGTCTCCTGGTGCGACGACCTGCACGTCTTTGATTCCGAAAGCACAGACCGCACAGCCGAGATCGCTCGCAGCCATGGGGCCACCGTCACCTTGCACGCCTTCAGGGGCTACGCCAGCCAACGCAACGCCGCCCTGCAACTGCCGTTCCGGCACCGCTGGGTGCTGGTTTTGGACGCGGACGAGCGCCCCACCCCCGCGCTCTGCACGGAGATGCGGGAGGCCGTTCAAAAGGCGACTTCCGCTTGTGCCGCGTTCCGCATGCGGCGGCGGGACTACCTATGGGGCACCTGGCTGAAGCACGCTCAGCTGACCCCGTTCTACGTTCGCCTGCTGCGACCCGAACGCGTGCGGTACACCCGCGAAATCAACGAGATCGCCGAGGTAGAGGGTGAGATCGGCGAGCTGAACGGCACGCTCGAACATCTCGCCTTTTCCAAGGGAATCGCCCACTGGGTCGCCAAGCACAATGACTACTCCACGCGTGAGGCACAGCTGCTGGCAAGCGGCGACGCCGTCCGCGGTGCCTCACTACGGCAGGCGCTGCTCAGCCGCGACTTCGGTCAGCGACGCGTGGCGCAAAAAGCCATCTTCTACAAACTACCTGGCCGTCCGCTCATCAAGTGGGTTGGCATGGTATTCGTCCGCCGGGCGGTTCTGGACGGACGGGCCGGCGTGGCCTATGCGACCCTGCACGCCTTTTACGAGTACCTGATTGAGGTGAAACGGCGGGAGATTTTGCGCCGGAGAGCCGGTCAGCCTATCTAGGCCAGCCAGCCTCCCGCGACAACGAACCTCTGGACCAAGTGGTACACCGGAACCTGAGCCGGGGCGATCCTGCCTTAGGCGCGCAGCTTGGCCAACAGGTCCGTGGGATGAACGGGCTTCGCGAGAATCTCGAATTCATGCCCTTGGGCACGAGCCCGCTCCAGCAGATCGGCCGTGGCAGCCTGCCCGGAAAACAGCAAAATCTTGCACTGCGGGAGTTTACTGCGTGTCTGGATCGCGGCCTCGATACCCGTCATCCCGGTCATGATCACGTCGCTGATCAGCATATCCGGACGAAAGCTGTCGAGGGCGTCGATCGCCTTCTCTCCGCTGTAGACTGCGCGGGCCTCAAAACCCGCCTGGTTGAGGATAATCGCGAGCGTGTTGGCGATCACCTGTTCATCGTCCGCTACAAGTACGCGGGGCTTGGAGTTGCTGGTGGTCGTCTCTGCCATGAATAACTTTCTTATTCCCTTCGTGAAGACCAGGATCTGATGCCATACCCATTCTGCCCGATCCAAGCACTTTTCGCTCGTCCGGGTTCGCGATCCTTGCAGCTCCTGGAACCATCTTAAAGCCGCACGATCACACAGAAGCGGAATCCACTTCAGAATCCAGCCAATGTTAATCTTCCACTTGATGGTAGATCTACATCACCACCTCCTGCCAGGCCTGGACGACGGCTCGCCGGACCTCCGGACCTCCATAGAAATGGCGGGCATTGCCGAGGCGGAGGGCATCACGCACGTCGTCTGCACACCCCATGCGAGCAGCCGGTACACCTTTGATCCGCAAAAGAATGCCGCTCTCGCCGCCGAATTGCGGGACGCTCTGCACCAGGCCGGCATCCAGCTCAAGCTCGGGCTGGGTTGCGATTTTCATCTCAGCTATGACAACGTGCAGGACGCGCTCGCCCAGCCGGCCCGCTACAGTATCAATCAACACGACTACCTGCTCGTCGAGCTGCCCGACTTCAGCATCTCGCCTAATCTTGGCGAAACATTCTACGAACTCCGCCTGCGCGGGCTAGTCCCCATCCTCACGCACCCGGAGCGGAATCCTACCCTGCAGCGCGATCCAGGCCGGCTGCTTCCCTGGCTGCGCGACGGTCTGCTCTGCCAGGTCACCGCCGGCTCGGTCCTGGGAGACATGGGCAGAGAAGCCGAACGCTTCGCCCGCCGCATGCTGAAGAACCGGTGGGTCCACTTCATTGCGACCGACGCACACAACACCACCTCACGGGCGCCCCGCATGCGCGAAGCTGCCGACCTGATCGCCAAACGCCACGGTCCGGAGTACGCCGAGCTGATCTGCCGCTCCAATCCCCTCGCCGTGTTTGAAGGCCGGCCTCTCGGCGAGCATGAGATGCTGGGCCTCGAAGAAGAAGACGAGTTCAAGCCGGAAAACTGGTGGCAGCGCCTAATGCGTATGTAGTTTGCGCTTGTCTTTTGTCATCCCCGAACCGGGTTCCTAGGCGGCCTGTTCGCCGGTTTGGGGTGAAGCCGCGTGCGTGGCTACGTCGTGCCAAGACATAGGCTTCGACCCCTTCGTTACAGCCCCAAACCGCCATCCACCGCCAGCAGCTGTCCAGTGATGAACTTCGGCGCCGTCGCAAAGAACATCAACGCCGCAGCCACATCCTCCGGCGTGCCGTTGCGCTTCATCGGCGTCTTTTCTGCAAAGTGCTCGTAGCCGCTGCTATTTTCTCCGGACGTTACGATCATCCCCGGCGCGATGCAGTTCACACTGATCTCCGGCGCCCACGCCTTGGCCATCGTCTGTGAAAGCATGTGCAGGGCGGCCTTCGAGGTGCAGTAATGCCCGTGCGTGGCCCACGCATGCAGCCCACCCAGTGATCCAATGTTCACGATGCGCCCACCGGCTGCCTTCAGGTGCGGAAACGCGGCTTGGGCCACAAAAAAGGGACCGCGGGTGTTGGTTTCAAACATCGCATCCCACTGCCCGACGGAAATCGCTTCCAAAGGCGCCGTCTCAAAGGCCCCCGCGTTGTTAACCAGGATGTCCAGGCCGTGAAGCCGTTTCACCGCCTCGGACACGGCGAGCTCGACGCTCTCCACGTTCCGCACATCGCACGTCAAAGCGCAGGCGTCGCCGCCGAAGCTCCGCAGCTCGGCAACCGTCGACTCAGCTTCGGCGACCGACCCGCGGTAGGTGATCGCCACGTCGGCGCCAGCTTCAGCCAACTTCAGCGCCAACACCCTGCCAATCCTCTTTGCTGCACCCGTCACCAGAACCCGGCTGCCCCGCAGTGGCTTTGCCCGGTCAGCCAGCTCAAACGTCCCCATCACTGCGGAGATCCCGGCAAGGTGCTCTGGGGTGATCCCGGAACGGAAGGTGTGGTGGCATTACCCGGTACCGTGCTCGACGGCGCTCCGGGAGCCGTCGTAGCCGGCGCTTGGGTGTTGCCCGTACCGGGAGCTTGGGTGTTGCCTGTAGCCGGAGTTCGGGTGCTGCCCGTACCCGGCTGCGCTGCCCGCGGTTTTTCCTGCACCCCCGGCTGAACCTCCGCCGGGCGATCTCGATCCTCTCCGTAGACCGACACCTGCGCCCGCGGCCGCTGCATCTTGACCAAAAGCTGCTTCCCGTCTGAAGTCAGATCGAAATCCGACGCGTAGGTCGCGTAGCCCCCGGCAATGACCTGCACCGTGATATGGCTACCCACCTCCAGCAGATCAATGCTGGCATGACCGTCCGGATCCGTCTTCATCTCCAGATTGCCTGACATCTCATCGTTCCGCACGGCGCGAAAGATCACAGAGGCATTGGCCAAAGGCTTCTCATTGGCCGCCTTTTCCACAGTTATCTGCACTGTTGCCGTAGGCGGCGGCGCCTTATAGCCACGGCCGTGCCTCTCCTGCTGGGCGTTCGCGGCCAGACAAAGGGCGCCGCAGGCAACGAGCAGAGCACAGGGACGGAGCAGGCCGCAGGGACGAAAGGAGCGAAGACGAAGGTCGAGCATCAACGGCGATTCTACCGTGCCCGTGCCAGCCCTGGCACCTACCCGCACCTGATCCTGGCCTGCAAAAACATGAGTGCGATTCACTAAGATTTCACGACAGCGCGTTGACACCGCCCACGTCGCAGGGCTACATTAGCAGTCGGCAGCTAAGAGTGCCAACGCGGTATGCGCGTGATCCGCTCTTTGCAGCAACGCACGTAACGCACGCAAAATACGCAATATAGGAGACACGCATTATGGCTTCAAGCAAATTCACGCCGTTGCACGATCGCATTCTGGTTCAGCGCCTCGAAGAGGGCGAATCGATGCGCGGCGGCATCATCATCCCCGACAGCGCCAAGGAAAAGCCTTCGCAGGGCAAGGTGATCTCCGTCGGCAAGGGCAAGTCCAACGACGAAGGCAAGGTATTCCCACTCGACGTCAAGGCCGGCGACACCGTTCTGTTCGGCAAGTACTCCGGAACCGAGATCAAGCTCGATGGCGATGATTTCCTGATCATGCGTGAAGAAGAAGTCCTCGGCGTCCTCGCCTAAAAGGCCGTAGTTGGTTGTACGTTCTACGTGGTACGTGCGCTGATGCCGCCTCCAACGGACGCAGCCTGACCCGGAAGCTACGACTCAACTACAAAACGTACAACGTAACACGTACAACCACCACCGCAGCCACAGCGCTGCAACGGAGCACACAATGGCAAAGCAAATCCTGCATGGAGAAGATTCGCGTCAGGCGATCCTCCGCGGCGTGAACACGCTCGCAAACGCAGTCAAGGTGACCCTCGGCCCCAAGGGCCGCAACGTCGTCATCGAAAAGAAGTTCGGTTCCCCGACCATCACCAAGGACGGCGTCACCGTCGCCAAGGAAATCGAGCTGCCTGAGGGCCTCGAGAACATGGGCGCCCAGATGGTGAAGGAAGTCGCCTCCAAGACGTCCGACGTAGCCGGCGATGGTACCACCACCGCCACCGTCCTGGCCCAGGCCATCTTCCGCGAAGGCGTGAAGACCGTGGCCGCCGGCGCCAATCCGATGGCACTCAAGCGCGGCATCGACAAGGCCGTTGAGGCCATCATCGGCAAGCGCGATGAGCACGGCGTCGTGCAGGGCGGAGCCCTTTCCGAGTTCTCCAAGCCCGTCACCGGCGACATGATCGCCCAGGTCGGCACCATCTCCGCCAACGCGGATGAGCAGATCGGCACCATCATCGCCGCCGCGATGAAGAAGGTCGGCAAGGACGGCGTCATCACCGTCGAAGAGTCCCGCACGATGGAAACGCAGCTCGACGTCGTCGAAGGCATGCAGTTCGATCGCGGCTACCTCTCGCCCTACTTCGTCACCGATGCCGAGCGCATGGAAGCCGCCCTCGAGAATCCCTACATCCTCATCTATGAGAAGAAGATCTCCACGATGAAGGACCTGCTCCCCTTGCTCGAGCAGATCGCCCGCACCGCCAAGCCCCTCGTCATCATCGCCGAGGATGTAGACGGTGAAGCGCTCGCCACCCTCGTCGTCAACAAGCTGCGCGGCACCCTCAACGTCGCCGCCGTCAAGGCTCCTGGCTTCGGCGATCGCCGCAAGGCCATGCTCGAGGACATCGCTGTTCTCACCGGCGGCAAGGCCATCACCGAAGACCTCGGCATCAAGCTCGAAGGCGTCAAGATCGAAGATCTCGGCACTGCCAAGCGCGTGACCATCGACAAGGACAACTCCACCATCATTGATGGCGGCGGCGAGGATGCCAAAATTGAAGGCCGCGTGAAGGAAATTCGCGCACAGGTCGAAAAGACCACCTCCGATTACGACCGTGAGAAGCTGCAGGAGCGTTTGGCCAAGCTGGTTGGCGGCGTTGCGGTGATCAAGGTCGGTGCGGCTACCGAAACCGAGATGAAGGAGAAGAAGGCCCGTGTCGAAGACGCGATGCACGCCACCCGTGCAGCCGTCGAAGAAGGCATCGTACCCGGCGGCGGCGTAGCGCTGATCCGTGCGGCCAAGGCTGTCGACGCCCTGGTGCAGAGCCTGCAGGGTGACGAAAAGATCGGTGCACAGATCATTCGTCGCGCTGTTGAAGAGCCCCTCCGCATGATCGTCCACAACGCGGGCGAAGAAGGCGCGGTCGTGATCAACAAGATCAACGAATCCAACGACACCAACTTCGGCTACAACGCCGGAACTGGCAAGTACGAGGATCTCGTGGCAGCCGGTGTCATCGATCCGACGAAGGTAACGCGCACTGCCCTGCAGAACGCGGCTTCCATCGCCGGCCTCATGCTCACCACCGAAGCCATGATCTCCGAAATCCCGGAGAAGAAGGAAGCCGGCGGCGGCGGTCACCAGCACGGTGGCGGCGGCGGCATGGACGGCATGTACTAAGTCCTTGCCGGACGGCTACACGCGGCTTTGCCGCAAAATACAGCAGGGCCTCGGAGGAATCCGAGGCCTTTCTGCTGCTCGACTTTTGGTTTGTTCGAGCCTTGCGGTGCTCGGCCTTGGATATTCCGAACACCTACTACAAATACGAAAGAGTGTGTGTCCATACCCCTCTTTTGTCATTCCGCAGCAAAGCGGAGGAACCTGCATTTCCAACTCATGGAGCTACTCTGTTCCGAGCAGGTGCGACACGTTCGCGCACACTCTCAGTACAGTAGGCGATCAGTCAGCACGTTCCTCAGTTGCCGTGAATCTGTGCTGTGCCATGGCAGCCTGTGTGGATTGATTTGTCACAAACGATCTGACTGCACAAGGTACGTCTACCCGGGATCGGTGCAGTGACATCAGCACCCCTACTGCAAGCAGGACGCCTGTAACCATAGCCGGGTGGCCCGTCCACGCGCACTCTTATTTGCGCATGAATGGGACCACCGTCCGCCAAGATCACCACTACTTCTCCTGAAACTCCGGATAATCCGCGCTCAACGTCAGATCCTTCCAGTCCGCAAAATCTTTCTGCAAGGCAGCGATCTTCTTTTCAGCCAATCCAATCGCAGGCTTGCCCAGCAGCAAATGCAATGGCGGGTTTTCCGATGTCACGGCCTTGATAATCGCCTCGGCCCCACGGGCCGGGTCGCCCTGCTGTTTGCCGCTGCGTTCCTTGCTCTGCCGCCGGCGTTCCCCTGCTGTTTTGTCGTAGTCCGGGATCACGGTCTTTGACTCAAGCAGCGAACGCCCCGCCCAGTCCGTGCGAAACGGCCCTGGCTCAACAATCGTCACCTTGATGCCGAGCGGTCCCACCTCCAACGCCAGCGATTCGGACAGTCCCTCCACCGCATACTTGGCAGCATGGTAGTAGCCGGTTGCAGCGAAGCTGGTCAGCCCGCCGATCGAGGAGAGGTTTACGATGTTGCCGCTACCCTGCATGCGCATGCCCGGCAATACGGCCTTCGTTAAATCAACCAGGCCAAAGAAGTTCGCTTCAAACAGCTTGCGAACGGCTTCATTCTCACCTTCTTCAATCGCGGCAAGGTAGCCGTAACCCGCATTGTTGACGAGCACATCGATGCGTCCAAAGTGATGCAGCGCCTTTGCGACGGCATCCGAGATCTGATCCGCCTTCTCCAAATCCAGCGGCAGCGTCAACAGATTTTCTTTATTGCCTGTCGCCAGGTCCTTCAAGGAATCCGGATTGCGTGCGGTCGCTACCACGCGCCAGCCGCGCTGCAGAACTGCCTTGGCCATCTCGTTGCCGAAACCGGTGGAACAGCCCGTAATGAACCAAACCGGAGATTGTGCCTGTGCCATATGTTTCTCCTTCGCCTCATTCGATGCAGCCGACTGCCTGCTCGCAGCGAAGCCCTTGTCTGGTCACAGCAAGCCGCATGAACAAAGCCCCACCTTCGCCGAAGCAACTGGATGGGGCTCGATGGCAGCAGTGATCAAGGACGATTGGAATGCCGCAGCTACTCAGCCAGGCCGGGATGGACACCATCAGGGGCATAAATTTTGACACCCTTCTGCTCGGACTTCAGCTTGATGCGAACCAGGGTGCTGGACTTCTCATGATTTGCCACGGCATTGAAGTTCAGCAGAAAGCTTTCGCTGATGGCATGGCGGAACTCATCGAAGTACGGCGTCAGGGAAGGCGGCGTGATCCGGCCCTGGTAAAAGGATTCACCACCGGTGGCTTCGGCCACCTGATTCAGATAGCTTTGTCCGCTGAAGTTGGCCAGTCCGCCGCGTATGCCTGAGTCGCCGTAGTAAACCGAGTACACCGCCACCCCGGCGCGCTGGGCATCATTCTGCGCCGCCTGCACGTACGGGCTGTCCTGGTTCAGCGGCGAGACACTGCCGTTATAGGGATCCACGCCGTTGGTGATCATCAGCACCATGCGCGCGGCCTGTCCCTGTCCCGGCCAGTGCTTCACAAACTCGGACAGGCAGAAGTACGGGCTGGCACTGATCCCCGGCAAGCTGAAAGGAACGCGCACCTTTTCGGCAACGGCAGCGTGATCGGAAGAGAAACCACCCTCGGACCGCACGGTGCCATTCTGCATGTATCCCAAAAGCACCTGCGTCCCTGCCGGCAACGAGGTGATCAGATTCTGCAAGTCCTTGAGTTGCACACCAAAGTTCCCACGCAGACCGTCATCGACCAATATCGCAACCTGGACACCTGCCGCACGCACCGGCGTCACGGAGGCGATCTCGGCGGCACGCCCGTCCACCTCCAGCTTCAACGCCGCCGTATTCAACGGAGCATTGTCTTTAGAGTGCACGTTGATCAGTGCGGTCGTGGGGACCGGCCCCTCCAACGGAATCTCCTGGGCGAATGCGGGAAGAGAAAGGGCCACCAAAGAAAAGGCGGCCGGAAGAAGTGCAGTGCGCAGGTTTTTCATCTGTCGTTCCTCACATAATTAGATGTGGAAACGACGGCTACGGATCACATCGGGCAGCCTCGGCAATGTGGGACCTCAGTCCCCGCCAAGCCGAACCTTCAGCCCCGCACGCACGGTCAACGGCAGCCCCGGATACCCGATGGGCCCGATGTGCTGATCGTTGAGCAGATTTTCCAGCTGGGTAAAGATCCGCAGCCAGGGCCGAAGTGCATACGTCCCACCCAGGTCCAATTTCAAATATCCGAAATCCAGATCGCGGTTGGGCAGCAGCAGCGAATTATCGAAGCTGGGCGTGAAGCCGTCCAGAAACGTGGAGTCATCGCTGCGGCCGGCGAAGGCGCCTTTGAGCGCAAGCCCCAGATTTCGGTGATTATAGGTGGCGGCGAAAAATCCGCTGCTCGGCGCCCGGCGGAACACACGCCCACCCAGCAAGGGACTCTCCGCACCGATCGCGATACCCGGCAGATTGGGGTTCTCTGTCGGCGCACCCTGGTTGGCCGCCACGACGTCGGCAGAAAACGACTGCAGCACGCGCGAGAGCAGGTAGGTATAACCCGCGCGCACAAAGATCGCGCGGTTGGGTTGCCAATCCAGTTCGGCTTCTGCCCCCTGCGCACGGTACGCCAGGGAGTTCAAATACGTTGTAAAAATTCCATCGCTCGCCGGCAGGCTAATGCCGAAGTACGGGGTTAACGAAGGCCCGCTCACACCTTCCAGCTGGCGGTCAAAGACGTTGTGATAATAGCCGGCCTTCAAAATCAGCTTGTCGCCCAGGATGTTCTGGTCAACGCCCGCGTCGAACGTCCGCGACCGCTCCGCATCCGGCTTGCCGACACGGTACCGCGCGATGTCCGCCGTATCGCCTGCCGCCAGAAGCTGCAGGTATAAGCTGTTTTCCTCAAGCGCCAATGTCGGCTCCTGCACGCCCGTCGCCGCGTTGGCACGCAGCCGTGTTCCGCGTAGAAAGCCCGCACCGGGTCGCACCGGCACAAAGGCGAGTCCGAAGCGTGGCGTGCCGGCGACGCCGTACAGGTGATTTTTTTCGACAGCGCCGCCTGCGGAGTAAAACAGACGGCTGAAGAACTCCCCCTGAAACTGCAGGTTGTACTCGAAGTTCGTACGCTGCGTGACCTCGTGCTCTCCAAAATCCGCCTCATTGAACACGCCACGCTCATTGTCATAGCGAAAACCGAACAGCCCGTTGAAGTGCCTTGAAGGACTCCAGTCGCTCTGAAAGTACAGCTGGTCGCGGTTGGAGGCCATGTCATCATTGCCCAGCAGAAACGCCGCCTGCCCTGTGGCCGTGTAGCCATTGGCGCCGCGAATCGTCAGCACGTTGCCGAAGTACTCGGTGAAGTAACTCGGCGCCGCTGCCGTGCCGAAATTGAACGTGATGGGCGTTCCCTGGTTGGTGAAGTATCGCGCCTGCTCCCGTTTGCGGGCGATCCCATAGCGCACCAGATTGTGCCAGTTGCCCTCCGAGGTGTGTTCCAGCGTCGCCTGCGAGTAAAGGTCTTGGTCACCCTGCTTCCCGTCCGCCGACAAGCCATAAAAATCATGTGCACCCGGCAGACCGACCGCAGAAACGCCGTTGCGAATCGTGAAGCGCAGGCTTGTGCTGCCGTTGAAGTTATAGCCAAGGTTCGCCACCGAGGTCGCGTCGTGATACTCGTCCCTCGGCAACGCGTTCGAGGTCTCGATGAAGTCGAATCCCGCAAGGTAATCGAGCTTGCGCAGGGTGCCGCTGCCGATCACCTCGTTGCGGTACTCGTGCAGATTGCCCGCCCCGCCCGAGTAGTTCAGCACCGGCTTCAGCGTCGTTCCGCGCGGCGTTGTGATGGTCACCACGCCCGCGCCGGCATCTGTGCCGTAGATCGCCGAATCCGGTCCGCGATAGATCTCCATCCGGCCCACACCGGTGGCGCTGACATCACCGAAATCAAAGGTGCCGCCTACATCGTCGGCCGGCACACCATCGATCAGCACCTCATTCGCGGTGGAGTTTCCGCCGCGAATGAACAGCGAGGTCAGACTGCCGGTCTGTCCGCTTTGGACAACAAACGCTCCCAGCGTCTGCCGCATCTCGTTCGCCACGCCGATGCGCGTCTCGAACGATTCGCTCGGCAGCAACGAAACCGGTGCCGTTAGCTGCGGCACAGGTGTGGGAATGCCGGTCGCACTCACCGAAATCTGCTGCCGCACCGTATTTGCCGCGAGCACAACGTCCCGGTTCAGCACATCGTTTGCGCCGCCGTAGAAGTCCTCGCCGATCCCCGGCAGAAATCCTCCCGCCGACCCCAGCAACGTGAACCGCCCGGAGTCGCCGGAGCGAATCTCGTAGGTGCCGTCCGGTGAGGAAACGGCACGCGCGACAGACTTGCCGGCTTCCACCAGTTGCACACTGGCGCCGCCGACACCTTTCCCCAAGGGGTCGGTCACATGACCTCGCACAACCACGGCATGCGCCGCTCCCCAGGGGACCGCCAAGACCGCGGTCACCATCGCTGAAATCCTCAAGCGAAGAGGCATGCTCCGGCGGTTCGAACGAAGACAAGACAAAGTGGGTTGAACAAAGGACAAGACATGCGCCACAGACGGGCGTTTCCCTACAGACATCGACGTTCTCCTCCGCTCCCCTTCCGAGAGCGTGGCATTGTTACACCCGGGAATCGGTCTCCTGACTGGCACGTTTTTCGACTCATCCTGTTGCTGGCAGTCACCTTCCCAAAAGCTCGTACGCCCGATTGCATGGGCAACTTCCAGTGGATCGGCCGGACGATTCCGCTCCCCTGCCAAGGCAAGGGCGCGCGCGCTTCACAGTTGCGGGGCAGTGGCGGAGTTGCACCGCGCTTCCCAATGCATTCCTGAGTGGTAGCAGTTCAAGGCAGGCGACCTTGAACGCAAGGCATTCAAACGTCACAGGACGGGTAAGGCAACAGTGTACGTCCCTGCTGCCCGTCCTTCGGCGCCAAAGGGGGTAACAGACCACGCCTCGGTCTACAGAAGCAGCAACGACTTGCCTGTCGTGCGCCGGCCTTCGAGGTCCCGGTGCGCTGTCTGCACCTGCTCCAGCGAGTAACGCTGCCCGATGCGCACCTTCAACTCGCCCTCTGCCACCCAGCGAAATATTTCATTCGCGCGAGATTGCAACTCAGCCCTGGTCTGCACGTAGTCCTTCAACGTCGGTCGCGTCACAAAGAGCGAGCCTGCCGTGGAAAGCCGGATTAAATCAAACGGCGGCACCGCCCCACTGGACGCACCGTACAGCGCCAGCAATCCTCGCGGTCGCAGGCACTGTAGCGAGTCCTCAAAGGTTGTCTTTCCCACCGAGTCGTACACGACGGGCAGGCCACGACCTCCGGTTTCGTCCTTCACGGCATTGAGGAAGCTGTCTTGCGTGTAGGGAATGACGCGGTCAGCACCTGCGCCGCGCGAAAGCTCGGCTTTTTCGTCGGTGGAAACAGTGGTCAGTACCCGTGCTCCCCGCCGCTTGGCGATCTGCGTTAGCAGCAGCCCCACACCACCTGCGCCCGCATGAATCAGAACCGTATCTTCACGCTGGATCGGGTAGGTGCTGTACGCCAAATAGTGCGCCGTAAGTCCCTGCAGCAACACCGCAGCTGCCTGCTCCAGGCTGATGTGCTCGGGCAGGGGCAACAGGTCATTGGCCGGTGCCAAAGCGTACTCCGCATAGGTGCCGCGTGTGCCGTTCCAGGCTACGCGATCGCCCGGCGCAAAGGCTTCCACGCCCGCACCAACAGCCTCCACGATGCCAGCCGCTTCCTGCCCGGGGACAAAGGGCAGAGCCGCCGGGTATCGTCCCTCACGAAGATACGTGTCGATAAAGTTGATGCCCGCGGCGTGAACCCGCACCAGGACCTGACCGGGCCCCGGCTGCGGCACCGGCAGATCGATCACCTGCAAAACCTCAGGACCACCCGTTCGCTGAATCTGAACCGCTCGCATGCCACCAGACCTGCCTGTCACCGAATTAGCTGCTCTTCTGAAGGACGCATACGCACCACCCGCTCGATGGCGTACGGCGTGCGCTGCCCCTGGGCAAAGAAGTGCCGCACCTGCAGTTCGCCCAGCAGACCGATGCCGATCATCTGGATGCCCGCCAGCAGCAGCACCGCCGCGATCACGAACCAGGGTCCATGCTCGAGCAAAACTCCATGATGCGAGAAGAGCTTGTACACCAGAAGCCACACCGCAATGCCGACGCCCGAAAGCAGGGCCAGTCCTCCAATGCCGCCAAACAGATGCAACGGCCGGGTCATGTATTTCAGCAGAAAGCGAATGGTCAGCAGATCGAAGGCCACGCGAAAGGTACGACTCAGACCGTAGTGACTGGCGCCTGATTCCCGCGCCGGGTTCGAGATCGGCACCTCGCAGATCGTCGCCCCGTACCAGCTCGCCAGCGCCGGAATAAATCGATGCATGTCCGCATACAGGGGAATGTTCTGAATCACCTCGCGGCGATACGCCTTGAAGGTTGTTCCGAAGTCGTGGATCTCCACCCCGGATACCCTCCGCAGAAGCCAGTTGGCGGCCCGCGACGGCAGCCGCCGCAGCACCAGGTTATCGGCCCGTTGCGCCCGCCAGCCGCTGACCACGTCATAGCCCTCTTCCAGCTTTCCCATGAAAAGTGGAATCTCGGAGGGATCGTGCTGGAGATCGCCGTCCATGGCCAGGATGAACTCGCCGGTTGCGTGGTCAAAACCAGCCGCCAGGGCCGAGGTCTGGCCGAAGTTCCGCCGAAGTTTGATCAAAAGAACACGCGAGTCGACGGCGGCGATCTCCTCCAGCAAGCGATAGGTCCGATCGCGGGAACCATCGTCGACAAACACCAGCTCAAAGGCCTCATCCACGGTCTCCATGACGTCCTTTATGCGGTCATAGAGTTGGGTGACGCTCTGTTCCTCGTTATGAAACGGGACGACTATCGAATATTTCGGCACCAGGGTAGTCTACAACCGGAGCCGCAAAGCAGCTCCGTCCAGATCCGAACCCGCACCAACCGGCCTGCGGCTTCGCCCTCCGCTGGATTGAAGTGGAATCTGCCTTTGACAAGAGGCTTATGGTGGCCCGGGCAGGAGTCCAACCTGCGACCTTCGCCTTAGGAGTGCGCCGCTCTATGCATCTGAGCTACCGGGCCATGTACCGGGCAATGCCACACACCCGGGTCAGCGGAATCCGACAGAAGCCGGGATCCAAGCTGAAACCACGCCAGTGTAGCACTGCGGCATCAGCGTTTCTTCGTAGTTTTGCGGCTCCGCAGGGAGCCGCAAAACCATAAACAGTAAAGGGGTGACAGGCTGGTCACCCCTTTTCGCGGTTTAAAGTTACGAAGTACCTCTTTCCGCTGTCTTCGCCGAAGATCTTACCGAGCGTCTTCAAGGCAGATCATCGCGAGCTACCCCTTCGAGACACGACTTACCTGATCGGCCTGCGGTCCCTTATCTCCCTGGATCACGTCGTACTCCACGGGCTCGCCCTCTTTCAGGCTCCTGTACCCATCTGTCTGGATGGAGCTGTAGTGAACGAAAACGGCCGGTGCACCATCACGCCCCAGAAATCCATAACCCTTGGCGTTATTGAACCAGCGAACAACCCCTTGATACTGTGCCATCTCTGCTCCCCTCACCCCTTGGTGGGATACCGATGTCATCACGTTAGGGCTTAGGTCGCGGCAAACCACCCAGCAATGTCCCTAGTGCCGGCAGCTAGCTCTCTTGGTTGTCAGAACAGAAAGAGATATGATCCATAATCTTGTCATGCTGCACATAGACGCAGCCTTTTCGACAGGATCGCTCACAAAAGGCCCAGCGACCCTATCCCGGCTGGGCGTACGCCGCTATCGCGGTTGGGCGTACGCGGCTACACGCCTCCTTCCTCGATCCAACTGCGCTGTCCCAAGCCCCACCAGCACCGTAACTCCGGCAACGGCTGCGGCCGCATAGGGCAGATCTACATAGTGGAACCCCTGCGTCAGCAGCAGCCCGCCCAGACTCGCCCCCAGGGCATTGCCCAGGTTGAATGCACTCTGATTCAGCGTCGCGGCCAAATTCGCTTCGTGTGCCTTTTCCACGATGCGCGGCTGCAAGGGCGCGCCCGAGGCAAAGTGCACCAAACCCCAGAAAAATACAGCCACCATGGCGGAGGCGGTGCCGCGCAAGGCGAATGGCAAGGCCACCAGCACCACCACCAGCGTCCCATACCCTGCGATGGCGGTCGTCATCTGCCGCCAGTCGCTCAGCCAGCCCCCCAGCAGATTGCCCACGGTGATGCCGACGCCGAACAACACCAGTGCCCAGGTCACAGTCTCCGGCCGCAGATGGGTTACCTGCTCCAGGGTCGGAGCCAGATAGGTCAGTACACAAAACAGCGACACCGAGGAGAGCGTGCTCATCGCCAGCACCAGCAGGACCGGCAACCGCAGCACCGACCGCAGCTCATGCCGCAGCGGCACAGGCTCACTGGGCTGGTGCGGCAGTAACCGCCAGAGCAGCCCGATCACCAGGAGCCCGATCGGCACCAGCGCCCAGAACGTCGCGCGCCAGCCGAATCGCAGCCCGAGCGCCGTACCCGCCGGAACGCCCAGAATATTGGCCACCGTCAACCCCGTAAACATCAGCGCGATCGCCTGCGCACGCTCGTTCTTCGGCACCAGGCCGGAGGCCACCACGCTGCCGATCCCGAAGAAGGCTCCATGGCAAAGCGCCGTCAAAATGCGCGCCGCCAGCAGCAGGTGAAACCCCGGTGCCAGCGCGCAAAGAACGTTGCCGATCGTAAACAGGCCCATCATCCATAGCAGCGAGGTCTTGCGGTCCAGGCGCGCTACCAGCAGCGCGATCACCGGCGAGCCAAACGTCACAGAAAGCGCATAGGCCGTGACCAGGGTGCCCGCCAAGGGAATGCTGATGGCAAAGTCGCGGGAGAGCGTGGGCAGCAGCCCCACGATGATGAACTCAGAGGTGCCAATCCCGAAGGCGGCCGCGGTGAGCGCCAGGATAGGTTTGCGCATGCACCCCAGTGTCTCTGAAAATCTGCTGCTGACCAACGTCCGTGCGGCGTCTTTTCCTCACCACGCGGCGACACCGTCCCAGGCGTAGAACGTCCTACTCGGACCCGGCCTCATCACCCGTCACTGCGTAGTAACCCTTGCGCGCCTGCACCTGATTGCCCTTGCCGCAGGTCATCTCAATCTTGCGATAGGTGCCATCCGTCTTCTTGTTCGTGGAGGTGTAGCTGAGCAGGTACTGGGTGCGCAGTTCGTCCTGAATCTGATCGAAAGCATCCTCCAGCCGGCGGCCGTTGTTGCCCACATCGATCACGCGTCCACCGGTCTGCTCGGCGAGTTGACGCATGTCCCTGTCGCCGCTGTACATCATGCCGGCACCGCCGTAGAAGCCGCGATCGGCGATCATGATGACGTAAATGATCGTATTCGCCTTTTGGGCAGCCTCCGCGGCGGTCTTCAGATTCTCTTGCGAGCCCTGGTCGCCGCCGTCGGTCAGCATGACAATCACTTTGCGGCCGGTCTGCGATTGCAGCTTGTCGTGCGCCGCCAGGTACACCGCGTCATACAGCAAGGTGCCGCGGGGATTGCCCGTAGGAAACGGTCCCCCGCCAATGCCCGGAACGCCGGCCGAGGAGCTCGCGGTGTTGATGGAGGCCTTGTCAATTGCCCGGCGCAGCTCTCCGGCGGAGTTTGTGTAGTCCGACAGAAGGTCAACGTTCACATCAAAGGAAATCAGAAATGCCTCGTCCTTCGGCGTGAGCACCTCACGCAAGAACCTGGTGCCGGACTCCTGCTCCAAGGGCAACACGTGCTGCTGACTTCCGCTGGTGTCCAGCAGGATGCCGATCGTCAGCGGTAAATTCTTCTCCGCCGTCAGGTTTTTAATGGTCTGCGGCTCGTGGTCTTCCGCGATCTGGCAGCTGTCCTTGGTCAGGCCGGTCACGAAGCCGTTCTTGTCGCGGACGGAGAAGTAAACGTCCACCAGGTTCACGGTCACCTTCAGCGTCTGTCCTGCCTGGATGTTGCGGGGCGCCTGGGCCGGCGCACTGCTCATCGGCGGCGGACCGTCAGGGGTAGGCGCCTCCTGAGCGCGCAGAACCGGACCGGCTCCGAGGAGGGCAGCGGTGGACAGGACGATGGCACAAAGAGCTTCGGTGCGCATATGGAGGTTAGACGTGAGAACAGGCAGCTAGGATGAGGGCGCGTTCCGGTTTCCGCCAAAGATGCAAGCGCCGCATCCCCGGACACTGCCCAGGGGCCAGCACAACGAACCTCCTGCCACTTGCGTCTGATAGAGGCAGCGACCCCGTTTACCACTGATACTCTGGAAGGGTGTGCGGTCCTGGACGGGCGCTCACGTGGGAGAAGGAACGGCATGCGTTTGGCAAGGAAGGCGTTAGGGGCGGGCTTACTGGGACTCGGGATCTGCGGGGCGGCTGCCGCCGGTCTCGCGCAAACAACGCCGGCCACGCAGAACAGTGTTCCGGACGCGCCCCGGCCGCAGACGCTGCCACAACTGAACACAATCACGCCGGCGGCCCCGTCCATACCCGGCTCGCCGGCTGCCAACTCGCCAAGTGCAGGCTCCGCGCTGCCCAGCGCGCCCACGGCCCAGCCCTACGCAGCCTTTCCGGAGAACGGTGGTGTCACGCCGGCCGCAGCGCTGCCCTCCTCTCAAGGCGCCGGCGATCGGGGAACCTCCGCCTCCACGGCAGTCGATACGACAGCGACCGCTCAGCAGGAGGCTCCAAGCGGTCCCGCGCCGGCGCGACGCCGATCCGACATCACTGTCCAGGTCAACTTCGTGGAGATCCCATTCACCGTGAAGGATTCCCGTCATCAGCTGGTACCGGGCCTGACCCCACGGGATGTGCGAGTCTACGAGAACGGCCTCAGCCAGCAGATCCGGCTCTTCACCGCCGATCCCCTGCCCTTGTCCGTTGCCCTGGTTATCGATCAGAGCGTCACCTTTGACACGATGCAGAAGATCAACGCCTCGCTCAGCGCGCTCCAGGGAGCCTTCACGCCCTATGACGAGGTGGCAATCTTCACCTACAACAACGGCGTGAAAGAGGTCACGGGATCAGGCTTCAGCGGGGCGCAAAGCACTCGCATCACCTTTGCGCTCGAGCGCTCCAAAGGCGCGGGCCGCGACCCGCTGATGCCGCTCGGCGGCCCGTTAGCCCAGACAGCCACGAAGAACAATCTGGGAGTTGATCCAAATCTCAACGGCAACAACAACATGACGCTGCAACAGGGTCAGACGGCACCGCGCGAGTACCACACGCTCAACGACGCGATTCTTGCCGCCGCGCAGACGGTGGCCAAGGCCGGAAAAGGCCGCCGCCGCGTGATCTACGTGATCTCCGACGGCAAGGAATACGGCTCGCAAGCCAAGTCTAAAGAGGTCATCAAATTTCTCCAGACCAACGACATCAGCGTTTACGCCACCCTCGTCGGTGACTCCGCAATTCCCGGCGCCGGCTTTCTCGACCGCATTCACCTGCCGCTCACCATGCGCGACGATGGCCTGCCTCGCTATGCCGCGGCGACCGGCGGCGAGTGCGACCCGGAGTTTCGGCCTCAGTCCATTCAAAACAACTTTGCCAAGCTCGCCGAGCAGGTACGGACACAGTATGCGGTCGGCTACTACAGCCACGAGCCATTCATCGACGGCAAATACCGCACGATTGATGTTCGTGTGCTTCGGCCAAATCTCATCGTAGTCGCCAAGCCGGGCTATTACCCTTCAGCCAGTATGGCTATGGGGGCTCCCGCACGGTCCACCGCGAGCACCTCCGCACCGGCATCGACGGCTCCAGACATTACATCTCGCCCGTAGTCCGAATGGCGTTCCCTGCCTCAACCGGCACCCAGGGAGCCTTACTCGCCCTGGGCGCCGCGCTTCTTTGGGGTGGTGGAGACTTCTCCGGCGGCATGGGCGTGAAGGCTGCCGGGGGCTCCATCCGCGGCGCGCTCAGGATCATCGTGGCGGGCCATGGCATGAGTCTTGTCGTCCTTCTCGGCGGGCTCTGGTGGACAAACGCGGTCTGGCCGGTCACTACGCCACTCCTCTGGGGAATGGGGGCGGGTCTCGCCGGCGCACTCGGCCTTGTTGTCTTTTACGTTGCCCTGGCCGGCGGAGCCATGGGAGCCGCGGCCGCGATCAGCGGGCTGCTGGCTGCTGCCATCCCCGCCGCGGTCTCCGGCGTTCTGGAGGGTGCCCCCGGCCCGTTGCGCCTGCTCGGCTTCCTGCTGGCCGCCCTCGCGATATGGATGATCGCTACCCCACCCACAGATCCGGCCATCCCTGGCGCCGGAATGAACCGGCGCACGGCCTTTCTGGCCATTGGAGGCGGCATTGGTTTCGGTGTTTACTTCGTCGCGCTGCGATTCGCGAACCGCGCCGGCGTTCTGGAACCCATGGCCATGGCCAGGGTAGCGAGCCTCTTGCTCTGCTCGTTGCTCTTACTGCTCAGCAGCCGGCGTCGGGCAAGCCTCCCCGCCGGCAACATATCGAAGAGTTGGCTGCCGCGGCAGGCATGGCTCTGGGCCCTCGGCGTCGCGGTGCTCGATACCGGCGGCAACCTGCTCTTCATTCAGTCGACCCGGATGGGACGGCTCGACTCCGCCGCCGTACTGGCCTCACTGTACCCAGCGTCCACGATCCTGCTGGCAGCGATCGTGCTGCACGAACGCCCCGCGCGTCAGCAGGTGTTGGGTATGGGGTTGGCGCTCGTGGCGGTCGTTCTGGTAGCGCGTTAAGCCGCAGTCACCGAAACGCGGCGACCTCGTGAGGCCAGATTCTACTCAGTCCTGCTTCTTGGAAGGTTTGGACCCGGACTGCCTGGATCCGGACTGCTTAGACCCAGCCTTTTTGGCCAGGCCCTCGACCTCGTCCGCGATCTTGGTGGCGGAGCTCTCGTTCAGGTGGATCCCGCTCGGATCGAAGGTCGCCGGCGGATACTGCAGCTGCAACTCCCCTAGCGTCTCCAGCAATACATCCGAGATAGCCACATCGCGGTACCACTTATGATCGGCGGGAATGATGAACCAGGGAGCATGTTTGTGGCTGGTACGCTCGAAGATCTCCTCGTACGCCTCCATGTAGTCGGCCCAGTACTGCCTTTCCTCGAAGTCCGAAGGAGAAAGCTTCCAGTGCTTGTCGGGTGTGTCGATCCGGGCCTGCAGCCGCTCCGTCTGCTCCGCATGCGAGATGTGCAGGAAAAACTTGAGAATCACGACATCGTTGTTCGCAAGCGTCCGCTCCCAGGCGTTGATGTCGTCCATGTGCTCACGCGCCTGCTTGGGAGACAGCTTGCCGTGCACGCGCGGTGAAAGAACATCCTCATAGTGCGAGCGGTTAAAGATGCCGATCATGCCCCGTGGAGGGACCTGCAACTGGCATCGCCACAGAAAATCGTGCCGCGCCTCCAGCGCCGTGGGCACTTTGAAGGACGCCACGCTGCAGCCTTGCGGGTTGATGCCTGAAAAGATGTGCCGGATGGCGCCATCCTTGCCGGCGGTGTCCATACCCTGCAGCACAATCAGGAGGGCCTTGGCCTGGGAGGCGTACAGCAACTCCTGCAAGGCATCCAGCCGCTTGCGATGATCTTTCAGCAGGGACTCCGCTGCGGCCTTGTGGTTCAGATCGCCCGTGCTGTCCGTGCTCAGGTGTGCCAGCCGCACCTTGCTTTCCGGCTTCACCAGGTAAGGTGATTTCCATTTCATTTATCCACCCTACCCTTTCTGAAGCTGAGCTCTCAGCCGCACAAACAACGAGGCGTGCGGCGCTCGCGGGGCAGCCGCTGCGGCACCAACTTTCGCGGCTAGACCGTGGTGGTTGTCTTGGATGCTTCTTCTGTCGGTTTCGGCGTCACGATGTGAGCCGTCTCGCCGGGCTTCGTCGAAGCGTTGGGCTCATCGGTGATGCCCTTCACGCCTTCCTTGAAGCCGCGCAGACCCTCGCCCAGACCTTTACCCAGCTCCGGCAGCTTCTTGCCACCAAAGAGCACAATCGCAACTACTGCAAGAACAATCAGGTGAGTCGGTGTAAATAATTCGCCCATAGCGTCTCTCCCGCTGCAGGAGCCCTTCGGCTTCCGGCCAGCACTGTGTATTTTCTCACGTCGCCAGCGTCGGCCGACTGTATCGGCTTCGCAGGGTGCAAATTTCTCCGTGGAGGCGTGCTGCAGCAGCACCGAAGCTGGGCGGTATATGCTGAAGGCACTGGCCGCAACACGGACGGGCGATGGTTTTGCGCCGGTCCGGCTGCCGAATTGCTCCAGTCCTGGTCAGAACGAGGAAGATGTTGCAGAAGTTCTTGAGTCATTCCCACCGCGCAACGCGCACAATGTTTCGCTTCATGGCCTTGTCTACCCTCTTCGCCGCCGCGGGCCTGGGGCAAACGTCCAGTTCTAGCCAAACGGGCACCACGGCCGCACCCGGGACAGCACCGATTCAGTCGGGAACCGTGGCTCGTGCCCTGGCGCCGCAACGCGTGGCCACCTATACCGAGCGCTTCGAGGTCTTCGGCGGTCTCAGCTTCATGAACGGCCAGGCCGGCCAGAGCCTGCCCAAGCGCTATAACATGGGCGGCGGCGAAGTAATGGGCACCTATTGGCTTGCACCTCCGAAAAACGGGGGCTTCCGGTCACACCTCGGCATCACTGCCGACTATCGCCTGGAAGCCGGCACCACGCCGATCCTGCCCGTGGGCGCCAGCTTCGGCCTGAACCGCGTTCTGGTGTACCAGAACATCTTCTCCGGCGGTGTGCAGTACCGTGGGCCACAGAATCGCTACTTCGCCATCCATTACCACGCTCTTGGTGGAGCCACGCACGGCACCTTCGATTCGGCCATCTCGGGCTACCCCAAGAACGTCTCGCCACAGCCCACTGATGCCCTCGTCGGCCTGTACAACAACAGTACGAGTCCCTGGGGCGCCGCCGGTGGCTCGATCGACTTCAACCAAAGCCCGCACTTTGCCGTACGCCTCTCGCCGGACATCATCTTCGAGCATTTCGGCTCAGAGACACGCGAATTCTTCTCCATCGGCGGCGGCATCATCTACCGCTTCGGCAAGCGGTAGGAACCGCCGGCTCCCCGCCTTTTTGATCCTAAGCGCACTGAAGGACGTGCCACATCTGCCTTATTTATCGCTGAACAAAGCGAAGGACCCGCATTTGACGGGCGCTCGAGGCAAAGGCCATCCTTCACTTTGCTCAGCATGAAAATCTAATTACGCAGACAACTTAGAAGTTCTGTGCCAAGAACTCCGGCGAAACCGGATTTTCGTAAACCGAATAGTCTCTCGTCACAACCGTCAAACCGCTCGGTGAAACGAAGTAGTGCTTCTTATCCTCGACGGGATCGTAGCCGATGACGGTCCCATCAGGGATATTGACGTTGCGATCGATGATCGCGTGCCGGATGCGGCAGTACCGGCCGATGTTGACGTGCGCGAAGATCACGCTGGAGTCCACATCGGCATAGCTGTTCACACGGACATCATGCGAAAGCACCGAGTTCCTCACCACGGCGCCTGAAACGATGCAGCCAGCCGAGACAATAGAGTTTATAGCCGTTCCTGTACGGCCCGGTTCGCCGAAGACAAACTTTGCCGGTGGGTACTGCACCGGCCGGGTGCGCATAGGCCAGCTCTTGTCATACAGGTTGAAGGTTGGGACGAAGGCGGCCACGTCCATATTGGCCTCGTAATAGGCGTCCAATGTACCCACATCCCGCCAGTACAGGGCTTGCTGCTGATTGGCGTCGACAAAGTTATACGCCCGCACGCGGTAGCGGCCCAGCAGCTTCGGCAGGATGTCATGGCCAAAATCGTGCTTGGAATCCGGATCCTCCGCATCACGCATCAGTTCCGGCAGCAAAACATCCGTGTTGAACAGGTAAATGCCCATGGAAACATCCACCATCTCCGGATTGAACGGCGAACGCAGGTCCGTCTCTTTGGGTTTCTCGACGAAGCCGGTCACTTCACCATTGCGCGCGACGTCCACCACACCAAAGGCGGAGACCTCGTCCGGCCGCACCGGCAGCGTTGCAATGGTCACATCCGCGCCGGAATCGCAGTGCTGCTGCATCATCAGCGCATAGTTCATCTTGTAGATGTGATCGCCGGAGAGGATGAGCACGTATTTAGGCTCTTCTGCTCCGATGGAGTAGATGTTTTGAAAAACCGCATCGGCCGTACCCTGGTACCACGACTTTGAGACGCGCTGCATGGGCGGCAAGATCTCAATGAACTCGCCCAACTCGCTGGCTACCACGGAGCCCCAGCCCTCGCGGATGTGCCGGTTCAGGCTCAAGGCTTTGTACTGCGTCAGGATGTACACCTTGCGCAGATCGGAGTTAATGCAGTTGGAAAGCGTGATGTCTATGATGCGATATTGGCCGGCGAACGGCACTGCCGGCTTAGCGCGATCCCGGGTCAAGGGAAATAAACGTTCCCCGGCACCACCTGCCAGCAATACACCTAGCGTGTCTCTCATGCAGCAGCTACCTCGTACTTCACTCCGCTGAGACGCAAACGAATGTGAATTGGACGCCCGGCTCCAGCATCCCGAAGGTCCAAAGTTTCAATCCTCGCCGGGGCCCAGAGTGGGCGGCAACTTTTTCTTGGAGAAATCGCCCGTCGAATCCGTTGTTTCGGCCTCGGGGGTGCCCGAGTTTTCCTCCGTCGTGATCCGCAGGCTTTTTAGAAAGCTCAGGTCATTGCGTGTGAACGGGCCTTCCACGGTCTCGTCGGCGGTGGGCGCGTTTTCTTCCTCGTCCTCCACCTGGTTCAGACCTATGGTGGCCTCCAACATCAGCAAGACATCGAAGCCCTGCTCGCGGATCTCACGGACAACATCCGCAATCTGCTCGGATTCGCTCACGGACTCGTGAATCGCCTCGCCCAACTTCTGAATAAGATTCTTCACTTCTTGGTTCAACGCCACCTCCGGCTCAGGACAAAATAGTCTGCCCACGCATTGGGTCTTCCCTCCGGATCCTAGATCGTGGGATCGGTCCTCCGGCGTGACACCGGAGCGGGAACGGCAGCGGCGGGTTCTCCATGCTTAGGTTACGCTCTTGACAATGGGAGCGCCAATGCCCCGAACGGCTGCCTGTGATGGAGCGACAACGGGGCGATCAGCCGCCTACACCCGGGTATGGTGATCGGCCCAGGCCTCTTCCAGCCGGTGCGCCAGATCCTCAACCGGCTGCGCCTGTTGTTTGCGTCCCAGAACCAAAAAACCAGCTGCCGCTGCACACAGGCCGCCGATCGTCCAAATGACCTTCTTCATCTGCTCCACTCCCGATCTGTTTTCGCAAGCTGCCCGCGGGCGTTCGACAGCGTTCGCGGACTGCCGCTACATGTTTGTGACCGTAGGATGCCGCCAGGCGCACCGGCGGCATCTGGCGAGCAACCGCGACGGGGGCCACTCGCGCCGGAGCCCACTCACGCTTACGCGCACCCACGATGCGTACACTGAAGTGGTGGACAAGGTTCGCTTGGGTCGAGCATTGGGGTATGGCACGCGCCATATGGCGAAGACCATCGCCGCGGTGGCCGAGGCCGCCACGGCGCCCCAGTCACTCAGTCCGCCGGCGACGCCCGGCTACGCGTCCGCCTCTCAGCCCGTCTCCAAGCCCATACCCAAGCCCGCCTCCGGGCCGGCTGCAGAAGCCACCCCACCCCGCTCCGCCCTCGAAGGCCGTGTTGTGTCGAACCACGCAGCAGCCCAGCATCTCGGCGGCCGCGCAAGGCATTTGAAGCACTCCCTCTGGCAGCCGCTGGCTGTCTTCTCCGGCGCTTTGTGGCTACGGGTGACCGGCGTCTTCTTCGCACTCTTGGCCAGCACGATGGGTGCCGCGGCCTGGCGCCAGCGTTCAGACCTCCGCACCGCGGCCGGATTTGCTGGCGCCCACCATTTCTGGCTATGCGGTTGCTTCACCACCCTGTTCGGCTACTTTGCGGTGAGCAGCTTCATCCGGGCGAATTTGAGGGAACGCCGCGCATTGTCTCGCCGCTGACCTTCTCCCGCGTTTGCCGTGTTCCACCTGGCTACCCGCTACTGAACGCACCCGTGCGCCGCGTCAGCCCTCACAGGTTTGATACCCTGAAGGGGATCGCCCGTGTTGGGCATTTCCCTCCGGAAAGTTTCAGGAACAGCAGGAATTATGGCCACCATCGAACAGCTTTCCCCTCTCCGCCGCACCTCGCTGCACGCCACCCACCACAGCCACAAGGCCCGCATGGTCGACTTTGGCGGCTGGGACATGCCCGTGCAATACGCCGGTCTGGTGGCCGAGCACATGGCCGTTCGTACCGGGGTCGGCATCTTCGATGTCAGCCACATGGGCGATATCCAGCTGCGCGGCCCCAACTCGCTCGCCGCCGTGCAAAAGCTGCTGATGAATGACGCCTCCAAGCTCCAGGTCGGTCAGGCGCACTACTCGGCCATGCTCTACCCCAACGGGACGTTTGTCGACGACGTGGTCCTGCATAAGCTCGGCGAAAACGACTTTCTCATCGTCATCAACGCCGGCACCCGCACCAAGGACGTGCAGTGGGTGCGCTCGGTGATCGGCAGCATGGGCGGCGTGCATGTCATGGATGTCAGCGATTACTACACCCAGCTCGCCATTCAAGGCCCAAAGGCCAAAGACACGCTGCAAAAGCTCACCAAAACCGATCTCACCCCGATCAAGAACTACTGGTTCACCTGGGGCGAGGTCGCCGGCTGCCACAACGTGCTGCTCGCCCGCACCGGTTACACCGGCGAAGACGGATTTGAGATCTATATCCCCGCCGATGAACCTACCAGCTCCCGTGTCTGGGGCGAGCTGCTCGCGGCCGGTGCGGAGTTCGGCATCATGCCCTGCGGTCTCGGCTCCCGTAACACCCTGCGTCTCGAGTCGGCGATGGCGCTCTACGGCCACGAAATCTCCGACGATCTGAACGTCCTCGAGGCCAACCTCGGCCGCTACTGCAAGCTGGATAAGGGCGTCGATTTCGTAGGTCGCGAGGCACTCCAGGCCATCGTCGACGCCGGGGGACCGCAGAAGCGGCTCGTCGGGCTGGAAATGCTCGACCGCGGCATCGCGCGCGACGGCTACCCCGTGCTCTCCGCCGCGGGGGAGCCGATCGGCTACGTCACCTCCGGCTCACCGGGGCCGTTCATCAAGAAAAACATCGCTTTGGCCTACGTTCCGGCAAGCATGACCGAACCGGGAACGGAGCTCGCCGTTGAAGTGCGCGGCCTGCCCGTCCGCGCCGTGGTGGTGGCGACGCCCTTCTACAAGCGGGCACGCCCGTCCTCGACCCCCATCATCACGGCCCCGCTCTCCTGACCCGGCCTTTCAGTTGACTGCGTGCAACATCGCTGAACGTTCCCGGACCACATCCTCTACAATCGCGTTGGAGATTATCGCATGGCTTACCCCGAAAATTACCGCTACGCCAAGTCGCACGAGTGGCTCGAACTGAAGGGCGAAGACGGCACCATCGGCATCACCGACTACGCCCAGCACTCGCTCGGCGATATCGTCTTTGTCGAGCTGCCCAAGGTAGGCCAGGACATCGAGGCAGGCTCTACCTTCGGCTCTGTCGAAAGCGTTAAGGCGGTCAGCGACCTGTACGCTCCGATCTCCGGCAAGGTCACCGAGGTGAACGAGCTCCTGCAGTCCGCTCCCGAAACCCTGAACACGGACGCGAACGGCACCTGGATTCTGAAACTCACAGTCACCAACACCGACGAAAACAATGCCCTGCTCTCCGCCGCCGACTACGACAAATTCGTCGCTGAAGAGACCGGCCACTAGGCTGTTAACCGCCTGAATCAGGCAAGGCCGCCGAAGCCGGCCAGGAGGTTCCATTGCGCTATCTGCCGAAGTCTCCCCAGGACCGCACGGACATGCTGGCCGCCATCGGTGTGGGCTCCGTTGAAGACCTGTTCACCACCGTTCCCGAAGAGTACCGCCTCACCCGCGACCTCGACATCCCTCGCCAGCACGCCGAGTCCGAGGTTCTGGAACGTTTTCAGGCCTATGCCGCCAACCTCGCCTCGGGCGATGCCAACGAGCTGGCCAAGCTGCCGCGCTCGCAGCGGTTCGCCAGCTTCCTCGGCGCCGGGGCCTACCGCCACTACCGCCCTGTGATCATCGATTCCCTGGTGCAGCGCGGAGAGTTCCTCACCAGCTATACCCCCTATCAGCCTGAGATCGCCCAGGGTACGCTGCAGGCGATGTTTGAGTTCCAGACCATGATCTGCGAGCTCACCGGTATGGAAATCGCCAACGCCAGCATGTACGACGGCTCTACCGGTGCCGCGGAAAGCGTGCTGATGGCCTGCCGCGTCACTGGCCGCTCCGGCTGCGTCGTCGCCCGTACCGTACACCCGGAGTACCGCGAGGTGATGCGTACCTCCACGCAGCACCAGGGCATCGATATCGCCGAGTTCGGCTACGTCCCATCCACGGGCCGCGTTGATCTAGAGGCTCTGAAGAGCTCGATTACCGACGACACCGCCGCCGTGCTCATCCAGTCGCCGAACTTTTTTGGCACGATTGAGGACGTTGCAGCCGTCGCCGAACTCGCCCATGCGCGCGGTGCCCTGCTGATCGTCTCCATCGCCGAAGCCGTGTCGCTCGGCGTGGTGAAGGCTCCCAAAGAAGCCGATATTGTCTCGCTCGAAGCGCAGAGCTTTGGCGTTCCTGTAGGTTTTGGCGGCCCCTACTGCGGCGTCATCGCCTGCAAGGAAAAGTTTCTGCGCCAGATGCCCGGCCGGCTCGTCGGCGAGACCAAGGACGTTAACGGCAAGCGTGGCTTTGTGCTCACCCTGAGCACCCGCGAGCAGCACATCCGCCGCGAAAAGGCCACCTCCAATATCTGCACCAACCAGGCCCTTGTCGCTCTGATGGTCACAATTTTCATGACCGTATACGGCAAACAGGGGTTGCGCGAACTCGCCGAACAGAACCTTGCCAAGGCGGCGTACCTGCGCAAACAGCTACTGAAGGCCGGGGGCAAGACCCTGTTCGATGGCGCGCCTCGCTTCCACGAGTTCGTTCTGTCGACCGACATCCCTGCCGCGCAGCTGAATGAAGACCTGCTCACACAGAACATCATCGGCGGCCTCCCACTCGTCAGGTGGTACCCCGAGCTGGGCGAGAACGCCGCCCTGTGGTGCGCCACTGAGCTCGTCACGAAAGCGCAGATCGAGCTTGCCGCTCAGACCCTCGCTGCCGCCGAACAGCCCGCGGCACAGGAGCTCGTCGGAGCGCGATGAAGCCTGCACAGGTGGGTGCGATGATCGGCGGGTTTGTCGGCCTTATGACCATCCTGCTGTACAAAGTGACGGTCGTCTCTTCCCCGGTGATCACCGCAATTCTTTGGCCGGCCCGGTTTTTCATGACAGCATTCAACAGCGTCGGCCCGTTTGGGCACATGATGCTGGATACACTGGCCTTCTTCGTCAACATCCTCATTTACGCCGCCGTGGGATACGGTATTGGCTGGTTCATCCCCTCAAGGAGCGAGCAATGAACGATCTTCACGAGTACGCCGTCACCGTCACCTGGACCGGCAATCGCGGCACGGGCACGACAGGCTACAAGGACTACAGCCGCGCCTTTGAGCTTGAAGCCGAAGGCAAGCACGGCATCGCCGGCTCGTCCGACCCGGCCTTTCGCGGCGACGACGGCCGGTGGAACCCCGAACAGCTGCTCGTCGGTTCCCTCTCCGCCTGCCACAAGCTCTGGGTCCTACACCTGGCCGCCGTCGCCGGGATCGTGATCACCGCCTATGTCGACCATGCCGAAGGCACCATGCGCACCACGCCCGGCGCCGAGACCGGTTGTTTTGAACGCGTGATCCTTCGCCCAGAAATCACCGTGACCGCCGTCTTTGACCCAGCCCAAATCCAGGCGCTGCATGAAGATGCGCACCGTCGCTGCTTTATCGCCAACTCGGTCAATTTCCCGGTCCTCGTCGAGCCCGTCACACATCTCGAAGGCGAGTTTGCAGAGGAGCTTCAGGTCCGTGGACGTTAGCGCACTGGAAGGCCAGGAGCTTACGGCCGTTGAGTTTGTCGCGGACTACGTTCGCCTCCGATTCGACGGTCCCCTGCTCACGCTCTACGCGTGGCCCCACGTCCTGCTGTCCGATTTCTCCATCGCCTTCGGTGAACCCGAGTATCGCAACGCCCTTTGCGCACAGATCGGCGAGATGGTCGGCACCGCCAAACTAGAGGAGCTGGATTCACTCACCGTGGAGTTCGAGTCCGGGACGGTCATTGCCCTCAGCCTGCGTGAAGAGGACCTCGATGGGCCCGAGTCCGGCGGCTATTCCTCGGACGGAACCGACGAGGCGATCGAGGAATTTTGATACCGAGCGGAAGAATAGCCTTTACGGCTGATCTGCGGGTCCTGGGTAGGGCGTGGCAAGCTCACGAGCTTGCCATGCCTTCTTTCCTATAGGGGAGAAGTGAGCTTAAGTGTAAGCGCTTGCGGAATTGCTGCTAGCCCTCCACCAAAGGAACAAATGCCCCGTCTTCCGCCCCGAACTTTTCTCGAATCTGCCGGCTGTTTGGCCGCCAGCGCCGCGCTGCTGGTCGATGAAGCTTCGGCGGCCTCGCTCAAGGTGACACAGAGGACGGTCGGCAACCGGCCCTTTGCGGCGGGCGAAGCGCCCGTGCTGCTGGAGGTGAACGCCCGCCGGCTGGACACCTGGCGCTCGGAGGACGGCGTAGCCCTCCCGCTTCCGGCCGGACCGCAGGCCACCGCCAATCCGGTCGAAACCTTGCAGCTGATCCCCTATGGCTCCGCGAAGCTGCGCGTGACGGCGTTCCCCCAGGCCAGGTCCTCGCTTGCCAGGGCGCGAGGACTTCACATGGCTGCAAGGGCAGCCGCGGTTGGTCACGTGGTGAGAACAACGCGGACTTAAGTGTTCTCCGCTTGAAAAATTCTCGCTTGGGCCAACTTCCACTGCGCTGAAGTGGCATTCTTGTGACTGGAATGCCTTTCAACACCGATGCCCCCGTCACCCCTGAGCCAACCTCCCAGCGTCAGCAGGGTGATCCATCGGACGTTGCACTCCTGCGCTTCGTGAATGTAGCCAAGGAGTATGCAACGGAAGGCGGACGCGTTTACGCTTTAAGGGACTTGAGCCTCGACGTACCCGTCGGTAGTTTTCTCGCGCTGGTGGGTCGAAGCGGCTGTGGCAAATCGACTTTGCTGAATCTGGCCGGGGCGATGGACTTTCCCAGCAGCGGCGAGGTTCTGCTTGACGGCGTAGCGACGGCACAACTCAACGACACAGAGCTGACACGGCTCCGGCGGGAGAAGGTCGGCTTCGTCTTCCAATCCTTTCAGCTCATCCAAACCCTGAGTGTCGCCGAAAACGTCGAGCTGCCTCTATTGCTGGCCGGCGGCAGGAAGACGCGTTCGCAGGCGGTCGCTCAATTGGAGGCGGTTGGCCTGGGTGAATTCGCGGCACGCATGCCGCATCAGCTCTCCGGCGGGCAGATGCAGCGTGTGGCCATCGCGCGAGCACTGGTCGCCAGTCCACGCCTGCTCCTCGCAGATGAGCCGACCGGCAACCTCGACACCTCCACGGGCAACTCTATTCTTCAACTGCTGCAGACGATCTGTCGCGAGCGGCGAACGACCATCCTGATGGCGACGCACAGCGCGGAGGCCGCCGCCTTTACCGATACCGTGGTCCGCCTGCGCGATGGCCAGATCGAACAGATCGTGCAGAACTGATATGGGATCGGCGGCACTGCTCTATCGACTGATTCTTCGCCCGATGCTGCGGGAACGTGGGCGCTCGGCGTTGATTCTCGTGGCCGTTGCGCTTGGCGTGGCTGTGGTGCTGGCCATCGATCTCGCGAGCGGCGCTGCCACGGGATCGTTTCGCTCCTCCATGGAGACGCTCTCGGGCGACAACGACCTCGAGATCACAGCTACCGGCGGCGTACCCGAAAACCTTGTCGGCAAACTAGATAGGCTGCCCTACCGGATACGGCTCAGCCCGCGCATTGAAGATCACGCCTCGATCGGCGAAGCCGGTGAGACGCTTCCCTTGATCGGGATCGATCTCATCGCGGAGGCCAATAACTACACCGGCGGCGCCGTGGGGACGGTGTCGGACTGGGGCAGTTTGCAGCACCTGAATGATCCGGATGCTGTATGGCTGACGCGCGGCCTGGGCAAGCGCACCGGCGACCATATCACCTTGCTGATCAATGACACCGCGAAACCTTATGTGGTGCGCGGGCTCATCCCGGACACAGCGCAGCTCGGCACAGACGCGGTCGTGATGGATATCGGCGCCGCGCAGGCTGCCACGGGCAAAGCCGGGCACGTCGACCGCCTTCTGATCAAGTTGCCCGAGCACGAGAATCTGGAGCAGTGGGAGCATAAGCTGCGCGCGGTGGTACCGGCGGGCGTCCAGCTGCAGCCACAAGGCAGCCAGACCGGCGCCAACCGCAAGATGCTTTCGGCATTCCGTTGGAACCTGCGCGTGCTGAGTTACATCGCCGTACTGGTTGGCGCGTTTCTGATCTACAACACCATCTCGGTCTCCGTGGTGCGACGGCGTGCACAGATCGGCACGGTACGGGCCTTGGGAGCAAGCCGCAACGCGGTGCTGTTTGCGTTTCTTTTGGAGGCCGCGATCTTCGGTCTGGCAGGTTCGGCGCTGGCCATACCGCTGGGACGCTTGATGGCCAGCGGTGCGGTGCGGCTGCTGTCCACCACCGTGAACGCGCTGTACATCTCAAGCCGGCCCGGCGCCATGACGATCACCTTTGCCTCGCTTGCCTTGGCATTCCTCGTCGGCATTGGTGTGACATTGGCCTCGGCGCTCAGCCCTGCGCTGGAGGCCTCGCGCGTTCCGCCCACTGAGGCCATGGCGCGTGGTGCACGGGAATACGCCATTCGCGTGGAGCGCGGGCGGGACCTCCTGCTAGCGGCCGTGCTGGCAGCTCTGGCAGCCGCGGCAGCCCAGGCACCGGCGATCGCCGGAAAGCCTCTCTTCGGATATCTGTCGGCGGTGCTGCTGATCGCCTCTTGCGCTCTGGCGGTTCCTGCGCTGGTGTACGGGATCATGTCGACGAGCTCAGCACTGCTGCGGCGTTTCGGAGGCGTGGAGGCGCTGCTCGCCTCGCGCAGCCTGGTCGGCTCGCTGCGCAGAACCTCGGTCCTGGTCTGCGCACTGGCCACCGCCATTGCCATGATGACGTCAGTGGCGATCATGGTGGGCAGCTTCCGGCAGACGGTCATCAGCTGGATGGACACGCAGCTGCCGGCCGACCTGTACCTGCGCCCTGCCGGCAGCGCCTCGGCCAGCCGGCACCCGACCATCGCACCGGAGCTCGCGCAACAGCTGACGACCCTGCCCGGTGTGGCCTACGTAAGCCGCTTCCGCGCCTATGAGATCGAGTACGGAGGACTGCCAATCACCGTGGCGTCGGTGGAGACAGATATTCCGCGCTATGACCAGACCTCCGGCTTCGTCTCCGGCCGGGCGCCGGAAGCCGTCCTGAAAGAACTGGCCGAGCCCGGAACCGCCATGGTGAGCGAGCCCTTCACGGTGAAACATCACGTAAAGGCCGGTGACGTGATCATGCTTCCTCTCGGCTCACAGGTGGCCCGTCTCCGCATCATCGATGTCTTTCATGACTATGCGAACGAGCGTGGCTACGTGATCCTCTCGCGGAGGAACATGCTCTCCTACCTGAACGATCCGGCAGCGTCCAACCTCGCCGTGTACCTAAAGCCGGGTGCGGATCTTGAAGCGGTGCGCCGGGAGATCGCCGGCGCCGCGGCTCATCGAGACATACTGATCTTCAGCAATGGCCAACTCCGGCATGAGGCCATCCGGATCTTCGATCAGACCTTTGCGATCACCTACGCACTCGAGGCTATTTCGGTGATGGTTGCCGTCATGGGCATCGCGGGGGCGCTCATGTCGATCGTCTTCGACCGCAGGCGGGAGTTCGGCCTGCTGCAATACCTGGGCGCGGCCGCGGGTCAGATTCGCCGCCTCATCCTCATCGAGGCGGGATTGATCGGACTACTCTCCAACATCGCCGGCCTTCTGCTCGGCGTGGCGCTGTCGCTGGTCCTGATCTTTGTGATCAACAAGCAGTCCTTCGGCTGGACCATTGAATTCCATTGGCCGGTTCGCGTGCTCCTGGAGGCGTTGAGCGGCGTGTACATCGCGACCGTGCTGGCAGGTCTGTACCCCGCGCGCGTAGCGCAGAGGCTGAACCCAATCGAGGTTGTGCATGAAGACTAAGCTTCTGTGCCTCCTTCTGGCGGTCTTGTGTATCCCGATCCGGGCGCAGGAGTACGTGCCTGCCCTGCCGGGATACCATTACGAATTTCCACGCGACCACTTCAGTCATCCGGAGTACCAAACGGAGTGGTGGTACTACACAGGCAATCTCCGAGCAAAAGACGGGCATCGTTTCGGCTTTGAGCTCACCTTCTTCCGCCAGGGAGTGTCGCGCACGCCCAACTCGTCGCCATGGTACGTGCACGATCTCTACATGGCGCACCTCGCGCTCAGTGACGTAAGCGGCAGCCACTACTACGCAACGGAACGCCTCAATCGCGCCGGTCCGGGCATCGCTGGTGTCGATGCGGCTTCGAAGCTGGTGTGGAATGGCAACTGGCAGACAAAAATTGGTGAGAAGGCTCACGAGCTAAGAGGTATCGGTGACCATTTCTCGGTAGATCTGAAAGTAGCCCCGCAGAAACCGCCAGTCATTCAAGGCACGGACGGTGTGAGTCAAAAAGCCGCAGGCGCGGGACACGCGTCGCACTACATCTCCTTCACGCGCATGACCTCGGCAGGCACCGTCGAACTCAACGGAACAACCTACCAGGTCGATGGCGACACCTGGATGGATCACGAATTCTTCAGTGATTCGATGAACGGAGAAGAGGTCGGTTGGGATTGGCTCAGCGTGCAACTGGATGACAACACCGAACTCATGCTCTACCGCCTGCGCCATCGTGACGGCAGCGTGGACCCGTACTCCTCGGGCACGTATGTGGACAGTCAGGGCAAAGCCCTGCACCTCACGCTGCGCGACTTCAGCATGACGCAGACCGGGGCCACCTATAAGGGCCAAAAGACGGGCGCAATCTATCCCGTCGCCTGGTCGGTCACGGTTCCTGAACTGAAGCTGCAGATCGACATCACAACCCCGCTCAAGGATCAGGAGTTCGTCAGCCGCTTCGGGCCCAGTTATTGGGAGGGTGCGATCGATGTGGCCGGGCGCCACGGGGAGAACGCGGTGCACGGCACAGGCTATCTGGAGATGACCGGGTACGCCCAAGCGGGCGGAGCTCTGTTTCCAACATCGCCCAGATAGAGGCAGTAAGCAAGATTGCTCACTGCCCTCTCCTGCGTTTCACTGGCCTGCGGGCACCAGCGTCATAGCGAAGACCACGACATTGCGATTGCTAGGAAGGGTAAAACTCTTGACCGTCTTGGTGGGGTCCACGGCGAGCTCGTAAGCCCACAGGTGAAAGGGGCTGCCGTCTACCGAGCCGTCGTTCATCACGCGATACGGCACGGTGGACGCCTCCGCCTCACCCGGAAAATGCGCTGTCCCGCTCCAGTCACTCAAGCTCTGACTAAGCGCCGACGAGGTTCCATCGGCGTAGTTCAACGAGAAGGTCTGGCGAGTCTGATTTCCTTCGACCGCGGTAGCAAGGAGGCGCAGGCTCGCGTACCTGCCACTCGGCAGATCAACAGTCCTGCTCGTAACCGCGTCAGGTGCGTCCGCCGGTCCAAGATGGAAGACAACCTCATCTCCCACAGGATCCTGCTGCAGGGGCGCCGCCGGAAACGCAGCACCTTCTCCGTCCAGGCTTGCTCCCGCTTCAAACTTGGCGTCCTTCTTGTAAATTCCCGTGACGTTGAAAGCGGACGACAGACTTACGGGAACGGTTCCGCGAAGGATGGGTGTGACCTCGACCGGCATCGTTGCCGAATGCGTAAGACCACCGGAGACACCGGTAAGGGTCACGTCGCTTTTTCCCGGCGCAGCACTTTGGCTTGCGGTCAACGTCATGGTGACTGCGCCCGTTGTCTCGGCTGAATGGAAGGCAGCTGTTACGCCCGCTGGCAAACCTGTCGCGCTGAACTTCACAGGGCGATTAAAAGCTCCACGAGGGAACACAGAGATCTGCTCACTCGTGTCCCTGCCCTCGGAAACCTTCGCGGACGACGGAGCGAACAGCGCGAAGTCCGGCGCACCTGAGTTCGTTGCAGGCAGCACATCGTAAAGCGGCTGCGCGGGTTTAACCTCGCTACCGTCATCGGCCACAGAGACAGCCAGGATATGCACGTTGGGATTGTTGGGCAGTCGCAGCGTCTTTGCACCCGGGGGCATGTCGAGCGCATAGGCGAAGAGGTACGAGTACCTGTACGGCACATTCTTGCCTGCTGCGTCATGGTAGTGGTCGCTGTACCAGGCGATGTCCGCACGCTTGATGAAGCCGGGCTTCAAGCCGATCATCTGGCCGTAGTTGTCGTTTGCCGTGTTCGACAAACTCCACACACGATCATCCCATTGGCCGACAAAACCCTCCCAGTTCTGAATGTTCAGTTCAGCCCTGTGATCACCGACCTCAAACGTTGCTTTCTGATCGCCCTGGTTAGCTGCGGCCAGCAGATACACGCGGTTATATTTACCGGCCGGAAGGGCGATACGCTGTCCCTTGGCGACGACTGCGTTTGGTCCATTGCCCGGAGCCAGGTGAAACGAAACGCCGTTGAAATGCACCTCACCCGGTAGCATCTCTGCCGGGTAGCTGTCGCCTTTGCCGTCCATTCCAACGGGTAGATGCGCATCGCGAACCGTGGCGGTGGCCACATCGTAGGGCAGCGTAACGGGGGCGGACTGAACGCCCGCAACGGCCGTCGGTGCCGCTCCCAGCTTCACCGCAAAAGCGCGCGGTTGGTAGGCGCCAAAGGACGTCACCACCTCGCCACCGCTGACCGTTGCCTCACGCAGCGGCTGCTCCTGTCCGTTCACCTCGCGGGCACCCGTCACGGGTGCCGCAAAGGCAACGTGCACGTCAGATTGCGGTTTTCCGTCGAGCTCCACTAAGCGCACGATGACCTCGTCGCTGTCCTCCGCTTTCTTCAATCCCAAAACCCGAATGCGCGGATTACTGACCTTCATGAGAGAGAAAGTTTTGCCCAGAGCGCCGCCATGCTTGGTCGCTTGAAACGCCAGCAAGGGCGCGTTCAGCTGCTGCCCCTGCCAGTCGCTTTGCGCCTCGCGCCAGCCCTCGGCATGCCCCGTGAAGCCATAGAGAAACTCATGATGGCCGAGGTCCTGCGTCGCCTGGTCCGGATATCCCCCTGCCACGCCAGGCGTGAGGAGCAACGTCAGGCGAATGGTGTGGTCATCGGGTTTGTCCGAGCCGTTCTTGGCATCCGTGAGGATCGTCGCGCCGAACTTTCCGCTTGCATCGGTAAGATCGATCCATTGATGCGAAGGCACCTCAAACTTCTTCGGCTGCGCTGTTGGCCGCTCAATGGTTCCGATATCCCAGTTGTACGTGGCCATCTCATTTGAGGCCGTGAGAGGGAACGTAGCCTTCAGATAGCGCTCGCGCGTCGCCCAATCCACAGCGTTGGCGAACTCCACGCGTTTGCCCGCGTCGCCTGCTGCCAGCCGAACCGTCTGCACAAAGCGCGACCCAGCGGTCTCCCGGGTGACCTCGATTGCGACGCGTACGGGGCCGTTCTCCACAACACGTATCTTCGCCGGGCCAGAGACATA
This sequence comes from uncultured Bryocella sp., assembly GCA_964235515.1. Classification (GTDB taxonomy): domain Bacteria; phylum Acidobacteriota; class Terriglobia; order Terriglobales; family Acidobacteriaceae; genus Granulicella. Next base: position 92,645 of record CAXSBL010000001.1, read on the forward strand.
CTCCTTGGGCGGGGCCTGCTCCTGATCCCAATCCATGTTCCACGCGGGCCACTGCTGCGGATTGTCATAGGAGAGCGCCAACCGGGCCGGCGCAGACAACATCTCGCGATCGGCCTTCTTGTCAAAGATGCTCGCCACATCGCCATCGGCGTTCAAACGCACCCGGTAATACTCGTTCTCAAGCTCGTTTTCCGTCACGCGCAAGGCGGAGCCGGCAGGAGCGCTCGCCGCTTTGCCTGCCGGAACCACGTCATACACCGCATAGCCTACCGATGGAACCTTCGCTGCGAAGATCACCTTGCCGTGGCTTATCTGCGCGGGCACCTCCGTTCCATCCGGCCCATTCACACGTACGCTTTGGGGAGCCTCACCATTTGCTGGCGTAAGGCTCGCCTCCACGATGTCTTCGCGGGGGATATTCAACTGGTTGAAGACAACCAGCGGCGTGCCCTTGGTCTCCGTGTCCAGCGCCGCCGAAACCCCTTCCGTTGCGCTTTGCAGCACATCCGCAAACTGGTTCATGGCAATCACATCATCGTTCCAGGCGAACTCATACGCACGCGGTGTGGCGGTGCCTGCTGCAAGATCATGGAAGTGCGCCGCCATCGCCAGCGTCCATGCATCATTCAATCGCTCCTGCGGGTAGCCGCGTGCACCCAGCCACTGCGCCGTGATGGAGGACTTCTCCGCCGCATCCGCAAGCAGCTCTTCTTTGCGGATCCACCGTTTCTGGTAAGCCTGTGAGGTAAGCGAACCTGCCGAGTGATTGGTCAACTCAAGCTCGCCCGTATAACGCGGCAAGGCCGCTGCTTCCGCCGGCGTGATGTCCTTGAACATCTGGTCTGCTTTGGCTGAGATCACGTGTACCGGTCCATTGCCCACGGCAACCACCGGCCACGCCGGATGCGTTGCCCCGCGGGGATAGATGCCGTTCTCTGGCGGCAGATCCACCTGCCCATGCGTGATGATCGCTTCCAGCCGCTTGACCGAGTCCTCGCTTGGAGCGCCGCCGATATCGCCCGTGCCGTAGTAGTGGTAGTCGGCGAAAAGGCCGGTCACCTTGCCGTCGTTTTCGACACGTGCCGCCCAGTCACCCTGGAATCGCTGCATCGCGCGCTCGTTCGCCTCCTGCGTCAGCGCGGTCTGCTCGGCGCGGGAGGCAGCGTAGTCCCTCAACGTGTTCTGGTCCGGCGCACTGCCGTGTGGCGTCGCCTGCAGGCTTTGCTGTGCCGCTGCCATTCGCTTCTCAACATCCGCCATCGCAGGATTCGGCTGCAATGGTGGAAGTGGCGCGCTCAGGTCCGTGGTGATGTTGCCGTTATACGAGCCGGGATTGAGGGCCGAGAGCACCGTCGCTCCGTCCGGCCCTACCCAAACGCCCACGTTGAACGGCGTGCCCTCGGGCGTCCGTTCCAGCGACTCCGGTCCACCCGCGTCCGCGGAAGAACCCCACGTCAGCTTCTGAGTCGAAAAGCCTTTCACTCCGGAGTGTGCCAGAATGCTCGGCAGTGACGACGGAAAGCCAAAGCAATCCGGCAGCATGTACTCCTCGCTGGCCACGCCGAACTCATGCCGGAACCAACGATTGCCGTATAGAACCTGACGAATCAGGGCTTCAGCATTTGGAGCGTTCACGTCACCTTCCTCCATCGAAGAACCTGCGGGAAACCATCTTCCCTGGGCGACATACCCCTTCACACGTGCGAAGTCTTCGGGAAAATACTCCTTCATCAAGCGGTATCGGTTTGCGCCGCTGAAGTTGAAGACGTAGTGCGGGTACCTCTCGAACAGCTTGAAGTTGTCCTCCATCGTGCGGCGCAGGTACTCGTCAATCACCTGCGGATACTCCCAGCGCCACTCGGTATCAAGATGCGCATAGCCCACCGCGTAAAGCGTAGGCTGCTTCGTAAGATCCGGCCGCGTCGTTGCAGGCGAAGGAGACTGGGCAACCGCAGCCAGGGCTGCACTGGCCGCAAGGGCCATTAGAAGAGGCTTAGGCAAGCGTTGCATGGAATGAACCTCCAAACTTCGGTGGAACCGGCGAGATGAATACCGAGGCCTTTTGGCATCAGGAGTCCAGGAAAGCGTACACCATCCCTTGTCAAGAGTGAGTCGCCTACCAACTGCAGAGAAAGCCGCTTTTACATCCAAACCTTGCACTTGTTCCAGCTTGCCCAACGGCTTGCCGCGGTTCTAACTTCTCGCGCTGCCTTTCTGCGGTAGGTGCCTGAGCCACAAGGGACGTTCCACCAGATCGTCGTAGTGAGTCAGCGGATGTTCTTTGTCTTCGATGAACTCCCTATGTCAGTTATCACCAACCGAAGAGGCTGCCGAATTTCCAAGTCTGAGAGAACTGCTTGGCTGACTCCGTACAGTGTTCGAAACATTCGAAATACTTGTCGAACAGTTCAGCAAGATTTGCCTTACTTGCACCAAGACGGGTCACCGCCAACGCAAGTGACAGTCCGGTTAAGTCAATTGCCGAAGCAGATGTCGTCTCGAACATTGTCCTTAGCTGTTTCATCAACAATGACGCCAGCTCAACCTCATCCTCGCGTAGGTATCTCTTGTACAGGCGGTCAGTCAGGAGAAAGATGTCAGGTAGAGACATTCGCTGCACGGCGAAAGAGTGGATGCATTCAAAGAAGAACTCTACATCTGCGGCGGGCCCAAGTTCACACAGGGAACTGCCACCCGCTCGGCGTATAACGCACGGCATGCGGCTCCCAAGGCGGCTGGAAAACATCGCCGGATCGCCCTGTTCCGTGTAGCCGACGGTCTCCGCGCTGCCGTCCCCGTACTGGCTCGCGGTGTAGAGAGCCCGATCAACCCGGGCCTGTGTGGTCGAGGCAAAACTCGCGAGCAGACCCTCGAGGTTGTTCCCCAGCGAGAGCACATGGCCGGACGGACTGGCTAAACTCGAGCAGTTTGCCGTCGGTGCGGTTGGCGAGCCGCCAGATTCGGCCCAGAGGCGAGGTGTACGCTCCAAGGCAACCCTGCTCATCGAAGCTGACAGCGCCCTTGGGCCCGCCCTCGTCGCGCAACTGCTGCAGAACGGGGTCGTGAAGCTGGTGAATTTGGCAGCGCGCAGCTGGAAACGCTCTCCGGGCACACAGTGGCTGGCTCGGTCATCGGCACCTCCCAGTACCTTTCTCCGGAGCGGCTGAAGGGCGAGGCGTCTGACGGCCGAGGAGACATCTGGAGCGCCCGACGAATCAGTTGAACCAGCGGTCGTTGAACCGCCGAAACCAGCGCCCGTCCAGCCGAGGCAAGAAGCGCGCGTCGCATTAACGCAGTCGAAGCCATTCCCCCGGCACAACCGGCGCCGCAGCCTCCAGTGGAGGTGGCCACGGTCGCCGGACTGGAGAGCCAAGAAGGCCAGCAAGGCCGCGGACGGATCCAGTGACCCACTTTGGGCCAGGGCGCAGCAGATGTTTGCCCAGAACGACTTCGCCCAGGCATCGTCAGCGGCAGAGCAGGTCACCTCTCCCGCTTTGAAACCCTAGGCGCAGGCGATGGTCAGCCAGATCCGCCTACATAGCAGCGCTGCAGGATGGCGTAGCTGCAGAAAACCATCACGATCCGGCCGGGGCGAGCCGCGCCTACAGCGCGGCGTCTCACATCAAAAGCGATGGCCCGGGTGATTGTTCGGGGCGCATCGCCCGGATGCAGGCGCAGATGGCGAGTGCCGCACAGGCGCAGGCCATCCAGGCGGAACGCGACCTCCATCTTGCCCAAGGCAAAGCCAAAGCGACTCAGCTGGGGAAAAAAGGCTTTGCGCAGGAGCAGACGGGTGTCCTGAAGGGCGCCTTGGCGAGCTTGGAAGCATCCCAGACCGCGTTTCCCGGCAGCCGCCGAAGCAGCCCGTCTGCCTGAGGTGCAGGCTGCCTTCGGGCAGGCCCGCTCGCTGGGATACGTTCCGCTGCGCCGATTCGTGTGGCACGTAGTGCCAGGCGCCCTGGCAAAGCGCACTATAGCTCGCCCGCACATTCACAGCTTTATGGCAAAAGAAATAGTGGCGAAAGGTAATGGCGGAGAGACAGGGATTCGAACCCTGGATACCTTGCGGTATACACGCTTTCCAAGCGTGCGCCTTCAGCCACTCGGCCATCTCTCCGTCCGGGTCGCCAGAGATGAATTTATCACAGCTAGCGACCTTGAGGAGCTAGCTTCAAGCACTCTCCGTTCCCAACGGTCCATTGCTGTACTCGGCTACAGTCTCGCGTGTTCAACGCCATCAGATAGGCGATAAGCCGGCGCGTTCTCTTTGCATGTCCTCTTCGCCATCTACATACTGGCACAGCTTGATACTGGCACAGCTTGGCTATTCCCTAGCTTCGCCTTTGTGGCATGACGAGATTCGTCGCGTCGACCTGAACCCTCCGTTGTCCTACCTGCTCACCCGCCTCAGCTTCGACCTGTTCGACGTGGGAATGCTGCAATGCCGACTGCCGGAGATCGCCGGTTCGCGCTGACCATGTTAGCGGTTTTCGCTTTGTCGAGTCTGCCTGGGCACGGCAACGTTATCTGCCGTCCTCCTCCAATGGTGGACGGCAGGCCGAGCGACCGCAGGATTGACGGCCGCCTGCCTCGCTTTGCTGATCACCGGCCGACCTCCGGACGCGATCAGCGTCACCGCGCAGGTCCGCATCTTCCGCCACACCGAACCCGTCATTCAGACTATGGACACTGCCCTGCTGCGTGACGCTTCGCTGCCCCTGATCACAGCCTCGGGGCTTACGTTTGTTGAAATGCAGCGGCGTGAGCCGGATCCTCTGCTGGAGCGCATCTTCTATTTGACTGACAAAGTTTCAGCCATTCGGTATGCTCATGCCACCCTCTTCGAAGGTATGCCCGAAGAGGCTTTGCTGTTTCATCTCCACGGCCAGGTAGCGCCATACTCGGCATTTCTCACCGCGCACCATAACTTTGATGTGCTCGGTACCTTTGACTATCCTGAGGACTGGCTGCTGCGCAAGCTGCAGCACGACGGTGCACAGATCCGCGTTCTGGGACGCCTTGAAGCTTCCTATAAAGACCACGAACTCTACGAGGTTCACGTCGCGCCATGAAATTCCCCGTGAGTGCAGTACCTCCGTCCGGCAGCCGTTTCCAAAGCCCCAAGACACTGCTCTTTGACGCCGACGACACGCTCTGGGAGAACAACATTTACTTCGAGCAGGCCATCGCCGCCTTCATCTCCGACCTGGACCACCGCGCCCACACACCGGAGCAGGTACGCGAACACCTCAACAGCTGTGAGCGAGCCACCATCGCGGAGTTCGGCTACGGCCTCACCAGCTTCCGCCGCTCTCTGGTCAAGTGCTTCGAGATGCTGACCGAATCACCCGTCACGCCGGAGCGGCACGCGCGCATCATCAGCTTCACCGAGGCCATTGCCAGCGGGGAGATCCAGCTCCTGCCCGCGGTGGAGCCGACCCTGCGCGAGCTCGCCAGCCGCTATCGGTTACTGCTGGTCACCAAGGGCGACCGCGAGGAGCAGACTGGCAAGCTGGAACGCTCCGGTCTGCGTTCGCTGTTCGCCGCCGTCGAGGTGCCCGCGGAAAAGGATGAGGCGATGTACCGCGATCTCCTCGCCCGCCACACCCTCGTGGCCGCCGAAACCTGGATGATCGGCAACTCCCCGCGCTCCGACGTGAACTCCGCCCTGGCCGCCGGCCTGAACGCCGTCTTCATCCCGCACGACTTCACCTGGGTCCTGGAGCACGAAATCGTAGCGACGCCAACGCAGGGACAGATCCTGCTCAAGCTCGCCGCCTTCCGCGATCTTCTCCAGCATTTCTAGCCCGAACCACCGCTCCCGGATGCTATACTTTGGATGAATCTTGGCCATCGCTTCTGCGTTTACGCAGGCCAAAAGCGGAGGTGGCGAAATTGGCAGACGCACTAGCTTGAGGTGCTAGCGGGTAACACCATAGGGGTTCAAGTCCCCTCCTCCGCACCAAGTTCAAAATCCATGAGATGGCCAGCCCTTGAGGCTGGCCATCGTCTTTTTATAATCTGATCTCCCAGAACACCACCACGCCATCGCGCAGTCACACACGCCATCGCGCTCCACCTCTGTGGGAGTGATCTGCCCCGCCCGGACCCGCTACCCTGCCCGCATGACGACCGCTGACCTCGCCTTTGATCCGCCGCAGCACTTCTCCCCTTACGTTCGCCAACTCCTGCAGGAAACTCTCCCGAATCTGGAGGAGCTCCCCACAGTGAGCCGTCTTATGGCGGAGGCGAAAGCCAAAGGAATGACATCGACAGAAGGGCTGGAGTATGTACTTGAGCGTTGGTCGGCGAGAGCTAAGCTGCAGGGAACAATAAGGTAATCCTGCAGCTCTGCAAGCTCGGCTGTTCCGAGCGGTACGGAGACCGCGCGGAACGGGACGCTATGGCGAAAGTCGCTCACGAAGTGAGCGAGTCGATGCATCCATGTTCCAGGTTGCCGGAGGAGCGTTCTAGGCGTTGCTACGCCGGCGGGCAAAACTGGCGATCCCCAGCAGTCCGGTGCCGAGAAGGGCGAAGCTCGAAGGCTCCGGCGTTACAGCCGAAACGTCAAAGGTCGTCGTCAGAATTTGGCTATTCCCGTCCGAGTCTTGCAGGACAGTGAAGTAATCCATCGTGGAAGAGTCGAAAAAAATGTTCACGTCATAGCTGGTGTCGTCCATAACATCAGTGAAGGAGATACCACTGCTGTCCAGGAGAGCCGCCTGCCCCGGAAAGAGCTGGTTATCGTTGGACTCGAACTGACCCGGGGCAAGCAAACCGGTGACGCCAGGTCCCGTGATGTCCACCACCGTGTACGATCCGTCACCATTGGCGTTGGCCGTTAATGTTCCCGAGCCGTTAAACCCACCGCCGTTGCCCTGTGCATTGAAGTTGAAAACGTCGGCACGGGCAAGGCTCGCAGCACAGCAAACAGCCGTAACCAGTAAGGCACGTAGGCGCATAGAATCTCCAAGACGCGGAATAGCGAAAGCGTATCACAGCCCCGCGCGACCCCAGCGCATCATAAGAATTAAGTTGATGACAATCTAGACACGCCTTGGAGGCTGGTCCCATGCAGAACCGTAAAAGTGTTGTCCTTGCACTGGTCCTTACCTTTTTCTTCGGTCCTTTTGGCATGCTCTACAGCACGGTCATCGGCGCTATTGTGATGCTCGTGCTTTATGTCGCCCTCGGTATTCCGACGCTCGGCTGGGCCATCGCCGGACTGCATCCAATTGCCATGATCTGGGGTGCCTGGGCAGCACACCGCGCCAACGCCTAGTTCGACCATGCCGCAGCCACTCAGTCGCGGGCACGGCGTGATAAATTGAAGGCTGGATCGAGATGCGGGCCGAGCCGGGCTAATCCCCTGTTCCGCTACGGAATCCAAGACTTTCGTAAGCGCCGATCATTTGTCGGCTCAAGGCCTACCCGCTGATGGTTACCCTGCTCGTCGTCGTCCATGTCATCGTCTGTGTCTTCCTTATCGGCGTTGTTTTGCTGCAGCAGGGCAAGTCGGCGGACATGGCCAGTGCCTTCGGCGGTGCCGGCGCAAACACCGCCTTCGGTCCCCGTGGCGCCTCGAATCTGCTCACAAAGCTGACCACCTGGTCCGCGATCATCTTCATGGTGACCTCGATCGGCCTAACAGTCGTGCTGACACGCTCGAACACCGGCGGTTCGGTACTTTCGGGCACGCCCGCCGCCACCACGACCCCGGCCAAGAAGTAGCCCGGTCTCTGAGCGAGTTCCTCGTGATTCGAGAGACCCTTCCCGTCGGTCCCCTGCAGTGCAACTGCACCGTGCTGGGTGATGACGCAACGGGCGCCGCCACGGTGGTTGATCCCGGCGCCGAGATCGCTCGCATCCTCGCGGTCCTCGCCAAACACAATCTGCACCTGCGGCAGATCGTTGTCACCCACGCGCACATCGACCACATCGCCGGCGCCCTGGCCCTCAAAGAAGTAACGGGCGCGCCGATTCTCTACAACGAGGCCGATCTTCCCCTCGTCGCGATGATGGAGGTCCAGGCCGGCTGGCTTGGCATGCCCACACCCGAGGTCGCGCCGCCCGATCACTCCCCCACCGACGGCGAAATCCTCAACACCGGGAACCTGCAGGCTCATCTGCTGCACACCCCCGGCCACACCGAAGGCAGCCTCTGCGTGTACATGCCGACGGAAAACCTTCTGCTTGCCGGCGACACCCTATTTGCGGGCTCTGTCGGCCGCACCGATCTGCCCGGCGGCCACACCGCCAAGCTGCTGGGCAGTATCCGTGACCGCCTTCTGCCGCTCCCGGATGCGACGGTCGTCGTTCCAGGGCATGGCGGCGAGACCACGATAGGCCGCGAACGCGCTTCCAACCCGTTCCTGCGCTGACCAGCCCTTCCTTCAAGTCCCGACTCTTTTGCCGAGTGCGCGAACCCGCCTCTTCGAGCCCTTGTCGTCTTACCCCAAGTCGCGCCGCGCAGCGACAAAGCTTCAGCCATTTCGCACGACTCAGGACTAGATCGGCAGCAAAGCCAACCCACGCTCCCAAACATCCGGTGGCGTCAGCAGACTCAGCACGCATCGTCCGCCTGGGAAGCCATAAAACCTTCCCGGCTGCACAGCCGTGCCCGCAGCCACCGCCGCCAGCGCAAACTCCTCCCCGCCTACGGTGCCCGGCACACGCAGCACGGCCGTCCATCCTCCGGCCAGAAGGTAGCGGTCCGCCAGGCTGCCCTCGATGCGTCGATCCAGCCGTTCCAGGTTCTGAGCCATGCGCTCCCGGATCCGCGTCTGCGTCTGCCGGCGCCCCGCCAGCCAGTGCGGCAGCGCGAACTGCGTCGGCCCACTCACCGACAGAAACGTATCCGAGATCACTTCCAGCCGCTCCATCGCAGCCCTGACCAGTGGCTGCGGTCCGCTCGCCGCAATCCACGACAGCTTCGCCTGCGGCATCGCGCAGATCTTGCTGAGCCCACTCAGGACAAAGCAGAGACATTCGTCCTCCTCGCCCGCAAAGCTCCTGGAAAGTTCAGGCACAGCCGCCGCGAACGGCAGGGCGTAATCCAAAAACACCTCGTCGGCAATCAGAGCCAACCCATGCCGCGCGCAGATCGCCCGTAAAGCCGCACGCTCGACCGGTGCCGCAAAGTTCCCTGTCGGATTGTTCGGGTGCACGACGATCACCGCCCGAGTCCGCTCACTGATCGCCCCCTCCAGCGTCCCCAGGTCAATGCTCCACCCCGAACCCGGCCTTGCGGCAGAGTTCACCGATCCCGGCTCATAGAACAGCGGGTACTCCCGCAACACAACATCGTCCAGGCGGGCCAGCAGATCGAAGAGCGGATAGCTCGGCCGCGCGATCAGCACCTCGTCGCCCGGATCGCAAAGCAGCCGGAACAAAAAGCTGTACGCTTCGCTGGTGCTGGTCGTCAGACAGAGGTCTTCCACTGACTGCACGGCGCCAGCCTCGGCGTAGTACTCCGCGACAGCCTCGCGCGCTGACAGCATCCCCAGCGGATCCGGAACGTAACGCAGTGCGCCGGCGTCGGCCAGCGGCGCAAGCTGGTTTACCTCCTGCGGTCCCAGTCCACAGGCCGTGGGGTTTGAGACCGTGAGATCCACGGTCTCCGCCCCGGAGGCCCGCCGCAGTCGCACGGCCTCCGCCCACAGGTCCTCACCCGGCTCCCAGGCCGTTCGTCTTGAAAACCTCATATCGTTCAGCATACAAACGTGCCTTTCCGTCGGCGAAGCCCTTGCCGTACCATGGCACCGATGCCTGCAACTTCACCAAACTCCCCCGCCGACACCGGTTCACCAGCCGCCGCCGAGGTCAAAGCCGTCTTGTTCGATTACGGTCTGGTCCTCACAGGCCCCGCCCATCCGCCCGCGTGGGAACGGATGAAGTCTCTGCTCCACGCCGGCGAAGAGTCCTTTCACGCCGCCTATTGGCGCCCCCGACAGGAGTACGACAGCGGCGCCCTCACGGGAGAAGGCTATTGGCGCCGCGTAGCCGCGGATCTGCATCAGGAAGCGCCCGATGCAACTGTAGAGGCCCTCATGAACGCCGACACCGACCTCTGGACCCAGCCCAACCAACCCATGATCGACTGGGCCGCCAGCCTTCAGGCCGCGGGCATCTTCACCGGCATCCTGTCCAACCTGGGCGATGCCATGGAGACCGGCGTGCGCGAGCGTTGCCCCTGGCTCCACGCCTTCAACCACCTCACCTTTTCGCATCGCCTGCGGACAACCAAGCCCGATCCAACGATCTACGCACATGCCGCGGCAGGCCTGGGCGTTCACCCGGAGGAGATCCTCTTCATCGACGACCGCGAGGACAACGTCGCCGGCGCCCTGGCTGCCGGTATGCAGGCGATCCGCTACCTGGACCACGATTCATTTCTGTCAGCGATGCAGACATCCGGTCTGACGTCTCTGCTCCAACCACAGAAAACGCCTGCCGGCATCTGACCTGCCCGTCATCCGCGACTCAATTTAGAGAGGTCATCCTGCAGGGATCTGCTCTTTGCTTGTCCCGCTTTAACCGTGCTGCACACCGTCGCCCACCGGCACGCGTTCGGCAATTTCGATCCCAAAACCCTGCAGCGCGGGCACGTGCGTGTGGTAATTCGTTAGCAGCCGAATGCGGCAGATCCCCAGGTCGGACAGGATCTGCCCACCCAGCCCCACCTCGCGCAGAATCCGCTGCTCGGGATTGCGCTCCGGCCGCTCCGCATCGGCGCCGCGCTCCCGGCCGGTGGTGCGGTGGAAGTTCATCCGCTTCGGTTCTGTCGAACGGTCAAGCCCAAAACCGCGCTGCGTGTGGTGCAGGTAGATCAGCGCCCCAACTCCGGCCTCGGCGATTGCCTTCAGAGAGGCATCAATCGTCGCCCGGCAATCACACTGCGTTGAGCCGAAGATTCCCCCGGCCAGACAATGCGTCTGCATCCGCACCAGCACCGGTTTGCCCGCCGCCGCCGCGGCCCCGAGATCTCCCATCACCAGCGCCAGATGCGACTGATTGCCCTCAACCTCGTTTACATACTGCACCGCGCGAAACTCACCGAACGGCGTCGGCAGCACGCCCTCGGCGGCGCGGTGAATGTAGCGCTCGTGCTGCATGCGGTAGCGGATCAAGTCCGCCACGGTGACCATCTTCAACTCGTGCGCCCGGCAGTACTCGATCAGGTCCGGCACCCGCGCCATGGTGCCGTCTTCATTCATGATCTCGCAGATCACGCCCGCCGGGATCAACCCCGCCAGCCGCGTCAGGTCGACCGAGGCCTCCGTCTGCCCAGCCCGCACCAGCACGCCACCCTTGCGCGCCCGCAGCGGAAAAACATGCCCCGGCCGCGCCAGATCGTTTGGCGTGGAACCCGGCTGAATGGCCACCTGAATCGTGTGCGCCCGGTCCGCGGCGGAGATACCGGTCGTCACGCCCTCGCGCGCTTCAATAGTTTCGGTGAAAGCCGTTCCAAAGCGCGAACTGTTCTCCTGCACCATCGGCGCCAGCCGCAGAAAATCGGCACGGTCCTCGGTCAGGGTCAGGCAGATCAATCCACGGCCGTACTTTGCCATGAAGTTGATCGCCTCCGGGGTGCAGAACTCGGCGGCGGCCATCAGATCGCCCTCGTTCTCGCGATCCTCGTCGTCGACCACGACAATCAGCCGCCCGGCCTGCAACTCCGCAATAGCTTCCTCAATCGAGGCGAACCCATTCCCTGTGTCCATCACCAGTCCAGCATATCCCTTTCAGGCAGGCGCCAAAGCCGAAGACCGCCCCACGCGGGAGCGGCCTTCACCTCACAGCGACGAGCTGGAACCTACAGCGTCGACTCGATCTCGAAGCCCCAGGCCTCCAGCAGTGACTCCGGGATGTACTTCGAATTCTTATTGCGCCGCGCCCACTCGCGCAGCCGCGTCGAACGCACATACTGATCCGGGGTTAGCTTGTATTCCTTCACAATCTGCTCAAATGAGGTAATCGTCGGCACCACCGGGCCGATCGGCTCCGGCTTACCCCAGTTTGGATTTCCACGACGCTTTGCCATCCGCCAACTCCTTCGCACTCGACCGAAAACTCATGCACCGGACATCGCCGCGCACGGGGCCGTAACGCTTCATTTTACCGCGTTACGTTGGCGTGAACCAGATCTCACCCATAAGGCCCATCAACAAAGACCAGACCCAGCCTCTTGCAAAGACGAGATCCAGCCTCTTGCGCCGTAGCTGGTCCCCTGCCCCTGCCGCCTCCAATGCCAATCCGCAGCCCAGGGAGCCCGGCGATCGTCAGACCTTGAGGGCCAAATCGAATCCGGTGTGTATGCCAGCAGCTCCGCTGCACACGTGCCCTGCACACCAGTTAAAGCGTGCGGCGATCAACACGAAACTATCTGGTACCAATCGTGTACATGAACGAATTTAACGCTCTGAATCTGGATATGCGTCGCGTGGCGGCTGGCTGCATCCAAAAGCTTCAGTTCGCACGTCTGCATCTCTGTTGCGACGCTCCCTCACCCAAATAACGCGACCCTGAGAGGCCCTCTTGAGCCCTTGTTCTGAAGTTCTCGATATCGATCTGGACCAAACCGCCGAGCAACGCGAAGCCGATCTGCAGTTCACCCGCCGTCAGTTTCTGGCCGCCTCCGGGGTCCTTTCCGCCGGCATGGCCGCTGGTCTGACGCCCGAGGCCGCAGCGGAGAACGCCGCTTCCGCCCAGCAAAACGTTCCCTTGACGCTTTCCATCAACAAGCAGTCCCGCCAGGTCACCGTGGACACCCGCACCTCCCTGCTGGACCTGCTGCGCGAGCAGCTCGATCTCACCGGCAGCAAGAAGGGCTGCGACCACGGCCAGTGCGGCGCCTGCACGGTGCTGCTGGACGGTCGCCGCGTCAACGCCTGCCTCACTCTCGCGGTCGCCGCGCAGGGCTACGAGGTCACCACCATCGAAGGCCTCGGCACCCCCGAAAATCTGCACCCCGTGCAGGCAGCCTTTCTCGAGCACGACGGCTACCAGTGCGGCTACTGCACACCCGGCCAGATCTGCTCCGCCGCGGCCCTCATCACCGAGCAGAAAAAGGGTGAGCTCTCGCAGGTCAGCTGGGAGACCGGCAAGACGCAAAACCCCGCCCTCACCGACGAAGAAATCCGCGAGCGGATGAGCGGTAATCTCTGCCGTTGCGGCGCTTACCCCAACATCGTGGCCGCCGTCCGTGCGGCCGCTGGCAACCAGGCAACTGCAACCACCGGAGGTGCGGCTTGATTCCGTTTACCTACACTCGCGCCGATTCACCCGAAGCCGCCATTCACGCCGGCGCAGCCCACGGTGCCTACTACCTTGGGGGCGGCTCCAATCTCGTCGATCTGATGAAAGACGGCGTCGAGCAGCCCAGCGCCCTCATCGATATCAACCATGCCGGCATGGATAAGCTCGAGGCCAGCGCCAACGGTGCGACCGTCGGCGCCTCGGTCCGCAACTCCGACCTCGCCAACCATCAGGGCATCGTTCAAAACTACCCTTTGCTCTCCTTCGCTCTGCTCTCCGGCGCCAGCCCGCAGCTGCGCAACATGGCCACCACGGGTGGCAACCTGATGCAGCGCACCCGCTGCTACTACTTCACCGACATCGCCTTCCCGGCCTGCAACAAGCGCAAACCCGGCTCCGGCTGCGGCGCGGTGGTCGGTTTCAATCGCATCATGGCCGTCCTGGGCCAAACCGACCAGGGCCCGATGTCGCCTCACACCTGCATCGCCACCAATCCGTCGGACATGTCTGTCGCTCTCTACGCCCTCGATGCCCAGGTCGAACTGGACGGCCCGAAGGGCAAGCGCACCTTGCCTGTTCGCGAATTTCACCGCCTGCCGGGCGATGATCCCTCCAAGGACACCAATCTTCGTCCCGACGAGCTCATCACCGGCATTACCCTTCCCGCCAGCGCCGCCAAGTTCGCCAAGAACTCCTGGTATCTCAAGGCTCGCGATCGCCAGTCCTACGCCTTTGCGCTGGTCTCGGTGGCTGCCGGTCTCGAGCTCGACGGCACCACAATCAAGTCAGCCGGTCTCGCCCTCGGCGGCGTCGCCCACAAGCCCTGGCACTCGCCCGAGGCGGAGCACGCTCTCCTCGGCAAGCCCGCCAACGACCAAACCTTCGCTGCCGCCGCCGATTTGGCGCTGCGCGGCGCCAAAGGCTACAAGGACAACCAATTCAAGGTGCAGCTGGCAAAACAGTGCATCGTGCGTGCCCTGAACCAGGCCGCCCAGGGAGTACAGGCCTAATGCAATCCGGCTCAGATCAGCAGAAACCTCCGGCCATGCCGCAACCACCCCATCGCTACGAGGGGGTTGAAAAGGTGACCGGCACCATCAAGTACGCCGCTGAATTTACGGGGCCGTTTCCGCGCGGAAAGATGGCCTACGCCTACATGGTGCAGTCCACCATTCCCAGCGGCACCATCGCGTCCATCGACTCCAAAGCCGCGGAACATGCCCCTGGCGTAATTGCCGTCATCACGCCTTTCAATGCACCCAAACTGCAGACGGGCCCACCCAAGCCGCCCACCAAGCGCTCGCTCACCATCCTGCAGGACACCAACGTCGACTACAACGGCCAGCCCATCGCCGTGGTCGTCGCGGAGTCGCTCGTCGAGGCGACCCGTGCCGCACGCATGTTGAACATCAAGTACAACACCAAGCCCGCCAAGCTCGATTTCATGGGCCGCCTCGGGGAAGCCGCGCCTCCGCGCACCCGGAGCCGTGACCCGAACCGCCAACAACGTGGCGACGCCGCCCAGGCCCTCGGCAATGCGCAGGTCAAGCTCGAGCAGACCTACATCACTCCCATCCAGAACCACAATCCGATGGAGCCGCACGCCACCATCGCCTGGTGGGAGGGCGAAAAGCTCTCCGTCTACGACGCCACCCAGGCCATCAGCGGCGACAAGATGACTCTCGCCCGCATCCTGAATCTCGCGCAGGACGACGTCCATGTCATGGACCCGGTCGTCGGCGGCGGATTCGGTTGCAAGGGCTCCACCTGGTCACACGTCATACTCGCCGCCATGTCCGCAAAGCTAGTCGGACGGCCGGTCAAGCTGGTGCTCGGCCGCGAGCAGATGTGGGGTCCAGTGGGTGCCCGTCCCACCACGGTCAACATGATCAAGATCGCCGCCAACACCGACGGCAAAATCACGGCCATCAAGCACGACGCCATCATCCATTCCTCGGTGATGGAAGATTTCATCGAGGAATCGATCGGGCCGAGCCGTGTGCTCTACCAAAGCGGCTCCAACGACACCAGTCTCAAGTGCGTGCAGATGAACTACGGTGTCCCTACGTTCATGCGCGCCCCCGGCGAGGCTCCCGGCACAGCCGTCCTCGAGATCGCCATGGACGAGATGGCCGAAAAGCTGAAGATGGATCCCATTCAGTTCCGCATGGTCAACTATGCGGAAAAGGATCTCAGCTCTGATCGGCCCTGGAGTTCCAAGCATCTCGACGCCTGCTACAAGCAAGCCGCCGAGCGCTTCGGCTGGTCCAAACGCAACGCCACGCCGGGCCAGATGAGCGAGGGTAACGAACTCATTGGCTATGGCATGGCCACAGCCACCTACCCCGCCAATCGGTCCGATGCCAACTGCCTTGCCAAGTTCCTGCCAGACGGCAAGGCCTTCGTCGGCTCCGGCAGCCAGGATCTGGGCACCGGCATGTACACGATCATGCAGCAGGTCGCCGCGGAGGCCCTGGGCATGGATCTGAAAAAGATCGAGGTCAAGCTGGGGGATTCCACTCTACCCAAGGCTCCCGTCTCGGGTGGGTCGCAGTCCACCGCCTCGGTCGGTCCGGCGGTCCAGGCCGCCTGCCAGCAGCTCATGCTCAAGACCGGTGACGTGGCCATCGGCGATCCACAATCGCCGCTGCATGGCGTCCTTCCGGAAAAGGTCACCGTCAAGTCCGGCCGCGTCTTCCTCAAGGACGATCCCAGCAAGGGTGAAGACGTGACAGCGCTCATTGCCCGCAACGGCAACAAGCCAATTGAGACCGACGGCTCCGCGCAGCAATCGGAAGATCACACCTCCATGACCACCAACTCCTGGGGCGCGGTCTTTGCCGAGGTCGCCGTCGACAAGACCACGCACATGGTCAAGGTGCGGCGCCTTGTTGCCACCTATGACATCGGCACGCTCATGAATGAGAAAACCGGCCTCAATCAACTCATGGGCGGTCTGGTCTGGGGTGTGGGTTTTGCTCTCGAAGAGGAGACGCATCAGGACCCGAACACCGGTCGCGCGGTGAACGAAAACCTTGCCGAATACCACGTCCCGGTGAACCGTGACATCAATGTCGTCGACGTCACGGTCCTGAACATTCCCGACATGAAGTTCAACCCCCTGGGTGCCCGCGGAATCGGGGAAATCGGCATCACCGGCGGCATGGCAGCCATCGCAAATGCCATCTACAACGCCACCGGCAAGCGCATCCGCCACTACCCCATCACGCCCGACAAGCTCATGTCGGCGTAGTGCACTTCTCTCTCCTCAAAGGGTCAGTTCCGATTCGGAACTGACCCTTTTCTTTGGGCCGTATCGGGCTGGGTTCCCCCTTGCCCATACGAAGAATATGCGAAGATAACGTTGGCCATGGCAGCGCAAGCCTCCCTTCCCGAGCTTCTCCACCGCGTCTTCGGTCACAAGCAATTCCGTGCTCATCAGCAGCCCGTGTGCGAGGCGGCCGCCGATGGCCAGGATGTCCTCCTGGTCATGCCCACAGGGGCCGGCAAGAGCCTCTGCTACCAGCTTCCGGCGCTCGCCCGCGGCGGTACTGCTCTGGTCATCTCGCCGCTCATTGCCCTCATGGATGACCAGGCCAGCAAGCTTTCCGCGCTGAATCTGCGCGTTGCCCGCATCCACTCCGGCCTCCCGCGCGAAGCCGCTCGACAGGCCTGCCGCGACTACCTCGACGGCAACCTGGACTTTCTCTTTATCGCCCCCGAACGCCTCCGCGTGCCAGGCTTCCCGGAGATGCTCGCCAGGCGCAAACCCGCGCTGATCGCCATCGACGAAGCCCATTGCATCTCGCAGTGGGGCCACGACTTCCGCCCCGACTACCGCACCCTGGGCCAGCATCTGCCCGCCCTGCGCCCCAGTCCCATCATCGCGCTCACCGCCACGGCGACGCCAACGGTCCAGAAGGACATCCTCCGCGCCCTGGATCTCAAAGACCCGGCCGTCTTCATCACTGGCTTCCGCCGCACCAACCTCCAGATCGAAGCCGCCGAACTCAGCAAGCCGCAGCGCACCGAGTTCATCACAAAGCTGCTCTCGAGGCCGGAAAACCGCCCTGCCATCGTCTACGCGTCCTCCCGCAAAATGGCCGAGGAGCTGGCCACGGCGCTTGGCAAAAAGCTCTCCGCTGCGGTTTACCACGCCGGTCTCGACCCCGGCACCCGTGAGCGCGTTCAAACTGCCTTTCTCGCCGGCAAGCTCGAAGTCGTCGTCGCCACCGTCGCTTTTGGCATGGGCATCGATAAAGCCGACGTCCGCACCGTGATCCATTCCGCCCTTCCAGGCTCGGTTGAGGCCTACTACCAGGAGATCGGCCGCGCCGGCCGCGACGGCAAACCCTCGCGCGCCATCCTGCTCCACAGCTTTGCCGACCGCAAAACACTCGACTTTCTCCTTGAGCGCAGCTATCCCGAGGTCAGCGATCTCGAGCTCGTCGCCGGCGTCCTGCGAGAGCAGCCCCAGCTCTGCGACGAACTCCTGCCGCAACTGAAACTTGACCGCGAGACCCTCGAACGCTGCATCGAAAAGCTCGTCGGCCAGGGTGCCGCCACCGCTGACTTTGAGGGCCGCGTCCGCCGCTCCGGCGAAGGTCACTGGCAGCGCGACTACACCGCGCAGGTCAGCAACCGCCGCTCCCAGATCGACCGCATGGTCGCCTACGCCGAAGGCAGCGGCTGCCGCATGACCGCCCTGATTCGCCATTTCGGCGACCAGAATGACGTTGGCAAACCCTGCGGCCTGTGCGATGCCTGCTCGCCCGAGCGCTCCGTCAGCTCACCGGCGGCCCAGGCTTCCGCCTCTGAGCGCGACGACCTGCGCGCCATTCTCCGCGCCCTCGAGGGCGGTCCCCGGTCCACCGGCAAACTCGCGACCGAAGCGCACCTGGACCGTGACCGGAAAAATTTTGACCGCCTTTTGAACGGCCTCGCCCAGGCTGCCCTGGTCGCCATCACCACGGAAAGCTTCCGCGGCGAAGAGGGTCGCGACATCAGCTATCGCAAGGTCTCGCTCACCGAAGAAGGCCGGGACGTCGACAACGCCGCTCTCGACACCGTCTGGCTGCGCGGAGAAGCCGGCGATGCCCCTCCAAAGAGCCGTAGCGCCAAATCCCGAACCGGCAAGACCTCCGCCGCTGCCCCCGAGCAGCCGCTCACCACAAGCCAGGAAGCTCTGCTCGAGCAGCTTCGCGAGTGGCGGCGCTGCAAGGCACAGGAACGCGGCGCGCCCGCCTTCACCGTCTTTCATGATTCGGTTCTGCGCACCCTGGCCGTGGCCCAACCCGGAAACCTCGCCAGCCTGAGTGAGGTAAAGGGCGTCGGCCAGGAGAAGCTGGACCGTTTCGGTGCGGACATTCTCGCGCTCTGCCGCGGGGAGCAGACCTCTCCAAGTGCTTCGGCCACCGCCACGTCGTCCAAACCTCCTGCGCGGCCACCTGCGCAACCTGAGCAAGACATCGTGCGTCCAGCCAAGCCCACTGGCGCGCTTGCCCCGGTCCCGGCACAGATGCGGATGCCGGTCCGCGCCACCATCCATGTAGCTCACCCGTTGACAAAGCCGAAGCCGCCGGCCGAGCCCGCCGAGCTCTCCCCGCAGCAGTTGGCTTTGGAATCCCGTCTGCGCGAATGGCGCCGTGAACAGGCTGCGAACTCCGGTCTGCCGACCTTCTTCGTCCTCAGCGAGACGGCGCTGCGCAAGGTCGTGCTGCAGAGCCCGCGCAGCCTCCAGGAGCTCGGCGGTGTCGCCGAACTCGGCGCCGACAAGCTCGCCCGCTACGGCGCCGCCGTGCTGGCGCTCTGTTCTGAGACATAATCCGGCTTCTCTACAACGTCAGCGCCATCTGTCCGCCCACTTCCACACCCGGGCACATGAGACCATAAGCCTCGTATGAGCTTCGAAGGTTTCGGTGTAGCCATCATGGCCGCGGGCAAGGGAACGCGGCTGAAGTCCAAACGTCCCAAGGTCTTGCATGAGGTCGGCGGCCGCGCTCTTCTGCTGCATGTCATCGCCGCCGCCGGGAGCATCTCCCCCCCGGATCAGATCTTCTGCATCATCGGCCACGAAGCGGAACGCGTCCGCTCCGCTGTAGCCTCCACCGGCGTGCTCTTCGTCACGCAAACCGAGCAGCGCGGCACGGGCCACGCGATCCAGGAGCTCAAAGCCCACCTTCTTGCCGCTGGCACCGCTCCTCCCAGGCATCTGCTCGTGCTCTCCGGCGACGTTCCCCTGATCCGTCCCGAAACTCTCAGCCGCCTTTGCGAGACTCACCTTCGCGAACACGCCTCGATGACCATCCTGACCGCCATCCCTCCCGATCCCAACGGCTACGGCCGCGTCCTGCGCACCTCCGCAGGCAATCCCGAAGTCGAGGCCATCGTCGAGCAGAAGTCCCTGCGCCCCGACCAACTCGGCGCTCCCGAGATCAACTCCGGCATTTATTGCTTCGAAACCGATGCCCTCTTCGCCCAACTGGACAAACTCACCACCTCCAACGCCCACGGCGAGTTCTACCTCACCGACATCGCCGCCCTGCTCCGCAGCGCCGGCGAACGTGTCGTGGCCGTCGCCGCCGACCGTGTCGACGAGGTCCTCGGCGCCAACACCATCGCCGAGATGATGCACCTGGACGCCGCGCTGCGCCTCGAAACCGCCCGCCGGCTCATGGCCGCGGGCGTCACGGTCTTCCGTCCCGACACCTGCGTCATCGACGCATCCGTGGAGGTCGCTCCCGATACCGTGATCGAGCCGTTTGTGCAACTGCTCGGCACCACCCGCATCGGTTCCGACTGCCGCATCCGCTCCTACTCCGTGATTCAAAACAGCACATTGGGCGACGGCGTTCTGGTCCGCAACGGCTGCGTTCTGGAGGATGCCATCGTCGGAGACCGTGCCCTGCTCGGCCCCTACGCTCACCTGCGCCCGGGCAGCGAGATCGGCCCGGAAGCCCATCTCGGCAACTTCGTCGAGACCAAAAAGGTAAAACTCGGCCGTGGCTCCAAGGCCAATCATCTTTCCTACCTCGGCGACGCCGTCATCGGCGAGGGCGTCAATATCGGCGCGGGGGCCATCACCTGCAACTACGACGGTGTCCACAAACACCTCACGGCCATCGGCGACGGCGTTTTTATCGGCTCGGACTCCACCCTTGTAGCTCCGCTCACGGTCGAGTCAGGCTCCTACGTTGCCGCCGGTTCCTGTATTACGGAGAACGTTCCAACGGGTTCGCTCGCCCTCGGACGTAGTCGTCAGGTGACCAAAGCAGGCTGGGTCGCACGAAAAAAGGCTGCCACTGCGACAAAATCGAAGGTGTAGTCGCGCCGGAGATTTGAATCAATTTGCTTGGCAGCCGCCGGAGGAAGTGTTACGTTAAATCATCGGATTGTATGGGAAACCATATGAACCCGAGAGCTTGTTCCGGACAGCGGGACCGCAGTCCGCGCCCAAGTTGCGTCACTGGCCTCCCGGCACGGGCTCACCCCCGTGCCGCCTTTTTTTGCACAAATCCTGTGACTCGGGTGATCACGCATCTACCCATCGCAATGCATCTACCCAATCGCAAACGCATCTATAATGAAGTTAGTTCTTTGATACCTGCCCAACGCATAGTTGCGGCCGGCCCACCAAATGGGGGCGTCACGGCTTCGACGGGATTGCTTGCGGCTAAGAGGCATGCCGGGGTGTGGACACCCGTAATCGCTCACAAAACTATAAGTGCCGAACCTCAGTTCGCTCTTGCTGCTTAATTAATTAAGCTGCCGATCGCTCAAGCTTCGCCTACGGGCCTGTACCGATCGTCGCACAGTAGGCTGGCCCAAGGAGTTCCGTCTGGACGCCAAGGGCGAGATCAATCAGGCTGGTGGCCGGCGCATCTTCGCCCGTTCTAAGCGCCGATCACGAGACAAAGATGAACATTGGGAAAAGCATGAACGCTCTTAGCTGACGGTCGTTTCGGACGCGGGTTCGACTCCCGCCGCCTCCACCATTTCTCTTCCAATTCCCAACAGCGCACCGCCGGAAACGGCGGCAAAGTTCCGTCCATGACGCACAATAACGCTATGGCTGATTTCTGCTTTAGCCGGAAAACCTTCAGCTACTTTGACGGTGCCCGTCGTCACAGCTCTGATAAAGACTGGTTTGACGCCCACCGGAAACAGTACACGGACCACATCGAAGTTCCCTTCACGCACCTCATTCTGTCGCTGAAAGAGCAACTGGCAGACTCGCTGCCAGGCATTGCTTTCTCGCCGCGCCGCATCAGCAAGCCCCTGAGGCGCCAAACAAAGGACAATGACGGTCCTCTCCTTCGCTCCAAAGCCACAGCCCTCTTCGCCGAAACCGCCACCTCGATGTTTGAGTCGAATCCCGGCATTTACCTTTCCTTCGGTGCCGGCGACCAGGACAACATCTGCGCCTGCGGCCTCTACATGCCGTCGAGCCGGCAGATAAAGGAACTGCGCCCCCGCTTCGGCATCGAGCACAAACGTTTGAGGAGCATCTTCACGGCGAAGGATCTTCGAAAAAGCTGGTCCGGCCTCAGCGGCGACCTCTACAAGCGCTTTCCCAAGGAGTTTGAGGAAAGCGCTCCAGGGAGCGAGTTCCTGTGGCACAAACAATTCTTTCTCAGCAGAACTCCGACCCGCGAGGAGGTTCTGCGGCCGGACTTCATAGCAGAGACAGTAGACGCCATCACCGCCGCGATCCCCTTTCTTACCTGGACCAGAGATGCTGTCGGCATCTATCGCAAACCCGGGCCAAGGCACGCCGAACTCGACTGAAGCTTTGGGATTCTGCGCATCTCGTCCACGCCGAAAACCCGTTCGACAAACACTGTATGGCCAAGGCATTCTGAAGCGAGGCTGTTGACCGCGGTGATCGTCTCGGGTGAACAGCGTCTGGAGTCACATGCCGCCTGCCATCCCCACGATCTCCCACTCGCTCGCCGAAGAACTAGCAGCCCGGCTCAAAGAAGCCACCGCTGCCGAGGTGCGCTTCGACGGCGCCTCCCGCGCACTCTATGCCTCAGACCTGTCGCACTACCGCCAGGTCCCCATCGGCGTGGTCATTCCGCGCACGATCGACGACGTTATCCGCACGGTTGCGATCTGCCGCGAGTACGGCGTTCCCCTGTTTGGCCGCGGTGCCGGCACCAGCCTGGCCGGCCAGACCTGCAACGTCGCCGTCGTTCTGGACTTTTCGAAGTACCTCAACCACGTGCTCGAGCTGGACCCGGATCAGCGCTCTGCCTGGGTCGAACCCGGTCTGATCAACGACCACCTTCGCGCCGCCGCAGAGGAACACGGCCTCACCTTCGCCCCGGATCCGGCAACGCATGAGTACTGCACACTCGGCGGCATGATCGGCAACAACTCCTGCGGTCCGCACTCGGTCCTCGGCGGCAAGACCAGCGAAAACATTGAAGAGCTCGACATTCTGCTCTACGACGGCACCCGCATGACGGTCGGCGCGACCTCCGAGGACGAACTCCAGCGAACCATCGACGCCGGCGGCCGTAAGGGTGAGATCTACGCCCGCCTGCGTGATCTCCGCGACCGCTACGCGGACCTCGTGCGAGAGCGCTACCCAAATATTCCGCGCCGGGTTTCGGGCTACAACCTCGATTACCTGCTCCCGGAGAACGGCTTTCATGTCGCCCGCGCCCTGGTGGGTACGGAGAGCACCTGCGCGATCACGCTGCGCGCCAAGACACGACTGATTGAGAGCCCGCAGCACCGTGTGCTGCTGCTGGTGGCGTACCCCACGGTCTTTGAGGCCGGCGACCTGTCCCCGCGCTACAGCGAGCTTGGCCCGATCGCGATTGAAGGCTTCAACAGCAAGGTGATCGAGAATGCACGGCTGGCCGGCAAGCACATGCCCGGGCTAAAGCTGTTTCCGGACGGCGGTGCTTGGCTGCTGGTGGAGTTTGGCGCGGACAGCCGCGAGGAGGCCATCGCCATGGGGCACAAGGCGCTGCGCTGGGCCGGGCGCCATGACCAGGCGCAGGTCGGCAGCCGTTTGCTGGAGGATCCGAAGGAGCAGAAAGCGGCCATGGAGGTGCGTGAACTGGGTCTGGGGGTCTCGCGTGTGCCGGGCAAGTCGCCCGATACGTGGGATGGATGGGAAGATGCCGCGGTTGAGCCGGCCAAGCTGGGCGCCTACCTGCGCGACTTCTACAAGCTATGCGACCGGCACGGCTATTTTGTCGTGCTGTATGGGCACTTCGGCCAGGGTTGTGTCCACTGCCGCATGAACTTCGAGTTCGGCACCGAGGAGGGCGTGGCCAACTACCGGCGCTTCGTGACCGAGGCCGCCCACCTGGTGGTGAAGTATGGCGGATCGCTCTCGGGTGAGCACGGCGATGGGCAGGCGCGCGCGGAACTGCTGCCGATCATGTTCGGCGAGGAACTCGTGGGGGCCTTTGCGCAGTTCAAAGCCATCTGGGACCCGACCAACAAGATGAATCCCGGCAAGGTGGTCGACCCATACCCGCTGGACAGCAATCTGCGGGTCGGCCCCGAGCATCATCCCAAGCCGGTGCTGACGATCTTTCAGTTTCCCGAAGACCATGGCAGCTTTGCCAACGCCACCGAGCGCTGCTTCGGCGTCGGCAAGTGCCGCAAGCTCGAAGGCGGCACCATGTGCCCCAGCTTCCAGGTCACGCGCGAAGAACGGCACACCACCCGCGGCCGCGCCCGTCTGCTCTTTGAAATGCTGCAGGGCGAAGCCATCCAGGACGGCTGGCGCGACGAAGGCATCAAGGAGGCGATGGATCTTTGCCTGGCCTGCAAGGGCTGCAAGGGCGACTGCCCGGTCTCGGTCGACGTTGCCACCTACAAGGCCGAGTTCCTCGCCCACTATTACGAAGGCCGTCTGCGCCCGGCCTACGCCTACTCCATGGGCCTGATCGACAAGTGGGCCGTCGTCGCTTCGAAGTTCCCTGCGTTGGCGAATTTCGCTACCCAAACACCCGGCGTGGCGGCGCTCGCAAAGAAGCTCGGCGGCATCACCCAGCACCGCGACATGCCTGCGTGGCCGAAGCAGACCTTTAAGCAATGGTTCAAGGCTCGGAGCGCTCAAACCGCGGAACGAAACAACGTCCGCGGCGAGGTCATCCTTTGGGCTGACACCTTCAACAACAACCTTATGCCGCACACCGCCCAGGCCGCCGTGGCAGTCCTCGAAGACGCCGGTTTCCGCGTGAGCGTGCCGCAAGAACACCTCTGCTGCGGCCGACCGCTCTATGACTTCGGCATGCTCGACCAGGCCAAACGCTATCTCCGCAAGATCCTCACCACAATGGCCCCGCAGATCGCCGCCGGCACACCGATCGTCTGCCTCGAACCCAGCTGCGCTTCGGTCTTCAAGGACGAACTCACAAATCTTTTCCCCAACGACGAAGCCGCCCAGCGCCTGAGCAAACAGGTCATCCTCTTTCCCGACTTCCTCGACCAGGTCAGCTACAAGCCGGGCAAGCTCCAGGGCAAGGCCGTCGTGCACGGTCACTGCCACCACAAGGCGCTCTGGAGTATGAGTCCGGAAGAACGCCTGCTCCGCGCCGCCGGTCTCCAAACAGACGTGCTCGATTCCGGCTGCTGCGGCCTCGCCGGCTCCTTCGGCTATGAGGAGGGCCACCACGACATCTCGATGAAAATCGGCGAGCGCGTGCTGTTTCCCGCCGTCCGCAACGCCGCCAGCGAAACGATCGTCGTCTCGGACGGCTTCAGCTGCCGCCAGCAGATCGCCCACGGCACCCCGCGCCGCGGAATGCATACCGCCGAGGTTCTGGCGATGGCGCTGGAACGTCCGAAGATCGCCGGCCAGAGCGGTCCTCCCGAAGAGGGCCACACTCAGCCCGACGCGCCCTACCCGTACAAAACGGCATTGCTGGCCGGTGCGAGTCTGGTCGGCGCGGGCCTCTACCTATGGAAGCGGACGCAGCGCCACCCTTCGCCAGAGGCATCAAACCAGATGGCAGCAGACTGACCGGAGCGTTCGGCAATCCGCCAAAGCGATTGGAGACCCATGGCAAATAAGGCACAACTGCTCGACTTCCTCGACAAGCACATCTTTCACCCGATTCTGCACGCCAGCGAGCGCGATCTCGGCACCAAACAGCGCGAAGACCTCGAAGACCTCAAGCGCCGCACCCAGGACGAGATGGGCCGCTTCCACGGCTACGACTCCGCCGAGAAGCTGATCCAGATGTACAAGGACGATCTGCACTCCGAAGCGGCCAAACCCATCAATGCCCGCCTGCAGGACCTCGGTCTGCCCCGGCTCATCGATGTCCGGGAGGAGTTCCTCAAGCTAGCCGGTGAAGGCGCTTAGCGGCGAACTTTTTCCACCCAAGTTCACGCAAGTTGTCATCCTGATCCTCACCCAAATTGTCAGCCTGATCTCCACCAGGTTGTCATCCTGAGCAACGCGAAGGACCCGCTGTTCGCCTCTCGCAGTAGTAAGGCTCGCGTGAAATTCACCCCTACCCCGGCAAGGCCTGCAGGCACTCATGCGCGATCTGCAGGCCTTCTTCCACCGGCATAGCCCACGCACTGAGCCGTGACCCCGGCTTCGAAATGAGCACCTGCCCCTCAACCGACCGGTTTGCCTCTTCGTCTAGTTCCAAACCCCAACCCCGCAACCCAGGGCAAACTGCTGCCCGCAACCACGGCGAGTCCTCCCCGATGCCCCCGCCGAACAGCACCGCCTCCGCATCGCCCAGCGCCGCCAGGTAGGCGCCCACCGCCAAACGCACGCGATAGCTAAACATCTCGAGCGCCAGCCGCGCCGGCTCGTCGTCACGCTTCACCAGCTCCCGCGTGTCCAGCGTTCCGCCCGCAATCCCCAGCATGCCGGAGTGCTTGTTCAGCATCGTCATCACTTCGTCAATCGCCACGCCCTGCTTTTCCATCAGATACGGCAGGATGCCCGGATCGATGCTGCCCGACCTCGACCCCATCATCAATCCCTCCAGCGGCGTAAGCCCCATCGTCGTATCCACCGACTTGCCCTTCGCAATGGCACACGCCGAACATCCGCTCTCCAGGTGCAGCGTCACAATCGTGACGTCCTCCGGCCGCTTGCCCGCCGTGGCCGCGTACTGCTCCAGCATGTAGCGGTGCGACAATCCGTGAAATCCATACTTCCGCACACCGTAGCGATCCGCCGTCTCGCGCTCAATCGGGTATCGCCACGCCACCTCCGGCAGCGTCCGGTGAAAGGCCGTGTCGAAGGCCACCATCTGCCGCACCCCCGGCACCTCCCGGTCCAGCACCCGCAGCACCGCCAGCGAACTCCCGTTGTGCAGCGGCGCCAGCTCCTCCAGCCGTTCAATATCGCTCCGTACCTTCTCATTGACCGCCGTTGCCGCCGTGTACTCGGCTCCTCCATGCACCACCCGCACCCCGGCAAAGGCAAGCGCCTCCATCGGCCCGTGCAGATCCTTCTGCGATCGCAACCACCGCAGCGCCGCCCCCACCGCCGCCTCCATGTCCGCCGCCTCGCAGGGCTCGGAGGAGACAACGTCGCGCCCGTCGTACACCGACAGCTTGCCTTCCTTGCCGACGTCGTCCAACGCCGCGCTTGCCAGCTTTCGGGCCTCCCCCGCACGTTTCTGTTCCTCTTTCACTTCCACCAGCTCGAACTTCAGCGAGTTGCTCCCGGGATTGAAGACCAGTGCGATAGCCATAGATCTAGGATGAATCCCGCCGCTGCAGCGACAGCTTGATCCCCGTTTTCAACACGGCGGACACCGCCGGAACCGTCGTTGACAGCAGATGGAGCGCGGAAGCCCAAAAACTTTTCCCCGGCGGGCTTCGTCTTTTCTCTGTCGGGGCTGAGAATGAAGCTAGAGCTTGGAGCCAGATTGCCTGGCGCCGCGTTGATCTGCGACAAGGGCGTGAGATGACTGAAGAGGGGAATGGAGCTCCACCCGCAAGCGGCGGAGAGCTTGGCGCGTCCTTTGTGGCGCATAATTCGCCGTCCTACGGCGGCGATCTTGGAAGCCAGTTTGAGGCGAAAAATTCCGCGGATCCTGACCATTACGACGCCGCCCACCATCGCATCGACCGCGGCGCCCAACGGGCGCAGCGCCGCCATAAGTGGTACTGGCTGGCCGCACTGCTCCTGCTCGTGCTGACGATCGTTCTTGTGCGCCGTTTCACGGCCAACAGCGACAACACGAAAGCCCCCAAAACGGGTGGCGCCTCTGGCGGCAACGGCGGCCAGGCCCAGACCGGCGGCGCCGGAGGTCGCGGCGCCCAGGGCCCCGCCGCCATCACCGTCGGCCAGTCCAAGACCGGCAACATCGATATCGTCGACGACGCCCTCGGCACCGTCACCCCGGTCTACACCGTCACGGTCTATAGCCAGGTCACCGGCCGTGTGATGGCCGTGAACTACCGCGAAGGCCAACTCGTTCACAAGGGCCAATCCCTGGTCGAAATCGACCCCAGACCCTACCAGGCCACCCTCACCCAGGCACTTGGGACGCTCAAGCGCGATCAGGGCGTCCTCGCCGAGGCGGAGATCGACCTCGCCCGCTACCAGGCCGCCTTTGCCCGCAACGCCATCGCCCGCCAGCAGCTAGAAGACCAGCAGCAGACCGTGGAACAGGACAAAGGTACCGTTCTGGCCGACCAGGGCAACGTCGACTACGACCGCGTTCAGCTGGCCTACTGCCACATCGTCGCCCCGATCACCGGCCGTGTCGGCCTGCGCCTCGTCGATCCCGGCAACACCGTCTTCTCCGGCACCGGCTCCACGCTCGTCGTCATCACCCAGCTGCAGCCCATCACGGTGGTCTTCAACGTCTCCGAAGACAGTCTGCCGCAGGTGCAGGAGCAGCTGCACGGCGCCCATCAGCTGCAGGTCGAAGCCTACGACCGCTCCAATGACAAGAAGCTCGACACCGGCCATCTGAGCTCACTCGACAACCAGATCGACACCGCCACCGGCACCCTGAAGTTCCGCGCCAACTTCCCCAATCCCCACAACATTCTGTTTCCCAACCAGTTCGTCAACGCCCGGCTCCGGGTCAAGACCCTCACCAACGCCACACTGGTTCCCTCCGCCGCCGTGCAGCACAACGGCACCGCGGCCTTCGTGTACATCGTGAGGCCCAACAACACCGTCGCCCTGCAACCGATCAAGACCCTGACCAGCGACGAGAACGTCACCGCCGTGCAGGGCGTGGGGCCCAATACCCCGCTCGCCACCAGCGGCTTTGATCGTCTGGAAGACGGCGCGGCCGTGCAGATCCGTGGCAACGGGCGCCCGAGCAGCGGGACCAAAACTCCCGGAACCAGCAGCGGGAACTCTGCCCCATGAACCCGTCCCGCCCATTCATTCTCCGTCCGGTCGCGACGGCGCTGCTGATGGTGGCCATCTTCCTCGCTGGAGGCATTGCCTACTTTCAGCTGCCCGTCTCCGCCCTGCCGGAGGTCGACTACCCCACGATCCAGGTGCTCACCTTCTACCCCGGCGCCAGCCCGGACGTCGTCGCCTCCGCCGTAACCGCTCCGCTCGAGCGCCAGTTCGGCGAGGTTGCCGGCCTCAGCCAGATGACTTCCACCTCCGCGGGCGGCGTCTCGGTGATCGTCATGCAGTTCCAGCTTTCGCTGGACATCGACGTCGCCGAGCAGGAGGTGCAGGCCGCCATCAACGCCGGCCAAAGCTACCTGCCGGCCAACCTGCCGGTCCCGCCCATCTACTCCAAATCCAACCCCGCGGACGCCCCGGTCCTGACCCTCGCGCTCACCTCCAGTGAAATGGAGCTTTCCAAGGTTGAAGACCTCGCCGACACCCGTCTCGCGCCCAAGATCTCGCAGATCGCCGGCGTCGGTCTGGTCTCCATCTCCGGCGGTCAAAAGCCGGCCATCCGCATCCAGGCCAACCCCACCACGCTCGGCGCCTACGGCATCAACCTCGAAGACCTGCGCAACGCCCTCACCAGCACCAGCCTCAACTCCGCCAAGGGCAACTTCGATGGTCCCTCCCAGGACTACACCATCAATGCGAACGACCAGCTGCTCACCAGCGCCGACTACAAACACGTTGTAATCGCCTATCGCAACGGTGCGCCGGTCATGCTCTCCGACGTCGCCCATGTGGTCGATGGTGTTGAAAATACCGATCTCGCCGCCTGGGTCAACGCCACCCCCTCCATCATCCTCAACATCCAGCGCCAGCCGGGCGCCAACACCATCCAGGTCGTCGACAACATCGAAAAGCTGCTGCCGCAGCTCGAAACCGGTCTCCCCCGCGCCGTGCATGTGCAGATCGTCTCAGATCGCACCGACGCCATCCGCGCCTCGGTCAAGGACGTCGAGTTCGAACTCGTCCTCGCCATCGGCCTCGTTGTTCTGGTCATCTTCCTCTTTCTGCGCAGCCTTTCGGCCACGGTCATCCCGTCCGTCGCCGTCCCGCTGTCGCTCATCGGCACGCTCGGCGTCATGTATCTCGCCGGCTTTTCGCTCAACAACCTCACCATGATGGCGCTCACCATCTCCACCGGCTTCGTCGTCGACGACGCCATCGTGATGATTGAAAACATCTCCCGCTACATCGAAGAGGGTTACGCGCCGATGGAGGCCGCGCTGATCGGCGCCGAGCAGATCGGCTTCACCATCCTCTCGCTCACTGTCTCGCTCATCGCCGTGCTCATCCCGCTGCTCTTCATGGGCGACGTCGCCGGCCGGCTCTTCCGGCAGTTCGCCGTCACCCTCGCCGTCACAATCATCCTCTCGGCGTTCGTCTCCCTCACGCTCACGCCGATGATGTCCGCCCGTCTGCTGAAATACAAGGCACCCGAAGACGAAGGCTGGTTCTACAGAATCTCCGAGCGCTTCTTTGAGCGCACCATCGCCGCCTACGGCCGCAGTCTGCGTTTCGTTCTCCGCTTCCAGACCCTTACCCTCCTGATTGCCCTCGCTACCGTCCTGCTGACGGCGTTTCTCTACATCACCATCCCCAAAGGCTTCTTTCCCACCCAGGACACGGGCATCATCCAGGGCATCACGCAGGCTTCGGCCGACACCTCCTTCGCCTCCATGTCAGAAAAGCAGCAGCAAATTGGCAAGGTGCTCCTCGACGATCCTGCGGTGGAAAACATCTCCTCCTTCATCGGTCCGGACGGCACCAACACCACGCTCAACAGCGGCCGCATCCAGATCGATCTCAAGCCCATCGAAACCCGCGGCCTCAGCGCTACGCAGGTCATCGACCGGCTCGGGCCCAAGCTGGCCAAGGTTCCCGGTATCAAGCTCTACATGCAGCCGGTGCAGGATCTCACCGTCGACGACCGCGTCAGCCGCACCCAGTACCAGTACACCCTGGAAGACCCCAACAAGGCCGAACTGATCACCGTCAGCCATGACTTCGTCAAGCGCCTGCAGGGGCTTCCGCAGCTGGCCGATGTGGTTACCGATCAGCAGAACGGCGGCATCGCCACCCAGCTGGTGATCGACCGTGCCACGGCCTCACGCTTCGGCGTCACGCCCCAGACCATCGACAACACCCTCTACGACGCCTTCGGCCAACGCCAGATCAACACCCTTTACACGCAGGTAAACCAGTACCACGTCATCCTCGAAGCGGAGCCGCAGTTCCAGCAAAATCCCAACCGGCTCGGCAACCTGTACGTGCAGTCGACAACCACCAACGGCACCGCTCCCCCCGCCGCCGGCGGCTCCAATACCGCCGGCTCCTCCTCGGGCGCCGGTGCGGCCTCTGCCACCGCCACCACCAGCCTGCTCAGCAGCACGGCCTCGACCGGCGTGGGTACGTCCAGTTCCACAACTTCGGCGCTGTCCTCGAGAGCCGGCAGCACCTCCGCGAACAGCACAACCTCCGTCAACAGCACCGCCCCGCTCTCGACTGCAAGCAATACGACCTCAAGCATCCTCGGAAGCACCAGCACAGGCACAGCGACCTCCTCCAGCACCAACACGGCCTCCAACGGCACCACGCGCACGAGCAGCACCACTGCGGCGGCCGGCGGTTCCGGCTCCGGCGGCAGCTCCGGCACCGGCACCGCCGCCACCACCGGCTACAATGCCGCCGTTCCGCTCGGCACCTTCACCCATATGGAAACGGTCAGCGAGCCGCTGTCGGTCAACCACCAGGGCCAGTTCCCCGCAGTGACCATCTCCTTCAACCTCGCCCACGGCTATTCCCTCGGCCAGGCGCTCGAGGCCATCGACAAGGTCGTCAAGGACGCGAATCTGCCCGCCAGCGTCGTCGCCAATTACCAGGGAACAGCCGCCGCGTTTCAAAACTCGCAATCCAACGAAGGCCTGCTCGTGCTGGCCGCGCTCATCACGGTCTACATCGTGCTCGGCGTGCTTTACGAAAGCTACATCCACCCGGTCACGATTCTGTCCACACTGCCCTCGGCCGGCGTCGGCGCCCTGCTCGCGCTCGAACTCTTCCACCTCGATCTCGATATTGTCGCCATCATCGGCATCATTCTGCTGATCGGTATTGTCAAAAAGAACGGCATCATGATCGTCGACTTCGCGCTCGAAGCCGAGCGACACGGCGACATGGACTCCACCGAGGCCATTTACCAGGCTTCCCTGCTGCGCTTCCGCCCGATCATGATGACCACGCTCGCGGCCCTGTTCTCCGGCATTCCCTTGGCCTTCGGCACCGGCATCGGCGCGGAGCTCCGCCGTCCCCTGGGCGTCACCATCGTCGGCGGCCTGCTCTTCTCCCAGGTGCTCACGCTCTACACCACGCCCGTCATTTACATCTTCTTTGACAATCTCGGCGCGCGCCTCTCCGGCAAAAAGCCGAACAAGAGCACCATCGAGCACGCCAACCAGCACGCCGAAGGCCAGCGTCAGGCGGAGCACGCATGAACCCCTCCCGGATCTTCATCGAGCGTCCCGTCGCCACCACGCTGCTGACCATCGCGCTCGCCATCGCCGGCGCCATCGCCTTTTCCGTGCTGCCCGTCTCTCCGCTGCCGCAGGTAGACTTCCCCACCATCGCCGTGGCCGCCTCCCTGCCCGGCGCCAGCCCGGACATCATGGCCTCCTCCATCGCCACGCCGCTCGAGCGCCAGTTCGGCCACATCGCCGGCGTCACGGAGATGACCTCCTCCAGCACCCTTTCCACCACCAGCGTCGTTCTTCAGTTCGACCTGAACCGCGACATCAACGGTGCAGCCCGCGATGTGGAAGCCGGTATCAACGCCGCCCGCAGCTACCTGCCTGCCAACCTGCCCGCTAATCCCAGCTATCGCAAAGTCAACCCGGCCGAC
Organism: uncultured Bryocella sp.; assembly: GCA_964235515.1. Taxonomy (GTDB): domain Bacteria; phylum Acidobacteriota; class Terriglobia; order Terriglobales; family Acidobacteriaceae; genus Granulicella. The sequence goes on from CAXSBL010000001.1 coordinate 125,173, forward strand.
TCGCCCATTATGGTGCTCGGCATCCAGTCCGACGTCTACGACATCCCGCACATCTACGACGAAGCCTCCACCGTCATCATGCAGCGCATCTCGCAGGTCAACGGCGTGGGCCAGGTGCAGGTGGTGGGTGCCTCACTGCCCGCCGTCCGCGTGGACGTCAACCCGGACCAACTCGCCGGGCTCGGCATCAGCCTGCCCCAGGTGGCCACCGTCATCTCCGGGCAGAACTCAAACTCTGCCAAGGGCCAGCTCTCGGACGGCCATGTCACGTATGACATCCTCGCCAACGACCAGATCTCCAAGGCTGCCGACTACCGGCCCCTCATCGTCGGCTACCATAACGGTGCCGCCGTTCGCCTCGAGGATGTGGCCCAAATCACCGACTCGCAGCAGACCATCCGCCAAGCCGGCTTTCTCAATGGCAAGCCCTCGGTGGAGATGCTGATCTTCCGTCAGCCCGGCGCTAACATCATCTCCACCGTGGACGCCGTCAAGGCCACACTTCCCTCGCTGAAAGCCACCGTCCCCGCGGGCGAACACATCGTCACCATCATCGACCGCACCCTCAGCATTCGCGCCTCGGTCAAGGACATCGAAGAGACCCTCATCATCTCGGTCATCCTGGTCGTTCTGGTCGTCTTTCTCTTCCTGCGCAACGTCCGTGCCACGCTCATCCCTGCCGTAGCCGTTCCGGTCTCCCTCATCAGCACCTGCGCCGTGATGTACCTCGCCGGCTTCTCTCTGGACAACCTGTCCCTGATGGCGCTCGCCATCGCCAGCGGTTTCGTCGTGGATGATGCCATCGTCGTGATGGAAAACATCACGCGCCACCTGGAAGACGGCATGGCGCCGATCCCCGCAGCCCTCAAAGGTGCGCAGGAGATCGGCTTCACCGTCTTTTCCATCAGCATCTCGCTCATCGCCGTCTTTATCCCCTTGCTGCTGATGGGCGGCATCATCGGCCGGCTCTTCCGCGAGTTCGCCATCACGCTCTCCACCGCCATCCTTATGTCCATGGTGATCTCGCTCACCACCACGCCCATGATGTGCTCGCGCGTGCTCAAACCCGAACACGAGATCGAGCACGGTCGCCTTTATTTGTGGAGTGAGCGCCTCTTTGACAGGATCGTGCACGGCTACAGCCGCAGCCTGATCTGGGTACTCGACCACCCCTCCCTCGTGCTCGTCATCTTCTTCGTGACACTGGCGCTGAACGTCTTTCTTCTGATCAAGGTACCCAAGGGCTTCTTCCCCACAGAAGACGTCGGTGCCATGCAGGGCGGCATGCAGGGGCCGCAGGACACCTCCTTTTATGCCATGCGCAAAGCCCTGCAGCAATCGGTCAGCATCATCAAGGCCGACCCCGGCGTTGAAAATGTCATGGGCTTCACCGGCGGCCAAGGCGCCGCCAACGGCGGCTTCACCTTCGTCGCGCTCAAGCCGCTCGACGAGCGCGACGCCAGCGCCTCGCAAATCATCGACCGCCTTCGACCCAAGCTCGCCAGAGTAGCCGGTGCGGCCACCTTCCTGCAGGCCACCCAGGACATCCGCATCGGCGGCCGCCAGGGCAATGCCATGTACCAGTACACCCTGGAGGCTGAAACCCAGGAAGACCTGGCCCTGTACGGCCCTCAGCTGCTCGCCGCCCTGAAGAAAACGCCCGGATTTACAGACGTCAACACCGATCAGCAAAACCACGGTCTGCAGGCGCTGCTGAACTACGACCGGCCTACCGCCGCTCGCCTCGGCCTCACACCCCAATTCCTCGACCGCTCCCTCTACGACGCCTTCGGCCAGTCCGAAGCCTCCACCATCTACAGCGAACTGAACCAGTACTACGTCGTCCTCGAAGTCGCGCCAAAGTACTGGCAGACCCCCGAGGGCCTGAAGCACACCTACCTTGTTCCGACCCAGGGCGGGGGGGCGATTCCGTTAAACACGGCGGTGCAGTACACCCCTTCCACCTCGCCGTTGGCGGTAACCCACACCGGGCTGTTTCCCTCCATTACGGTCTCCTTCAATCTGGCTCCCGGCGTCGCTCTCGGACAGGCCACGCAGGAGATTCTCGCCACCCAACGCCGCCTCAACTTCCCGCAGTCGGTTCACGGCCAGTTCTCCGGCACATTGCAGGCCTTCAAAGCCTCGCTCAAAACCGAGCCCTTCCTCATCCTCGCCGCCCTGGTCGCGGTGTATATCGTCCTCGGCATGCTGTATGAAAGCCTGATCCACCCCCTGACCATCCTCTCCACGCTGCCCCCCGCCAGCCTCGGCGCCGTGCTCGCCCTGCTCCTCACTCACACCGATCTCAACGTCATGTCCATCATCGGCATCGTTCTGCTCATCGGCATCGTCAAGAAGAACGGCATCATGGTCATCGACTTCGCCCTCAACGCCGAACGCATCGAGGGCAAGAATACCCGGGATTCTATCTTCGAAGCCTCCATCCTGCGCTTCCGCCCCATTCTCATGACCACCGTCGCCGCCCTCTTCGGCGCCGTTCCGCTCGCCGTCGGCACCGGCATGGGTTCAGAGCTGCGCCGTCCGCTCGGCATCTCCATCATCGGCGGCCTGCTCGTCAGCCAGGCACTGACGCTTTACACCACCCCCGTCATCTATCTTTTTATGGACAACATGCGCCTCAAGTTCCTCGGGAAAGAGGAGATCGCCCACCTCCCCCAGCTCAGCAAGGCAGGCGCATGAACCGGATCGCTCCCATGACCTCCAGCACCCCTCGCGCGCTTGCCTCCCCCGGTCTCCGGCTCGCCGTCGCCGCCCTTTCGGTCTGCGCTTTGCTCGCCGATGGCTGCCGTGTCGGCCCCAAATACGTCTCCCCGCTTCCCACCTCTGCCGCCACCGCCCCGCCCGCCTATAAAGAAGGTGCCCCAGGCGCCTTTAATGGCGTCTCCGACGGCACTTGGCGCCCCGCCAACCCGCAGGACGCCACCATCAAAGGCCGATGGTGGGAGATCTTCAATGAGCCCGAGTTGAACGGCCTCGAAGAGCAACTCGACATCAACAACCAGAACATCGCGCTGTACTTCCAGAACTTCCTGGCCGCCCGTGCCCTCGTACGCGAATCGCGTTCGCAGCTCTATCCCACCCTCACCACGGGCCCCACCTACGGCCGCACCAAATCCTCCAGCGCCCTGCGCGGCTTCAACACCACGGGCGCCGGCTCCGGAACCGGCACCACAGGAACAGGAACCGGTACAGGAACCGGCAGCACAGGCTCCGGCTCGACCGGGACCACCGCCTCCACCGGCGGCACCTTCACCGAACTCGATCTACCCTTCGACGTCTCCTGGGAGCCCGATCTCTGGGGCCGCATCCGCAATACCATTCGCGAGTACCAGTACGCCGCCCAAGTCTCCGCCGCCGACCTCGAAAACGAGCGCCTCACCGAGCAGGCCGATCTAGCCGTCTACTACTTCGAACTGCGCGGCCAGGACGCCCTCCAGGATGTCTTCAACAGAACAATCCAGGCCGACCGCCAGGCCCTCGAGCTGACCCAGGTCCTCGTCCAGACCGGCATCGACAGCCCCGAATCCACCGCCGAAGCCGAGGTCACGCTCCGCAACGCCGAAGAGGGTGGCGCCGGCATCGCCTCCAATCGCGCCATCTACGAGCACGCCATCGCCACGCTGATCGGCAAGCCTGCCCCCAGCTTCGCTCTGCCCGTCCGCCCGCTCACCACACCCGTTCCCGCCATTCCCGTCGGCGTCCCGTCCGGTCTGCTGCAACGCCGCCCGGACATCGCCGCCGCCGAGCGCACGCTCGCCGAAGCCAACGCCCTCATCGGCGTCGAGCAGGCCGCCTACTATCCCAGCCTCAACCTCACCGGCAGCGGCGGTGTGCAATCCTCGCAGATCACCAGCCTCTTCACCGCCCCCGCGCTCTTCTGGTCCGTCGGCGCGGCCGCCTCGCAGACCATCTTCGACGCCGGCCTGCGCCGGGCCACCGTCGCCCAATACACCGCTCAGTACAACGCCGACGTCGCCAGCTATCGCCAGACCGTCCTCACCGCCTTCCAGCAGGTCGAAGACTACATCGCCACCCTCCGCGTCTCCTCCGACCAGGACATCCGCGAAACCGCGGCCGTCAGCGCCGCGCAACGGTACCTCGACATCGCGCAGGACCGGTACAAAACCGGTCTCGACCCCTATCTCAACGTCATCACCGCGCAAAACACCCTGCTGACCAACCAGCAGACCCAGGTAACCCTCCGCGTCTCCGAGATGACCGCAGCCGTTCAGCTCATCCAGGCTCTCGGCGGCGGTTGGAACAACACCCAGCTACCCGCCGCGGGCACGATCACGGGCGACGGCGCAGCGCGCCAGGCTGCCAACACCCCATAAAAGTCGACTCATGCAGGTTGTTTGGCCGTCACCCGCAAGACTCCGCATTGAAGCTTGGCCGCAGCCAAAGCAGGCGGCCCCCGACCGGCGACTCAGGGCCCTACTGCTTCACTGCACATTCCGCGCGGTGCCGCCCGTGATCACCTGATTCAGGATCTCCCGCACATAGATCGCGTGGATGGTGGATGATGTTGCGGATCGCCAGCTTGGCCTTGCCCTCCGCATCCAGCGGCCTCACGGCCCTCGAACTCACGATGGGGATTTGCTTCCTGCACGGCTCAACCCAACCGCTCGAAGACGACATCTGCTCCCCGCAGCCGCTACCCCCTTTTAAGTACATAGGCGAGGTTTGGTGGCCCGGTCCGCCAGCAGGCCGGTGCCGCCCGGTCCGGCGGCGCCAGCCGGCACCTGGCATTCGTTCCCGCGAAGTTCGGCCTGCGCTGTCTTCGTGAGGACAGCACTGGGTGAATCCGGCATTTCCTGGACCTTCAGGCAAGGCACTGCACCCACCACGATCCACGCCAGACCCGCCTGCACGAGGGCAGGCAGGCACCTAACCGCTTGCTGCCCGCTCTGCTGGTCCACCCACGCTGCTGCAATGCCCCTGTCT
>CAXSBL010000001.1:130237-138843 GCA_964235515.1 uncultured Bryocella sp.
AACCGCTTGCTGCCCGCTCTGCTGGTCCACCCACGCTGCTGCAATGCCCCTGTCTGGTCCTGCTTGAAGATACCGAAATGCGTGTTTGGCGTCCGGGAAGGCACAGGAGAACAAGCACCTAGGGAAGACGCTTCAGATGCAATGCCGTCAGCACATCGTCCGCAAATTCGTTCACGAAACTCCCAAGCGCCGCCCCACCGATCGATGCGCCATAGGTAGCGGCGACATCGTGAAAGTTGCGATTGCCTTGCGGGTAGTACAGGGGCGTCAAAGCCGCGGCCCCGGCATAGCCGATCAGCAAAGCCCCATTGATTGTTGACCTTCCGCTGTCCGACTTGGTCACCAGAGGCCTCGTGATGGCGTAAATCGTGCGGCTCACAGGATTAAATCTGGGTCCCTTCACGTAATACCGGGGGTCCTCGTGCAATAACGGATCGAGCACAATCTCCGTGAAGACGCCCTGTGACGTCTCGCGCGCAGCCGCGGCACCCAGACGCTGCGCAAAGGCCTTCGAATTAACTCCATAGTTGGGTTGACCGTCTGTGACATGGGAGTATGCCGCAGATAGCACAATAGCCCCCAAACTCTCATAGGAGTAGAGATCCCGCACACCCAGCACGATCTTGTTATGCGCGGTCAACGGCTGCGCCCGGTAGCCCGCAGGAATGCTCGAGGTGTAAAGCGGAGCCACATGTTGCGCCGTCTCCGGCGTGGCTGGCGGCGCCTCCAGCTTATGCAGCTGCGGGGAGGGCGCCTCCGGCAGCGAAGCTTCAAGTGATGAAGAAGAAGAGGAGCCTGGAGCTACGGGGGCCGGCGTGAGGTCTTTTAGGCCGGAAGCACCCTCGGCAAGAAGCGTCACAGCTGCCCGTGGCGATCCACTCGCCTGCGGGTCAAGACTTTGCGGCACCAGTGCCGATTGCGCGCCAGCGCCGGATGCGGCCAGGCAAACGCCACTCATGGCTAGAAGAGCGGTACGAACACTGCGGCCTGTTCGACCGCCAAAAGAGGAAAGGTAAAGACTCATCATAGGAAACTTCAATCTCCCGGCCAAGATAGTCGCCGGAAGCGGCACCGCTTGCCATGGAATTCTTGTTAGAAGACGCAAAATTCCGAAGGCCGGTTGTACTTTCTCTGACTTACGGCGGTGCACCGCCAGGTTACCGACGGGAGACGTCCCAAAACAGGCACATTGACTTGCCCCTGTCCCGGCCTGATCCTCGTCCTTGAGTGAGGAAACGCATGACCGAACCCAAGAAAGGTCTGGAAAACCACCTGCGCGAAGCTGGCGACCGCATCGAGGAAGAAGTTCGCCGCGCCGTGAAATATCTCGACGATGAGGTGGTGCCCGAAGTTCGTCGCAACGGATCCTCCGCCTTGCGCACCGTGGCCGACAAGCTCCGTCAAATGGCCGAACATCTTGACGACGAGCGCCGCAGGCACGAGGACCGTAGCCGTTGATTCGGTCGAACTCATTGAGATCCCTCAGCACTCGCCGGGCTCTTCTGCTGGGTACCCTGGCATCCCTGCTCCTGGCCGGCTGCCGTCACGGGACAAGGGTAGCCCGCTCCACGCCTCCGCCGCCCAGTTCGTACCCGACGCCTGCGCACCCGACCACTTCGCACTCCACCCCGGAGCTCGCCGCCGGTGATGGCTTCTTCGACGACACCCAGGTCGCTCCCACGTTCACAGAAACCGGCCTTGCCACCTGGTACTACGCGCACGGACACACCGGTGCCGACGGCCAGCGCTATGACGCCTCCGCACCCACCGCCGCCCACAAGACTCTGCCGATCGGTTCCACCGTGCGCGTCACCAATCTGCAAACCGGCCAGGCAACCTTCGTCCGAATCACCGACCGGGGTCCCTTCTATCCTGGGCGCATCCTCGATCTGTCCGAGGTTGCCGCCAAGCAAATCGGTCTTTACCGGGCAGGGATCTCCCAGGTCCGGATCGAGGCTTATCCCCATCCCCACGCCGATCCCATCGGCCGATGGTGCGTCCAGACAGGCCCTTTCAAAGCCGTCAACGATGCTCTCGCTCTAAAGACTGCCTTGGTCGACAGGTACCGCGGTGCCCGTGTCTCCGAGTTCACCGGCCAGACCGGTTTCTGGGTACGCATCGATCCCGTCACCCGCGGCCGTCCCGAAGCCACCGGCATCGCCGATTGGATCGGTGCGCCAGATACTGGTACGAACTCCTTCATTGTCCGGATCAACTAGATTTGTCTTTGGATCGTTATTTGTCTCTAGATCCGTCAGATCTGTCTTTCAATCGTCAGATCTGTTTTTGGGGGACTCATTCGGTCCGTTCTTGATCAAACCAGATCCGTCTCGTAGGTGCAGGAGATCAGTCTGTATGATCTGTCATCCTGAGCGTAGCGAAGGACCCGCTGCTTATTAAGCGACCAGACCTCACCAGAAAACATCTCCCCTTACCTGAGACTCACGGCTTATAAGCCGGTGGTGCAAGTCTCTTAGCGTCATCTTCCCTCTTGGTTATGCTCGTCCTCTTTTTCCCGGAAAATTTGCATCGTCGCTGCGACGCAACCCGGCACCTCGCTTTGAGTTCGCAGCCGCGTCTACGGGCTTGTCTTCACCTCGGCGTCGAACACCCCCGTCTCTACGGTGCTCCCGTGCTTCATCTGAACAAAAATCCTGTAGTGCCCCTCTGTCGGAAAGCCATAGGGAAACTCCACGATAGGATCCAGCGGGCCCGCGGCTTTACCAGTTCCACTTTGTTGTGTGCCCTCTCCGCCCATTCCGCCCATTCCATCTGTCGGCGTGGCGGCAGTGTCGCTCATGCCACCGTTCGCCAGCATCATCGCCGGCATGGCAGCCGAACCTTCCGGATGTGTGTGGGCAAAGACGGAGCCGTCTGTCTTCACAAACGCCGCGTGCCCGGCCATACCCAGATAGGGCACAACATCAGTCGCCAACTCGCCCCTGGAGTCGTACAGCTGGAACCGGAACAGCTCGGCCGTATTCACCGTCAGGGTCGCCGGGCGATCCCACACCATGGTGTACCCGTCCGGCAGCGAGTAGCGGCTGCCCAGATCGCCTCGGCTCAAGGGAGCTGGCGTTGCCGCCGCATCCTCCGCATCCAACTTCGCCACCGACATACCCGGCGGCACCACCAAAGCTGCCGTCAGGGTCTCCGGCAGACCGTTACGATGAACAATGTCGCCAAAAAGGTGGTAGGTGCCCGGCACCATGGCCGGCAAGGTTGACCGTAGCTCCCCGGCTGCGATCTCGGAAGGGTGCAGATGGTAGGCCGCATCCATCTCCGGCCAGCGCAGGGCATATAGATGCATGACCTTGCCGTGGTCTAAGAGCAGGTCGGCGTTGGAGTGCCCCTGTCCTCTAGCATCCTGCTTACCCTCATCGAGGTGCAGATCCAGCGTCGAGCCATGCAGCACCGGATGCATCGTCAACGGCCGAAATACTGCTCCGGCGTAGTCTGCCGCTTCAACATCCCACCACCGATTGCCGAACCAGGCCGCCATCGCAAGGGTAGCCACCGTTACGCCGCCGACAACCAGAGCGCGTTGCCTCCGGTTCGCCATTTCCGGTTCACCCGGGGGCAGCCGTGCCTCTCGTACCGCCCCGTAGATGATGCCCGTCATCCCCAGCGCCAGGATCAGCCCCACCCCTGCCAGCACCAGTCCCAAGGAGCGCTGCGTATGCAGTACCGAGAGAGCCACGGCCGGCACCGGAACACTCGCCTCTGCCCCGCCGCCGGCTCCTTCCACCTGAAAGCGAATCTGCCACGAGCCTGTGGCCATCAACCACACGGAACCGGAAAAGAATCCTGGGTCGGCGGCAGACCGCTTCAACGCGTCGGCGATTGGCGATTGTTTGACAGTCTCCCCCACCAGCGGCAACGGTGCCACATGGATCGAACTAACCTGCGGACCCAGCGTTCGAACCTCGACCAGCGCCACCCCCGGCACTACCGTGGGAGGTCGAATTGTGACAAACAGCTTGTAAGGACCCGACGAAATCTGCTCGAAGACGTCCTTGGACCCGATATGCGCATGAGCTACACCGGAGTCGAAGAGCAGCAAAACAGCCACACAAAGTGTCCAGGCCCTCAAGGACAAGAAGCGCTGGAAACCACGCATCATCGAAGCTTGAGTAGGGCCGCACTGCCCTCCGCCACGCTTCACCGCTGCACCTTGCTCACCCGCCGGCCAAGACACAAACCAATCCATGGGGATATTGTCTCGTAGACAGCTGCCCGCGTGAGCCCCCAGACCAGCACAGACGTCCGCTCGAACGAAACGCCGCAATCGATCCTTACCTTCCAATCTTGTTCTGTAATCCTGAGACATGCTGCCAACAATCCGTTTCGCCTACCTCGAAGGTCAACTCCTGTCCAGCAGATTACGATGAACGCTCACCCGTGAACACGGCACCGGTCACCTTTTCTTCGTCTCTCTTCCCGTTTTGGAACGCAGTCCCAAAATGGGCTCCCGCAGGGCGCTTTCTGCGACTTCACTCGCCTCCCGCTCTGCCTTCACTCTCTGCTTAATCGTGGGTGCACGCCGGGGCATCGCGTCAAAGGCGATGCACGCCCGCGCGTCCCTCTCCCAGCCGTGTAGATGCTCCTCTGTGACCAAGTCCACCTTCGGGCTTCCTGGCCGGCGAAAGTACCCCACCCCAGGCTGTCCGACATCCTGCCGCACTACCAGGGCAGCCATCGGAGGCCATCTACGCAGATCGCACACCGCGCTGATCTCGGCCAGCGGCCCACCTAACCGCCGGGCCTCAAAAGCCACACCAGCCCTCTGTATCAGGCTGCTGTAGCTGATCAGGTATCCCGCCGGAAGAAGCTTGGGTTCCCTCGGCCAGCGCTTACGCCGCGCCTCCCAAAAGTGATCCAGCAACGCTTGCAGCAGATAACGCGTGGTCTCTCCCGATCTCCACACCGGTTCCATGGGAAAAGTGTAATCGCTCTTTTTCTGCTTGACGCATCCCGGTGGAGCACTCTAAAGTCACATCACGGAGGCGAAGATATGGCGAATATGGGATCCACGCAGGCAGGCACTCCAGAAACCGCCACGACGCTCTTCCAGATCCTTCCCGCACTGAAGGTGGGAATGGCCCGTCTTGCCGCCGAGGCCGAGCACACCCACGACGGTCACCAGATCCGCTTTCTGGCCATGCGCTCCCGTTCGCTGCTAAACCGTTCCGTGAGCAAGAGGCAGCTCTCGCTAGAGTGGTCCATCAACCCATACCGTGGCTGCGAATTCGGCTGCAAATATTGTTACGCCCGCTACACCCATCAATTTCTCCAGCCGGGCAAGATCGAAGAGATTCCAGTCGGCGCCTACGAGGTTCCGGAGCAGCCCTGGGCCAAGGCCTTCGAGCACGAGATCTATTTCAAGGACAACGCTGCTTGGCTCCTCGAACAGGAGCTCGGCCGCATAGACCCCGAACAGGAGATCGCCATCGGAACGGCCACCGATCCTTACCAGCCCATCGAGCGTCGCGTCGGTCTCACGCGGAGCTTGCTCGAGGTCTTTAGCCGTCGCTCCGGCTACCGTATCGGTCTGATTACAAAATCCAACCTGATCGTCCGCGACATCGATCTGCTGCGGCGCATAAGCGCTGGCAATAACCTGGCGATCCACATCACGATTACAACCACAAGTGCGGAGCTGGCTCGCAAATTGGAGCCTCGCGCGCCGCGACCGGACCTTCGCCTGGCCGCTCTCAGCCGCTTGCGGGAGGCTGGTTTGCACGCCGGCGTGCTCTGCTCCCCGCTGCTGCCGGGAATCAATGACGCGGAAGCTTCGGTCGACAGTGTGGCCAAAGCCGCAGCCAGCGCCGGTGCCAGCTTTCTAGGCGGCCATCCACTCTTCTTGAAGTCGTGTTCGCGTCCCACTTGGCTGAGCTTCGTTCGCGAACACTTCCCGCATCTGGCCGGCGACTACGACCGCCGTTTCGCGACAGCTGATTTTGCGGACGCGGCGTACCGCCGCCAGACGGCGGCCCTGCTTCGTCGCGCCTGTGAGCGCCACGGCTTGCCCCAGCGCTCCACCGACGCCCTACTCACCCGGGCCATCCGTCCTGCAGTGAAGAAATCCGTCCAGTCGGCAGGTTTCTCCGGCAACCTTGACCGTCAGCAGTCGCTCTTCGCCTGAACCGAAACTATACGGCGGTCTTCTCTACGTTGCCGTCGGCAAACCAAACGGTGAACTTCGACCTTGACCTGTCACCCTCTCAGAACTAATAGTTAACAGCAAGTAAATGGGCACACCAGGCGGAATGCCCGGTGCGCCCACAATCGATTCAAATCAATGCTCGAAGCGTCTAGCCCACAACCTCGAGGCCCATCGAACGTGCCGTACCACGGATCGTCTTCGCGGCTGCTTCAACGCTCGCAGCATTCATGTCCGGCATCTTTTGCTTGGCGATATCCAGGATCTGCGCTTCAGTAATCTTGCCAACCTTGTCTTTGTTCGGCGTGCCTGACCCTTTCTGCACACCGGCAGCCTTCATCAATAGAACTGGCGCTGGCGGGGTCTTCGTGATGAAAGTAAAAGTCCGGTCAGCGAAAACAGTAATGACGACCGGAATCGTCATACCAACCAGGCTAGGATCCTTCGTCCGGTCGTTGAACTGCTTGCAGAATTCCATGATGTTGACCTGAGCTTGACCGAGCGCAGGGCCGATCGGGGGAGCCGGCGTGGCCTTGGCGGCCATCACCTGGAGCTTGACGTAGCCATTGATCTTTTTCGGTGCCATTCTTGATCCTTTTAAATCGCTGGCCGGAGACCGGCCGTCGCGGAATTGTTTGCTGCGACAGGAGCAAGAAGGTCCGGTGAAGCGGCCGGACTGGCTCTCCTGAATCTTGTACACGGCTCATCTAAGTAAAACGAGCCGCAGAAGCTTACTCTTCGGTCTTCTCCACGCTGGAGAAAGGGACTTCCGTCGGCGTTGGCCGGCCGAAGATCGAGACCATCACCTTGAGTGTCTGTTTATCTTCGTTGATATCATCCACGGCACCATTGAAGTTGGCAAATGGGCCTTCTGTGATCCGAACTTGCTCGCCTTTGCTGAACTTCAGCTTCATCTTGGGCTTTTCCTTGCTGACGTCCGCGCGATTCAACATCGCATTGACCTCAGCCTCGGAGAGCGCATTCGGCTGATCACCGGTTTGCAGAAAGCCCGTCACGCGAGGGGTGTTCTTCACCACGTGCCAAAGATCATTGTCGAGCGCCATCTCGACAAACACGTAGCCAGGCAGAAACACACGGTCGATGGTGTACTTTTTCCCGTTCCGCAGCTCGGTCGTCGGTTCCGTCGGAATTTCGATGCGACCGACGCGGTCTTCGAGCCTGTAGGCCCGCACACGGCTCTCGAGCGACTCTTTCACCTTTCGCTCAAAACCGGAATAGGCGTGGATGATGTACCACTTGAACGGATTCTCGGGCAGCGCCTCGACCGGTTCGGTAGGCTCAGCGGCCAGTTCGCCGCCTTCGCCAGCGTCAACGGCATCCAGCCCGGCATCCGGGGTCATGTCGAGAGGCTCAGCTCCCAGTTCAGCTTGTTCGAACTCTTGTGCCATGTGCGTCAGGGTCTCACAGATCTTGCGGATCTCTGGTAATTCTCTGGTCGAAAGGTAGTGCCTAGTGGCCGGTGAGCTTGAGTAGGCCTCTGTCGATGAGCCGGCCCAGCGTGTTATCGATCAGGGCAAAGTAGGCCGCAAAGACAAAAACCGTCGCAATCACAATCACCGTATTGGTTTGCACCTCTTCGCGGGTCGGAGTCACAACCTTATGCATCTCCTGCCGCGTGTCCTTGAGGAACTCAGCGAGGCGAGCCGGTCCGCCGGCAGGCTCATGCGAGCCGGCAGTCTGCTGTGGCGTCGTTTCAACAACAGCGGTGTCCGCCATGGTGCAACTCCTGGTCTTCAACTGCTCCGCCACGGCGGAGATACAACAGATCCAACTTTAAGCAAGAGTGGCAGGGGAACTCGGATTCGAACCGAGAAGTTCGGTTTTGGAGACCGACAGTTTGACCATTGAGCTTATTCCCCTGTGAAAACGGCGAGTCAGTTCGCCGGGCCTCTCAGGTATGCGCAAGAACGCGCTCCCTGGAGAGCCAATTACTTTGTTTCCTTATGGTCCGTGTGCTTGCGGCACGTGTTGCAAAACTTGGCGAACTCAAGGCGGCCGGTCGTCGTCTTTTTATTCTTCGTAGTCGAATAGTTCCGGTTTTTACATACCGGGCACTGCAGGGTAACGATTTCGCGCATGAGGATCTCCTAGTTTGGCCAGCCACCTCGGCTGGCAAGCAGCTTGCCAAGTTGAGCCCGGCACGCCGCGACGCAGGGTGAGGTCTCCCACACCTGCTTCCTTCTTCAAAACACAATACCGCAGCTAGCAGTATCGTATCCCTATTATCCACCAAAAATGGCTATAGTGAAAGGGTCGCACGGCCAGAGACGCTGCGGAGCTTTCGGAACCGATAGCGAAAGGGCATCCAGATCTTCCGGATGCCCCTCACTTCTCGAAGCTCGCAACCTCGAGAGATCAGGCGAGTTCCAAACTACTTGATAATCTCGGCGATGGTTCCGGCGCCCACGGTGCGTCCACCCTC
>CAXSBL010000002.1:0-14224 GCA_964235515.1 uncultured Bryocella sp.
CGGCAGCCCCTCGCTCCGCGGCGAGCACTTCTGCTACTACCACCACACCGGCCGCCGTGATGGACCGCGCCAGCCGCAGGTCAACACCGCGACCGCCCGCAAGTCCTCCACCTTCCAGCTGCCCTCGCCCGCCGACCTGGCAGAGCCCTCCGGCATCGCGCTCGCCCTGGGCCTCATCCTTCACAAGATCGCCCACAACGAGATCGATCCCCGCCGCGCCGGCCTCCTGCTCTACGATCTCCAGATCGCCGGCATCAACCTCCGGCAGGACCGCAACCACGCGGCACGCGAAACTCCCTGCCTGGACGACATCACCTTCGACCCCGAACTCGGCCCACTGGCCCCCGAAGCAGAACTAGGCAGCGACGAACCAAAATCAGTCATACAACAGCTAATCGAAGACCTTGAAAGCCGACCCGGACTCATCATCCAGGCCGTAGCCGTCACCCAAGGTCCAAGGCTAACCCTGGCACCAACAGACTTTAGCCAAGAAGTACCTCAGGGACCAACTAGGGACTACAAACCCGAGACCGGCTCCACGATCACCCGCCAGATCTTGCCATCCACCTTTACATCCTGCGTAAACCGACCTTCGCCAGAGTGAACCACATCCTCCACCAAGGTCCGCACCGAGCTCAACCGGCTCTCCACGGACCCCGCAGTAGAGGAATCATCAAACTCCACCGAACCCTCGTTCTGCCCCTGCAAACTCTCGCGACCTGTACCGCCAATGTCATATGCCATCTCAGCTAGGACCCGCGACCAGGCGCAGGCGTTGCCCAGTACCGATGCAGATACACCTCTTTCCGGTACTGGCAATCCTCAGCCATCCCGTGGTCTGCTGGGAACATGGCTACCACGGCTCTCCTGGATGACCTGAACCCAGCCGCCATCGCCCGGCTACGCGTAGAACGCCTGCTCACCCACTTCCGCCGCTTTCTCGCGCCGGACGATGCCAAGATCCTCTCCCTCGAAGAACGCCTTGCCGCGCTCCAGACAGAACGCCTCGCCATTCCCGACATCCTGGCGCATCGGTAGCTCCTCCCTCTTGGCCTCTACCGCGGCTTGGACGAAGATAGAAGTATGCTTCCTCCCCGCGATGCAGAACTGGTGCAGATCGTCGACGCCGCGCTGGCCGATGCGAGCCGCCGTGCACGCCGGAGTGAGGGCACTTCGTGGCTCGCCTGCCGGCCCGGTTGCACCCCATGCTGCCACGGCATCTTCCGCATCTCCATGCTTGACGCAGAGAGGCTTCGTGCTGCTCTACACGAGTTAGAGGCCTTTGATCGACCCCGTGCCGAGGCTATTCAGACGCGGGCGGTGCGGTTTGTGGAGGATCTAAGTTCGCGCTTTCCAGGGGATCCGTACTCCGGCACGCTCGACCCAGAAGATTCGCGCTGGGATGACTTCGCCGACTTGCCCGAATCCGACGCATCCTGCCCCGTGCTGGATCCGGAGACCGGCCGCTGCGAGCTATATGCCGGACGGCCACTCACCTGCCGCATCTTCGGGCCGCCGGTGCAGAACGAGGGCGGCCTTGGCGTTTGCGAGCTTTGCTACGTCGGCGCGAGTGAAGGAACGGTGCTCGCGGGCGAGATGGTCCTTGAGCACCACGCGCTCGAGGATACCTTGAATGCTGAACTACCGTCCGGGGAAACGGTGATCGCCTGGGCTCTGCTGCCGGATCGCTCGTAGGAAGAAGGCTGTGCGCCGACTTCCCACTCTGCGGCGTTCCCGAAGGGAGTCGGCGTTTGTCGCTGTTCCAATCACCAGCATTTTGAGAAGATGACAGCCTAGCGCGGCCGCACCGGCACCTTCCAGATCTCTTCGCAGTATTGCCGAATCGCGCGGTCAGAGGAGAACACTCCGGACCGTGCAGTATTAAGAATCGACATACGCGTCCACCTCGCTGCATCCTGGAAGGCGCTGCCGGCCTCCGCTTGTGTGTCGGTATAGGCTCTGAAGTCGGCCAAAACCATGTAGGTATCACGATTTAAGAGCTCGTTCACCAACGGTTGAAAGAGCTCGCGGTCACCACCGCTGAAGGTGCCATTGCTCAACCCGTCCAGCACCTCTCGCAACAATGGATCCCGCTCGTAGTAATCGCGCGGACGATACCCGCTGCTCTTCAGCTTGGCAATATCCGGAGCCGTTAGGCCGAACAGAAAGAAGTTCTCCGCACCGACCGCGTCGCGGATCTCGATATTGGCACCATCCAGTGTGCCGATGGCTACCGCGCCGTTCATCATGAACTTCATGCAGCCCGTACCGGAGGCCTCTTTTCCCGCCGTGGAGATCTGTTCCGAGAGATCCGCCGTGGGATAGATCCGCTGGCCAAGCGACACACTGTAATCGGGCACAAAGACCACGCGCAGGATGTCGCGCGTCGCCGGATCACTGTTCACCAGGTCGGCAACGCTGCAGATCAGTTTGATGATCAGCTTGGCCATCACGTAGCCGGGAGCTGCCTTACCCCCGAACAGGAAGGTGCGCGGGGTGGCGTCCTTTACCGCGCCGCTCTTGATCTGGCAGTAGAGCGCAAGGATGTGCAGAGCACTTAGGTGCTGACGCTTGTATTCGTGAATACGCTTCACCTGTGCGTCGAACATGCTCGTAGGGTCCAGGCTCATGTTCATCGTGCTTTTCACGAATGACGACAGTCGGCTTTTAGTGTCTTCCTGACGCTTGCGCCACTGTTTACAAAATTCCTTGTCGTCAAGAAACTTCTCGAGTCCACGCAGCTCCATCAGATCGGTATGCCAACCCTGGCCGATCGAATCATCCAGCAACGTCGCCAGCGGAGGATTGCTCAACATGAGCCAGCGCCGTGGAGTTACACCGTTGGTTTTGTTGCTAAACCGCTCGGGAAAGGCCTCGTAAAAGTCATGCAAGGTATCTTCTTCAAGCAGCTCGGTATGCAGCTTCGCCACACCGTTGATGGCCTTGCTGCCCACCACCGCGAGATGCGCCATGCGTACTGTCTTGTCGCCATCTTCGCCGATGATGGACATGCGAGCCAGCCGCGCCGGATCATTCGGGAAGCGCTCTGCCATCTCTTTCAAAAATTCAGCATTGAGCTCGTAAATGATCTCGATGTGCCGCGGCAGCAGATCGCCGAACAGCTGCAGGGGCCAACGTTCCAGCGCTTCCGGTAGCAGCGTGTGATTGGTGTAGCCGAAGGTGTTGCCGGTGATGCGCCAGGCCTCCTCCCACTCCAGACCATGCTCGTCAATCAGCAGACGCATCAGCTCCGCAATTCCGATCGAAGGATGGGTGTCATTGAGCTGCACGGTCCACTTTGCGTCAAAGTCGTGCACCGTGGGCCGGGCCAGCAGATGCAGGCGGAGCATGTCCTGCAGGGAGCAGGAGGTGAAAAAGTATTGCTGCATCAGGCGAAGGCGCTTGCCACCCAACGTCTCATCATTCGGATACAGCACCTTCGAGATCGTCTCCGAAGACATCTTGCTGCGGACCGCACCCATGTAATCGCCCGTGTTAAACGCCGCGAAATCAAATGAGTCGACCGCTTCAGCCTTCCATAGCCGCAGCCGGTTTACTACGGCATTGCGAAAGCCTGGGATGGGGGTGTCATAGGGAACACCCATCACCGTGTGATCGGGCAGCCAACGCCAGCGCAGCTTGCCGTTCTCATCCTTGAATGTCTCGGTATGCCCGCCAAACTGAACCTGACAGGAGGCATCCGACACGGGAATTTCCCACGGATTGCCGAATTGCAACCACTTGTCCGAGTGCTCGACCTGCCAGCCTTCCCGCAGTTCCTGGCGAAAGATACCGAACTCATACCGCAGGCCGTAGCCGATCGCCGGCACGCCCAGCGTCGACATGGAGTCCATATAGCAAGCCGCCAGACGGCCCAGGCCACCGTTTCCCAGGCCAGGTTCCGGCTCCTGTTCGGCCAGTGTCTGTAAGCTCAGGCCAAGCGATTCGAGTGCCTTGGCGCAGGTGTCTGTAAGGCCAAGATTCAGTAGATCGTTCATCAGGTGCGGCCCAAGCAGAAACTCCGCCGAGAGATAGCAGACCACACGGACATCTTCTTCGCGGTAGCACTGAATTGTACGAATCCAGTTATCCATCACCTGATCGCGCACCACGTGCGCCAGGGCGTGGTATTGCTCCAAATCGGTGGAGACATCCAGCAGACGCCCTACCGTGCGCGTCAGATGGCTCAAAAACGACGCACGGAGTGCATCAACGGAAGTATGCTGCCCGTCTTTCCTTGCAATGCTTTGCTGGGTCAACTCCATGAACGTTCCATCCTGCCTTCTATCACAATCGCGAACTCGGGCGGCCAGTATCGTTCTCCGCCGCTTTGGCCCGCAACCATATTCTGCCAGCAAAGGCGCTTCCGCGTATGAACACGACACACCAGACAAAGCTCCGCAGCCCGGAGGCGCCCCTGACGTGGAGCACATCCGGGCTGCGGACACCAGCTTGCGAGGCTACGATGTATGACCTTCGTTCACTACTTCCAGCCGGCACCTGACTTCTTTTTGGGTACTACGGGCGCAATCGTGGTCACCGCACGGGAGTAGTTTGCGCCTTGGCTAGGTCTTGCAAGGCCAGATTCAGCCGAAGCACATTCACTCGCGGTTCTCCCAACAGACCGAACTGCCTTGGGGTGATTCCCTTCTGAACAAGCTTCTCAATCGCCGCCACCGAAAGGTGCCGTTCGCCCGCGACGCGCGTCACCTGATACATTGCCGCGGCAGGGGTGATATCGGGATCCAGTCCCGAACCGGAAGCCGTCACCAGATCGACAGGGACAGGCGTTCCCGCGGATTCACTTTTCACGCTGGAAGCCACCCGCTGCACCAGCGCTGTATTTGTCGGACCATAGTTAGACCCGGACGAAGCGGAAGCATCATACCCCGTGCCCGCCGCCGACGGCCGGCTGTGAAAATATCCGGGACCAGTGAAGGGCTGGCCGATCAAAGCCGACCCAATGACGTCGCCGTTTGCAGTCAACAGCTGTCCCGTGGCCTTGTTGGCCATCGTGACATGCGCGATTGCGGTGATCACGAGCGGGTAGACGATGCCTAGCAGCACACCGGTGATCAGGGTATAAAGACAAGCCGTAACGATATGCCGTTTCATAAGAAGCCTCACTTATGCCAGATGTAGAGCCACGATCAGCATGTCCAGCACCTTGATGCCGACGAACGGCACCAGAATGCCGCCCAGACCATATACCAGCAGGTTGCGCTGCAGCAGCGCCGCCGCCGACATGGGCCGGTAGCTCACGCCACGCAGTGCCAGGGGTATCAGGCCAATGATGATCAGAGCGTTGAAGATGACCGCGGACAACACGGCAGACTCCGCGTTGTGCAGGTGCATGATGTTCAGCGCATTCAGCACGGGAAAGACACCGGCAAACATGGCCGGAATGATGGCGAAATACTTTGCCACGTCGTTAGAGATGGAAAATGTAGTCAGCGCGCCACGGGTCATCAGGAGTTGTTTACCGATCGCGACGATCTCGATCAACTTGGTCGGATTGGAGTCGAGATCGACCATGTTGCCGGCCTCCTTCGCTGCCTGTGTCCCGGAGTTCATCGCAACGCCGACGTCAGCCTGCGCCAGCGCGGGCGCATCGTTCGTGCCGTCGCCGGTCATCGCGACAAGCTTGCCGCTGGCCTGCTCGCGCTTGATCAGATCCATCTTGTCCTTCGGCTTGGCCTCAGCAAGGAAGTCATCCACACCGGCCTCGCGCGCGATAGCCGCCGCGGTCAATGGATTGTCGCCGGTGATCATCACCGTGCGAATGCCCATGGCACGCAGCTGCTCGAAGCGTTCCTTCATGCCGCCTTTCACGATGTCCTTGAGATAGATCACGCCAAGGGCGCGGCCATTTTCAGCCACTACCAGCGGTGTTCCGCCCTTGCGGGCGATCTCCTCCACGGAGTTGCGCACCTGCTCGGGCATGGGTGCGCCGTGTTCTTTAAGGTGCTGTGTGATGGCGTCGACCGCGCCCTTGCGGATGGAGCGGCCCTCCACCTCAATGCCGCTCATGCGCGTGGTTGCGGAAAACTCAATGAACTCTGCGTTCAGCTGCGCCAGTTCGCGGCCGCGCAAGTTGTAGCGCTCCTTGGCGAGCACCACGATGGAGCGACCCTCCGGCGTCTCATCCGCCAGCGAAGAAAGCTGTGCGGCATCCGCGAGTTGATCCGCCGAGACTCCCGGCCCCGGCAGAAACTCGGTAGCCTGCCGATTGCCAATGGTGATCGTGCCCGTCTTGTCCAGCAGCAGCGTGTTCACATCGCCCGCCGCTTCAACGGCTCGGCCGGAGGTAGCCAGCACGTTGTGCTGCACGAGGCGATCCATTCCCGCGATACCGATGGCAGAAAGCAGACCTCCGATGGTGGTGGGGATCAGACAAACCAGTAAAGAGATCAGCACAAAGACCGTCTGCGGCGCACCGGAGTAGATCGCAAACGGCTGCAACGTCACCACGGCCAGCAGAAAGATGATGGTCAGCCCCGCCAACAAAATGTTCAAGGCGATTTCGTTGGGAGTCTTCTGTCGTTCAGCCCCTTCTACGAGTGCAATCATGCGATCAAGAAACGTCTCACCGGGATTGGAAGTGATGCGCACGGTAAGCACATCAGAGAGAACGCGGGTTCCTCCCGTAACTGCCGAGCGATCCCCACCTGCCTCGCGAATCACAGGTGCCGACTCACCCGTAATGGCGCTTTCATCCACGGAGGCAACGCCTTCAATCACCTCACCATCGCCCGGAATCATCTGCCCTGCCGTGATGCGTACCCGGTCGCCTGCCCGCAGCTGCGAACTGGGTGTCTCCTCCACCTCGCCGGCCTGATTGAGACGAAAGGCGGTGGTCTCCGACTTGGCCTGCCGCAGGGCATCGGCCTGCGCCTTGCCGCGTCCCTCCGCCATAGCCTCGGCAAAATTCGCAAACATCACGGTGAACCACAACCACAGAGTGATCTGCAGATCGAAGCGGAAGTGACCATGCCGGGTAGCGAGATTGATGAGCAGCAACACCGTGGTGAGCACGCTGCCGAGCTCCACCACAAACATCACAGGATTGCGCATCATCACACGCGGGTTGAGTTTGACCAGGGCATCCACAAAGGCCCGGCGAACGATCTTGCGGTCAAACAGCGACCGGCGTTTTGCTTGTGACATAGTCTTCTCCCGCCACCTCACGTCGTGTTAAATGAGGCGCGTTAAAACAGTTGTCCTGCCCGCAGCAACAGGTGCTCCAGCACGGGCCCGAGGGAAAGCACGGGAAAGAACGTCAGCGCGCCAACGATCAGAATGACGCCCGTAAGCAGGACGGTAAACAGCGGCGTCGTGACAGGAAATGTACCGGCGGAGGCAGGCGCACTCTTCTTTGCAGCCAAGCTGCCTGCGATGGCCAGCATTGGAATGATCATCAGGAATCGACCGATGAACATCGCGACCGCGAGCGAATAGTTAAACCAGTGCGTATTCGCATTCAGACCCGCAAAGGCAGAGCCGTTGTTTCCCGTGGCCGAAGTATACGCATAGAGAATTTCACTCAAGCCATGCGGTCCGTGGTTCGCCAGACTAGATAGTCCCAACTGCGGCATGGAGATCGCGACCGCCGAAAACCCCAGGATAATCAGAGGAAAGATGAGCAGGTACAGCATGGCCATCTGAACGTCGTAGGCTTCAATCTTCTTGCCCAGATATTCCGGCGTACGCCCAACCATCAGGCCCGCGATGAAAACGGCCATCACCACAAAGACCAGCATGCCGTAGAGACCCGCGCCCACACCGCCAAAAACCACTTCGCCCAACAGGATATTCGTTAGCGGCACCATCCCGCCCAGCGGCGTGAAGCTGTCATGCATGGAGTTGACCGCACCACAGCTTGCGTCCGTGGTAACAGTGGCAAATAGGGCGGAGTTCGCGATACCGAAGCGGACTTCCTTGCCTTCCATGTTGCCGCCCGCCTGCGTCTGCGAGATGCGCGCATCCACATTGTGAAATTGTGGATTGCCGTGCGATTCGGCCCAGAACGTCGTGAACGTCCCGGCAAACCACAGCACCACCATGGCGGCGAGCACAGCCCATCCATGCTTCGGCGAACCGACCATTTGTCCCAGCGTGACGCATAGGCCTGCGGGGATCAGGAAAATCGACAACATTTCCAAAAAGTTGCTGAGCGGTGTCGGGTTCTCAAACGGGTGGGCGCTGTTCGCGTTGAAAAAGCCTCCGCCGTTGGTTCCCAGCATCTTGATCGCTTCCTGCGAGGCAACCGGTCCCTGGGCGATCGTTTGGGTGCTCAGGGTCAAGGGCTTGCCATCGGCGCCATTCACGTGTTGCGTCTCGACGAGCTTCGCCGTGTCATAAGGCTTGAAGTTCTGCACAACGCCCTGCGACACAAGCACCAGAGCAAAGATCACGGAGATAGGCAGCAGGATCCAGAGGGTGCCACGCGTAAGATCTACCCAGAAGTTGCCGAGTGTTTTTTGCTCGCGCCGGGCAATGCCGCGCACAAACGCGATAGCCAACGCCAGCCCAACCGCAGCCGACCAGAAGTTGTGCGTAGCCAGGCCGAGCATCTGTGTGAGATAGCTCATCGTCGACTCAGGCGCGTAGCTCTGCCAATTCGTGTTCGTGGTGAAAGAGATTGCGGTGTTCAGCGCCAGGATCGGTTCAACGCCGGGCAGGTGTTGCGGGTTCAGCGGCAGCAGGCCCTGCAGTCGCTCGACAATGTAGGTGAGCAACAACGAAGCGGCGCTGAAGGTAAGCATCACCAGCGCGTATTCGCCCCAGGTCATCTCCTGCTCGGCGTTGATGCCGGTAAGCCGGTAGAGCAGGCGCTCGCAGGGGTTGCAAAGTGGATCGAGAAACGTCTTGCGACGCTCGAATACGGCCGTCATATACGTGCCCATCGGCTTTGCGAGCAGAAGAACAGCAGCAATGAACAGGCCAATTTGAAGCCAGCCATTCAGAGTCATGGTCTACAACCTTTTAGAATTTTTCGGGGCGAAGCAGAGCGAAGACGAGGTACACCATCAGCAACGCCGACAGGACAAGCAGCACGATATCCAAGATCATGACTGGCTCCCCTTGAGGTGCTCGCAGCCGTACAGATACGCTGCACTAAGGCCAAAGAGCAGGCCGATGGAAACCAGAGCAAGGAGATCGAGCATGGAACAGTCCTCCGTTGCGGGCTCTCGCGCAATCGCCGCAGCTTCACAGAAGCAGGCAGCGGAGAGCACCGTGTCGTTCCTCTATATCATGCCTGCGGAGCATAGGAAGTCCGTAGGGAAGCCGTAAAGAAGTTGTAAGTTTCTTGGGCTAGCGATTATGTGGAATCTGCGCAGACGTCAAACTTTGGTCGACTTTTCAAGTGAAATCTGTCGGGTAGCTACCAAATGGCGAGAATGGCATTTCTCAGGACCTATTTGCCTGTGCTACGGTTTGCTACTTATACGCAGCCTTTAGGCAACATCATTCTGGGCACGTAAACGGGCAAGCAGGGTTCGGAGCAAATCGCCACAGTCCTTCATACGCTTCGGGCTTAGGCCTTTGCTCAGCTCCTCAGCGAACGGGCCTTGGAGATCCTTTGTGGCGTCGCTCGACTTCTTGCCTTTGGGTGTCAGAATGACCAAGCTGGCGCGTTGATGATTCGGGTTATCCGCTAACCGAACCATTCCGGCAGCCTCTAGCTCCCTGACAATGACCCGCACATTCTGCCTGCTCGAACCGAGGGATTTCGCAAGGCCCGCTACGGTCAATGGAATCGGTGTCGTCGCGACAGTCCCGAGCACCTGCCATCTCGCACTCGTAAGCCCGATAGGAGCGGTGAGGCGGTCGCCTGCCGTAAGCAGGGCGGCATTGAACTGAAAGACACTCAGAATCAGCTGTGTGATCTCGTTCTCGGCTTCCGGGTAGGTGGGTTGTGCCATGGCGATCGAGCCTTGCGGGTGAATGCTCCCTAGCTGAGGGATGCTTTCTCCAGAGTAGCGGCTTTGGAGGAGATCGGTTCGGCATGGAGTTGCCAGCAATCACCGGGTTTGAGCGGCTTCCCTGAAAGGCCCGTGTGTTCCTGATCGTGCAGAGCTTTGGAAAAGCGCTCGGCTGGTTCAGCATAAGGTTCATCAGCAAGGGGGAACGTTCCCCAATGGATGCCCAGCGCAGCGGTCGTTCCTGTGTCCAGGGCAATCTGCACCGCTTCTTCAGGACTCGTGTGCTGAGACTGCATGAAGTAGCGAGGTTCGTAGGCTCCGATGGGTAGGAGAGCCAAGACGAACGATTGCCAACGTTCTCTTATCCTGCGAAACACTTCTCCATCCCGGTATGCCGTGTCGCCCGCCAGGTAGATGTTTCCATGTGGCGTTTCCAGAACGAAGCCACACCACAGAGCTTTGCGGTAATCCCCGATCTTCCGAGACGACCAGTGGTACGAGGGCACCAAAGTCACTTGCGTGTGATTGGCAAGCGAGAACTGCTGCCACCAGTCGCCCGATTCGATCTCTACCTCAGGATGTTTCTTTTGCAGAAAGCCTGCATTTCCTAAAGGCATCAGGATTCTGGGCCGATCCCGCAGCCAGATCGCATGAAGCGATTTCAAGTCCATGTGGTCGTAGTGATTGTGAGAGATTAGAACGACATGGATTTTGGGAAGGTCGGCAAATGCCACCGCGGGCGGTGTCTTGCGCCGTGGTCCTGACCATGAAACGGGACTTGCGCGTTCGGCGTACACCGGGTCGATCAGGATGTTGAGCCCTGCGGTCTGAAGCAGCGTGGTCGCATGCCCGATATGGGTGACCCTGAGGCCGTGCACAACCGGTTCGGGCTTGATGCCCGTGATGGAGTCCAGAACATCCGGCCAGGGTGGAGGCTTGCGGCTGATCGTCCACCGCAACACCTCCAATAAAGACTTATCGGCCAGCTTTGAGTTTCGATTGTAGAAGCGAAGCCCGTCGAAATGATCGGAAACCGGCCCGGTGTAGTACCTGTCTGCCATGATTGCTCACCACTCTGAAGTTCGAAACTGTGCACGTCCCAAAGCTAGGCCGTGATGTTCGGGATGTCCTGACCCTTGTTGATGAGGTTACTTGCCATCCTCGGTGCCAGACGCGACATAAAGTAAAGTGCTTTCACCTGGCCGATCCGGAGTTCCGTCGCGTCGCCCTGCAGTCCCTTCACTAGGGCTTTGGCGACGGTTTCAGGTTTGGCTTTTGAAGCTTTCACGTGCTTAACCAAGTCAGTATCGACAAGCGGTGGTAAAACCTCAAGAACCCTGACCGAGCTGCCCTTTGTTTGATAGCGAAGAGACTGCGTGAACGCGTGCAGCCCGTTTTTTGAAGCGCAGTAGGCTGGTGAGTTAAACATCGGTGCATACACCAGCCCTGTCGTGACATTCACTAATGCAGCCTCTGGACGCTTGAGCAACGACGGAAGCAACTCAAGACAGAAGTTGATGGGTGCGTTCAGGTTCAGCTCCATCTCCCTGCATGAGCGATTGTGCGCTTCCACTCGCGAGTGCGATAGACGTCATGCTTCCAGCGTTGTTTACAAAGACGTCCAAGGCTTGACCGCCGTCCTTGAGGTAGGCCAGTACCCTGTCCCGTTCGGATTTCTGGGCGATGTCAGCCGCCAGCGTAGCGAATCCGTTATGCCCCAGCTCGGACAGACGTGTTTTGTTACGGCCGATGATGAGGACCCTTGCTCCTGCCGCGTTCAAAGCGCGAGCAATTGCCAACCCGGTCCCTGCCGTCCCACCCGTGACTGCGATGTATTTCTCTCTAAGCTGCATGGCGTTACCTCTCTTGCACACCGCTCCATCACTCAGTGATCTACGGCCTGCTACAACTGGTCTTCCAGTCAACTTGCTGACAGTATGTTGTCCCTATAGACAGTATGTTGTCAACATCGCCGGGTGCAATGGAGAAAAGGTATCCACAAGTCGCAATATCGTCAGTAATCATTCAGAGCCGGAGTGGGGCATGAAACAAGCTTGGCGACGAGCCTCTCGTGTCCGGCGATGCCGTCCTCTACGGCCCGCAGCTCATCCTCGTTCAATGGAATCTCTTGAGTAAGCCGTAGCAGATTGGCTTTCGCTTCGATGCTTTGGGCCTTGCTGGACTGCTTCGGCACGTAGAAGTCGCAACGAGCACAGGCCATTCGGTGCGGCACTGGTCGAAAAAGTCGTGGGAGCAATAGCCGTGGCCTAGGTCGTAGAGCTTCCACGGTTCGTTGGGTGGGTTTCCGCGTCTGACCACATCCTGATCGATGAGGACCTCGACGGCTCTGACGTTCCGAGCGAAGTAGCCCGCATCCTGGTAGGACTTTGCCAGTTTCGTTGGCGTGATCTTTGTGTAATGGCGCGTCGATTCGGGAGAGCTGTGACCGAGCCACTCCTGTAGTTCGAACAGGCTGAGCGGTTCTTTCGCATTGTAGAGCTGAGAAGCTATGGTGGCCCTGGCTCGATGGCTGGAAATGCGGCCGCGAGCATCCTCAAGCGGTACGGCTGCCTTCCGGCAGAGCAAGGGAATGACAACATGGTTTATGTATTGAGGCGAAACTCCCCGACCGCGATGCGAGAAGAGCCGGTGTACCTGCTCGCCTGTCTTTAGATCGAGCGAAGCAGGTTGCGGTGGGCGCATCTGCTCCCAGAGTTCGACTGCTCGGCCCATTATGCCGTCAACTGACTTAGAAGATGCGGTCCCCGTCTTGTTCACAGGGACATGCAGGAAGCACACCGGCTGGCTGCCCGGCTTCTCTTCGCCGTCCTGCCAGCGTATGCAGCCGACGCGGAGTCGGGCGATCTCGTTGCGGCGCAGGCCTGAGAACAGCCATATCAGCGCCAAAGCCTTCACCATGGTGGTTGGATAGAAATGACCGTCACCGCGAGCTTCCAGATCGTTTGGTTTTGACAGCTCCTGATCGCTGAGGTTGAGACCTGCCCAGAGGAGCTTTGCCCAGACATCATCCTGAATGATCCTTGGGTCCGGGCCAATGAGACAGCGGACCGAGCGTGGCGTCGCAAGCGCCTGATAGGGGTTGAAGCGGGTCGGAATCCATCCCCACTCTTGGCAATCACAGAAGAAGCGTCGGAGGGCGGTGAGTGCCGACGCTTTCGTGGCGGGCTTGAAAGGCGCACCGGCCTGTAAGCGTGGTGTGCCAGCACCTGTCGACCACTGACCGACTTTTGATCGATCAACTGCTGCGACGTAAGCGGCGGCGACTTCTCGGGTCCAGTCTGCAGGCTCACATCCGTAACCGCTTTGAGCAAGCCATCGACCTATGTTGAAAGTCGATACAGGCCGCCGATTCGGCTACTTGGCTGCAGTGTGGTTGCCGCGAACCATCGCTCACACCACTCGCGCCAGACAACAGGGACACCTTCGAGTATGCGCCGATGGGCGATGCTCTGCTGACGCTCAATCTGCCCATCTCGGCCGAGCGGCTTCTGGAGGATGCCACGTCGAACCAGGACATACGAAAGGATAGTGAGGCCGCGCCGGGTGATCTTCGCGTCGGCCGCCCGGTACAGGCAATCCAGAGTTTCGGCCTTTAGATCCGGAAGGTGAAGACTGCGCGATGCGAGCATTGCTTCGGCGAGAGCGCAGCGGAGACCGACTATGTTGCCCTTTCGCGAGTAGCCCCACGTCACCAGGTCCGCCTTCATCTCGTCGATCACCGCATCGAAAGCTTCTGTTCCAAATATCTTCCTCGCAAGCGCGGGGAACGCAAGCCGTCCCAGACCTGCCAGCTCCTGGAAACCACAAAACAGATACGCAGTGGCGATGAGTTGGTGCCTTGCATTTGCGGTGACACCATGGACGCGAACGTACGCGTAGTAGTCGGCGCCCAGTAACTCGAGCCAGGCTTCTGGAAAGAATGCCCAGAAGCTCCTTTCATAGCGCACCATCGCCCGTATGAGGAGGCAGATGACAGTGGTTCGGATGGTGTACTTCCGCTTGACCGTGTTTACCGCTCCCAAGTGGTCCAGCACATCTTCCAACGGGTGAAGCAGCCGCTCAAGGGCTGGTCGGGCCTCCTTGTGCCATCCTTTGCTTCCTTGCTGGGCCCGAGCGACCAGCAGCTGCATGTGGTGCAACTCGCTGCTCAAGAGCGCATGCCTGCGGTCAT
Organism: uncultured Bryocella sp.; assembly: GCA_964235515.1. Classification (GTDB taxonomy): domain Bacteria; phylum Acidobacteriota; class Terriglobia; order Terriglobales; family Acidobacteriaceae; genus Granulicella. The sequence continues at coordinate 14,119 of CAXSBL010000002.1, forward strand.
AGCCGTGGATGTCGATCATTGCAGAATCCCCGCTGCTTCAGTCATTCTCGTCGCGTGAAGGGAGGCTTTCGCGATCTTTACGGATAGCTCACGACCGCTGAGGTGG
>CAXSBL010000002.1:14324-26922 GCA_964235515.1 uncultured Bryocella sp.
CGCGTGAAGGGAGGCTTTCGCGATCTTTACGGATAGCTCACGACCGCTGAGGTGGATGTAGATCAAAGTGGTGCTGGTGTTGCGATGGCCGGCGAAGCTGGCGATCTCGTGCAGATCCCAGCCGGCGCGAGCAAGGTCAGTCAGGCAGAGATGCCTGAAGGTGTGAGTACTCAACTGGGGCAAGCCAGCACGTTCCGCAAGCGCGTGCACGACCTTCGACCAGGTCCAAAAGGTCAGTGGGCTACCAGCGTTGCGCCGCGACTCCGAAACGAACAGCGTTCCTCGCGACCGGGTGAGGGGTTCGCCGGTGTGCTAGGTATGCAGAGAGCAAGCTCCCAGCTGCCTCGGAATATGGGACGACCCGGCCTCGACGTGACTTGGTCGTTTCCGCTCGGATGGTCAGTAGGCGATGAGCCGGGTCAATGTCACCGGTTGCGAGCAGGCAGAGCTCTTCACGGCGAAGTCCGGCGTCATAGGCTAGTGCGAGCATGACCCGATTCCGAAGCGGCTCAAACCTGGCTATCTGGAGCATGTGCTTCCACTCAGCGTCCGCAGGAATCCATGGCAGAGCGGTAAAGCGTGGCACGAGGGCGCGCGGCCGGGCACCCCTGAAGCCGCCACGTTGCGTGTACCGCCCACGTCCGACTGGATTATCTGGTCTGAGCCCCTCCTCGACGAGGTGGTCATAGAAGAGGCGGACCGCCGTTAACCGCAGCCTGATCGTGCTATTGGCCATTCCCGCTCGCTCGCTTTTCGTCTTCCTGCTAGCAGGAAGACGAAAAGCAGTCATTGATCGAACGAAGAGAGCGATATCTTCCTTCGTGGCTTCGTAAACGGGACGCTGCAGTTCTATACAGAAGCTGCCGTAGCACTTCAAGGAGCGGCGGTAGGCAATCAGGGTGTTCGCAGCTTTCCCAAGGTTCTGTTGTATGGACAGCCAGCGTTCTGCTTCGTGCTCCAGCATGCTTCTCTCCGGGCCAAGAGTGGCGACGGAAGCGTATCGGATTGAGAGAACAGATTCCACATAACTGAGACGACGGCTGTCGGTGCCGTTCACATTGTTTCCTGGGTGACGATGTGTAGATCCACATGGGGCGACTCAGCCATAAATCGCTGCAGCGCAAAGTAATACAGGTACGACCGAAAGCCGTGCGTGGCGGAACGTCCGACGATGGCCTGCGTAATACGCCGTTCCCGCATAAACAGCGCCGTCGTCCGGGCCGTGTCCTTGCCTTGCAGCGTGATTACCTCCGCGCCGAGATTGGCCGCGAACTGCAGGCTACTCTCCAGTAACTGCCTGCGCTCCTTCTCCTCGTCCTGGTCCTTGGCCACATGCACGACGTACAGCTCGCCGCCAAGCGCGTCAGCCAGGCGGGCGCCCCGGGCGATCAGATCACGCGCCTGCGCGTTGGAACTGACACACACAGCGATCTTTTCGGCCACGGCCCAGTGCGAGCCCAGATGCTTGCGCTTCACGTAGTCATCGAGGGTTCGATCTACGGCGCGCGTCACGCGTTGCAGCGCCATTTCGCGCAGTGCGATGAGGTTTCCGCGGCGAAAAAAGTTGGCCAGTGAGCGCTCGACCCGATCCTCCGGGTAGATATCGCCTCGGCGCATGCGGGTGACCAAGGCCTCCGGCGTAAGATCGCTCAGCACAATTTCGTCGGCGCGATCCAACACCCAGTCAGGCACCTGCTCGCGGACAGAGATACCGGTCAACGACTGTACCCGCGGCGCCAGGCTTTCGACATGCTGAATATTAATCGTGCTCAGCACATCAATGCGGTTCTCCAGCAGCAGGAATACATCCTCATAACGTTTGGGGAAGCGACTACCCTCGATGTTGCTGTGGGCCAGCTCATCCACCAGCACTACCTGCGGCGCCCGGGCCAGCACCACATCCACGTCCATCTCCGTGAAGAGAGTGCCTTTATAGTCCAGCGCCCGCAACGGCAGGGCTTCCAGCTTTCCAGCCTGCTCTGCAGTGCCGGCGCGGCCATGTGTTTCAACGACACCGATCACCACGTCTTCCCCGCGGCTGTGGCGGCGAATCCCCTCGCTCAGCATGGAGTACGTTTTGCCCACGCCGGGCGCGTAGCCGAGAAACACCTTCAGCCGCCCGCGAGTCGGCTCGGCCTCGGCGGTTCGCAGCCAGTCTTCCGGTGTCTTGCGTGTTGTGTCTCGTTCGGTCGGCACGCCGTAGAATACCCTCATGCATTCGCGACGATTCCATGCCGTCGCCCAGTGGATCGCGGCTTTAGGCGCTCTTGCCGGGATCGTCTTTGTCTACCGGCGCTGGGCTCAGGTCAACCCCACCACCGTTGCGCTCACGCTGATTCTTTATATCCTGCTGCTGGCCGCTCGCTGGCGCCTGCAGCATGCGGTCGTGATCTCGCTGGTTGCCACCGCTCTTTATAACTACTACTTTTTGCCGCCGGTGGGCACCTTTACCATAGCGGATCCGCAGAACTGGCTGGCATTGTTTGCTTTTCTGGCAACTGGTGTCATCGGCAGCAGGCTTTCGCAGCGCGCACGCCGCGAAGCCGCGCAGGCCCGGGCACGCCAACATGAGGTTGAGGTTCTGTTCAGTCTTAGCCGCGAACTCTTGCAGACCGACAAAGTGGTCGACCTGGTCAACAGCCTTCCCACGGTGATCCGCCGCATTATGCAGACCTCCTCCGCCGTGCTCTATCTGCTGGAGGGAGACCGCCTCTACTGCGAAGGGATTCGGCCCTCTCTCAATGTTGAGGTTCCCCATTTTCGCCAGCTTGCCTTGAGCCTTTCCAGCCCGGAGACCACGCCGGACGGTGAGTCACGCATCCCGATCAAGGCAGGCGTTCGACCGAGGGGCATCCTGCTGCTTGACCATGTTCGTCTCTCTCCTGAAACATACGAGGCCGTGGGTGGACTCGTCTCGATTGCTCTCGACCGTGCACAGGCCCTTGAGGACGTGGCACGCAACGAAGCCGGCAAGGAAAGCGAGCGGCTTCGTTCCCTGATTCTCGATTCCATCACGCACGAACTCCGTACGCCCCTGACCGCGATCAAGGGCGCGGCCAGCAGCCTTCTCAGCATCAGCGACATACGCGCCGAAAATCAACGCGAGCTGCTGACCATTGTCGACGAAGAGGCGGATCGGCTGAACCGCCTTGTGGGGCAAGCCGTGGAGATGGCTCAGATCGAGGCGCGTGAGGTGCACATGAACCTGCAGCCGGTGGCGCTGACCGAGCTCGTGCAACAGGCGCAGGAGAACTGCTCCTGGGTCGGCAATGCGCATCCGGTGGAGATCCATCTTCCGTCGCTGCCAAAGGTCGTCGCCGATCACCGCATGATCGAGCAGGTCCTGTGCAACCTGCTTGAAAACGCCGCCAAGTATTCGCAACCAGGTTCACCGATCTTTCTGTCGGCGGAGCAGAAGGGTGAATTCGTTTTGACCAGCGTAGCGGACCGCGGTATCGGCATTGACCCTTCGGAACAGTCGCTCATCTTTGACAAACTCTACCGTTCGCGGCTGCAAAACAGCAGCGCGCCGGGAACCGGCATGGGGTTAGCTATCAGCCGGGCGATTCTTGATTCGCACCGCGGAACACTGACCGTCACCAGTCAGGCAAACCACGGCTCGGTCTTCACCTTTAGTCTGCCGGTCGCTTAGTGCCGCCGCATAACTCCATAGGGAACGCCGGCCGGCCGAACGTTCGCGTTGCGACTCGTGCAGCGCAACGGGAACGATCTGAAAAGATCGACCAGATGTACGCCATGGAGTGGTTAAGGAACTCGGGCTGGGGAGTGAATCCCTGTGCAGCGCTCCAGCTTTGGTCATTTCCAGCCGATCTGATCAACTCTGCGATAAGCTGCTGATGAACCTTTCCGTGCGTGCCCTCTCCGGGCCGGCACGGATCTCTTTCCAGGAGTTCGAATGGCCGTTGGTGGTGTGCAAGAGGCAAGACCGGTTGTGTCCGGAACAGTAGGCCAGAGCTACACAATCGCCCTCGTGTTGATGGTTTCGCTGTACTTCGGCATCGGCTTCATCACGGCGATGAATGACGTGCTTGTGCCGCACTTCAAAGACCTCTTTCATCTCTCCAACTTCCGTGCACTGCTGGTGCAGTTCGCCTTCTTTGGCGCTTATTTCCTGCTCTCGTTGCCTTCCGGCTGGATCGTCGGGCGAGTCGGCTACAAGTCCGGCATCTCGATCGCGCTGACGGTGATGGGCTGTGGTCTTCTGCTGTTTTTGCCGGCTTCTCTGCTGATCACCTATCCGCTGTTTTTGCTGGCACTGTTTATCGTGGGCTGCGGTCTGGCGCTGCTGCAGGTGGCCATCAACCCGTACCTGGGCGCACTGGGCTCTCCGGAGACGGCGGCTTCACGGTTAAATCTCGCCGGCTTTTTCAATTCGCTGGCCGGCACCATTGCGCCCAAGGTCGGTGCGGTGTTCATCTTCATCGCCGCGGGAGCGAGCACAGCGGCGCTGGCGCAATCCGTGCGCAAACCGTACCTGATTCTGGCGGTGCTGGCCTTTGCGATGGCGTTGCTGACCAGGCTTGTGCACCTGCCGGTCTTGCTGACATCAAGCACAGCGGATGCCAGCGCCTCGGCCGGCTCGGGTGAAAGCGCCTGGAGTTTTCGCCATCTGCGCTTCGGCGCCGTGGGCATCTTCACCTACGTCGGCGCCGAGGTGGCCATCGGCAGCCTGCTGATCAACTACCTCGGTCAGCCCTCCATGGGCAGCATGAGCCACAGCGAGGCCGCACACTACGTTTCGCTGTACTGGGGCGGTGCGATGGTGGCACGGCTGATCGGTTTCTTTGCCCTGCGCCGCGTGCGTCAGGCACATGCGCTTACGTTTGTCTCCTTGCTGGCCGTAGTCTTTATCACGACAGCCATTGTGGGGCACGGTCCGGTCGCGTTGTGGGCTTTGGTCTCCTGCGGTCTGTTCAACTCCGTGATGTGGCCGTGTATTTTTCCGATGTCGCTGGAGGGGCTGGGACGGCTTACGAGCCAGGCCTCCGGCCTGCTGGTCACGATGGTGGTCGGCGGTGCTGTAATTCCAGAGATTCAGGGCCTGCTGGCCGACCGTTTCGGCTACCAGAGAAGTTTTCTGGTCGTGCTGGCTTGCTACCTGTACATCCTGTTTTTCGCGCTGTACGGGCATAAGCCGGCACAAAGACTTCAACCGGCCCCGGCGCCGCTGCTTTAAGCGGAGTGCGCGAAGACAAGGCCGTTGACAGACGCAGATGCTGCGGCAAGGACAACGAAGACACAGCCTAGGCTGGCAAACGGCGTCCGTGAAGCAGGCTGCCGCGGCGCTTTCCGGCCTCATCGTAGATGTTAAAGTTTGCGGCTGTACCCACGACGCACTCCACCTCGCGCTCCAGACCGAGCATGCGGGCGGGGTTGCGCGAGGCAAGCCGCACCGCGACAGGCAGGGCGGTCCCGGTGATCTCGCGCAGGTTGGCGACCGCACGGTCCAGTGTGAGCACGCTGCCGGCCAGCACACCGTTGGACAGGCAGACACCGTCACGCACCTCCACGGACAAGTCGCCCAGCATGAACGTGCCGTCGCCCATGCCGGTGGCGGACATGCCATCGGTGATCAGGATGGCACGGTCGGCGCCCTTGCTGCGAAACCACAACCGCACCAGCGCCGGGTGCACGTGAACGCCGTCGACAATGGCCTCAGCGAAGAGGTCGTCACGATCCAGCACGGTACCGGCGATACCCGGTTCACGGTGATCGAGCGCGCGCATGGCGTTGAAGGTGTGCGTTGCGCTCACGGCACCGGCGGCAATGGCGGCTTCGGTTTGGGCCGCGGTCGCATTGCTGTGGCCAAGACTCACGCGAATGCCTTGCGCCGCAGCGTAGGCGATCACCTCCAGCGCACCCGGCATCTCCGGCGCAATCGTTATCAGGCGAATTTGGCCGGCGGCGGCCTCCTGAAAGCGGCTCAGAAGCTCAATGCTGGGAGCGCGAAGCTGGTCCAGCGGATGTGCGCCGCGCTTTGCGGGGCACAGAAACGGGCCTTCCAGATTGATCCCGAGCGGCTTGGCCACATCGGGAGGGGTCTGCCGGTGGATTGCAGTGGCAAGGGTTTCGAGCGCGCGCAGGGTGGTGTCGAGGGGTCCTGTCAACGTTGTCGGCAGGTAGAAAGCGACGCCTTTTGTGGCTAAAAAGCGCCCGACCGCGTCGATTTCAGCCGCGTTCGCGCGCATGAAGTCAAAGCTCGCCGCGCCGTGCACGTGAATATCGAAGAAGGCCGGCAGCAGCAGCTCCTCGGAGTCATTTGCCGGGCCGGCTTCGATGCCCACCAAGCAGCCATCCTCGATCGTGAGAACGGGGTACTCTACTGATTCTGTTGCGGTGTACAGACGGCGCGCCGTGAAGGTCTGCGGCATCAATGTTGCTCCACGCCGACAGCGGAACCGACCGGGACCCCCGCCTCGGCAAGAATGCCGACCATAGCGGCAATTCTGCCCTGCAGCGAATCGGATAGATCACCGGTAGCGGAGGCTCGCAATGAGGCGTGGTAGTGGCGACTGCCTGTCCGGTGCACAAGTTCGGCGGCGTTTTCCAACGTAAGCCCGCCGCCCACAGCGACCTGGATCCTCGATCCGGCCTGCGCGACGAGTCGCGCCAGCGCCGCGGCGCCGCCAAGCACCTCGTCGGCACCACCGGAGGTGAGTACGCGGCTGCAGCCGGTGGAGATCACGTCCTCCAGTGCGCCGGCGAGATCCGGGGTGGCGTCAAAGGCACGGTGAAACGTGACGGGCAACGGACCGGCAAGCTCCACCAGCGCGCGGGTATGTTCGCGATCGACGTTACCGTCCGGTCCCAGCAGGCCGAGGACAAATCCCGCCGCGCCCGCACGCCTTGCCTGCTCCATGGAGTTGGCAATAGCGGCGTACACCTCGTCCGAGTAGAGGAACGACGCGGCCGTTGGGCGCAGGAGCACATGCACGGGCAAGCCGCTGCATTCCACCGCCGCCTCTATCAGGCTGAGCGGAGGTGTTAAACCACCGACGCGGAGATCGGTACAGAGCTCAATACGATGAGCCCCACCGGCTCGGGCCACCCGGCAGGCGTCCAGAGTTTCTGCGCAAAGTTCAAAGGTGAAGGGGTAGCTCACAAGCTCAATTCCAAATGGGATAGGTGAGGCCGTGGGTTGCGGCCCGGGGTGTCTGAGAATGAACACCTAAGAGACAAATATACTCACACGTTTGAACGATTTATGCTCATTTGAACATTGCCTGGAGGGTTTCGGTGACTTTGTTGTCCGTTTGGTATCGCCGCAGGTCTGTTCCTGTGGTGACGGCTCTCTGCTTTTTTCTGCCCATCACGCTCCCCGTTGCCGCCAGCACGCCGCAGTCAACCCCCGTTTTCACGCCGCAGCCACGTGAGGTGCATGCCGGCACATTGAACGTTGTGCGCAGTGCCACCGTGCAGGTCCCGGGCGGTGACGCGGAAGACTTTTTTGCGGCGGCCAACCTGGAAACGACGTTGCGCGCACGAGGCCTGCTGATGGCGCCCGCCGCCGGCCCCGTGGAGCTCACCGTTCGCCTGCTGCGCGACGACACGCCGGAGGCCCGGCAACTGCTCGGGGAAAATCAGCTGGCCTTTTCACCGGCCATGCACGCGGAAGGTTACATCCTGATCTCGCGGCCGGGTGCCATAGCCATCATTGGACAGACGGCGGCGGGCGTGTTCTATGGAGCGCAGACGCTGAAGCAGATGATCGCGCGACAAGCCGGTCAGCCCGCCGTCTGGACGGGAACCGTGCGGGACTGGCCGGCGATGCGCTACCGCGGCCTGCACGACGATCTTTCCCGCGGTCCATTTCCGACACTGGCGTTTCAGAAGCACCAGCTTGAGGTGTTCGCGGCGCACAAGGTCAACCTGTATTCGCCGTACTTCGAACACACGCTGGCGTATAGCAACCAGCCGCTGGCCGCGCCGCCGGGCAGCGCCCTGACGCGTGCCGAAGCGCAGGAGCTGGCCGCCTACGGACGGCAGCTGCACATCCTTGTCGTACCGGAGCAGGAAGCCTTCGGGCATCTGCACCACGTGCTGCAGTATGAGAAATACTCTGACCTTGCGGAGACGCCGCATGGCCACGTGCTGGCTCCCGGGCAGGCCGGGACGCAGCCGCTGATCCTGGACTGGTTCACACAGATCGCGAACGACTTCCCGAGCCCGTTTCTGCACGTGGGTGCCGATGAAACCTTTGAGCTCGGCACTGGACGTACAAAAGCCGATGTGGATAATCGTGGCCTGGGCCCGGTTTACGCAGATTTTCTGACGCAGATACACACCACTCTGGCACCACTGCACCGTCGCCTGCTGTTCTGGGGCGATGTCGCGACGACAGACCCCAAGGCCATTCCCGGGCTGCCGAAGGACATGATCGCCATCCCCTGGATCTACTGGCACAAAGACAGCTACGACGGCGATATCCTGCCGTTTAAAAACGCCGGCATGGAAACATGGGTGGCTCCCGGGGATGCGAACTGGCGCGTGGTCTACCCGCTGGGCAAGACGGCGCTGGATAACATCAGCGGCTTTGTGGAGGCAGGGCAGCGGCTGGGCAGCACAGGTGAACTCACCGTGGCATGGAACGACGATGGCGAGGGTCTGTTCAACCAGGACTGGTTCGGTATGCTGTTCGGCGCCGCTGCCGGCTGGCAGCCCGGGCGCAGCAACGGCGCGGCGTACCAGGCCAACTTCGGAGAAACGTTCTTCGGGGACACCAGCGGACGCATCGACGAAGCGCAGCGCGAGTTGATCGCTGCCGAAGATCTTGTCGACGTGAGCGATGACGCCTTCTGGCTCGATCCCTGGAGTCCGGAGGGACAAAAGCTCGCGGACAAGTGGCGAGCAAAGATCCCGCAGGCACGTTTGCACGCGGAACACGCGATCGAGCTGATCGAAACTACCCTGGCCAACGAACCGGATCTACGGGAGCAGGATGCGTTGAAGGCGATGGAACTGGGCGCGCGAAGGATCGATTTTACGGGAATGAAATTTCAACTCTCCGACGAAATGATCGCAGCCTACGCCAAGGCCTATGCCCTGCGCGACGACAAGGCCCATCAAAACGAGGCGCGCGATCTGTTGGATTCGATCACCAGCATGAACGGCCGCTGCCAGGACCTGCGCGACGGCTATTCCATGCTCAAGAATCTTTACAAGGACGCCTGGCTGGCAGAAAACCGGCCATATTGGCTGGATAATGTGCTGGTGCGGTATGACATGCGCATCCAGCTCTGGCAACGGCGGGGTGAGGACTTAAACACGGTCACCAACCGTTGGCAATCGAATCACACGATGCCGACAGCGGCGGAGGCAGGGCTGCCGGCTGTGCCCGCAGGAAATTAGGTTTTGGGATTGATCTGCTCTCTAGGCCTGGACGACTTCGATGCCCCTGGCGAGGAGCGCCTGGCAGATTTCGGCTGGAATGCCTGCATCCGTGACGAGTGTGTGAATGGCGGTGATGGGGCAAATCAGCGCGGGGCTGATCTGCCCCAGCTTGGACGAGTCGGCGACAACAATCACCTTGCGTGACTGGCGGATCATGGTCTGCGCGACGGTGGCCTCTTCGGGTTCGAGCGTGGTAAGGCCGCGTTCCAGGTCAAAGCCGGTGACGCTGATGAACGCACGGTCCAGATAAACGCCATTGAGGTAATTGAGCGCGGCCTGGCCGGCGAGCGCGAAGGTCCAGGCCCAGGCCAGGGTGCCACCGGTGAGCATGGTCTTTATCGCCGGCTGATTGCACAGCTCCATGCCGATGTTCACGGCATTCGTGACCACCGAAACTCCACGGCGATGGCGCAGCGAGCGTCCAATCTGCGTGGTGGTGGTGCCGGCGGTGAGGCCGATCACCTCTTTTTCCTGCACCATTTCGGCGGCGGCCAGACCGATGCTGCGCTTCTGTTCGGCAAAGCGGAGCTCGCGGGCCTGGAAGGAAGTGTCGTGGCGGAAGGGTTCGTAAAGGAGGGACTCGACGAGCGTGACGCCGCCGTGGGTGCGGCGCACAAGGCCGCGCTTTTCGAGCCGCGCAAGGTCGCGGCGGATACTGGGGGCGGAGGTGCCGATGCGGTCCACCAGTTCGCCGACGGAGATGTCGCCGGCGCGGAGCAGGGCCTTCATAATGCGGTCGGCACGTTCGTCGATCTTGGCAGACATGTTGTCGTGTGGAGTCTAGCGCATCGGCAATCTCTCGACACTTTCACACCAGATGCGCTCAAATCGCGCTCAAATGTGATCAACTTAACTCGAAATGTACATTCTGAGGTTGCCTTGTGAGCGAGCAAGCAAAATCCGCAAAATCCGCAAAATCCGATAGCCCCGCAGATTCTGGAAGTCCGGCTCCCTTCCCGCACTGGATGCTGCGGGAGATTCACCAGCAGCCGCAGACGCTGGCGGACACGCTGGCGCAATATGTTGACGAGAGTGGCTTCCGTGCGGAGAAATGTGATCCGTTGCGTGCGTGGCTGCGCGGCGCGCGGGGTGAGATCGTGGTGGCCGCCAGTGGATCGAGCCGGCACGCGGGCATGATCGCGGAGCTGCTGATTGAAGAAAAGAGCGGGATCGCGGTGGATGTGGAATATGCGAGCGAGTACGTGTACCGCTCGCGACGTTCCCTGCGCAATGCGGCGATGCTGGTGATCTCACAGTCGGGCGAAACGGTGGACACGCTGGCGGCGCTGCGCAAGGCGTTGCGGCTGGGGCAGCCGGCGCTGGCCATCACCAACGTGCCCGAGTCCACGATGGCGCGGGAGGCGACGGTCTCGTTTCCGACTTTGGCGGGACGGGAACGGGCGATTCCTGCGACCAAAAGCTTTACGGCACAGCTGTTGAATGTTGCGTTGCTGGCGCTGCTGGCAGGCGAGATCCGCGGAACCTTACGCGAGGATGAGCTCGGCGCGGAGCTGGCGGCGCTGCGGGCGTTGCCGGCCTCCATTGAACGGCAGTTGCCGGGCTGGGTTCAAACGATGGAGGCGATCGCGGCAGAGTACAGCGGCATCAAGAGCTTTCTCTTTGTGGGCCGTGACGTGCACTACCCGATTGCGCGCGAAGGTGCGCTGAAGCTGAAGGAAAGCTCCTACCTGCATGCGGAGGGCTACCCCAGCGGCGAGCTGAAGCACGGGCCCAATGCCTTGCTGAGTGAAGGCACGCCCTTGGTGATGCTGGCCACCGTGGACCGGGCGGATGCGGCTTCTGTAGAGCGTTACGAGAAGGTTTTGCAGCTAATGCGGGACATGCATGTACAGGGTGCCAGGGTGCTGGCCGTTGCCAATGCCGGCGATGCAGCCGTCGCGGAGCTGGCGACCCATGTTGTGGGCGTCGAGGGCACAGGGGAAGCCTCGCTGGCGATCAGCGAGGTTGTGCCTTTGCAGCTGTTTGCTTACTTTATGGCGGTGAATGCTGGCATCGATGTAGATCATCCGCGTAATCTCAGCAAGGCCGTACTGGCGGAATAAGGACTCATGTCGTACTTTCTCGCTCTGGATGCTGGTGGAACCAAGACGGATTATGTGTTGGCCGATGAGACGCGGGTACTCGCGCGTGTGCGTTCGGGCACGATCAAGCGCATGCGCACGGACGGCGCCACGGCGCTCGACAACCTGGAAAGCGCCTTGCGCGCCTTAACGGAGCAGAGCGGCATTCCACTTGGAGGCGTCGCGCGGATCTGCATCGGCACGGCCGGAGAAACGGTGCCGCTGGTCACCGATTTTCTGCACATGGCGATCAAGGAGCGCGTGGGCGGCGACCTGCTGCTACTGGGGGACGTGGAGATCGCGCTGGATGCGGCATTTCCCGGCGAGCCGGGGTTGCTGGTGCTGGCGGGCACGGGTTCCAATGTCGCCGGACGTGCACCCGGCGGACAGGTCATCACCGTCGGTGGGTGGGGGCCGGTGCTGGCGGATCAGGGCTCGGGGCATGGTGTAGGGTATGCGGCGGTGCGCGCGGTGACCCTGGCGCGTGATGAGGAACGGCCCACGCAGCTGCTGCAGGCCGTGCTGGACCACTGGGAATTGCAGGACTTCGACGGTTTGGTGGGGTTTGCCAACCGCACACCGGCGCCGGACTTCTCCCAGCTGACTCCAGTGGTGTTGCGGTGTGCAGGGGAGGGCGATGCGGTTGCCGCGGAGGTTCTGGAGGAACAGGCCGCCCAGCTGGCGCACCTTGTATGTGTCCTCATTCGCCGTCTGCGCGCGGCTGCCGGTGACGGTGCCTTTGTGCCCCGGCTTGCGTTTGCAGGCAGTGTGATGGAGAAGGCTCCTCGGGTGCGCGAGGCGCTGGTGGCGAAGGTGAGGCAGGCGTTTCCCGCGGTGTCCACGATGGTCGGCGTCATCGATCCGATCGATGGAGCGTTGTGGCGGGCTCGCAGTGGACGGGGCTTTTTATTGTAGGGAGGCTGGGTAGAAGATGTGCAGCCTCGGGTTGATGTGGAACGACGACTGCGGCTCAGCGGAAGGATTGTTCGGGCGCTGCGAGGTGCTCGCGATGCCTGATGCAGGGTGGGCGGCGCGGACGAACGCAGATTCCCTTCGGGAATGACAACATAGCGAGCGGCAGTAAGAAGCGGACTCGACAAAGAAGC
>CAXSBL010000002.1:27022-31051 GCA_964235515.1 uncultured Bryocella sp.
AGCGGACTCGACAAAGAAGCCGACTCGACAAAGAAGCCGACTCGACAAAGAAGCGAGGCACAAAATTAGCTGGTGATTGGTCCCGTCGAGAGTCGCAGCAGATCGGGGTCCCTTGCTGCCAGCGTGGCGATCAGTTCGCCGAAGAGTGTATTGGCCCAGGCGAACCAGGGACGCGTGAAGTTTTTGGCGTCGTTCCGGTTGTAGCTTTCATGGATGAACCCTGTTCCCGCGGTTGAGTCCTTCAGCATGCGCAGGGCGCGGCGGATCTCTTCGTCGGAGTTACTGGTAAGCGCATAGACGGTCTGCGACATCGGCCAGATCATGTCCCTGCCCTCGTGCGGACCGCCGATGCCTTCGCCCGCGGTGCCGCGAAAGAACCAGGGATTGCGCTCGCTCCAGACAAAGGCGCGGGTGCGGGCGTAGAGCGCGGGGTCGGGCGAGCTGTTGAGGTAGGGCAGGCCCAGAAGGCTGGGCACGTTGGCATCATCCATGAGCACGCGACTGCCGAAGCCATCGACCTCGTAGGCCCAGATCGTCCCCTGGGGCGTGGACGTGATTGCGTATTGCCGGAGCGCGGCTTCAACTTCCGCGGCGAGGGAGTTGGCATCGTTTGCGAGTGCGGCGTCATGCAGGACGCTGCCGGCCATCGCGGCCAGATGTCGCAGCGAGGTGACCGCAAAGAGGTTGGAAGGCACAAGAAAAGGAAAGATGCAGGCGTCGTCGGATGGGCGGAAGCCCGAGGCGATAAGACCGATCGGGTTGACCGGATTGCCGTAGCCTTTTTCGCCGAGCGTTTCCGTGGGAGTCGGCGCGGTGCGCTGAAAGTGGTAGGGACCGAGACCGTTTTTGCGCTGCTGGACGCGCATGGTCGCCACAACAAGCTTCATGGCGTCACCCCAACGGGCGTCAAAGGGCTCGGTGCCGCCGGTCTGCTTCCAATAGCCGTGTGCCAGGCGAATGGGATAGCACAGTGAGTCGAGTTCATACTTGCGTTCGCCAACGCCCCCCTTCATCTCGGTTTCGTCGTGCCGGCTCCAGGGCAGCGGAGGTGCGCTGAGGTCGGCCATGAAGGCGTTGGCGTAGGAATCGATGAGCAGACAGCGGGTCTGGCGGCGGATGACGCCTTCGAGCAGAGCGCGCAGACGTGGGTCTTTCGCTGCGAGCGGGAGGTAGGGCCAGACCTGCGCGGAGGAGTCGCGCAGCCACATGGCGGCGATGTCGCCGGTGAGGACGGCGGTGTCGGGTTTGCCTTCAAAGGTGCCCGGCTGCACCGTGGTGTCGAGCGTATTGGGAAAGCAGTTCACGAAGAGGGTGGCAAGCTCAGGGTCACCGCCATGGGCGAGGATGCGGGACCGGGTTTCGGTGAGGAACTGCTCGACGGCTTCGGAATGGAAGCGGCGGTCGGCGGGTGGGGGACGGTGACCGCCGGCAACCGGCGACGGCGGCTCGGATTGCTGCGTTGAAGCGAGTAGATGGGCAGGCAGCAGCGCTAAAGCGGTAGCCGCACCGGTTTGCGCAAGCAGAGTTCTTCTGGAAAAGGTCGTCATCCGGCGTTCCTCTTGATCATTTTAGGTCGATTCAGTCAGACTGGAGACCACAGCAGAGGCACCGGCGCTCCCAGGTCGATGTACGACAGACTCTGCTTTCACGTTTCAACGAATGTCGTTCTGGAGTTCCCCTTGATCTCTCGTCGCAATTTCCTGCAGTCTGCCGGCGCGGTTTGCGCTACCGCCGCCCTTCCCCTCCCTACCTTTGCCCTGCCGCAGGGTGCGGCTGCGAACGATCCCCTGCGCTGGGTAGATCCGCGCATCGGCACGGGCGGGCATGGACACTGCTTTCCGGGTGCGAGCGTGCCGTTTGCCGCGGTGCAGCTGAGCCCGGATACGTTTAACGATCAATGGGACTGGTGCTCGGGATACCACATCTCGGACAGCTCGATTATGGGCTTCAGCCACACCCATCTGAGCGGCACGGGTTGCGGCGACTTGCTGGATTTTCTGGTGATGCCGGGCACGGGTGCGGTGAAGCTGGTGGCGGGGCCGCGGTCGGATCCGGATGCGGGGTACCGTTCACGATTTTCGCATGATGACGAGCATTCCGAGCCGGGGTACTACAAGGTCTATCTGCAGGACCCGAAGGTGCATGTCGAGTTGACTTCGACGGAGCGCACGGGACTGCATCGCTACACCTTTCCGCAGAGTGAAGACGCGTGGATGATCGTCGATCTGACGCATAGCTACCTCACTGACGGCGGCTCTTCGGTGTACACGGCGGAGTTGAGCCAGCCCGCACCCGATACCCTGGCCGGCGGCCATGTAACCCGCGCATGGGGACATGACCGGCACTGCTATTTCACGATGCAGTTCTCTAAGCAGCCGACGAAGATCGTCTTCTACTCCAACGACAAACCAGTGAGTGGTACGAGCCAGCTGGCGGGTGACAATCTAAAGGCGGTGGTGCACTTCAGCACGCAGCCGAACGAGGTGATCCTGGTGCGTACGGGCATCTCCGGGGTGAGCCCACAGGGCGCAGCCAGGAACCTGAAAGCCGAGCAGGCCGACTGGAACTTTGAACGCACAAAGACAGCGGCACAGGAGAAATGGCGCGCGCAGATGGGACGCGTGAAGGCCGAGATTGCCGATCCGCAGCAGAAGCGCATCTTCTACACCGCGCTGTATCACATGTCGCTCGGTCCGCAGCTGTTTGACGATGTCGATGGACAGTACCGGGGGATGGATGCAAACGTGCATACGCTTCCCGCGGGACAGCGCAACTACACGACGTTTTCGCTGTGGGATACCTACCGCGCGGCGCATCCCGCCTACACCCTCCTGCAACCGGAGCGTGTGCCAGACTTTGCCAACACACTGATCCGCATGGCGGAGCAGAGTGAGGCCGGGATGCCGGTGTGGCCGCTGCAGGGCACGGAAACGGGCACGATGACCGGGTACCACTCGGCCAGCGTGATCGCGGAGGCGATCAACAAGGGCTTCCCGGGAATCGATCCACAGGCGGCGTACCACGTGATGGCCGAACGCGCATTGGTGGAGAACTTTCAAGGGCTGGGCTACTACCGCGAGATCGGCTTCATCCCCTGCGACCGCGAGGGCGAATCGGTTTCCAAGAGCTTTGAGTACTGCTATGGAGACTGGTCTGTAGCGCATGTGGCGAAGAAGCTTGGCAAGACGGATGAAGCGGCCATGTTGCGGACGCGTTCCACGAACTATCGCCACTTCTTCAACCCGGCCACGCAGTTCATGGAGCCGAAGATGGAAAGCGGCGCGTGGGCAACGCCGTTTGATCCGATCGAGATGGGCCACAGCAGGCGCTGGCGCGATTACACGGAATCAAATCCCTGGCAGGCGAGTTTTGCCATTCAGCATGATCCCGCCGGACTGATCGCTTTGTATGGCGGACCTGAGCCTTTCATGAAGCGGTTGGATCTGCTGTTCACCGTGCCTTCCACGCTGCCGCCCGATGCGCCGCCCGATATCGCCGGCATGGTGGGGCAATATGCCCATGGCGATGAGCCTTCACACCACATCGCCTATCTGTACGTGTACGCCGGGGCGCCGCATAAAACGCAGTCGCGCGTGCGCATGCTGATGGACACGATGTACCATGATGCGCCGGATGGAATGGCGGGCAATGAGGACGTGGGGCAGATGTCGGCGTGGTTGCTGCTGTCGGCTCTGGGTTTCTATCCGGTGGACCCGGTGAGCGGCATCTATGTGCTGGGTTCGCCGCTGGTGGAGCGGGCCTCGGTGCAGGTGGGCAATGGCAAGGTGCTGGAGATCGAGGTGAAGCGCCGCGATCCGAAGCATGCGTATGTGCAGAGCTTTCTGCTGAACGGTGAACGGCAGCAGAAGGCATGGTTCCGGCACGCGGATGTGGCGAACGGTGGACGGCTGGTGTTTGAGATGGGCGCTGAACCGAATATGAGCTTTGGCGCCGCGGCGGAGCATCTGCCGCCTTCGCTGAGCTTGTAGTCAGAGGCTTCGCTCGAAGCTCGCTGCGGGCTTGGGTTTG
>CAXSBL010000002.1:31151-64143 GCA_964235515.1 uncultured Bryocella sp.
TCGCTGAGCTTGTAGTCAGAGGCTTCGCTCGAAGCTCGCTGCGGGCTTGGGTTTGAGCTGAAGTGAGAAGGAGTGGACCCTCTGACGAGGGTCCACTTTTTTGTTTGCGGGGCGAACTCGCCAAGAGGAAGCAGCGAGAAAGAGCCTCCGTTCACAGAGGCTGCATTGCTTAAAAAGCCAACGTGTGAATGCCGCTTGTCAAAGAGCGTCTGCCAGTCTACCTTGGACACATTAAGATCAGAGGTTTGATCACTTGACGCCGTTCCGCCCAAAGCGGGCCGCGTGCCAGGTGGCGCCGCGCCTTCCAGGCGAGTCAGGAGCTCCAATGTTCAACGGACGAGCAGGTCGCTTGCGCGCTGTGGCGACTGTATCCCTGTGTTGTTCTTTTTCCGCCGCGAAGATGCAGGCGCAGACCATTACGGGAACCATTAACGGCCTGGTGACGGATCAGTCCGGCGCCGTTTTGCCGAATGCGAGCGTAACGGCGAAGAACGTGGCGACCGGTGTGCAAACGACAGCCACGGCCAATGAAGCGGGGCAGTATTCGCTGCGTTTCCTGCAGATTGGGCAGTATGTGGTTACGGTGACGAGCGCGGGATTTCAGACCTTTGTCTCGCCGGCATTCACGCTGGAGGTAAACCAGACGGCGAAGATCGATGCTCCGCTGAAGGTGGGGACGGGCACGGAAACAGTCACTGTGAGTAGTGACGTTCAGCCTATCTTGGATACGGAAAACGCTACGATCGCCAGCACGTTTACGGCGAATACGGTGGAGAATCTTCCGCTGAATGGGCGTAACTTTTCTTCCGTGACTCAGTATCTGCCCGGATCTGTTTCTACTGTGCCGTCGGGATTTTCGAACACCAACGGCATTGAGCGCGATACGAATGCCGACGGCCAGACCTCGGTTAACGGGAATCGCAGCCAATCCAACAGCTATCTACTGGATGGCGTTGAGATTAATGAGAGCATCAACAACGTCATCGGCTATAACCCGAGCCCGGATGCCATTGAAAACCTTACGGTGATCAGTTCGAATGCGCCGGCGGAATATGGCAACGTGAACGGCGGTGATGTCATCACGGTGTTGAAGAGCGGCACCAACCACGTGCACGGCTCGGCGTTCGGGTTTCTCGAAAACTACAATCTCAATGCGAACTCCTGGGCGAACAACCTGAATGGTGTAGCCAAGCAGCCGTTTACGGAGTCGATCTTCGGCGGTACGCTGGGCGGCCCGATCAAGCGCGACAAGCTGTTTTTCTTTGTGGATTATGAGGCGGCGCGCTACCAGACCGGTGGCACCGAATCGGCGAGCGTGATCCCGCAAGCTTTTCGCAACGGAGATTTTTCTTCCGTTTTGTCGAAGGTTCAGCTGTCCCATTTTGTGGCGGGTCAGGGCCGGGTTCCCTATCTGAACAATCAGGTACCCATCACGAATCCGGCTGCGATTTACCTGTTCGCCCATCCGAACCTCTATCCCTTGCCGAACCACGCACCGACCGATGGCATCGCTGAGGGTAACTACGTCGGCCCCTACAAGAACACCGTTCGTAATGATCAGGGCGATGTCAAGATTGATTACCACCTGAGCAATCGGGACACACTGTTTGGCCGCTATTCGCAAGGCGAAGCCTCCGATGCCACGCCGGAGACACCGATTCCGATTGCGTTTGCGTCTCCGAATGATTATCCCTTCAAGGGGTTTGCTTTTAATGAGGTACACACTTTTTCTTCGTCAATCATCAACGAGTTCCGCGCAGGCTGGTCGCGCGTGCGTTGGATTGCGGGAGCGCCCGCGGACCCCACCGGGGTCTTTGGCGCTAATGGAGATGCTCTGCTCGGCATTAACTACCAGCAGCCGCTTCCAGGCTTTACGTTTCAGGATTTCGGCAGTGGGCAGGGCACCTTTAACCAGACCTACTTAACAGGCCTGGGCAGCACAGCCGGCGGCAGCAACCTGATCGACAACACCTTTACCTACGGCGACAACATCACTTTCCAATTGCAGAAACACACGCTCCGTGCGGGCGTTCTGATCCTGCGTTATCAGCAGAATATTTCGTACCGGGGCAATGACGGCGTGGATGGCCGGGAGCAATACAGCGGTGCCTTCACGGGGTCCACTGTCCCTGACTTCGAGACGAATCAGGTATGGTTTGCGGGTGTTTCGGCCAACACGGGATTCAGTGGGCAACGGCAGTACCGTGATGCCGGCTTCGTGCAGGACGACTGGAAGGCGAGCGATAAGGCCACTATCAACTTCGGTCTTCGATACGAATACGATCAACCGATCTACGAGGCGCACGATAAGCAAGCCAACGTCGATCTGGCCACCGGACAATACATCTATGCCGGAACGGCGCAGGCGGCGCAGGCTTACTACGATGGGCATGCCCTGTACAACCCGGTGTACACCGAATTTCAGCCACGCCTCGGATTTGCGTATCAGGCCACGCACCGGTTTGTGGTTCGCGGCGGCTACGGCACCACGAATTTTCTTGAAGGGACGGGCGCTAACCTTCGCCTGAACTTTAATCCGCCGTTCCAGCCTTCCTATACCTACCAGGCCACGGCGGCGACGGCGACCAGCCCGGGAACGCCGTTGGCGGAGCAGACCGCACTGCCAGCGGATATTACCGCCGCGGCCAGCAGCAATACCTTGCGGGCGTGGCAAGGCAGATTGAAGCCGGCCTTTGTGCAGGAGTTTTCGTTAGGGACCGAATATCAACTCAGCAACACGACTTCGGCGGTGATCTCGTATGTCGGGCAGGCGGGCAATCACCTCATCGATGCCCGTGCCGGCAATCAGCTCACACTGGCCCAGGCGATTGATCTCACCAATCGTGGCTTGACGAACACCTCACCCAATATCCCGGCAGCCGATACAGCACCCTACGCCAACCTGGTCGGGCAAACGGGCTCTATCGTCGAAACGGAGTCGGAGTCGGTTTCGAACTACAACGCCGCCCAGCTTACCTTGCGGCATCGGGAAAGCAAAGGGTTGGAGTACCAGATCAACTACACCTTCGCCAAGGCGCTTACGAACAATCCTGGCTTCTTCGGCAGCAACGGCATCAACGGAGCCAGTGCCTATTGGCAGGACGCTTATAACGGCAGCGCCGACTACGGCCCGGCCGGCAATGACACCCGGCATAATCTGAGCGCCTTCGGCGTCTACTCGCTACCGTTTGGCCGCGGCCGGCAGTATGGCGCTCACCTGAATCGTGTGGTGGATGAGTTCGCGGGCGGATGGAAGATTACGGGTGCGGCGATCGCGTATGCAGGCTTCCCGGTAACGATCAACGGACCCGATACCACAGCCGCCAACAACCGGGCTTCACGCGCGAATCACTACTCAAAGCTCAATATTCAAAATCGTACGCTGGGCAACTGGTTCGGCACTGGAAGTAGTGTGGTCGACAATGTGACGACGGTCAATGCCTCAGGTGCAACGCAGGTAACAAACGAGTGCACCACGGTGAATGCCGCCAGCTTCGGATGCGCCTATGGTCCAACCTCGGGCAATCAGTTCGGCACGGCACGTGTGGGTTCGGAACGCGCCCCTGGCTATGAAAATGTTGACTTTGCTGCGGGCAAGCAGTTCGACATCGTTGAAGGCGAAAACCTCGAGTTCCGCGCCGACCTCTTCAATGCTTTCAATATCGCCAGTTACAACAACCCTGACAGCAACATTACAGATGGAAACTTCGGCCAGATTACCTCCACTCGCTCCATCCCGCGTACGATTCAGTTCTCGCTGCACTACAACTTTTAAATCTACAAGTCGAAACAGCAAGAGCCGGGGAGTCTTCTCCGGCTCTTGCTGTCTGGCTATGTTGATATAAAGAATACGTATGAAAGTTCAGAATGTTTTGGCTACCGCCGCTGCCCTGCTGCTCTCCTCCAGCTCCTTTGCCCAACAGCCGAAGGCATTGTTTTATCTTTCGGACACGGCGGCTTCGGTGCACAGCTTTGAGGCGCATAAGGACAAGATCGATATTCTGGTGCCAACGTGGTACAGCGTGGACGCCGTGGGTCTGGTGACCGGGGAACCCAATCCGGTGGTGTTGCGTGAAGCCAAGGCGGCGGGTATTCCGGTGTTTCCCATCGTTGCGCTGTTTGATAAAGACAAGGCGCACCAGTTGCTGGGCGATCAGAAGGCGCAGGCCGAGATGAACGCGGCGTTTGTTCGTGAGTGCAAGGAGAATGGCTATGCTGGCATTCAGTTCGACCTTGAAGACATCATGTGGACCGATCGCGATGCGCTTTCTGCGTTGGTGAAGCAAAGTGCCGGCATCCTGCATGCGCAGGGTCTGCAGGTGCAGATTGCGACCGTGCCCAATGCGCCGGGGCACGCGGGCAAGACAGATTTTGGCAAGTGGATTTATGAAGAGTGGCGCGGCGCCTATGACATCAAGGCGCTGGCGCAGTCCGTGGATCTGCTTTGCCTGATGACCTATGACCAGCACACGCGATGGACGGTGCCGGGACCGGTCGGAGGCTGGGGCTGGACGAACGAGAATCTGCAGTATGCGCTGAAGGTGGTACCGAAGGAGAAGTTGTCGCTCGGCATTGCGCTGTATGGCTACCACTGGTTTACGGGTGATCCGGGACTGAACAAACCGGAGAAGAAACCAAATCCCACGGCGGAGTACATCTCCGGACCGAATGCGGAGTTTCTGCGCGACGAATTCGGTGCACAGACGCAGTGGGATCCCGTTGATCACACGGCGTTTTTCTGGTTCTATCGCGACGAGATGCGCGAATGGATCTTCTACACCGACAAGCATACGTTTGAGGACCGCTACGATCTGGTGAAGCAAAACGGCCTGGAAGGTTTTTGCTCCTGGGTGCTGGGCGAGGAAGATCCGGCGATCTGGAGCGTGCTGCCGTCACGCCATTAGATCAGGACCTTGATTACAGGTGCCACGTGTCCGCTCCGTGGTTTGCCGCTTGTTCCCCGGACAGGGTTAGCGGGTGAGTAGACCGTTCCAGAGGTCGAACTCGGCTTTCTGTGGAGCATCCTCGACGCGGCTGGTGCTGTTCAACAGCATCGTTGGCCGCGTCTGAAGCGTGTAGGCAGGCCAAGCCGGCAAAGTGGCTGCCTGTGGCGTCTCGCCGCGGATGAAGGCGCACCAGGCATCGTGCATAGAGGTTGCAAGTTGTTCGGCCGCCGCCGGCGCGTTAGGAGAAACCTGTTCCCAGACGAAGGCGAGTTCCGAGGAGTGAAAGGCAAGCCCGGCGAAGCGGCCGGTCTGTGGCGCATAGTCGAAGCGATACACAAAAGCGCTGCCGCCGGCCCTGAGATGCGCGTCAGCAACACGCAGAGAGGGAATCCAGTACTCTTCCGCCGTGAGGCTGCGGATGCGCTGTAGATCCTGATTCATCTCCGGGTAGAGCTGCGCGTAGTTCGCCTCCACCGGCCGGAACTGCGCTACCGAGAGGTTGCCGAGGTCCGCGGGGCCGGGATCGTGGCTCGGGTGCGGACCGACGAATGTCGGCCGTGGCCGGCCTGTTCGATCATGATGCGGTACGTCAGCACAGCGGAGTTCCGAGGCGAACCAACGTGCGGACCGTGGGTGGAGTCTTAGGAAGAGCACTTCACACCCAGGGGGATTTATGGGCTTTATCACACCGAACGATTATGGCGATCTTCGCTCGCTTTATACCGGCCAGCTGCAGTACCTGCTGTCGACAGAGACCCAGATTGTGAAGGGTCTGGAGACGATGATCGAGCATGCACAGGACACACAGCTGAAGCAGGCATTTCAGTCACACAAGCAGGAGACCGAGGTCCAGGCCGAGCGCCTGAAGATGATCCTGAAGGAGCTGGTCTCCGATGACGATGACAAGAAGGACCCGATTACCACAGCCCTGATCAGCTCCGGCGCGAACATTGTACGAGAGACCAGCGAAGGGCCGGTCCGCGATGCAGGCCTGCTCGCCACAGCGCAGAAGATTGAGCACTATGAGATTGCGTCTTATGGGGCAGCACGGTCCTGGGCCGCGCTCCTCGGCCTGGCGCAGCAAGCAGAGCTGTTGCAGAAGTCGCTGGACGAGGAGAAACATGCAGACCACCTGCTGTCCTCTATCTCGGACCGGGCGAACGCCGTTGCGGCACAGGCGTAAAGGAATCCTCTGACGCGGAGTTCGTAAGAAAACAAGGGCACGGTGCAGAGATCGCACCGTGCCCTTGCTACTTTCCCGCGCGGCTACATCTCGCTGAAGTTCCTTCAGGTTGAATTAAGCGAGTTCCCGTAAGGTTTAACAGCAATGCGTGCTTCGTTGAAGACGGTTCTGGCTGTGTGGATGATCACGGGTGGCCAAGCCGCTAGTCGCGCCCAGACGGCAGGGCTTCCGCCAACGACGAACATCACTCTGAATGAGGCTATTCGTCGCGCCGAGGCCAATGAGCCTGCCTTCGCCGTCGCAGCCGCCGAACAGCGGGCAACGGCCCTTGAGCGCAAAGACGCACGCGCTGCCCTGCTGCCTTCGGCGTCATACCACAACCAGTTCCTGTTCACCGAATCGAACAAGAGTCAGGCGGCGACGAAGCAGGGCGGTTTTAGCCAGTCCTTGCCGGTGTTTATTGCGAACAACGCCGTGCACGAGTACTACACCCAGGGTGTCGTGAACGAAACTGTGGGATTTGCGGGGGTTGCCGCGGTGCGCCTTGCGGATGCGGCAGCGGCCGTCGCCTCCGCTGAGTTGGAGATCGTGCGACGCGGCCTGGTCGCCACGGTGGTGAACCTTTACTACAGCGTGAGCGCGGGCGATGAACGAGTTGCGATCGCACAGCGTGCGCTCGGTGAGGCTGATCGCTTTGTGGACGTGACGCAAAAGCGGGAGGCCGGCCGTGAGGCCGCCCATGCCGACGTGATCAAAGCGCAGCTGCAACAACAACAGAGACAACGCGAGCTGATGGACGCCAAAGTTGCCGCCAGCAAGGCGAAGCTGGAGCTGGGCGTTCTGCTATTTCCCGATCCCGCCAACGAGTATTCCCTGGCCGCGACAGAAGCGCCGCCATTGTTGCCGGAGCGTGCGAGTGTAGACAGCGCCGCGCGCGCCAACAACCCTGAGCTTCGAAGCGCTCTGGCGAATCTGCAGGCCAGCCAGGCACAGACCTCCACGGCACAGGCGGCATTGCTGCCCGATCTGGGCTTGAACTTCGCCTACGGTCTGGATGCGCCGCAGTTTGCGCGCAACGGTCCGGATGGCGCGCGCAACCTCGGCTACTCGGCGAGTGCGACGCTGGATATTCCGCTATGGGACTGGCTCACGACGGAGCGCAAGGTGAAGGAGGCCCACATTCGGGGAGATGTCGCCAAGGTTGCGGTTTCCGCGGCGCAGCGGCGGCTGGTGGCCGACCTTGCAGAATTCTACGCAGAAGCCGATGTGGCGCAGCAGCAGCTCGCTTCGCTTGACGGCAGCGTCATCACGGCGCGGGAGAGTCTTCGCCTGACGAACCTGCGGTATGTCGATGGAGAATCGACGGTGCTGGACGTGGTCGACGCACAGAACACCCTGATTTCGCAGGAAACGGCGCGAGCCGACGGCATCGTGCGCTACGAGCTGGCGCTCGCTCAACTCCAGACGCTGACAGGGAGACTATAGCGATGCGTGCTCCTTCACGGCTCTTCCATACAGCGATCAACTCCGCTCTTGCCTTTTTCGTGCTGATCCCGGTGGGCTGCAAGAAGGAGGCCGCAACCGATGCAACCCCCGCAGACGGTGACACCGCAGTAGCCGTACAGGTGGAGCATCCCAGGGTTGGTCCGATCTCTGCGGAGATCGCGGCGGATGCGATCCTGGCGCCGCTTTCGCAGGCGGCCATTGCCTCCCGCATCAGTGCGCCGATACGTGCGGAGTACGTACAACGCGGCGCTCACGTGAGCAAAGGCCAATTGCTGCTCACACTGGAGGATCGCGATCTGCAGGGAACGGCCCTGGACAGCAAGGGCGGTCTCACGCAGGCGCAGGCCGCCTACACGGCCGCGACAAAGGCTACGATTCCGGAGGACCTGCAGAGGGCGCAACTGGATGTGGCGCAGACCCGGGCGAACCTTGATGTCGCAAACAGGACCGCCGAGGAACGCAAGCGACTGCTGCGCGAAGGCGCCATTGCCGGCCGAGATACGGATACCGCCGTCGCCGCGGCCATACAGGCGCAGGCCGCGTATGACACAGCGGTGAAGCACCTGGCCAGCGTGCAGAACACCACCGGAAGAACCAGCGCGGAGAATGCGCAGGGACAACTGACCTCCGCCCGTGGCCGCCTGGCAAGCGCCGAAGCACAGGTGAGCTATGCCAACCTGCGCAGCCCGATCAGCGGTGTGGTGACGGAGCGGCCGCTGTTTCCAGGCGAGACCGCGACCGCCGGCACGCCGGTGATCACGGTGATGGACACGTCCTCGCTGCTGGCCAAGCTGCATCTGGCGCAGGCCACGGCACAGAAGTTGCGGCTGGGCGGATCTGCCGAACTGCACGTGCCCGGGATGATTGATGCACAAGTGGCGACGGTGAGCTTTATCAGCCCGGCACTCGATCCGGGCTCGACCACGGTGGAGGTCTGGCTCAAGCTAAACAACCTGCATGGGCGATACATGGTAGGAACGCCGGTGCATGCTGTGATTCGCGGTTACGCCGTACCGCGGGCCGTGCAACTGCCACCCGCAGCGATCTTGCCGGCGGATGACGGCAGCACCGATGTGCTGATTGTGGGTCCGGACCACCTCGTTCACAAGCGAGCGGTGAAGGTAGGTCTGCGCACGGAGAAGAGCGTGCAAATCACTGAGGGTGTTACACCCGCGGATGCCGTGGTGACGGAGGGCGGTTATGGGTTGGATGACGGCGCCAAGGTGAAGGTGAATCGCGGAGACGAAAAGGACGAGGGTGACGCGGCAAAGGACAGTACGGCAAAGGACAAAGCGGCAGAGGGTACAAGCGGGAGCAGCCGCTGATGGCGACGGCTCCCGCGGTGCAAAGCTCTTCCGAGCATGATGACCTCGCCGGACAAGACGAATCTTTTTGGCTGCAACGGTGGATTCGCACGATCTTCTTTGCGGCGCTGGCGCTAACCGCCGCGGGTGCGTACGCCTTTTTCCAAACACCAATTGCGGTCTTTCCCGATACCAACTTCCCACGCGTCGTAATCGGCGTCGATAACGGCGTCATGCCGGTCGAGCAGATGCAGGTTACGATCACCAAACCGATTGAAGACGCCGTGAACAGTGTTCCCGGCCTGCAAACGGTGCGTTCGACGACCAGCCGCGGCTCGGCCGAGGTGAGTCTGTTCTTTGATTGGTCCGTGGATATGTTCCGGACGCTGGAGCTGGTGAATGCGGCACTGAGCCGCGTGCAACAGTCGCTCCCGGCAACCGCGAAGATCACAGCCAATCGCCTCACCTTTGCAACCTTTCCCATTCTTGGTTACAGCCTGACCTCCGACACGATGTCTCAGAGCGATCTATGGGAGTTGGCAACCTACACGTTGAAACCGCCACTGAATCGCGTAAACGGCGTCAGTGCGGTAACGGTGCAAGGCGGCGAGGTGCCTGAGTTTCACGTGGTGCCGAACATGGCCAAGCTGCAGGAGACCGGCGTCACTGTGATAGACCTGGTCAACGCGATTGGCAACAACAACATCGTGGACTCGCCGGGACTGTATCAGCAGGACCATCAGCTCGTGCTGGCCTTGGTGGGTGCGCAGGCTCACGATATCCAGGGCCTGGAGCAGCTCTCCGTGAAGACCACGGCCGGCGGTGCACCGGTGCGTGTGGGTGATGTTGCTTCCGTGGTACGGGCACCCATGCCGGTCTATACCTATGTTTCCGCAAACGGCAGGCCGGCGGTGCTGCTCAACATCACACGGCAACCTAGCAGCAATACAGTCGGCGTGGCCGATGGCGTCGCCGCGCAGGTAGAGCTGTTGCGTGCCAAGCTACCCAGGGGCGTCAATCTTCAACCGTATTACGACCAGTCGCAGCTGGTGCGGGAGAGTATCCGCAGCGTTCGAGATGCGATGCTGATCGGGCTGGCACTGGCGTGCGTCATTCTGTTTCTGTTTCTACGTGACTGGAGGTCCTCGCTCATTGCCGGGCTGGTGCTACCGGTCACTGTGGCCGTCACGGTGCTTTTTCTTTGGCTGATTGGTGAAAGCTTCAATCTGATGACGCTGGGCGGACTTGCCGCCGCGATCGGATTGGTCATCGATGATGCCATTGTTGTGGTCGAGAATGTTGTGCTGCATCGTGATGCGGGCGAAGGCCGTATCGAGGCCGTGCGCAAGGCGCTGCACGAAATCCTTCACCCACTGATCGGCTCTACGATTACGCCCGTTGTGGTCTTTCTGCCGCTGATTGCCGTCACCGGCGTAACGGGCAGCTTCTTCCGTGCGCTCGCTATCACGATGGCCGTGTCGCTGCTGACCTCCCTGCTGCTCGCCCTTACGTGGACGCCCGGGCTCGCGATGGTCTTGCTGAAACCGCATACGGCGGCGCTTGCACATCCGAACGACGGGCAGCAGCGGGCGTCGGATGAAACGGGTCTCCGGCACGATGTACCTGTAAAGCATCCGCAGCACTCCAAGCCCGGCCGCTTGCTGGAAAGTCTGATGGCATGGCATCGGCGTGGGCTGAAATGGTCTGTGCGGCACCCGATCTATCTTGGCCTGTTGTGCATGGTGCTCGCCGCAGGAAGCTACTTTGCCTACGGGGCCCTTGGGTCCGATCTGCTGCCCGCCATGGACGAGGGAGCGTTCGTCCTGGACTACGTTATGCCGGCCGGGAGTTCGCTTGCGTCGACGGGCAAGGTGCTTGACCACGTGGAGGGGATCCTGCGCAGCACGCCGGAGGTAGAGAGCACCAGCCGTCGCACAGGTCTGCAGATGGGTCTTGCGGCGGTGACGGAATCCAACACCGGCGACATCACCGTAAAGCTTAAACAGAAACGCAGCAGAGGCATCGATGCCGTGATGGCCGATGTACGGCAGCAGATCAAGTCCGAGGAACCACAGCTGGATGTGGAGTTCACGCAGGTGCTGCAGGACAACATCGGTGATCTTTCCAACTCGCCCGAACCGATTCAGATCAAGCTCTTCACACCTGATCCGGCGTCGTTGCATGAGCTTGGCCCGCGTGTTGCTGCCGAGATCACAAAAGTGAACGGCGTGGTGGATGTTGAAAACGGTATCGACAATACGGTGAGCGGGCCCGCAACCAACTTCGAGGTTGACCCTCAGCTAGCCGCGCGGCTTGGCTTTACGCCGCAGGAGATCGCTGAAGATGCCACCGCCATTCTTGATGGCGTTGAGGTGGCGAACCCCGTCATCAGCAATGGACGACCGTATGGGATACGCGTGCGGCTGGGCGATGAGACGCGCCAGTCGCTTGAGACCATCCGCGACACGGTCTTCAACTCCAGCTCCGGTCATACTGGCTCGATCGGTTCCATGACAAACATCACGCAGCTGCCTCCGCAGAATGAGATTCGCCGGGAAAACCTGCAGCGCCTGGTCGTCGTCACTGGACGGCTGGAAGGCACAGATCTGGGCACGGCGGTGAAGCGGGTGCAGGCACGCGTGCAGGCCATGCATCTGCCGCCCAGCGTTCGGGTGGAATACGGCGGCACCTATAGGGAGCAGCAAAAGTCTTTCGCCGATCTCGCCCGTGTGCTGCTAATGGCGTTGGTGCTTGTCTTCGCTGTGCTGCTTACGGAGTTCCGCAATTTTGCCGCGCCTGCGGCGATCCTCTCCTCTTCCATCCTGTCCATCTCCGGAGTGGTCGGCGCACTGCTGCTCACGCACACCAATTTCAATGTGGCCAGCTTTATGGGGCTGATCATGGTGATCGGCATCGTGGCGAAGAATGGCATTCTGCTTCTGGATGCGGATCAACGGTATCGTGCGGAGGGCTCCAGCGCAGACGATGCCATGTTGATGGCAGCGCAACGCCGGCTGCGGCCCATCCTGATGACGGCCCTCGCGGCTGTAAGCGGGATGCTGCCGTTGGCACTGGCGCTCGGTGCGGGATCGCAGATGCTGCAACCACTGGCGATCGCGGTGATCGGAGGCCTGCTGATCTCCATGCTGCTCAGCCTGATCGTCACGCCCGTGGTGTATTTGCTGCTGACCCGCCGGCAGGCTCCGCCCGCGATTACTGCCTGAAATGGTCTTCTGAAAGAAGGAAGGGATTCGCCTGAGCGAACCCCCTGGGAGTGTTCTGAACAAATGCTAGCGGCCGATGACCAGCACCGTAAAGGTGTCTGGCACGACCGAAGGCCGAGGATGGGGATTGGCATCAGTGGGCTCCGGACGCGGTCCGAAGTCTGCGGTCACAACGTAGACCTTGTCGGTCTGCGGATCGTAGGCCATGGTCCGGGCTCCCTTCCGCGTAGGAAGGGACTCAACCGTTTTGTAGTCATGAGTCGCGTCAATCACGCTCAGAGATCCATCGCCCCCGTTGGAACTGAAGGCAAGGTGTGACTTTGCATCGTAGCCCGCGGCGTCCGGGCTGTCGCCAATGGCGGGTGAGGCAAGCTGCTTGCCGCTTTCTGAATCAACCACGGCCATTTTGCCGCCATCGCATACGGAGAAGAGCCGGTGATGCGCGGGATCGATTGCCATGCCGGATGGTGAGTCGCAGCTGTTGAGCGGCCACGTGGCGGTCAGTGTCTTGCTCGCGGCGTCCAGTTGAACGATGCTGTTCTTATCTTCGATGTTGTCGAAGACGTGCCCCTTGCCGTCTGCCTGCGGAAACTCCGGCTTGCCTGGCAAGGCAATCGTGGCAACGACGCTACGCGAGGCCGTATCGATGACCGTGACGTTTTTGCTGCGGCCATTAAAGGCCCACACTGTTTTGGTTACAGGCTCATAGGCGATGCCGTCCGGGTTGGTCCCCGCCGGAATGGAGGCGATCGTCGTCAGCGTCTGGCGATCAAAGACGACCACGGCATTGGCGCCGCCGTCCGAGATGTAGCCGAAGCGGCCCGCAGGATCAAGTGCGACACCGTGCGTTCCCTTCAGCCCGGTGATTGCGCCCACGAGCTTACCGGTTGTGCTGTCCAGCACTTCGACACGGGGACCGTGCGTGACGTATAAGCGGTGTGCGCCCGGGTCGGCCGTGAGGTAATCCCAACCGCCTGTGCCCCCGATCTTCCACTGATCCACGACCCGATAGGGTGCCTGAGCAAGCGTTGTTGTGGTGGCCGCTTGACACAGCGTGAAGGCGACGAGGGATGCTGCCGTGAATCGCAAAGACATAGATTCTCCGCGCCAGCGTAAGCCGGCTTTACTCTACTCTGCCGTAACTTGCTTAAGCTGAGATGAAGGTTGCCCGTGCCGTGGTTCCCTGGCCTGGGATGCTCTCCAGATGAAGCGATCCTCCCGCAGCCTCGACGATGCTCTTGCAGATAGCCAGGCCCAGGCCCGCGCCACCTGTCTCCCTTGAGCGAGAGGTGTCCACACGATAGAAGCGGTCAAAGACATGGGGCAGATTTTCCGGAGCAATGCCCTGGCCGTGATCTTCCACCTCCAGCACGGCGTAGTGCGGGAAACCGCCAGCGGCCCTAACTTTCACCTCAACCGAAGCTCCCCTTGCGCTGTGTTGTATGGCATTCACGAGCAGGTTGGATACAAGCGTCTGCACGGCTTCCGGCGCGATCCTTGCGCCGATACCGCAAGACAAATCACGTTCCACGTAAATTCCATGAGCAAGGGCGAACGTGTTGAGCAAGTCCAGTGATTTCCCTGCTGCTTCGGCTAGATCGATCGCGTTTAGGGAGGCCTGCGGTCCCTCCTCGAAACGCGCAAGCGTCAGCATCCGCGAAACCAGTTCTTCCACACGTTCATTGTCGGTCAGAATGAGTTGAAGACCGCTTCGGTACTCCTCCGGCGTGCGGGGTCGCATCGTAAGGACCTGAATGCCGGAACGGACCACAGCCACCGCTGTCTTGAGTTCGTGCGCCGCATCGCCCACAAAGCGATGCTGCTTTGTGAATGCCTCGCCGAGCCGGACCACCACGGCAGACATCGCTTCGGCAAGGGGTCGAAGCTCCCGAATCTTCAGCGCCGTCGCGGGCGGCGTGAACGTTAGGGAGGCTGCCGACACGGTTCGTGCGGCTTCCGCTAATGCCCCAACCGGTTTCAAAAACGCTCGGATGAATACCACAAGCAGGAGGGCTGTGGCCCCGACCAGAACGAAGCTCACCACTGCGTAAAAGCGGGCAGCCTCAACCACTTCATGCCACACTTGCGCTGTGGGCGAGGCGTACACGATCGTAACGGGCCGCCTCAAGCCAACGCCTCCGTTTTCTTCCCTGTCAATGATGCGCATCGCTTCCCGTTCGAGAACGCGATAGCCATGCCTGTTGATTGTGACAGCCCGAATACCGTCACCTGTACGCTCTGTGAGAGAACCGCTCAGCTGGCGGGAACCCCCAAGAAGTTTCCCGCCCTGGTTGTACACGGCGTAGAAGTCCTGCTTCGGCAGCTTCAACTCATCCGGATCAACCGCTACGTTGTCCTCGGGATCCTCCGCATCCTGGATGGCACCCAGCACCGAATCAGATCGCCCTTGCAGCATGGCGTCGAAGGCATGCAGACGGGTGTTGCGCTCGTGCCACAAGGCCGTGCCGGAAAAGGCCGTCGCGCAGACCAGTTCCAAGGCGACTACAGCGCCCACGATGCGCTGCGTGAGAGAGCTAGACACCGTGGGCGCCTTCCAGGGCCACCAGCTGGTACCCTCTGCCGCGGCGGGTGGCGAGCAGCAACGAAGGCGACGCCACGCGGAGCTTGCGCCGGAGGTTTGATACATGCGCTTCGATGACGTTGGAGTGATGTTCCCAGGTGAAATCGTACAGGTGCTCCAGCAGTTCCTGCTTGGAGACAATCTGCCGGGATCGATGCATCAGGTACTCCAACACGCGGTACTCCGTCGGTGAGAGATCCACCGGGCTGCCTGCCACCATCACCGTCCGCTTTGTGGCGTCAAGCGTTAGGAGACCGAGTATCAGCAACGTACTCCTGATGCCCTTGCCTCTTCGAACCAGGGCTCGGGCGCGAGCGATCAGTTCGCCCAGGTCGAACGGCTTGGTCATGTAATCGTCGGCGCCCTTGTTCAACAATTCAATGGTCTTCGGGGCTCCTGGAACCGCAGTCAGCACCAGAACCGGCGTGACCTCGTCTCGGCAGCGAAGGGCCGACAACACCTGCTCTCCGGAGTACCTGGGCAACATGAGATCGAGCAGAACTAAATCATAGGTGGTGCTTTCGAGAAAGCGCAGGGCTGCTTCGCCGTCTTCTGCCACGTCCACGGCATACCCTGCCCCGTCCCGCATGGCAGCGGCGATGTTTTGTGCCAGCCTGACCTCATCCTCAACCACCAACACCCGCATGGCTACCCTCTTCCTCATCGTAGTGAGGAGCACTTAAGCAAAACTTAAGATAACTCTGCCATGATGAAGCATGTCCTGGCTTACCTGGTCGCTGCTTTCCGCGCTCTTTGCCGCACTCACCGCACTGCTGGCAAAGCTGGGAGTGGCCCATGTGGACTCAAACCTGGCGACGGCGATCCGCACCACGGTTGTTGTTGTCTTCGCGTGGGCGATTGCGCTCAGCCTCGGCAGCCATCACAGCATCACGGCCATCGATCGACGGGCCTGGCTGCTTCTGGGAGCCTCCGGCATCGCCACCGGGCTCTCCTGGATATGCTACTTTCGGGCGCTATCTTTGGGCGAAGCCTCGAAGGTAGCGCCGATCGATAAGCTGAGTGTCGTTTTGGTGATTCTGCTCGCATGGCCGCTGCTGGGTGAAGCCCTGACCGCTCGCAAGCTCCTCGGCGGAGCCATGATTGCGGGTGGAGCGATCGTGCTCGCCTTCGCGTAAGCACTAGCTTGCGATAGCTTTGGAACAGATGCTTTGGGAACAATGGACAGATTCCAACTCCGCCGCAGGCCGAGTATTCCCGGACGACCTCTCTGCTACCAAGCGGCCGAATATTCTTTCGATTGGGTCATCGTGCTTACCTTGGCACGATCTACTCTTGTTTGGCTCGCTCAAATCAGGTATCCCGCTTAAACAGAGGCGATGGACGCGGGCCATTTGGCGTTTTTAAGAACCGCCACCAAGATGTCCGAGACCGATCCCGATGAAATAGGTTACGAGGCCTTCAACCGCACCCACAGCGGTCATTTCAAGGCCGCTGCTCCACCAGGCGCGGATGGTGATCAGTGATTTAGCAGCGCCTACGGCAAAGTGAGCCAGGAGGGAGACGGCGGCAGCCACAAGTATGGCAGGAACGCCCGCCATGAAAAAGAACGGGATGACGGGGATGAACGCGCCGACCGCCGTCGAGAGGGCGCCCGAGGTGGCCGCCACCAAAGGATTTCTTAGACCCTCCTCGCTGGTGTTGAGTCGCTCTCTGGCCAGAGCCTGGACGAGTTGATTCCGGTCCGCTGCGATGTGCTCCACAAAGCGATTGGCGTCCTCCTCCGGAAAGCCCCGCACCTGATAGGTGAGCGAGAGGATCTCTCTGGCCTCCGGCTCATTGTGCTCTACCGCTTCCCGTTCACGCGCAAAGGAGGCCTGATAGATCTCCCGTTCGCTCTTGGCCGCCAGGTAAGCACCGGAACCCATTGAAAGGGCGCTTGCGATCATGCCGGCGAGACCGGCGACCAGAACGAAGTGGGAGTTGCCCAGCGTTGCGCCGGCCACGCCTGAGACGATGCCGAAGATGGAACCGAGTCCATCATTGATGCCATAGATGGCATCGCCAACCCATCCCGAGGCCTCGTGCTGTCCCTTACGGCGTGCGCTCAGCAGATCTTCGAGCGCTGTTTTTGCATTCTTCGGCCGGTCCTCGGCGCCCGCCGGTGTCGCAGGAATCAGCGTGCCCAATGTGCGGTAATGTTCACTTTCATCCGCAATGAC
Organism: uncultured Bryocella sp.; assembly: GCA_964235515.1. GTDB lineage: Bacteria > Acidobacteriota > Terriglobia > Terriglobales > Acidobacteriaceae > Granulicella. The sequence goes on from CAXSBL010000002.1 coordinate 48,076, forward strand.
CTCTTCCAGAATGGCGAGCGAGGGTGCATCGCCCAATTGAACAAGCTGTTTGTGATAGCGAGCGATGTCCCGGCTTTCGTCTATCTCCAGCCTGCGCAACTTGACCGCAGAGCCTGCAAGCAACGAGGCGACGCTTTCCGCATCCCCGGTGTCACTGCCCCGATAGACGGGTTTGGGAGCATTGAGTTGGCCCAGGCGACTCGACCACATATCCGCATGGTGAAGTTCCGCGGCAGCGAGGCCGCGGAGAGCGTTGCGTCGCCGCGGATCGGTCTCGGCTTCGGCGAGGGTCTTGTAGGTGTGATAACCCTCCATCTCCGTCTGCCAGTTCTGCTCCAGAACCTTGATCAGATCATCCGCTTGTTTGCTGCTCACGACTGCACCTCCCCGTCAGCGGTTGAGATGCACTTTCATAAAGCTGAATCGATCGGCAAGGCGAGGTTGGCGGCGAGCTTGGGCGTAAGCGGTAGGCTGCAATGCAGCCCTGCAACAACCGCAAGCATCGCGCACGGTGCCGTAACGTTATAGTAGGAGAGTCCAAGCTCTGCCAGAACGATAAACGTGAGCGCGGCAAGATTGGTAGCAGTCATAATGGCCCGTTGCGACGTGCCGTTCGGGAATCGTGGATGCTTCAGGTCGTTCGTATGCCTTATCCACTTCAATGAAGTTGCAATGGCAAGGCCAACGGCTGAGGGCCACCTGCAATACATAGAAACGCAGGGCGTACTCGCACACGCGACCCGGGAGATCTGCAAATCTTCACTGTCAGGCATAAACTCGCTGAGTTGACCCACGGCAGGGTCCGTGAGGTAAGCCTATGGCTGGCCTGCGTCCTCTCCGGTGTGATGGGCCCCGGTGCGCTTTCTCAAACGAACGCGGGGCAAACCTCGCTTACCCTGCACGAGGCCATTCGCCTGTCGCAAACAAGTCCGCAGGCGCGCGCAGGGCAGGATCAGGTCGACGCGGTCCGAGGATCGGTGGTCCAGGCAGGCTTGCGGCCCAATCCACGAATTTACCTGCAATCGGAAGACCTTCGGCCATGGGCGGACAACTTCGATTTCCCAAACCAGACTGAAGACTACGCCTATGTTGGTCAGCTATTTGAGCTGGGTGGAAAGCGGGCGAGGCGGCTTGATTTGGCGAAGGCCAACCTGCTGCAGGCTGAAGCCAACCGTGTGCTGCTGAACCAGCAGATTGCCGGGCGGGTAGCCGCCGCGTATTGGACCGCGGTGGCGAGCGAGGGTATCGAGAAGCTCCTGGGAGAAGACCTGCATGCGGTGGACGAGATCGTTCGCTACAACAAGGCAAGGGTCGATGCAGGAGCGATGCGGGGGATTGATCTCATCCGTGTGCAAATTGAGCGTGACCGCCTGTTGCTGGCGCTGGACACGGCCCGGCGCGAGGTGGTCCTGAGCCGCATCGAGCTGTTCCGCCAGATTGGCCGGACGCCCGATGACCGTGTGCAACTAGCCGATACCTTGGACTCCACCGCCGCGCTGAAAACTGAAAGTCTTGCCGTCGTCCTGGCCACACGCGCCGACGTTGCGTCAGCGCGCGAGGCCGTGGTGGCTGCCGAGGCGGATGTTCGACTGCAGCGCGCCGTCGCCGCTCCTGACGTCGACTTTCTGGCTGGATACAAGCGCAATTCGGGCAACAACACGGCGTACTCCAGCGTTCAGATTCCACTTGCCTTTCGCAATCGCAACCAGGGCGAGGTGGCGCGGGCCGAGGCTACGGTCCGTCTTGAAAAAGATCGTCTGCAGCAACTCGAAGTTTCTGTGAGCGCGGAGGTATCCGCGGCGCAGGAGGCGTACACGCAGCAACAGGCAGCTATACGCGACATCCTGCCGGACATGCGTGCGCGGGCCAAGCAAAATCTCGCCATCATGGATGATGCCTATCGCACAGGAGGGGTAGACCTGCTGCGCTACCTGGACGCGGAAAGAACTGCTTTTGATGTGGAGGTCGCTGCGTTGCGCACACTCGCCGAGTTCCAACAGGCCGGACTGCGGCTGCAGCTTGCTTATGGAGTTCAACCATGAACCGTTTGAAGTCTTGTGTTCCACTTCTAGTACTGTCCGGCCTGCTGAGTGGATGTTCAAAACATGGCGTTGGCGGCGGTTCAGGCTCACCCTCGTCCGACAAATCCGGCTCTGCGGGTTCCAGCGCCCAGGATCAGCCGGACAGGTCCGCGAAGGGTGGAGCGCAGGCGAACGACCACGTCAGGATCCCGGTGCAGGACCAGGGGCGCGCCGGCATCCAGACCGCGTACGTTCTGGTGCAACGCACGCCGCGTATACTTTCCGTCGCCGGCCAGGTTGCCATGGATGAGCAGCACACCTCGCATGTTGGCACGCTTGCTGACGGCCGCATCACGGCGGTCAACGTGCTTCCCGGCGCTTCGGTTCGGCGCGGGCAAATACTCGGCGGCCTGCACAGCCACATGGTGCATGAGACCGTGGGGTCCCTTGTTCAGGCCTATGCGGCAGTGGATCGGCAGCGCGGCGCGGTGGCCTTTGCGAAGCAGGCGCAGGATCGGTATCACCACCTTTACTCCATTCAGGCGGCTTCGCTGGAGGAGTCGCAACGTTCGGACCAGGACCTTCTTGAAGCACAGCGGATGCTGGTGGATGCCGAGGCGAACGTTCACATGGAGCGGGAGCATCTTTCCGAGCTTCTGCAGGTCTCTCCCGAGTCGCTGAATCCAGGCAATCTGTATGATCGCGAGCTCATTCCGATACGGTCGCCCATCGACGGCGCCGTGATCACACGCAATGTCAGTCTTGGCCAAGTTGTGGACACCGGCTTCGTGGCCTTCGATGTTTCCAACCTGGCGACGATCTGGGTGACCGCCGCGGTGAACCAGCAGGACCTGTCGCTGATTCACCAGGGAGCCGCGGCCGACGTTGTTGTGTCAGGCTTTCCGGACCGGGTCTTTCATGGCCGGGTCGCCATGGTTGGGGACACGCTTGATCCGGAGACACGCACCATCCCCGTTCGCATTGTGGTGCCGAATCCCGGAACGAAGCTGCGTCCCGGGATGTTCGCTTCAGCTCACATTGCGGAGCCCGCGACACGCGACGCTGTCTTTGTTCCCGAGAACGCATTGCAGAACATCAACGGCATGCCCGTCGTCTTCGTTACCGCGGACGGCACCACCTTCCAGGCGCGCACGGTGGATGTTGGTACGCGGTCCATGGGTAAGGCGGAGATTGTAAACGGACTCAAACCGGGAGACCGCATCGTCGTCAACGGCGCTTTCATGGTCAAGTCCGAGATGCTCAAGGGCACGATGGGGGACGGCTAGGATGCGTAGGCTGGTTGACTTCTTTCTCTCCAATCGCTGGCTTGTGATTGCGCTTCTGCTGGTGCTCATCATCGGTGGCATCACGGTGATGCTGCGTCTTCCACTGGAGGCCTTTCCGGATCTGACCAACAACCAGGTTGTGGTGACCGTCCAGTGCCCGGGCATGTCGCCGGTCGAGGTTGAGCAGCTGGTGACCTATCCGATTGAGACCTCGATGATGGGGATGCCGAAGCTGCAGATGGTGCGCTCCACCTCGAAGCTTGATCTTTCGATGGTCACCGTTATCTTCGATGATTCCATGGACAAGTATCTTGTACGGCAGCTCGTCGCAGAACGGCTGAATCAGGTGGGGAGCCGCATTCCCGCAGGCTTGCAGCCGCAGATGAACCCTATGTCTACGGCGTTTGGCGAGGTGTACCAATACACGGTGTCCGCACCGAAGATGTCGCTCATGCAGATCAAGACACTGCATGACTGGGTGATTCGCTATGCGCTCCTGACCGTTCCCGGTGTGAGCGAGATCAACTCCTGGGGTGGTGAGACCAAGCAGTATACGGCGGAGGTCGACCCGGAGAACCTGCGTCGCTTCAATTTGACTCTCCATGATGTCGTAACAGCGGTCACGAACAACAACGCGAACTTCGGCGGCAGCTACATCGAGCATGCGGAGCAGCAGTACACCGTGCGCGGGCTAGGCCGGGCGGAGAACATCGACGATCTCGGAAACATTGTCGTGTCCACTACGAACGGCGTGCCCGTTTTGCTGAAGCAGGTCGCAACGATCAAAACCGATGCCCTGCCTCGCCACGGAGCCGTCATGCGCAACGGCCAGGGGGAAACCGTCTCGGGCATGGTGATCATTCTGCGCGGCGAGAATGGCCAGAGGATCATCAAGGAGATCAAGGCGAAGATCGCCGGCCTGAAGCTTCCGAATGGCGCAAAGATCATTCCCTTCTACGATCAATCCGACGTCATTAATGCGACAACAGCAACGGTTCGCCGCAACCTCATCGAGGCCGCCGTTCTTGTGATCGTGATCCTGCTGATCTTCCTCGGCGACTGGCGCGCCGCGCTTGTGGTGGCCGTCACCATTCCACTCTCGCTGCTGTTTGGCTTCATCGGCATGGACCTGTTCGGCATTTCGGTAAACCTGATGAGCCTGGGTGCGATCGACTTTGGCACGATCGTCGACGGCTCCGTTGTGATGACCGAAAACTGCCTGCACCGGCTGGAGAACGGGGGCGCCGGCAAGCCCTTGCTCGACGTCGTGCGAGATGCCGCGCACGAGGTTTCGCGTCCGATCATCTTCGGCGTGCTCATCATCATTGCCGTGTACCTGCCCGTGCTCACGCTGCAGAGCCTGGAAGGGCGCATGTTCCGCCCCATGGCGGTCACGGTTGTGTCAGCCTTGGCCGGCTCCCTGTTGCTGGCGCTCTTCGTCGTACCCACTCTGTGCACCGTTGCCCTGCGCCATCGAGCAAAGATCCTGGAAGGGGAAGGCAAACAGAAAAAAGAAGCCAAAACGAACTGGTTCGATCGCCTGCGCGAGGCGTACAGCCGATCGTTAGGTAAGAGCGAGAAGCATCGCAAGCTCATCCTCGTCGTCTCCATCGTGCTGATCGTCATGGCTATGGGCTCGCTGAAGTTTATCGGGACAGAATTCATGCCAACGCTGGACGAAGGCTCGATGGTTGTGACCTCCAAGCGTCTGCCCGGCATTGCGCTGACTGAATCTGTCGCGATCGGCGACGAGATCGAAAAAACCATCAAGTCGAAGACCGGTGTCACGAGTATTGTCACCAAGCTCGGCCGACCCGATCTAGCGACGGAGGCCATGGGGGAGTACGAGTCTGATTCTTACCTGAGCTTTACGCCCAAGCTGCAGAACGCCAACGCCAAGAGCAAGCAGCGATTCACCGATGACCTGCAAAAGTCGCTCGACAAGATTCCCGGAGTCACCTACGAGATTACCCAACCCATGCAGATGCGTATGGACGAAACCATCACTGGAACTCGCGGCGATGTGGCGCTGAAGATCTTCGGCGAAGATCTCGACACTCTGGAGCAGATGGCGCACGATGCGGAAAAGATTATCTCGAATGTGCAAGGTGCGTCGGAGACTCAGATGGAGATCATCTCCGGTGCACAAGAGCTGCAGGTCCGCATCGACCGCCGTGAAGCCGCACGCTATGGCGTCAATGTCTCCGATATCCAAGAGGTGATTGAGACACTGTACGGCTCCAAGCAATTGTCAGAGATGCTGCTTGGCGAGGAGCGTTTCCCCATCGCCATTCGGCTACCGGCCGATATCCGTAACGACCCGGAACGCTTACGTTCCTTGCAGATCAAGACACCGAAGGGAGAACTCATACGGCTGGATCAGGTTGCGGAGATCAAGACCGTCGGTGGACCTATCCTTATCAATCGCGAGCAGGCACATCGTCGCGCGGTGGTGATGAGCAACGTCAGCGGACGCGACCTTGGCAGCTTCGTCAAGGACTGCAAAGCGGCCATCGCTGAGAAGCTGCCGCTGCCTCCCGGCTACAGGCTGGAGTGGGGTGGACAGTACGAAAACCAGCAGCGAGCCCAGGGGCGTCTCTTGATCGTGTTCCCCGTTTCTCTGCTCATCATTTCGGCGCTTCTGTATGCCACGTTTCAGAACATAAAGCAGATGCTGCTGATTCTTTCTATCGTTCCACTGGCTCTTGTAGGCGGCGTAGCCGCGCTCTGGCTACGCGGAATCAACTTGAACCTCTCTGCGTGCGTAGGGTTTATCGCACTCTTCGGGATCGCAGTTCTCAACGGTGTTGTCATGGTGAGCCACATCAACTCGCTTCGGCAACAGGGCAAGGGAGTGGAAGAAGCGACTCACCAGGGAGCAGCCGACCGTCTGCGGCCCGTGCTCATTACGGCACTGGTGGCGAGCCTTGGCTTTATCCCCATGGCGCTGTCGACATCACGAGGAGCTGAGGTCGAGCGTCCGCTGGCGACGGTCGTCATCGGGGGCCTTATTACCGCAACCATCCTGACTTTGTACGTCCTGCCGTTGATGTATCCGTGGTTCAGCAAGGGGCTCGTCGAAAGTGATTCGCTGAAGGGCCAGGCCTGAGCTGCTGCAGTTTCGCCTGGAAGCGAGTAAGCGATGCACAGAAGCTTTCATTCCAACAATACGTTCCGCGAAGGTACATGATGTCTTTTGTTGATCTCACGATTCGACCGTCTCTGAAGTGGCATTTGGCATCGGTCTTGTTTGGAACCACCTTAGCGATGCCGTTCCCACTCGCCGCGCAGTCAGTCGACACTTCCGGGGCAAGCTTCGCAGGCACGACGGGTCTGCCAGAGGCACCGACTCCCCAGCGCGCCCAGGCTCAACCCCCTGCCACATCTGCGAGGGGCGAGCAGCCCTCGATTCTCGGCACCCCGAAGCGCATTCTGCTTGACGAGGTGCATATTGTTACTTCGCCGGCTCGCCTCCGCTCCCATGACCTGATCTGGCTGCTTCCCGTCGCCGGTGCCACTGCAGCCAGTCTGGCGACGGACACAAAGACGATGCGTGATGTTGTAAGCCATGATCCTGGGTTCAACGCCTCCAACCTGACCAGTTCCGATGTTCTTCGCGGCCTGTTTATCGGTGGCCCAGTTGCGCTCTTTGGCGTAGGCCAGCTTGCCGGGAATGCAAAGGAAAGAGAGGCCGGCCTGCTTGCGGGGGAGGCCATGATCGATGGCTACATCACGAGTGAAGGAATCAAATACATCACGCTGCGTGAAAGGCCGTACATCCAGAACGCGCGCGGCCACTTCTTCCAAGGCGATGCCGCCTCCGATCCATCTTTTGTGTCGGGCCACAGCATCGTTGCCTGGTCATCTGCCGCCGTGCTTGCCCAGGAGTACTCGAGACCATGGCAGCAGATCGGTCTCTATACGCTTGCGAGTGGTGTGAGCCTCACCCGAGTTTTAGGTCAGCAGCACTTCCCTACCGATGTTCTGCTGGGGTCGGTCTCTGGATGGCTCATCGGCAAGTATGTGTATCGAGCTCACCATGTTCACTCGGCTCAATAGATTCCATCAGATCCTATCGGGTCCTTATCAAGGCTTTGGCACCGCTGGTGCGGCGGGTGAGCTCGGGCGTGGAGAGGGCCTTCGTGGAGGTAGGTCCTCCTGCTTCATCAGCTCAACGTCAAAGATGAGGAGAGCTTTGCCTGGAACACCTGGAGGCTTGCCCTCCTCACCGTAGCCCAACTGGTATGGAATGAAGAGGCGTCGCTTGCCTCCCACATGCATGCCCTCAAAGCCTGTTTCCCATCCCATCATCACGCGATGCAGGCCCGCTGGAAACATGACGGGCTCGCCGCGGTCGACGGAAGAGTCGAACTTGGAGCCATCAGACAGGTAGCCGGTGTAGTTGACCGTATACATTTGCATGGGCTCAGCCAGCGGACCGCTTCCGATGCTGATATCGATGTACTTCAAGGCATACAAGGTTTTGGCACAGCCGGGTACGGTGGGTATTGTCTGACTAAGCGTGGGCAGCCCGGATTCGCACGGGGCGGTCGTCGTTCTATGCGAGGGCGTGCGATGCGCGAGTTCGGTCGTTTGAGATTGCGCGGACGCGAAGGCGAAAAGCACAGCAGGAACGAGAAAGACCTTCATAGAGCGATGGTATCGCGCGATTCGCGATACACGAACAAGCGCCAAAGTTTGAATTTATGAAGTGGAAGTTGATGCGAACACACCTTCTGAAAAAGACAGATCTCTGTTTGACGCTGTGACATAGCAGAGGCTGGGTCACCTCATGACATTGGCCGCGTCCGCATCTCAGCAAGCATTGCACGCAAGTGGGTCAGTGGCGGGGTAGAAGTCGTGGAGATAACGATGAAGGTCGGATCGTTTTGTATTCGTGCGGGATTCTTGTCCGCCGCAGTAACGCTTGTTGGCTGTTCAGGGTCTTCGACCCCTAGTACGACCACTACAACCACTACGCCTACGACTCCGGCCGCGGTGGCTGACTTCTCACTCAGCGTGACGCCGGGAACGCAAAGTCTTATGACGGGAGGCAGTTCCAGCGGATCGCAGGTAACTTTGTTGGCCACGGCGATTAATGGTTTTACGGGAACAGTCACCGTGAACGCGAGCGGGCTACCGAACGGCGTCATTCCGTCGCCGACGACGCTGACCTTGCAGCCGGGAGCCTCGCAGGGGATCAGCCTGGTACCGGGCGCCTCTGCCATGCCCGCCATGTCTACGGTGACGTTTACCGGCACCTCCGGCACGTTGACGCACACTGCTACGCTTGGTCTTACCCTCGCGTCTTCCACTACAGCAAGCGCGACCGGTCCCGATGTAACGACCTATCACTACGACAACACTCGCCAGGGATTGAATGCGCAGGAGACTTCGCTCACGCTGGCCAACGTTAATTCCACCACCTTCGGTCTTTTGGGTACCTATCCCGTGGATGGCAAGGTGGACGCACAGCCGCTGTATGTTGGCGGCCTGACCCTGCAGACGGGAACTTCCACGCACAAAGTGAATGTTGTGTATGTCGCAACAGAGAACGACAGCGTCTACGCGTTGGATGTTTCCACCGGCGCGCAGGAGTGGAAGACCTCCGTGCTGGCGGCCGGTGAAGTGGCGAGCGATAGTCGTGGCTGCAATCAGATCACACCGACCATCGGCATTACGTCAACGCCCGTCATTGACCGCACTTATGGGGCAAACGGAGCGATTTTTGTTGTAGGTATGAGCAAGGATGCAACGGGCGCATACCATCAGCGCCTGCATGCGCTAGACCTGACCACGGGTGTGGAGCTGACCGGCAGCCCAACCGAAATTACAGCAACTTATCCTGGCAATGGCGTCAGCAGCCAGGGAGGCAATGTAATCTTTGTTCCCGGCCAATATGTAAGCCGTCCCGGGATGCTTCTACTCAATGGGACGATTTATACCTCGTGGGGAAGTCACTGCGACATCGCTCCTTATACGGGCTGGCTGCTTGGATATAACGAGCAGACTTTGAAGCAGAGCACGGTGCTGAATGTAACCCCGAACGGAAGCGACGGCGCGATCTGGATGAGCGGCTATGCGCCGGCCGCAGACAGCAGCGGGTACATCTATCTTCTGGATGGAAACGGAACGTTGGATCTTGGCTTCAACGCTAACGGCTTTCCCAGTCAGAACGATTTCGGCAATGCGATGCTAAAGATCAACACCGCAGGCGGCCTCGCCGTTAGTGACTTCTTCGAGCCCTATAACACGATTGCTGAATCCGCTTCCGATACGGATCTGGGTGCGGGTGGAGCGATGTTGCTGCCAGATGTAACGGACAACGCGGGAGTCGTGCATCATCTGCTGGTCGGCGGTGGCAAGGACACGAACATCTATGTCGGCAACCGGGACAATCTGGGCAAGGCCAATCTGAGCGCGAACACTAACGCGAACGTGTATCAGGAATTGCCGAACGCCTTGCCGAACGGAGCCTGGTCCGGACCTGCTTACTTCAACAACACGGTTTACTACGCCGGGGTCGACGACAATCTGAAGGCATATAGCATTACAAATGCAATGCTGGGCACCACTCCAAGCAGTGAATCTGCAACCAGCTTTCCCTATCCGGGCTCTACGCCGAGTGTTTCGTCAAACGGCACACAGAACGCCATCGTCTGGGCGGGAGAGACAGCCGCCAATGCGCCTTCCGTGTTGCGTGCCTACGATGCAACGAACCTGGCTCATGAACTGTATGACAGCAATCAGGCGGCGAATGGACGGGACGCCTTTGGCATCGGCAACAAGTTCATCACGCCGGTGGTGACCAACGGCTACGTCATCATGGGTACAACCAATGCGGTGGCGGTCTTCGGCATACTGCCGTAGATGTTCTAGTGGTCGGGCGTTTGCATGAGCGGTAGGAGCTACCGCTTTGTGCATGGGTAAGGTTGTGTGGAGATGACCAGAGACCATTCAGCAAGGCGCACACCGCTGTTCCTCTGTGTTTACGTCTTGGCATGGATCTGGGCGAGTGGGCCGTCTCTGCTTGCAGCTCAAAGCGACCTGGGCGAGCTTCGTCTGCGTGTACTCGACCCCGGGGGCGCGGTGTTGCCTAGCCGCGTCGATCTTGTAAGTGAAGGCAACAACGTTCATCGCGCACTGACAACTGACGGTCGAGGCGAGCTTGATCTGCCGAGACTTCCTTTTGGCCGGTACCTGATCCGAGTGGTACGTGACGGCTTCGATGTGGGAACACAGTTTATTGAGATCCACTCCGCCCTGCCGGCGGCGGTTCATGTGACGCTGCAGATTCAGGGCGCGGCCACGTCGGTTCAGGTCCACGAGAACGGGGACACATTGATCGATCCGCGGGCCGCAGGAGAGGAGATCCGGCTTGGACGCGAGGCGATCGAGCAGCACCCCGCATCGCTGCCGGGCCGCACTCTGGTTGACGTTATCGCCGAGCAGCCGGGATGGGTTATCGAGGGTAACGCGGTGTTGCATCCACGCGGCTCCGAGTACCAGACCCAGTATGTAATCGATGGCATTCCTTTAACAGACAATCGGTCTCCCGGCTTCAATACGGAAATCAGTGCGGAACAGGTGCAGTCGATCGGCATTTATACGGCCGGCATTCCAGCGGAGTTCGGGCGCAAACTCGGGGGCGTGGTCGAAGTAACCACGACGCGCGATGTAGAAGATGGTCTGCACCTCAATGGCGAATTTGATGGTGGAAGCTTTCGTACCCTGGACAGCAGCGTGGATGCCACGTATGGATGGGCCCACCGCAATACGATCACGGCAAGCGCGCAGCTGGGCTATACAGATTGGTATGCGAACCCGCCGGTCACGCAAAACTTCACCAACCGGGGAGATACGCAGGCCTTTGGCGGCGGCTATGAGCGGCGATGGAACCCTGGCGATCGCCTGACGTTGCAGGTTCGGGACGACACGTCACGTTCTCTGGTGCCAAACGAACAGCTGCAGCAGGCGGCAGGTCAAGAGCAACATCGCAATACGGATGAGACGATGGGCCTGCTGTCTTATCAGCACATATTCAGTCCAGAGGTGCTTGGCGATCTTCGTTTTATGGTGCGGGACGATTCGGCGAATTTGAATTCCAATGCCGCCTCGACTCCCATCATCGCCGCGCAGGACCGCGGTTTCCGCGAGTCTTACGTGAAGGCCTCCGTGACGGGAAGCCCACATCGTCAGGAGTGGAAGGCAGGTGTTGAGGCCGACTTCACGAACATTCACGAAAGCTTTGCAGACACAATCACTGATCCATCCCAGTACGACAGCACGACAGCAACGAGCTTCACCTTCAACGGTCTTGGTCATGGCCGTGAGCAGGGGGTTTTCGCGCAAGACCGGATTCACGCAGGCCCGTGGAATCTTTCGATCGGCCTGCGGTGGGATCATTACAAGTTACTGGTGAGTCAGAACGCGTGGAGCCCACGGGTTGCGCTCTCCTATGTCATTCCCCACGCTGGCATGCTCATTCACGTGGCGTATGACCGCGTGTTCCAGACGCCGGCCTTTGAGAACATCCTGTTGTCAAGCTCCGCCCAGGTAGCCAGCATCGACTCGCAGTTTCTGCGATTGCCGGTGCAGCCCTCGCGCGGTAACGATTACGAAATAGGCATTACTCAGCAGCTTGCGAAGCGGTTCCGCATGGAGGCCAATGGCTTCCTGCGCACGGCGTCTAACTTTGCAGATGACGATCAACTGCTCGATACATCCATCAGCTTTCCGATTGCGTTCCGCAAAGCTTTTCTCTATGGCGCCGATGGCAAGCTAACCCTTCCACACCTTCGCGGATTCTCCGGCTTCGTCAGTTACTCCTACTTGGTCGGATCTGCATATTTACCGCTCACTGGCGGCGTGTTTCTGGGCGGTGACGCGGCAGCAGCGCTGGCACAGACCTCAGGACGCATCTGGGTTTCCCAGGATCAGCGCAGCACGGTGCGCGCTCGCGTTCGCTATGCGCTTCCACACGGGATCTGGGTGGCCGCCGGTGCGACGTATGACAGCGGCTTACCCACGGAGTTCGAAGGGGACTACGACGAAGCAGTCGCCCAGTACGGAGCAGCGCTGGTGAGCCGCGTCGACCTCGAGCGTAACCGGGTCCGTCCGGCGTTTGCCGTGGACTCTTCGGTGGGCGTTGTCCTTGTGCAACATGAAGCCCGGCGCCTGTCGCTGGAGGCGGGAGCGTGTAACTTGAATAACCGGCTGAACCTCATTGATTTTGCCGGCCTCTTTTCAGGAAACGCCGTTGCGCCGCCACGCAGTTGGAACACGAGACTGCGCTTCAGCTTTTGAATGCCCGCAGGTTTACGAGACTGCCTGAGGATTGAGTGTGCATCTGCCTAGGAGCGTTTTGGCGTTTGCGGCTCTCCCTGCATGAAGTGTTCACGCCACGCGGTTTCTACCTGCGGATCGTAGTCCGGCTTGGATCCTGAGGTCGCCTGAGCGATGGCCTCCAGGGGTGCCTTGGGCGTGCGATCCGCGTAGAGGAGGCCGTTGACCTCCTGGTAGGTGTCGGTGAGTTGGGTGTAGCAGAAACCGGCCAGCGCCGGCAGATTGCGCACCGTCTCAAGGAGGGCAGCATAGCGATCAAGGAATTGCTCGGCACTCGCCGAACGTGAGTATCCCCAACTCGTGTCCTTGCCTCCACCCAAAGCAATGCCGCCAAATTCGGTAAGCATAATGGGCTGCCGGCAGGGGACGTTCTCCCCACCCAGCGTCAGGATGCGTCCACCCGGACGCTCCCGCCGCAGCAGTTTGGATTCAATATCGTCGATGCCGTAGCGGGCACCCAGGCGCTTGGGCTGCTCGTCGTAGTCGTGAATGCCGACGATGTCGGTGGCCACGCTCTCCCAACCGTCGTTTCCGATCACAGGACGGCTGGGATCCACGGCCTTGGTCAAGTGGTACAGGGCCTGCACGTAGCTGCGTTGCGCCGTTACATCCGGAAGATCCGGTACGCCCCAACTCTCATTGAAGGGCACCCAGGCCACGATGCAGGGATGGCTTCTGTCACGCTCCAGCACCTCAAGCCACTCGCGGGTTAGCCGGTGGATGGACTGAGTGGTATAGCGGTAGGCACTCGGCATCTCCTCCCACACCAGCAGGCCCAGGCGATCGGCCCAGTATAAGAAGCGGGCGCTTTCAATCTTCTGGTGCTTGCGCACACCGTTGAAGCCCATCCTCTTTACCAGATCGACGTCCGTGCGCAACGCCTCGTCATTGGGAGCCGTGATGCCTGTGCGCAGCCAATAACCTTGATCCAGCACGAGCCGCAGGTTGAGGGGCCGCCCGTTCAGAACAAAGCGGTCTCCCTGCGTTGCCAGCGAACGCAGCGCCGTATAGCTGTACATCCTGTCCAGCAGTTCACCCTTGACGGTACGCAAGGAGAGTTCGGCTTCGATCAGGGTTGGCGAAGAGGGTGACCACAATAACGTATTCCGAAAGTCGTCGATACCCGGATCAGAGAGCGCGATGCGCCGATGGACCTCGCCGGCAATGACGGCGTAGCTGTCGTCTGCGATGAGTTGATCTCCCACCGTGAGCCGCACCGATAACTGCATCGCCTCTTTCGAGACCTGCGACGCCAGGGTTGCGGGTTCCGCCTCCATTTCGCCGTCCCCCAGGATTATGGCTTCCATGCCAATCTCCCAACGATCCAGGCTGCTGGTCCAGTGCAGGGATTGGATTCGTTTGGCATTCACGGTCTCCAGCCAGACCTCCTGCCAGATGCCCGTGGTGCGCGGATACCAGATGGAGTGCGGTTCGAGCTTCCAATCCTGCTTGCCGCGCGGCTTGGCCAGATCGGCGGGGTCGTCCTCGGCACGGACGACGATCTCCTGAACCGGGCCTTCGACCAATGCCTCCGTGATGTCTGCCCCGAAGGGGGTGTAGCCGCCCTCGTGAGCGCAGACTCTTTTTCCATTGACCCACACGGTACTTCGCCAGTCCACAGCCTCGAAGTGCACCAGCAATCGTTGCTTCGCTTCCAGGGGCGATTGCTCCCAGGTACGCCGGTACCAGACCGAGGTGTAAAACCCGGTGTCATGTATGCCGCTCGCCTCGGTCTCCGGGCTGAACGGTACCTCGATCCTGGCGTCCCAAGGCACGGCGGCCGGTGTGGTGGCACTGTGATTTCTGCCGTTGGAGAAATCCCATTGCCCATTCAGGGATTGCCATGCCTTGCGCCGCATCTGGGGTCGCGGATGGAACGGGTGTTCCACCCGTCCTATTTCGCCGATGCGATCCTGCTCTATCCGTGCTGCCTGTCCGGAGTCATTCACCCTTGTTGAGATGCCGCCAGTGATCTTTCACATCAGGAAGAAACGCACCTCTGCAGGCAGGACTCAAGGATCAGGGGGAAGCTCCGGGTGTCGGGCAGTTCCAGAGGCTCCTTCCAGGTACTTTGGGCGCTATCCCCCATTTTGAATGGGTATTGATCAGAGCTTCAGCGGAGGTTCTCGCTTGAACGGATGGCTCCAGTTCCGCGGCGCGTGGGATGTGTGGTGTGCCTGGCGACCGGACGAAGGTGCTGCTGCAGGCAGGACGCGGGCGCTGCTATTCTGAGCACCTAGCGCCTGTTTTCTGGAGATCCCTGCTTTGGTTGAGCTTGCTTTTTCAATTCTTGCTGCTGATTTTGCGCACCTGGCCGACGAGATTGCCAGGGCCGAGCGTGGCGGCGGCACGATGGTGCACGTGGACGTAATGGATGGGCACTTTGTGCCGAACATCACCTTTGGGCCGCCGGTGGTGAAGGCGATCCGGCCGCTGACGAAGCTGCCGCTCGATTGCCACCTGATGATCGAAGACCCTGACCGGTTTATTCCGGAGTTTGCGGCGGCGGGTGCGGACTTTATTCTGGTGCACGCCGAGGCGTGCCGGCACCTGAACCGGACGCTGCAGCTGATTGCCGACCACGGAGTGCAGCCGGCGGTGGCCCTGAACCCGGCGACGCCGCTGGAGATGGTCTTTGAGGTGCTGCCGATGGTGCACCACGTGCTGGTGATGAGTGTGAACCCGGGCTTTGGCGGGCAGAAGTTTCTGCCGCGCGCGGCCGGGCGGATTGCGGAGCTGCGGGAGCTGCGTTCGGAACTGGGGCTGAACTACCGGATCGAAGTGGACGGCGGCATCTCGCTGGAGACGCTGCCGGCAGTGGTGGAAGCGGGCGCGGATATGCTGGTGGCCGGGTCGGCCATCTTTGAGGCGGGGAAAACTGAAGAGAACGCCCGGGCCTTTGTGGCGGCGGCGCGGCAGGTGATGGAGGCCTGAGCCTCAACTTTTGCCTGTGAAGTAGACGAGGTACAGATCTTATGTCCATCCCCTATCTAAAGCACTGCTTCCCGATGGGTGCAGCCCTGCGGAGCGGACCGAGTGACGTCATCGTCGCCGCAGCGTCCAAATCCCGAGGCCGGTGAGCGTGAGCGCAGACCGGCGGTCGCCACGGATGCACGCGTGGTCCAGGAAGCCGTAAGATGGTAGTCGGCACGAACTGGTTGGCAGGAGCAGAGCGCAGATGGGTGTTCGAAGAGATATTTTTTCAAAACGGGCGGCACGGATAGCCAGTCTGGCAATGGCAGCCGTACTGAGCCAGGCGGTTGGGAGCCAGGCGGCGTTTTCGCAGACGGCGCAGGAACCGGCCGCGACGACAACGGCCAGCGCGCAGAGCACCGACAGCGGTACAGCCCAAACTCCGGCACAAACTCCGGCACAGACGCCCGCCAACGGAACGCCCGCGGCAACTGCGGATCAGA
>CAXSBL010000002.1:64243-69398 GCA_964235515.1 uncultured Bryocella sp.
CAAACTCCGGCACAGACGCCCGCCAACGGAACGCCCGCGGCAACTGCGGATCAGAAGCCGAAGCGGAAGTCGCATATTGTGCGCGAGGATCGTCCCAAGACGGCGACCAAGACGGCGAGCAAAACCGCACCCAAGGCCTCCCAGACGACCCCCACCGCGGCTGCGGTCAGCACGCCTGCCGAGGCAACCACGCCCCCGGCGACCACGGACGGAGCCCCGGCCACGGCCACGGCAACGCTTTCCAACGACAACCCTACCAATCCGAAGAAGAAGTCCTACATCACCAAGGACGAGCGCGTACAGCAGACCAAAGACACGCGGGCCGAGTTGCGGCGGGAGAAGAAGTACAACCCCCTGGTGGGCAAGGATGCGGATCTGCCGGATAAGCAGCTGTATGACAAGGCGCTGACCGAGGAGAAGAAAGGCCACTTCGATGTCGCGCGCCTGGATCTGCAGACGCTGCTGAACACGTACCCGGATTCGCAGTACCTGATGCGCTCCAAGCTGGCGGTGGCGAACAGCTGGTTCCAGGAGGGCGGCTCGGCGGGGCTGGCGCAGGCCGAGCAGGAGTACGGGGACTTCATCACCTTCTTCCCGAACGTGCCGGAGGCCTCCGAAGCGCAGATGCGCATGGGCGATATCTACCTGAAGCAGATGGATGTGCCGGATCGCGACTACGCCAAGGCGCTGAAGGCCGAGGCACAGTACCGCATCATGCTGAAGAGCTACCCGGATGCGCCGCCCGCGGTGCACAAGGAAGCGGAGCAGAAGCTGCGCGATGTGCAGGAGGTGCTGGCGCAGCGCGAGTACGATCTGGGCACCTTTTACGCGCTGAGGAGCAATTTTGCTGCCGCCATCGCTCGGTACCAGACCGTGGTGGATACCTATCCGCTGTTCAGCCACATGGATGACACGATGATCGGGCTGGGCGATGCGTATGAGGCCGAGGCCAAGGTGATTCGCACGCAGCCGTTGCCGGAGGCGGCGAAAGCAAAGCTCGAAGAGGAGTACGACGGCAAGGCGGCGGCGGCTTACCGCGATGTGGTGCTGAATCACTCGGCGGCCCCGCACGTGGAGGATGCGAAGGAGCGCCTGCAGAGCATGGGCCTGCCGCTGCCCACACCCACGGCCGAGCAGCTGGCCGCCAGCGAAGCGCTGGAAGGCAGCCGCGCACAGTACACCCTGCGTAAACGGCTGGAACTGCTGCTTGTGCGCAAGCCGGACACTGTGACGGCGGCGCAGATTGGCGCGCCGCCGCTTGAAGACGCCACGCCGACGGTGGCGCCCGCGATCATCAAGCAGGTGCAGGACGATTATGCGGCGGCGCTCAATCCAAGTGCCAAACCCGCGGAGGCAGCGCCCGCGGCTGAGCCGGCATCGGGTGCGTCCACTCCCGGAGCGGAGCCCGCACCGGCGGGCAGCGGTGCGGCACCGACGCTTTCCGACGTTCCTGCGGCCGGCAGCGGTGCCGGGGATAGCACCGTCAGCACCGTGACCGAGGCCCCACCGGCGGCCGGCGGCGGAGGGGCAACTGTCGGCAACGGCGGTGCAAGCCTGGGAGCGGAGATCTTGACGCCGGGCGTTAATGATGGAACGGCGGCACCGGGAACGATGACCGGCGGCGCGATTACCAATCGCGCCAGCGATGCGGCGGCGGCAACCGGCAAAGCCGACCCGAACTATGGTTTAGGGGCGATCACCCCGAAACCGACCGACAACACGCCTTTGCCGGCGGCAGAGGCTGCCGCACCGGCTCCGGACGCGGTGAACGAAGCGGCGGGCAAGGCCATGCCGGCAGCCCAGCAGAAGGACCCGAATAAGAAAAAGAATGCAAAGCCGGCGTTTGACAAGAATGACGAAAGCTCGAGCAAGCACAAGAAGAAGAAGGGTGTGGATAAGCTAAATCCATTCTAGTGATTGGACTTAGCCGACATGCTGTAGCAAAGGGAGCGCCTCCGGGCGCTCCTTTGCTTTCTGCGGGGATGTGTTGGCGAGGAGGATTCCGGGAAAGTTTGCATCCGCAAACGGGAACCTGAGCGATTACACCAACGTAAAGCTTTCCAGAATGGACATTCAGGCGAACATCCAGCTGAGCCGCGAGCTCTGCCCTAACCGGCCCTGCAGAAAACGGCAGTCTTCATGCGGGCTGCTTCAGCCCATGCCTGTCACGAGGATCAGATGAGATTGATAACGGTGGCTGCGCTTTCGGCGCTTACGATATCCCAGGCCATGGCGCAGAGCTCCTGCCGCGCCACGAACACCACAGCCTTGAGCGGAACCGTGCGGGACAGCACGCAGGCGCTGATTCCTGGTGCCAGCGTGAGCGTGGACGGCGGCAAGCCCGTGACCAGTGGGGCTGACGGACGGTTCCGGCTGGCGTGCCTGGCCGCCGGCAAGCACCAGCTGAGCGTTCAAGCAGATGGTTTCGAAGCCGACCAGATCGCCGTCACGACGCCGTCCACCGGCGATGTTCCCGTTGTACTGCAGCTGGCGTCCATTACCACGGACGTGACCGTGAATGCGGACGAGCAAGTGGCCGTGGATCCGAACGCGGCCGGGCCCACGGCGCGGCTGGAGGGTAAGCAGCTACAGTCCTTGGCCGACGACCCGGACGACCTTCTGCGTGAGCTGCAGCAGATGGCGGCCGCGGCGGGTGGGAATCCTGCCAACACAACCATTGCCGTGGACGGCTTTGGCGGCGACTCGAGCAAGCTGCCACCCAAGAGTTCCATCGCCTACATCGAGGTGAACCCGGACCTGTTTTCGTCGGAGTACCGTAACCCGCCCTTCGGCGGTGGACAGGTGAATGTGTATACGAAGCCGGGGCAGAGCGCTTACCACGGGGCGCTGTTTACGACCAACGGCAGTTCGTGGGAGAACGCACGCGATCCGTTTTCGACCGACAAGGGCACGATCGGCAAGCAGCGCTACGGCTTTGAGCTGACCGGGCCGTTGCGCAAGCAGGGTTCAGACTTTTCGCTCGACCTGGAACACCGGTCGATCAACAACGTGGGCGTGGTGAATGCCGTCTCCCTGAACAGCGCCGGGCAAGCAGTTCCCGTGCTGCAGACGGTGGCCACGCCGCAGCGGTTGTGGATCGGGCAGGCGCGGCTGGACTGGCAGCTGGGTGCGAAAGACGCGGTGGCCCTCACCTACAGCGCCAACGTGAACAGCCTGCAAAACGTCGGTGTGGGTGGTACGAATCTGGCGGAGAACGGCTACAACAGCGGCCAGCCCGATCACGTGCTGCGCGTGACGAATCTGACCACATTTTCCCCGCACCTGGTGCACGAAGCGCGCGCTTCGTTCCATTGGAGCGTCGAAAGCGACATTCCGGCTTCGACCGCGACGCAGGTGCAGGTGGCCGGATCGTTCACCGGCGGCGGCTCCACGCTGGGGGCGCAACGACTGTTCGGCTTCCGCACCGAGTTCGATGAGGATGCGATTCTGACGCTGAAGCAGCACACGTTGAAGTTCGGCTACCAGGTGAACAACTACGATCTGCACAACCGGCTGACGACGAACTTCAACGGCACCTATACGTTTGGCGGCGGTGTCGCGCCGGTGCTGGATGCGAACAACCAGCCGATCGCGGGACAGACGCAAGTCATCACGGGCTTTGAGCAGTACCGGCGGGCCACGCTGCAATTGAGCGGAGGCACACCGACGGCGTTCAGCAACGTGGCAGGCAATCCGAATCTGGCGTTCACCCAGAGCCGCATCGCGTTCTTCGTGCAGGACAGCTGGAAGCTGCCCCATGGCGTGCTGATCTCCAGCGGCCTGCGGTATTTCTTCCAGACCGACCCGACGACGCTCGGTTCGGTTCAGCCGCGGGTGGGCGTCCTGTGGTCGCCGGGGGCCAAGCCCAAGTGGACGCTGTACGCGCATGCGGGGCTGTTTGCGGGGCAGATCAGCAGCAACGAATACGCCGAAGTGGAGCGCGAGGACGGCGTGCAGCGGGTGACGAGCACGGTCTACAACCCCGTCTTCAACAATCCCTTTTCAGGGGGGGCTGTACCCATTCACAGCGTGCGCAGCATCTCGCCGCACATCGCGGCGGCGACCTGGTCAGCTAGTAACATTGGAGGTTCGCGAGAGCTTCCCTTCGGCTTCAATGTGTCGGGCGACTTTTTGTATGGGCGCATTTGGAACGATCAACGCTCGCCGAACGTGAATGCTCCCCTGAACGGCGTGCCGACCGGGCCGCGTGCGCTGGGCATCGCCAACGTGGATAATCTGCAGGTGAACAACAGCGGGCAGGGTCATATCTTTGTCGAGTTTCTTGGCATTCAGCAACACTCGCTGAAGAACGTGACCTTTTTCGGGGGTATGGCGCACGTCGATCTGCTCGACGATACCGATGACAGTGCACTGAGTTCGCCGCAGAGCAGCTTCACCGATGCGGGCGAAGTGGCCTATCGCACGGGTCAGGGCGTGTGGCAGATCTTCGGCAACGGCAGCTTTACGTTTCCGAAAAAGATTGTGCTCAGCGGCGACCTGAACCTGCAAGGGGATGCGCATTACAACGTCACCACGGGCTTTGACAACAACGGGGATGGCAACTTCAACGACCGCCCCAACATTGCGCTTCCGGGGACACCGGGCGCGGTGGCAACGCGCTACGGCCTGCTGGTCGATACCGGGGGGATCGCACCGGTGCAGCGCAACGTGGGCATCATGCCCTGGACGGTGTATCTGGACACCAACATTCAGCGGGCGTTCGTGATGACGCACAACGCTAAAGCCGAGCACCAGCAGACGGTCACGGTCAATCTGCGGTCGAGCAATGTGTTGAACCATACAAACATCACGGCGGTGGGTGGAGTGCTGGGATCGCCGCTGTTTGGGTTGGGGTACCAGGCCGATCCCGGGCGGCGCGTGGAGGCCGGGTTGCGATACAGCTTTTGAGGGATCCAGACGATGGGAGAGCCGCTGGGCTCTGATGTACAGTGGGACGAAGCTGTACCGGGAGCTGCTCGATGGCCTTCGATGCGACCCTGACGACTGCTCTGCTGACGGCGTTGACTCCGACCGTCGCTGTGTTCATTGGTATTCTGCTGCAAAGGCAGGACAGCCGCGACCTGCGCACGGAAATGGATCGTCTCCGCGATGGCCTGCGAGCCGAGATGGATACGTTCCGTGATGGATTGCGGGC
>CAXSBL010000002.1:69498-72978 GCA_964235515.1 uncultured Bryocella sp.
ATGGATACGTTCCGTGATGGATTGCGGGCGGACATGGTGAGTCTACGCAACCAGGTGCATGCGGATCTGCTGATGATTCATGAGCGGGTGGCCAAGGTTGAGGCGCGGCAGGGACAGTAGGCGTCCGTCGCAAGGCCTGCTAGCCTTGAAGGTCTATGAACACTGAGTTTTCTGAATCTGCCGGGCTATCGGAACGTTCTGAGCTCCCCAAGGCGTATGACCCTGCCTCCATCGAGGAGAAGTGGGCCAAGTACTGGATTGATGAAAAGCTGTTTGAGACGGCTGCGCCTTCGCTCGGCGAGGCTGCGGTCAAGAGTTTTGTGCAGCTGCTGCCACCGCCGAATGTAACCGGCCGGCTGCACATGGGCCACATGCTGAACCAGACGGAGATGGACATCCTGGCGCGCTGGCATCGCATGCTGGGCGAGCGTAGTGTGTGGGTGCCGGGCACGGATCATGCGGGCATTGCCACGCAGATGATGGTGGAACGACAGCTGAAGGCTGAAGGCGGGCCGACGCGCGGGGAGCTTGGGCGTGAGGTCTTTACCGAGCGCGTGTGGGCGTGGAAGGGGCAGTACGGTTCGGCGATTACCGACCAGATGCGGCGGCTGGGCGCTTCGGTGGATTGGGAGCGCGAATACTTCACGATGGATGCCAGGCTTTCGCGCGCGGTGCGCGAGGCCTTTGTACGGCTATATGAGCAGGGGCTGATCTATCGCGGGGCCTACATCGTGAACTGGGATCCGCAGCTGCAGTCGGCTGTTTCGGATCTTGAGGTGGTGCACGAAGAGCGTGCGGGCAAGCTGTATGAGATTCGCTATCCGCTGGCGGATGGATCGGGATCCGTCACGATTGCCACGACGCGGCCGGAGACAATGCTGGGCGATGTGGCCGTGGCGGTGAATCCTGCGGATGAACGCTACACGCAGTTTGTGGGCAAGTCGCTGGTGCTGCCGCTGGTGGGCCGGGAGATTCCGGTGGTCGCCGACGACTGGGCGCAGCCGGAGTTCGGCACGGGTGCGGTAAAGGTGACGCCGGCGCATGATCCGAACGATTTTGCGATCGGGCAACGGCACAAGCTGCCGCAGCTGAACATCATGGATGAGAGCGCGCACATCAAGCTGGCGGGCTCGCCCTATGACGGGCTGGATCGCTATGAGGCAAGAGAAAAGATCCTTGCGGACCTGGAACGTACGGGATTTCTGGTGGCCGTAAAGGACCATGCGATGTCCGTGGCAACGAGCCAGCGCACGGGCGCGACCATTGAACCGCGCTTGAGCATGCAGTGGTTTCTGGCCGTGAACAAGGAGCCTGTTGGCGGCGGTGAGTCGATCGGGGCCAAGGCGATTGCGGCGGTGCGCGATGGGCATGTGCGGTTTACGCCGGAAAATTACTCGAAAACCTACTTCGAATGGATGAATAACCTGCATGACTGGTGCTTATCGCGGCAGTTGTGGTGGGGGCATCGCATCCCGGCGTGGCACTGCAATGCTTGCCGCAAAATCGATGTGACGCTCGAGGCACCCGAGGCGTGCTCGGGCTGTGGCATCACGGATATCCGGCAGGAGACGGATGTGCTGGACACGTGGTTCTCTTCGGGCTTGCTGCCGTTTACGGTCTTCGGGTGGGACGGTACGGATGCGCTGACGCCGGATCTGGCAGCGTTTTATCCGACGGATCTGCTGGTGACGGGGTTCGACATCCTGTTCTTCTGGGTGGCGCGGATGGTCATGCTGGGCTGCCACCTGATGGCGGATGTGCCGATGCCGGACGGGTCAACACGTGAGTTGAAGGATACGGTGCCGTTTCGCGAGGTGTACATTCATGGGCTGATACGCGATGCGAACCGCGAGAAGATGTCAAAGACCAAGGGCAATGTGATCGATCCGATTGCGATCATCACGCAGTATGGGACCGACGCGGTGCGGTTTACGCTGGCGTCGCAGGCGTCGCCGGGGACGGACATTGCGTTCTCGGAGGCGCGCACGGAAGGTAATCGGGCGTTTGCAAACAAGATCTGGAATGCGGCGCGGTTTTTGCAGATGCAGATCCGGCGAGGGTCTGAGGCTGGGTATGCGATCCATCTGGGGACCTCTTCGAACACAGAGATCGCCGCGGAAACGCCGCTCGAGACGCGCTGGATCCTGTCGCGTTTATGTGCGGTGGCAGGGGACATTGCAAAGTCGCTGGAAGCGTATCGCTTTGATGAGGCGGCCAACGCGGTGTACCAGTTTTTCTGGGGCGAGTTTTGCGATTGGTACCTGGAGTTGGTGAAGCTGCGTTTGGATTTCGACGCCGAGCACAACGCCGTGGCGGCCATCACACTGCAGTCGCTGGTGACGGTGTTTGAGGCGGCGCTGCGGCTGCTGTCGCCGTTTATGCCGTTCATCACAGAGGAGCTTTGGCATGCGCTCTACGCGTCGGTGGATCTGCCGGTGCCTTCGAAGTCGGTTGCGCTGACGCGGTACCCGCAGGCGACTGACTTCGCTGCCGATGAGGCGAGTGTCACGGCGATGGGTACGCTGCAGGAGCTGATTGTGACGGTGCGGGCACTGCGCAAGGAGCTGGGTGTTCCGGAGAAAGAAGCGGCGCCGGTGCAGGTGCATGCAGCGGAGGCCGTGGCGACACTCGCGGCGGCGAATGCGGACATGCTGAGCCGGCTGGCGCGGGTGAGTGCTGTGGAGATTGCCCCGGAGGCGTTGACGGGCAACGCGGCGCGGTCGACGGCGGCGTTTGATGTGGCCGTGGTGTACGAGCGGCAGATCGATGTTCCCGCCGAACGCGAACGCTTGCTGAAGGAGTTGGCTCGGTTGGACAAGGGCATGTCCGCGGCGGAGAAGCAGCTGGGGAGCGAGAGTTTTCTGGCCAAGGCGCCGGCGCACATCGTGGATGGCTTGCGGAAGCAGGCGGCCGAGACGCGGGCGTTGAAAGAGAAGGCGGAGGCGGCACTGGCGGCTTTGCCTTCGGTGTAGGCGATCTTTCCTTTTGCTTGGCATCCTGAGTGGAGCGTGGGACTGCTTTTGCCCTGGTGCCTCTGTGGAGAAGCGGGTCCTGCACTTCGTTCAGGATGACAAGTCATAGATGATGGGAGTGAGCGGAGCATTGTGGGCTGAAAGCATTGGGGCACCCATCCTTCCCGTGTGCGGCGTCTTACGGTTTGAGGAGATTAACCATGGCTGAGCAGACAACACCGCACACCTTTCCCAAGACGGACGTGGCGGACGACGCAATCGATATGCCAACGGCGGAAAACCCGCAGCCCTGGGACACGGGCAATGCCGATTCGCTGAATGGCGATACGGACGGAGCGCAGACGGCCGGCAAGCGGGCGTTCTATGCAACCGGAACCGGCGTGCCGAAGGATGTGGCCGAAGGTACGGCCGATATCGGTGCCGATTCGTTCCCCCTGCCGGCAGGCAGCGGTAGCGGCATCACCAATGCCGCGCCGGATACGGAGCGCGCGAATCAAGAAAAGGTAGT
>CAXSBL010000002.1:73078-95831 GCA_964235515.1 uncultured Bryocella sp.
CGGCCGCTTTCGCGCACAGATTCTTCCTTGTTCTCGATCGCGCGCATGTCACCGACGGGTTTGGTGTGGGCCGAAGGGCCGTTTTCATGCGCGGCCGGCGAATGGGCATGGGTTCCGCCCGGGACGGCGTCGTCGTGGCCTGTGCTGTGCTGATCGTTTTCCTTCATGGCTTCGAGAGAGTCTTTACTGGCGTGCTGTGACATGGGTTACTCCTTGCCTGCTGTTGCATTGCCTACCATTGCATTGGATGCGGGGGTGCTTTCCGGCGTGTCGCCCTGCGTGCCTTCCATGTGATCGATGGAGGTGTTTACCGGGGTGTCACCGAAGTCGCGTGCGCCATACTCGTAATCGGTGCCGCCGTCTGTATCCTGCGGGGTGGCCGGCTGCAGGATGCGTTCGGGTTCATCGAGACCCCACCCCTGTTCGTGAGCGTACTCGCCGGCGAGACCACGGGTGTGATGGCCGAAACCTCTTGGTTCAACGGGCTTTTCGTTGATTTCGTCTGCCATGAACTGACCTCACCTAGTGAGATGGCGACAGGACGAGATGCGTTAGCCCTGGGGCGCAAGCGCGCGGCGAAGCTACTTTGCGGAGGCCTGCGGTGAGGCAGTGGGCAAGTCGGCCTGTTCCACGGCGATGGTCACATTTTCGTGCTTGATTTCCAGCCGAAGCCGGTTGTAAAGGCTCATATAGAAATTCGCGATCCAGACGGCGGCAAACCAGGCCACAAGATAGCCTCGCCAGCCGGTGTACAGCAGCTGAAACCGGAAGAGCAGAAGAGCGAACAGGGTGACGTAGTGCGAAAAGCAGTACTCGCAGGTGAAGAGGTAGAAAAACTTGCGCTCGGGAAGATTGCCCGCCTTCTGACTTTTGTCTTTGCAGAAATCCCGCGGTTCGCGGAAGACCTCTTCATGCGTGACGGTCCAGGTGGCGCAGGCGATGGGCAGTGCCAGCAGCAGGAGCGTGGCTGCCTGACGAGTAAGCGGGATGGCGAGGAGATCGGGCATGCGGTCAGGCCTCGTGCGCAGTTTTGCTGGCGATTGGATGCAGATGGAGTGCAGACGTGAGCGAACGGCACTGCCACGGTACGATACCGAGGATGGAAGGTGTGCGACAAGGAAATTCTGTTGACGCCGCGGCGGTGAACCGGGCGCTGGCGGGTACTCGGCTGGCGGGCACGGTGCGGCACTTCGCGGAGGTGGAGTCGACCAACGACCTGGCACTGGCAGCCGCAGGAACCGGAGAGCGTTGCGGAGCGTGGATAGCCGATGCGCAGACGGCCGGCCGCGGGCGCGGGGGACACCGGTGGCATTCGGCACCGGGCGATGGACTGTACGTGACGGCGCTGTTTACGCCGCAGCTGCCGGCGTCAACACTGGAGATTTCCTTGCTGGCGGGGCTGGCGGCGTGGGAGGCCATTCAAGAGGTGAGTGGGCTGACTGCCGATATTCGTTGGCCGAACGACCTGGTGACGCGGGAGGCTGCTTCCGGCTGCAGCGGGGTAAGCCGGAAGTTGGGCGGCGTGCTGGCCGAGACGGCGGTGTATCCGGCAGAGGCGGGCAATCCGGCGACCCTGCGCTACGCGGTGATCGGCATCGGGATCAACGTGGCGCACCGGAAGTTTCCTCCGGAGTTGGAAAACGTGGCCACGTCACTCTTTCTGGAGGGGTGGCAGGTCCCGGACCGGCAGCCGCTGCTGATTTCCCTGCTCCGGAAGCTGGACCGGGGAGTGGAGGCGCTGGAGTCGGCTTTTGCGGCGCGGCCGGTGGAAAGTCGAGAACAAACGGCAGGCAAAGCAAGTCCGGAGATCCTGCAGCGCATGAGCGCGGCCTCCACCTGGGTGCGGGGCAAGCGGGTTCATGTGCCGGAGGACGGCGGCTATACTGGCGTGACGGCGGGGCTGGACCCGAGCGGATTTCTGCAGGTTGATGGCGAGGATGGAGTTCGTCGCACGGTACGCTCGGGCGGCGTACGCTTGGCGTGAGCCTCGGGTGAACTCCTGGTTTGCCCCGCTGGAGGAGTGAAAAAAAACGATCGATGTTACTGGCATTCGACATTGGAAATTCCAACACCGTTTTGGGGCTGTTTGAGCCAGGAGAGAACGGTGAGCCGGCGCGGGCGATTGCGGATTGGCGCATCACGACGCCGGGCAAGCAGACGCCGGACGAGATCGGGATGCTGCTGCAGACGCTGTTTACCATGCGCGGGCTGACGACGGAGGCCGTGACGGGCGTGGTGATCTCGTCGGTGGTGCCGCCGCTCGATGCGGGCATGCGGCGGATGTGTGAGGACACGTTTCACCTGAAGCCGCTGTTTATTGAGCCGGGCGTGAAAACCGGGCTGCCGATCTTGACCGACAATCCCAACGAGGTGGGCGCGGATCGCGTCGTGAATTGCGTCGCGGCCTTTGACCTGGTCGGCGGGCCGGCGATTGTGGTGGATCTGGGCACGGCGACGACCTTTGACGTGATCTCACGCAAGGGCGAGTTTCTGGGCGGGGCGATCGCGCCGGGGCTGGGCATCTCTGCCGAAGCGTTGTTTTCGCGGGCGGCGCGCCTGTCCCGGGTGGAGATCAAGAAGCCGGCGAAGATTATCGGAACCAATACGACAGACAACATTCAGATCGGGCTTTACTACGGGTACATCGGGCTGGTGGATGGGATCCTGGAGCGCATGCTGGCGGAGCTGGGGCCGGAGACGAAGACCATTGCCACCGGAGGGCTGGCAAAGCTGATCGCCGACGACAGCAGGTACATTCAGCGGGTGGAACCGATGCTGACGTTGAACGGACTGCGCCTGATCTGGGAACGGAACCGTGCCGCGCAGGACCGGGCTCACGACCGGCGGCGCTAGGATCGCAGCCTTGAACTACTTTGAATACTTCAGTGAGATCGAGGAGCGCTTTGTGGCGCGGCGCGGCTCCGTGCTGCTGATCTCCACGCTGGATTGGGCGCTGATTGAGACGTGGCGGGAGGCCGGGGTACCGTTGGCTGCGGTGCTGCGGGGGATCGATGCGGCCTTCGATAAATACGAAGCGCGCAAGATCCGCACCAAGGGACGGCTGGCCAAAGTGAACGGGCTGGCATGGTGCGCGCAGGCGGTGATGGAAGCGGCGGCGGAGCTGGCCGAGGCCTCGGTTGGGGCGCACACTGGGCCGGGTGCGACCTCCGGCTCAAGCGCCGGAACCGCACCCGGCACAGCGCACCGCCCGGAGCAGCAGGCCGGGGGACGCGAGACCGGCTTTGAGGCCGCGCGGGTAGTGCGATTCCTGGACGTGAACGCGCGAGCGCTGGAAACGGCCGCGGAGGCGAACGCGGTTGGAGAACTGGAGATCTTTCGCGAAACTGCAGGACGCCTGCGGGAGCTTGCGACCGAGGTGCGGGAAGCAGCCGCAACCGCCCTGGACGAGCTGGACCGGCGGTTGACGGTCCTGGAGGAAAGGCTGCTGGCCGCGCTAATCGCCGGTGTGCCCGAGGCGGAGATGTTTGCCCTGCGCGAGGCAGCCGACCGCGAGCTGGCACCGCTGCGCCGGCGCATGGGCGCGGTCCAGGGGCGACAGCTGCGCGAGCAGTTCGTGCAGAAGCAACTGTTTGAAAGCTATCGGCTACCTCGGCTCAGCCTCTTCTATATGCCGCTCGACGCCGGTGGCGAGGAGGCTGCGGCATGAGTGCGGATAACCCGGGGAGCGGGGCGGCCGAGGTGACGCTGCGCATAGAAACGCTGGCGTATACCGGAGAGGGACTGGCGCTCGGGGCCGCCGGGCATGCGGTGGCGGTGCCGTTTACGCTGCCGGGTGAACTCGTCGCGATCTCCGCGGCTGGGCGCGGCGCCCCGCCTGTCGCTGCGCTTGTTTTGGAGCCTTCTGCGGATCGGGTCACGCCGGCTTGTGCGCACTTCGGCGCGTGCGGCGGCTGCCAGTACCAGATGGCGGCGTATCCGGCGCAGCTCGCGGCCAAGGCAGCCATCCTGCGGAACCTGTTCGAGGCGGCTGGTCTGGCAGCCCTTCCCGAGCTGCAGATTTGGAGTTCGCCCGAAGCGTATGGCTACCGGAACCGGATCCGGCTGCGGGTCGGGCAGACGGAGGAGGGATTTCGGCTCGGCTACAACGTGCGAGGCAGCCGGAACTTTTTGCCGATCCGGATGTGTCCTATTGCGGCGCCCGGTCTTTGGCGGGCGGCTGAGGCGCTGCTGCGGATTGCGGCGCAGAGTGCGGATGCGGCACGGTGGCTGGCGGACGCCGGTGAGGTCGAGATCTTTTGCACGGCGGACGAGAGCCGCGTGCAAGTGACGCTCTTCTGCGCGGGCAAACCGGCTCGCGATGCGGCGGCTTCGTTTTCCCGCTTTGGCGAGGCGCTGGGCCGTGAGCTGCCGGCGGGGAGCGGCGTGGGGGCGGTGCGGGTGGATCGGCAGTCAGGACGCGCGCTGGAGACCGTCGCCGAGTGGGGCGCGCCGGGGCTGCCGTATGCCGTGGGCGAAGAGACCTACTGGGTGAGCCGTGGAGGATTTTTCCAGGTAAACCGGTTCTTGCTGCCTAAGCTGGTGGCTCTGGTGTGCGGAACTCGCTCCGGGGAGCTGGCTTGGGATCTTTTTGCCGGAGTTGGGCTGTTTTCGCGGGCGCTGGCGAGGCAATTCAGGGCAGTGACCGCGGTGGAGGCGAACCCTATTGCTTGCAAGGATTTGCGGAGTGGCTTGGCTCGGCTGGGATCGACGCATCGGGCTGCCGAGTCGACCACGGTCGACTTTCTACGCAAAGCGGTGCTGGAACGCGAGCGGCCGCAGCTGATCGTGCTGGACCCGCCGCGAGCGGGTGCCGGGCAGGAAGTTTGTGCACTGCTAGGTCGTGTTGCACCCGCGCAGGTGGTGTATCTGTCCTGCGATGCGACAACCTTGGCCCGGGACCTCGGTTTTCTGACGCAATCGGGGTATAGGGTGTCGGCGCTGCACCTGATAGATCTATTTCCGCAGACATATCACGTGGAGACACTGGCGATTCTGGACCGGGTCGGCTAGATGTCCTCACGAATTTCGGGTAGCGCTTCCCATGCCGGCTTTCGGTGCTGCCACATTCTGGATGAACGGCACGCCCGCCGTGGAGCCGCTGCGAATGCGGCGTGTGCCTTTGCTGGCGGCGGCTCTGGCGTTTGCCACAGGAATTCTTGTCGCGCGGCAGTGGCACCAGCCGTCGGTGCTATCTCTTTCCGTGTTGCTGCTGCTGTTTCTGGCGGGAATTGCGAGCAGTCGCTCATCGCTTACAGGATGGCTTGCGGTGCTGGCGTTGTGGGTTGGGGCTGGCTGCTGGTGCGCCCAGCTGCAGCCGCCGGTTCCGAACCAACGTGCGCTGACCCGCTACGCCGACGGCCTGAGCCGGACGGTGCGGGGGCGAGTTGTCGCGGTGCACGCCCTGCGCGGCACGGAGGTGAACACGGCTGCGCCGAACATTGCCTTCACCACGGCACCGTGGCTGGTGGAGCCGGGTGGATGGGAGGGTGAGGCGGGCGAACCAGGCGCTACGGTCGACCTGGCAGTGGATGCGGTCGAACAACTAACGCCGGATGTTTCGACGATGGTTCCGGTCCAGGCCGGCGTGCGCGTGACGGTGCTGCGACCGATGAAGCCTTTCCGGTGTGGCGACGTGCTGGAGCTACCACTGCGGCTGAAACTGCCTGAGATCTACCGGGATCCCGGGGCCTTTTCCTACAGCGACTGGCTGCTGAGCCAGGGCATCGGCGCGAGTGCCAGCGCGGAGGGTAAAAAACTGCGGGTTCTGGGTTCGGCTGGCAGCTCGGCCAGCTGTCATCTGCAGGCGGCGCAGCGCTGGGCGGCGGCGCGGATGGAAGCGCTACCGGCCAACCCGCTGATCGCACGCCTGCCAGGACCGCTACGGCTCTCGCGGGATGACGCGGCCATGCTGGCGGCCATGCTCTTCGGCGATAAGCAGGCCTTGAGCGAGGATCTGCGCGCGGGTTTTGAGCGCACCGGGACATTTCACCTTTTTGTGGTCTCCGGTCTGCATGTGGCGCTGTTCACGGGCGTGGTGTTCTGGTTGTTGCGCAAGCTGCGCCTGCCGGAGGTTCCGGCGACAGCGCTGACGTTGGTTCTGGCGCTGGGGTATGCGCTGTTGACCGGCTTCGGTGTGCCGGCCCAGCGAGCACTGGCCATGAGTGCGGTCTACCTGATCGCACGGGCGCTGGACCGGCATGGCTCGGGGTTGAATGCGCTGGGAGCGGCGGCGCTGCTGATCCTGGTGGGTGACCCACGGGCGCTGTATGAGTCCAGCTTTCAGATGACCTCGCTGGTGATCCTGGGGGTGGCGGGGCTGGGTGCGCCGGTGACGGAGCGGCTCCTTGGCGGCTGGCGGTCGGTGGTTGGCAACCTCGGAACCCTGGAGCTGGACGTGTTTCTAGCGCCGGAGATTGCGGCCAGAAGGGTAAAGCTGCGGATGTGGGGTGGGCTGCTGCGGGACCTGACGGGGTGGAAGAGCTCCGAAAAATTGCCGGAGGTGTCCGTGCGCGGTGCTCTGGCGATCGCCGAGGCTGTTCTGCTTTCAGCTTCCATCGAACTTTGCATGGCGCTGCCAATGGCCCTGTACTTTCACCGCGCGATGCCGCTGGCGATGCCGGCCAACCTGCTGATCGCGCCCTTTGCGGCGGCCCTGGCGTGTGCCGGCGTGGTCACCTTCGCGACCGCCCTGCTGAGTTCCTCCGCCGCGGCCGTGCCCGGAGCCTTCACAGCGCTGCTGCTGCATCTGGTTCGAGGCATCGTGAGCCACCTGGTACAGGCCGGGGGAGCCGATTGGCGTGTGCCCGCACCGCCGGTCGCCGGCATCGTCTTGTTCTGTCTGCTGCTGCCGTTCGCTTGCTGGGCGCTACGCAGCAGGCGAGACTTTGTGGCGTGGGGCGGGGCACTTGCGGCGGCCCTGTTGCTCGTGGCCGTGCTTTGGCCGGCGCCGGTGGCGGCCAGTCCCGGCACCATGGAGGTAACCGCGATCGATGTGGGCCAGGGCGACTCTCTGCTGGTGGTCTCGCCGACGAAACAGACGCTGCTGGTGGATGCAGGCGGACCCGTGGGGCGGTTGACTACCCGCTGGGACGTGGGCGAGCAGGTAGTGGCGCCGTACCTGTGGTCGCGCCACATTCGGCGGCTTGATGCCGTGCTGATCACGCACGCGCACAGCGATCACATCGGCGGCATGCCGGCGGTGCTGCGCGATCTGCACCCCCGCGAGCTCTGGTACAGCATCGAGCCGGGCGAGTCCCCTGCCCTGCGCGCCCTGCTGGCCGAGGCGCGCGAGCTGGGCATCAGCATCCATCCGCTGGCGGCGGGCACGCAGTTTCCCTGGGGCGGGTTGAACGCCACCGTACTTTCTCCGCTGCCGGGCTACCAAAACCCGGGGGCGGCGCGCAATGATGATTCCCTGGTGGTGCAATTGCAGTGGGGACGCTCCAGCGTTTTACTTGAAGGCGATGCCGAAAGCCCGAGCGAGGCAGCCATGGTCAGCAGCGGACGTTTGCGGCCGGTGACGCTGCTGAAGGTGGGTCACCATGGCAGCCGTACCTCCACGAATCCGGAGTTTCTGGCCGCCGTGGCACCGCAGGACGCGGTTATCAGCGTGGGCCAGCACAATACGTTCGGGCATCCGCGGGCTGAGGTGCTGGAGCGGTTGGAAGCAGCCCATGTCCACACCCTGCGGACCGATCGCGAAGGGGCGGAAACCTTCCTGCTCAGCGCTGATGGCACGGTGCGCAATCTTCCGGCAGGCGCGGCGTATAAATGAGCCAGGGCGTGATTTGAGCCGGTGAGGGCACGCATGGACGAGTGGAGCAAAAGCGTCGAAGGCAACGCAGCCGACACGGAACAGATTTTTTCCGAGCAGGGCGACTCCGGTGTCGCGCCCCTGGGCACAGCCGTACCTCCGCAGCCTCGGGATCCCGGCGCGGAGCGGGCGGAAGCAAAGCTTCTGAGACGCCTGCAGATGATGATGAACATGGTGATGGGCGTGATCGCGCAGGACGGCACCCTGAGCTACGACCAGGCCGCGGAGATGGTAGCCGATGCGCGCACCGCGGCCCTGGCGATGTTTCCTGGTAAGGAACTGGCCTACGATCTCATCTGGAAGCCGCGTTTTGAGAGGCTGATGCGGGAACGTTTCCGCTTGGTATAACGTTCCCGCCTGCCACTGAAACTCTCACTTCGACGACCGAACTGGTGTGCAGAACGGGGATCCGAGGTTCGTTTTAGCTGAGTGAGGCCATGCGCTCCGAGCGGCCGGAAAGATCGGCGGCACGGTTCTCCGCAAAGGCAGCAGCCCCCAAAAGCGCACAGGTGTCGTCCAGAATGATGCGGACCGGAATGCTTTCGAGGATCGGGCGCATACGGCCCTTGTCGAGAAAGGCGTCGGTAAAGGGGCCGCTGGACATGGTTTTGATGACCTTGGGCGCGATGCCGCCGCCGAGGTAGATGCCTCCATGGGCCAGGACCTTCAGGGCAACATTGCCGGCTTCGGCGCCAAAGGCCGCGCTGAAGAGATGCATCGCCGCGGCGCAGATCTCGGATTCGCCGGACTCGGCGAGGGTACCGATGACGGCATTGGGGTCTTCCGATGCCAGACGGTCGCGGAGCCACGTTGGCTCGTCCATCTTTTGGTCGTCGCGGAGAAAGGCGTACACGTTCTTGAGGCCAATACCGGAGACGACGCGTTCAAAGCTGACACGGCCGTTCAGGGTACGGCGAAGGTATTGCAGGAGTGCGATTTCCTTGTCGGTACGCGGGGAAAAGTCGGTGTGCCCGCCCTCGGAAGGAATGGGCGTGTGACGGCGCAGCTTGCCGTCCCAGATTAGCAGGCACTCGCCAAGCCCCGTGCCGGCGGAGACCAGGCCACGGTGCCCGACGGCGGCAGGATCGCCTTCGTGCAAGGTGTGGATCTTGTCGGAGCTTAACTCCGGGATGCCGAAGCCGTTGGCCTCGAGATCGTTGATCAGAAAAATGTGTTCGATGCCGATCGACTGCTGCAGATCGCGGGCGTCCAGTGTCCAGGGAAGGTTGGTGAGTTTCAGGCGACCGTCGCGCACCGGACCGGGGCAGCCGAAACAGGAGGCAGCGATCTCCTCCTTCTTCTCCTCGCCCTTGGCCAGAAATGCTTTCACGACATCGTCGAGACAAGCGTATTCAGCGGCAGGGAATTTTTCCTCGCGCTGCTGCACCAGCTTGCCGCCGGAGAAGTTATACAACGCTAAATGAACTTTGGTACCGCCGACATCACCCGCGAGAATCATTCTGTGCGTACGCTCCCTGTGCTGCTGTTCTAACTCATGCCGCTAAATTTCGAGGGTGCCGACTTTGTGGCTGCCGTTCGTGGAGGAGATCTCCGTGGCGGCCGGCAGCTTGGCGGCCGCAACTTCGTCCAACTGCATGAGGAGTCGGCCATTTACGGGCCGGATCATCTGTGAAGGCAGGCGTTCAGGATCGCGCGGACCGGTGAGCACCTCGGCCACGATCGCGGTCTTTGCCGCCCCGCCAACTTCGAAGACCACCTCGGCTGCCTGGTTGATCACGGGCGAGGTGAGCGTGAGGCGCCACGTGTCCTTCTGCGGCACGTGATTTGGGATGCAGAGGCGCCCAAACTGGGTCAGGCCTTCGGTGTGCGGAAACAGCGAGGCGGTGTGGCCATCGTCGCCCATGCCGAGCAGCAGCAGATCGAAGGCCGGCGCCTCGGCACCCTCCAGCTTTAGTGTGTTGCGCAGAACGCTCTCGTAGCGCGAGGCGGCCTCTTCGGGATCGAGCTCGCCTTCCATGCGGTGCACGTTCGTGGGAGGAATCGCCACGTGATCGAGCAGGAGCTTTTTGCAGACGCCGTAGTTCGACTCGGGGTTATCGGGCGGAACGCAGCGCTCATCCACCCAGAAAATATGCAACTTGTTCCACGGAATCGTTTGGGCGAAGGCGTGAGCGGGGTCGGCTAGCAGTTGAAATGCTGCCTGCGGCGTCGAACCGCCGGAGATGGCCAGACGAGCGACGCCGCGCCGGGCGACGGCGGCCTCCACCTTCTCTGCGATGTTGCGAGCCGAGGCAAGAGCCAGATCGGCCGCGTTTGGCCAGACGAGGTAGGTGACGGTGATGGGCTGCGGCATAAGGCTGAGATTCTTTCGCTAGGTTGTCAAACGGACGGCTGAGGACAAGCTGATGAACTCCGGCCGGAAAAGCCGTCAAGCAGCCCCCAAGGCAGCGGCCGACGGCCGTTGCCCTGGGCGTGTTTCAATGAGCACATACCTGGGCTAAAGTTTGCTCCAAGCCTTTCCATCCTTCGCGAGCAGGTCATCGGCACACTGCGGACCCTGGCTGCCGGCCGCGTAGTTCGGGAAATCTCGGGGCTGCTCCTTCTTCCAGGCCTCCAGAATCGGCGTCATCAAAGCCCACGTCGCCTCCACACCCGCGCGTTCGGCGAACAGCGTGCCGTCACCCAGCATGGCGTCAAGCAGAAGGCGCTCATAGCCGTTCGCCGAGCTCTTGCCAAAGGCGTCCGCGTAGCTGAAATGCATCTGCACGGGCTTTACGTTGGTGGTCGGGCCGGGAATCTTGGCGCCGAAGATGAGCGTAATGCCCTCGTCGGGCTGAATGCGCATCTTCAGAACATTCGGCATCACCTGTGAACCGGTGTCGTTGCCCTTGAACAGGTGGAGCGGCGGCTGCTTAAAGGTGACGGTGACCTCTGTTACGCGGTTTGCAAGGCGCTTACCCGCGCGAATGTAGAACGGAACGCCCGCCCAGCGCCAGTTCTCGATGGACAGCTTCATGGCCGCGAAGGTCTCGGTGCCGGATTCGGGATTAACCCGATCTTCCTGGCGATAGCCGATCACTTCCTTGCCTTCCACCGTGCCGGGGCCGTACTGGCCGCGAGCCGTGTCACTTACCGGAACAGGTTGGATCGCCTTCCAGACCTTCAACTTTTCGGTGCGTACGGCGGCTGATTCAAAGTTGTCCGGTGGCTCCATCGCGACGAAGCTGAGCACTTCCATCACATGGTTCTGCAGCACGTCGCGGAGCGCGCCGGCGGTCTCGTAAAAGGGCCCGCGGCCTTCAATACCAATCGACTCGGCCGCCGTGATCTCCACA
Organism: uncultured Bryocella sp.; assembly: GCA_964235515.1. GTDB lineage: Bacteria > Acidobacteriota > Terriglobia > Terriglobales > Acidobacteriaceae > Granulicella. Next base: position 84,188 of record CAXSBL010000002.1, read on the forward strand.
TGATCGACATAATTGCGGTTCCACACCGGCTCAAAGATGCCGTTGCCGAAGCGGAAGACGAGGATGTTTTGTACGGTTTCTTTGCCGAGATAATGGTCGATGCGGAAGATCTGATCTTCACGCAAAACCTTGTTAATTTCCGTATTTAGTGTCTTGGCGGAGTCGAGATCGACGCCAAAAGGCTTTTCGATGATGACATGAACCCAGCTGCCCTCAGGCGCGTCGGTCATGCCGTGCTTGCTGAGGCGTTGCGCGATATCGGCGAAAAACTCCGGCGCAACGGCAAGATAAAACAGCCGGTTGCCCTTGGTCCCGAGTTGGCCGTCCAGTTCGGCAAGATAGGACTTGAGCTTTTCAAAGCCGGCGTCGTCGTCGAAGTTCGTTGCAAAGTACTTGACGCGGTCCATGAACGGCTTCAGCTTGGAGTCGCCCGCATCTACACCGCCGCCCTTCAAGATGCCGTCCTGCATGTCCGGCGCAAAGGTGGCGGAGAGATCACGCCGAGCCACGCCGACCACGGAAAAATCCTTGGGCAGCAGGTTCTGCTGATCGAGGTGAAAGAGCGCGGGGAGCAGTTTGCGCTTGGTGAGATCGCCCGAAGCACCGAAGATCACGACGATGCAAGGGTCCGGTACCCGCTCATTTTGCGAAATCTCGCCGCTCACGTCCCGGTCTGTCATTGACTTTCCTACCTCTTCTGCCGCCATCACTTCTCCTTCGATCAAGTTCACCGTGCGTCGCAACCGTACGCCGCCCGTTCGATGCGGCAGGCGGGTCCAAGGCTTCACGGACCCGCCTGCTGCCAGAGTGGTATTGCGCCGCCGGAGCTAGTCCTTCTTTACGGCGTGTCCACCGAAGGCGTTGCGCATGACGGACAACATACGGTCGGTCATGTTGTTTTCCTCGCGGGAACGGAGACGGCGAATCAGCGACTCGGTGATGACCGGGGCGGAGATGTTGAGATCGATCGCCTCGAAAACGGTCCAGCGGCCCTCACCAGAGTCGGGAACGAAGGGTGCGATGCCGTCCAGGTTCGGGTTGTGCTTCAGGGCATCGGCGGTGAGGTCCAGCAGCCAGGAACGAACCACCGAGCCATACCGCCAGATCTGCGAGATCTGCTCAATGTCGAGATCCAGAGGCTTTTTTGCCTCCATGATCGCAAAACCTTCCGCATAGGCCTGCATCATGCCGTACTCGATGCCGTTGTGGACCATCTTGACGAAGTGACCGGCACCGGCGGGCCCGGTGCGGCCCCAACCCTTGTCGGGCGCAGGCGCCAGCGTTTCGAGGATCGGTTTAAGGGTGTTCACAACATCCTCATCGCCGCCGACCATCATGGAATACCCTTCCGTGATGCCCCAGATGCCGCCGGAGGTGCCGACGTCGACAAACTCGAAGCCTTCCTTCTTTAGCTCGTCGTGGCGGCGCTGCGAGTCCTTGTAGTTGGAGTTGCCGCCGTCGATGAAGATGTCGCCCTTCGTCATCAGTGGCTTCAGCTTGGCGATGGTCTGATCGACAGGATCACCCGCGGGCACCATGATCCAGACCGCGCGGGGCGACTGGGTGAGGTTCTTCACCATGTCTTCAATCGTGCCGGCGCCTACCGAGCCCGCGTCCGAAAGCTTCTTAACCGCGTCAGCCGAAAAATCAAATCCGACGACCTTGTGGCCAGCCCGACGGAGACGTTCCGCCATATTGCCGCCCATCTTTCCAAGACCGATCATTCCAAGTTCCATGTGTCTATCCTTTTGCGCGTCGTGCGCGGGTGATTCCGGGACCCCTTGTACCTTACCAGCCTACGACATTGAAGCCGTCATGATTATGTTCAAGTGAGGCACGGCCGTGTAGAACTTACCGATTGCCGTAGGGGGCAGCCGCCGCGGCCGGCTGCTGGTCCGCGGGAAAGTCGGCACCGTCCGTGACGTCCTGCCACTTATCCAACTCCTGCGTCCAATCTCCGAGGTGCTTGCGCATGCGCTGCAGGGCGAGCTTGCCGAGCAAAAGATGCTTGGGTGGCTCAGGCGAGTTGACGGCTTCGACCATCGCGACGACGGCACGCTGCGGATCACCTGCCTGCTTGCCGTCCTGCTTTTCGAAGTACTCGCGCGTTTTACCGACCGTCGTCTCATAATCGGCGATGCGACGCTTCGCTTCCTTGCCGGAGCGGCCGAGGAAGTCGGTCCGGAAGGGGCCGGGTTCGACCAGCATGACGTGGATGCCCATGGGGGCGAGCTCGCCGTAAAGCGCCTCGCTCAGGCCTTCGACTGCGAATTTCGTGGCGTTGTAGTATCCCCAACCGGGTGATCCAATCAGGCCCCCGACCGAGGACAGATTGATGATGGCGCCGGAACGGCGTTCGCGGAATTGCGGCAGGAACGCTTTGGTGAGATTGATCAGGCCGAAGACGTTGGTGTTGAACATCGGCATGTATTCCTGCTCGGTGACCTCTTCAACCGCGCCACAGATACCGTAGCCTGCATTGTTCACGAGCACATCGATGTGGCCGACATGACCGATTGCATCCGCGACCGCTTGGTTGATGGAAGCCCCACTCGTGACATCGAGCGGAAGGGTCACTGCGCCGGGAAAGCGGCTGGTGAAGTCGCCAAGGTCATCAACGTTTCGCGCCGTGGCGACCACATTGGCACCCTGCTCGAGCAGATAGGTGGCCAGGAGGCGCCCGAAACCGCTCGATGCCCCCGTGATGAACCAGTTCCTGCCGCGCTGGAATCCGTTTTTCGCTGTTGAGACGTTGATCGCCATGCGACATGGGATGGCGATTTCCGCGCCCGCGATGTCAGGATGGTTGCGTTACGGGTGGAGTTCTTCGACGCCGTTTTCCCCGGCGACGAGGGCGAGCGTGGCCATGTTCAGGAACAGGCCGTGCTCGACGACGCCGACAATGGCGCGGATCTCGGCGGCGGTCTTCGCCGGGTCGGGGATGGCACCGCAGAAGCAGTCGAGGATGACGTTGCCCTCGTCGGTGATCCAGGGCTTCGCAGGAGCGAGCGGTTCGACAAGGTCGCCTTGGCCGGGGCGGGCGGGGCGGAGCTTTGGGTGCAAGCCGAGCGCTTCCAGGCGGCGCTGCACGAGCGGCAGGGCGAGTTGGATGACCTCGACCGGCAGGGGAAATCTGCCGAGCTGCGGGACGACTTTGGTGGAGTCGGCGACCACGATGAACTGCTTTGCGGCGGAGGCGACGATCTTTTCGCGTAGGTGGGCGCCGCCGCCGCCCTTGATGAGGGCTAGACCGGGAGCGACCTCGTCGGCGCCGTCGACGTTGATGTCGAGCTCTGGGGTTTCGTCGAAGTTGGTGATGGGGATGCCGAGGGTCTGGGCCAGGTCACGGCTGGCGTCGGAGGTGGCGATGGCACGGATGCGGAGACCTTCGTTCTGGACGCGTTTGCCGAGCTCCTGGATGAAGAGCGTGGCGGTGGTTCCGGTGCCGAGGCCGACGTTCATGCCGTCGTGGATGAACTCCACGGCACGTTGGGCGGCCCGGAGTTTGGCTTCGTCCTGCGTCATAGCGTTATGGTACTGCGGCCCGAGGTCCCCCTGAGGTACTTCGGTGCCAAAGTACGTTCGGGCAACGGGTAAAGTCCAAACTCCTGCTCGTCGACCCGGGGCCTCTCTAAAGCGCTTTTCAGGGCAGGAATGCTTGCCCGGGGACCGGAACACTTCCTCAACAACAAGACCACGTCGTCACCGCCTCCAGTTGGGGAAGCGTGCCGCTCAAGCAGCAGCGCGTTTGAGCGAGTTTACGTCGCGTCGGGGAGGAAGGCCGAACATGCGGCCGTACTCACGGCTGAATTGGGAGGGACTCTCATAACCGACTCGGAACGCGGCGTCTTCGACGTTGGCTGCGCCGGCGGTCATCAGGCGTCGAGCTTCAAGGAGACGTAGCTGCTTTTGGTATTGGAGCGGAGTCATCGCGGTAACCGCTTTGAACCCACGATGAAATGCCGAAGGGCTGAGTTGAGCGATGGCAGCCAGGTCGCCGATGCGAACTGACTCTGCGAAACGATCGCGGAGGTAGTGGATGGCCCCGAGTATGCGATGTTCATGGTCGTTGCTCAGGGTCATCCTCACCACATCTGCTCCATGAGGACCGGAAAGCAGCCAGTAGGCGATCTCCCGCATGATCGTTGGATAAAGGACGGGAATAGCGCTGGGAGCATCGAGCAGGCGAAGTACGCGGACCGTGCAGTCCTTGAGCGGGCCGTCGAAGTCGGTGACGCATACGCCACTGCCCACGCTGTCGCTTGGCCTGGGAGGCTCGGCGAGCTCACTTGCAACGGCGCGCAAGATCGCGAGATCGAGCTCAAGGATGACTCCCAGATAAGGCTTACCGGGGCTTGCCTCCGTAACCGTGCCGAAACCGGGCATCTCGACACTCACGAGCAAAGCCTGACCGGCGCTGTATTGATAACAATGGTCGCCGAAGGTAGCTGCTTTCGATCCCTGCACCGTGATACAGAGGGCAGGCTTGTAGAGCAGATGGTTGGCCCGGCGTTGGTTGTCAGAGCGCAGGATCGTCAAGCCTTCGACGCAGGTGACGTAGGGACTCTGGCCCGGTTGCGCTTCGGTATACCGCAATACGAGTTCCGTCAGGCGTTCTCCCATGTGTCCAGCCTCCAGGCTCCATGATCAAGATTATTCCGCGGAGCAGGAATAGGCAAGAATGGAGGAAGTTCCGGTCTGGTTCTGTCTGCGTGGAGAACGTAGTCTGACGTTGAACGCAACTCAGAGGAGCGGAGCATGTCTGATACAAAAGCAGTAAATACAGCTCAGAAAATCGCCATCGTGACCGGTGGGAGCCGAGGGCTTGGGCGGAACACAGTGCTGAACCTGGCCCGGCGCGGCGTACATTCAATTTTCACCTACAACTCCAATCGTACAGAAGCTGACAGCCTGGTCGACGAAGTGAGCAAGGCTGGCTCAATGGCCATTGCACTGCAGCTCGACGCCGGAAAGATCAACACCTTTGACCCGTTCGTGCAAAGTGTTGCGGCAGCCCTTGGGAAGATGGGAGCCGAGCGTTTCGACTATCTCGTCAACAACGCCGGCACTTCGCATCACGCGCCCTTCGACAAGGTCACCGAAGAAGATCTTGATAGCCTCTACAACGTTCACTTCAAAGGTGTGTTCTTCCTCACGCAGAAGCTTTTGCCGCTGCTGAACGACGGCGGCCGCATCGTGATGATCTCCTCTGGATTGGCCCGATTCGCGTTTCCGGGAAGCTCTGCCTATGCCTCCATGAAGGGCGCCGTCGAGGTGCTCACGAGGTACCTGGCTAAGGAGTTGGGTCCACGCGGCATTGCCGTGAATACCGTGGCTCCGGGCGCGATCGCGACGGACTTCAGCGGTGGCATGGTGCGTGACAACCCTGCAGTGAACAAGCAGGTCGCCGGGCTGACGGCACTGGGACGTGTCGGGCATCCTGACGACATCGGACCCATGATTGCCTCGCTTCTTTCCGAGGAGAATCGCTGGGTGAACGCTCAGCGAATCGAGGTCTCGGGTGGAACGCTGATATAGCAAGGTCGCTGGCCGAGTTGTGTTGCTGGACTGAGATCACAACGGGCTAGAGTGACAGACTGATGGATTTTGCGTCCAGATAGGTCCTCACAAACGCCGTTATGCAGCGGAAGTAACAGCAACGGCCAGCCTTTTGGGCTGGCCGTTGCTGTTGATGTGGGGTTGGGCTACTTCTTAACCAGGGACTTGGCTTTTTCGACGACGTTGGGGACGCTGAAGCCGAATTTTTCCAAGACGACGGGGCCGGGAGCGGAGGCGCCGAAGCGGTCTACGCCGATGGCGATGCCGTCGCGGCCGATGTACTTCCACCAGCCCATGGTGGCACCGGCTTCGATGGAGATCTTCGGGGTGCCGTGGGGGAAGATGGACATCTTGTACTCTTCGGGCTGGTCTTCGAAGACCTCAAAGCTGGGCATGGAGACGACCGTGGCGTTGATGCCTTCATCCTTCAGCTTTGCGGCAGAGGCGAGGGCGAGCTCGACCTCGGAGCCGGTGGCTACGAGGATGATGTCTTTGCCGTAGGACTCGAGCACGTAGGCACCCTTGGCGACGCCTTCCATGATTTTGTACTTTTCAGCATCCATGACCGACAGGTCCTGGCGAGAGAGTACGAGCACGGAGGCGGATCTGCGTTCGACCATGAGCTTCCAGCAGGCGCTGGTCTCGTTGGCGTCGGCGGGGCGGAAGACGGTGAGCTGCGGGATGGCGCGCAGGCTCATCAGCTGCTCGACGGGCTGATGGGTGGGGCCGTCGGCGCCGAGGCCGATGGAGTCATGGGTGAAGATATAAAGCGAGTGCGAGCTTTGCAGCGCGCCCATGCGAAGGGCGGAGCGGCAGTAGTCCGAGAAGGTGAAGAAGGTGGAGCCGAAGGGCAGAAGGCCGCCGTGGGCGGCGATGCCGTTGACTGCGGCCATCATGCCGAACTCGCGGACGCCGAAGAAGACGTTGCGGCCCTTGGCGTCTTCGTGGAAGTTGGCGGAGTCTTTGAAGATGGTCTTGGTGGAGCTGGTGAGATCGGCGGCGCCGCCGAAGAGCTCCGGCAGAACCTTGCCGAGGGCGTTCATAACGACCTGGCCGGCGTTGCGGGTGGCTACCGGTTTGTCCGTGGGAAAGACGGGCAGGGCTTTTTCCCAGCCGTCGGGCTGCTTCATTTCGGTGCAGCGGGTGTACTGGGCGCCGAGTTCGGGGTTTTCCTTCTTGTAGTTCTCGAAGTTGGCCTGCCACTCTTCCTGGGCCTTTTTGCCCTTGGGAACGGCCTGGCGCCAGTTGTTGAGGGCCTCTTCGGGGATGTAGAAGCTTTTGTCTTCGGGGAAGCCGAAGAACTTTTTGGTGGCCTTGGTCGCGTCTGTGCCGAGGGCTTCGCCGTGGACGCCCTTGGTGCCAGCTTTGGGTGAACCGTAGCCGATGACGGTGCGGACACGGATGATGGAAGGCCGGGAGTGCTCTATTTTGGCGGCTTCAATGGCGCTGTTCAGCTCTTCGAGGTTGTTGCCGTCGGAGACGAACTGGACGTGCCAGTTGTAGGCCTTGAAGCGCTCGGAGACGTCCTCAGTGAAGCTGAGGTCGGTGGGGCCGTCGAGCGAGATCAGGTTGTCGTCATAGAGCAGGATGAGCTTGCCTAGCTGCAGGGTGCCGGCGAGCGAGCAGGATTCGTGCGAGACGCCTTCCATGAGATCGCCGTCGCCGCAGATGACGTAGGTGTAGTGGTCGACAATCTTGGATTCGCCGGTGTTGTAGACCGCGCCGAGGTGTTTTTCGGCGATGGCGAGGCCTACGGCTTCGGCGAGGCCTTGGCCTAGAGGGCCGGTGGTGACTTCAATGCCGGGGGTTTCGCCGTACTCCGGGTGGCCGGGGGTGTGGGAGCCCCACTCGCGGAATTGCTCGAGCTGCTCGAGCGGAAGATCGTAGCCGGCGAGGTGCAGGACGCCGTACTGCAGGGCGGAGGCGTGGCCGTTGGAGAGCACGAAGCGGTCGCGATCGGACCAGAGCGGGTCAGTCGGGTTGTACTTCATGAACTTGTGGAAGAGCAGGTAGGCCATGGGCGCGCAGCCGAGCGGGGCGCCGGGATGGCCGTTTTTGGCCTTTTCGACCTGGTCGACGGCGAGAAGACGAAGGGTGTTGATCGAGAGCTGGTCGATGTCCGAGGTGGCTTGATCGATGACGACGGGGGGGGTCTGTGTGGCGCTCATGCGGGTCCGGTATCCTTCGCGTTGGAAGATGAGAGCGGTCTGCCGGCGACGTTCGAACGGAGTCTGGACGCGGCGAAACGGCTCATAGCTACGCGAAATCAAGTGTACAGGGAACGGCCTCGGGCTTCGTGACACTGCGGTTGCAGCCGTGCTACGGCTTTCCCTTCGGGAATTTGCCGGCGAAAATAAACGGAACCAGAGCAGCCTTCCTGCCGTATCTTTTTGGCAGAAAAGCCAGGCAGAAAAGCCTGTTTCCCAATGATCCCAGGAGATCCGTCCATGCGCCTCCCTCCCCTTCTGCTCTCCACCGGCTCCGTCCTGCTTGCGTTTGGACTGGTTGGGCTGGCTGGCTGCCACATCGACACGCACAAGAACGGCAAGAACGACGATGTGAACATCGGGACGCCGTTCGGGTCGATGCATGTGAAGACGGACAATGCGGCGGCCGTGAGTGGGCTGGGGCTGACGCCGTACCCCGGTGCCGTGACGGTGCACAAGAAGGGCGACGACGATGACGGGGCCGCCGATGTGAACATGAGCTTCGGCAGCTTCAAGCTGGGGGTACATGCGCTGGAGTTGCAGACCGGTGATCCGCAGGAGAAGGTGCTTGCGTTCTACCGCAAAGATCTGGGCCGGTATGGCGCGGTGATCGCTTGCCGCGGGGCGGAGACGGTGGGGACGCCGGCGCGTACGGCGGAGGGGCTGGAGTGCAAGACAGACAACCATGGCGACAGCGACTCCGAGTTGCAGCTGCGGGCGGGTTCGCCGCGGCGGCAGCACGTGGTCAGCGTTAAGGCACAGGATGGAGGTACGCGCATCGGGCTGGTGGCGCTGGAGCTGCCCGGGGACTCCCACAAACATGAGGACGGCGACCGGGAGTGAGTGGCGGTGGCCGTTTCACAGCGGAGTGGGCGAAGGCAGAGCATTGCCGAACCCGCGCTGGTCGGATAGCTTCAGAGGTGTGACCGAACGGCCCTGCATTCGCTGCCACCACCCTCTGACGCTGGATGCGGGACAGCTGACGTATTGCAGTGTCTGCGGCGCGCCACAGATTTTTCTCTCCGAAGAACTGCAGCAGCAGGCGGCCGAGGAGACGCGGAGCTACCGCGAGCGCACGGCAGCCGGGGCGGTCGAAGAGACCGAGCCGGAGACGGGTGCGGCGCCGACGGGCCGGTTGCGCCGGGCTCGCGGACGGGGTGCCAACCGGTGGCCGATGGCGGTGGAGTACGCCCTGCTGAGCAGCGGGATTGCGCTGGCGCTGGGCGCGGGCGCGCTGGTGTTTTCGCCGTTGCTGCTTCTGGACTGGATCTGGATTGTCAGCGCGCCGATCCTGACGGTCAGCTTCTATAACACGCGCAGCCAGGTTCGCGGTCCGGTCGGAAGCACGGCTGGACCGGAGGCCGGACGGGAGTTCGGCCAGCAGCTCCGCACACAGGCCAAGGCGCTTTCCGCGGGGTTTGCGGCGCGGCTGGGCTTGCTGACCGGTCTGCTGATTCTGGTGAGCAGCGCCGCGGTTTTCACGCTGGGTACCGTGGTAGCGAGATTTGCGCTGCACAGCCATGAGATCGACACGGAGCTTGGGTCGGCCTTTGCGCAGGTGCGGACGACCACGCAGGCACAGTATGGCGATGCGGCCGCGCCGATCATCCGGATGCTGGGGATTCCCGAGTTCCGGGTGGGATTTCTGCTTTGGATGGTGACGGTCAGCAGCGCGCTGTACCTTCTGCTGGCGGCGGTGACGGCGGGCTTTGCCGGGCTGGTGCTGAGCCGGCGGCGGACGGCGTAGCTACGGAACGACCTCCCGGATAGCTTGTGACCCCGTCGCGATCACGAGAGCCCGCTGCTAGAATCGGGGCGTGAGCGACACAGACCCTTCCCTTTCCGCGTCCCAGTTGACGTCCCAGACGGTGTCCCAGCCCGAAACTTCCGGACGTGCGCCACAGCTGCGCGAAAAGGGCCGCCTGATGTCCGGCTCCGAGATTGAGCGGACGATGGTGCGGCTGGCCCATGAGATTGTGGAACGCAACCATGGCGCGATGAACCTGGGGCTGGTAGGGATCAAGCGGCGGGGTGTGCCACTGGCGCAGAGGATAGGCAAGATCATTGCCGGGATTGAGGGCCACCCAATCGATACGGGCGTGCTGGACATCAGCTTTTATCGCGATGATCTGTCCACGCGGGGGTCGCGGCCGGTGGTGGAGAAGGGCGAGGTCGGCTTCGATGTGGCCGGGCGCGACATTATTTTGATGGATGACGTGCTGTACACGGGGCGCACGATTCGCGCGGCGCTGGATGCGCTGTTCGACCATGGACGGCCCAAGAGCGTGCAGCTGCTGGTGTTGATCGACCGTGGGCACCGCGAGCTGCCGATCGAGGCGAAGTACACCGGGCGTGTGGTGCCGACGAGCCGCAAGGAGATTATTGAGGTAAAGCTGCGGGAGATTGACGGCGATGAGCAGGTTGTTCTGGTGGAGCTGGTCGATGAAACCGAGTGACTTGGGTACGCTGACGTAGATTCATTTTAGAGTTCTGGCAGGGCCGGCGATGTCCGGCCCTTGCCGCATCTCGTGGCTAGATTGAAGCGTCCCGGGGGTGTGCTGTATGTCTCAGGATTCGGTGGCACAGATTGATTCCTCGGCTGTCGAGCCGGAGGATATTCTGACTGCGCCCTCGGCAGCGGGCACGGAAGCCGTTGCCGCGGCATTAACGCCGGAGCCTCTGGGTCTGCGCGAGGTTTTTGCGTTTCCTGCGATGCGGCGGATGTTTTATGCGCAGGTGGTTTCGGTGTTCGGCGACTTTCTGGCGTTGTTTGCGGTGATCAGCGTAATGACCTTTCGCCTGCATGCGACGCCGCAGCAGGTGACCGGGCTGCAGATCGCGTACCTGCTGCCGATCGCGGTGCTGGGCATTTTGAGCGGCGTGTTTGTGGACCGCTGGCCGTTGAAGCCGACGATGGTGACGAGCGATCTGCTGCGCGGCGGACTTTGCCTGCTGCTGCTGGTCGTGCACAGCACCTGGGGCTTTTACGCTGTGCTGGCGTCGATCAGCGTGATTTCAAGCTTCTTCTCGCCGGCGCAGGGTGTGGCAGTGCGATCAATCGTGCCGCTGCACGGTTTGCGCTCCGCCAATGCCCTGCTGCAGCAGGCTTTTTTCATCATGCGGATCGTGGGGCCTTCGACGGCGGCGTTCCTGGTGGCGAGCCTGGGGCCGCACAGCTGCTACCTGTTCGACGCGGTGAGCTTTGCGTTGAGTGCGTCGTTTATTGGGTCGATTGCCTTGAAGAAAAGTGTCGGCAAGCCTGCGGCCGCGAAGACCGAGGGGGCCGGCGTAAGGCAGGTGTTCACCGATATGCGCGCGGGGACGAGCTTCATCGTGCATCACGCGGCGTTGCTGTTCGTGATCGTGGCACTGGGTGCGGGCATGTTCGTGATGGGGTGTTTTGGGCCGCTGATCGCGGTGTATGTGCGCGATACCCTGCACGCTTCGACACGCACCTTTGGCGTGGCGAGCGCGATGATCGGCATCGGCCTGCTGCTGGGGGTGAACCTGCTGAACGTGCTGGCGAAGCGCACGCGCGAGTCGACGCTGGTGTACCTGGGGCTGGGCGGCATTGCGCTGGGAACGCTGGTGATGGCGCTGGTAGCGCATGTGGTCTCGGCGATGCTGGGCTGCTTTCTGGTGGGCTTCGCGGCGGCGGGGATTATTGTGCCGTCGCAGACGATGATTCAGCAGGAGACGCCGCAGGCGCTGATGGGGCGCGTGGGATCGACGGTGATGTCGGCGATCTTTGCCGCGCAGGTTGGCGGGCTGGTGCTTTCAGGCGTGCTGGCGGAGTTTACCAGCGTGCGCCGTGTGTTCGCGCTGTGCACGGCCATGCTGGCGGTGCTGATCGTCGCAGGCAAGGTGTGGATGGAGCC
>CAXSBL010000002.1:95931-116381 GCA_964235515.1 uncultured Bryocella sp.
TGTGCACGGCCATGCTGGCGGTGCTGATCGTCGCAGGCAAGGTGTGGATGGAGCCGAAGGCGAGCGTGCCGGAGACGGCATAGGTCCGGAGACGGCAAAGGTCGATGACCAGGTTTCACTGCACGCGGGCGATGTTGAGCCGGCCCCATCGGTCGTCGACGTGAACGGCGGTGCCTTCACGGAGGCGGATGCTGGCGGAGAGCCATTCCGGCAACGGCACGATGAGGTCTTTCCCTTCCACAGAACATTGCGTGCAGACGCTTTGCCGCAGCTGCTGGCCGCCGGCTTCGAGCGGGATGCGGAGGATGAGTTGGCCGTTGAGACGTTCCACGGGGCCTTCGAGCGAAAGGTAGTCGGAGTGCATGGCGGCCTTTGTAACGGCCCCGGCATACGACTTGCTATCCCACTCTTGCGGGGGTCGATGCCATTTCCGTCAGGGTAGCGCGGGCTGCGGCGAGGATGGCCTGGACTTCGCGGTCGCCGTGGGCGGCGGAGACGAAGGCGGCCTCGTACTGGCTGGGGGGCAGCCAGACGCCGCGCTCCAGCATGCCGCGGTGAAATTGCGCGAAGGCGGCGGTGTCTGAGGTAGTGGCGCCGACGAAGTCGTGGACGGGAAGACTCGTGAAGAACCAGGTGAACATGCTGCCGACGCGGTTGGTTTGCAGCGGGATGCCGAGTTCGGCGGCGATTTCCGCGACGCCTCCGGCGATGGCGGCGGTGGTTTGGTCGAGTTTGGGGTAGACCTCTTCGGCGTGGTCTATCAGGTGTTGCAGGGTGGCGATGCCGGCGGCCATGGCGAGCGGATTGCCGCTGAGTGTGCCGGCCTGGTAGACGGGGCCGAGCGGGGCGAGGTGGTTCATGATTTCGGCGCGACCGCCGAAGGCGCCCACCGGGAGGCCGCCGCCGATGATCTTGCCGAGGGTGGTGAGGTCGGGCCAGGCTGGGGTGGTGCCGTCGCCGCCGAGTTCTTCACGGTAAAGGCCCTGGGCACCGCCGAGCGAGAGCCGAAAACCGGTCATGACTTCGTCGAAGATGAGCAGGGCGCCGTGACGCCAGGTGAGTTCGCGCAGGCCACGCAGGAAGTTGGGCGCGGGGAGCACGGTGCCGGCGTTGCCGACAACGGGCTCGAGAATGATGCAGGCGATTTGATCAGGGTGGGTGGCGAAAGCGGCTTCGACGGCACCGAGGTCGTTGTAGGGCAGCGCGAGGGTGTGCATGGCGGTTTCGGCGGGGACGCCGGCGGAGCCGGGGATGCCGAAGGTGGCTACGCCGGAACCGGCTTTGACGAGCAGAGCGTCGGCGTGGCCGTGGTAGCAGCCTTCGAACTTGATGACGAAGTTCCGGCCCGTGAAGCCGCGCGCGAGGCGGATCGCGGACATGCAGGCTTCGGTGCCGGAGCTGACAAAGCGCAGCTTTTCTACGGAGGGGAAGCACTGTTGCACGAGTTCAGCGAGGTCGGCTTCTGCGGCGGTGGAGGCGCCGAAGCTGGCGGAGCGGCCAGCGGCGTCGCGAACGGCGGCGACGGCGGGCGGAAAGGCGTGGCCGAGTAGCATGGGGCCCCAGGAACCGAACATATCGATGTAGCGGTTACCGTCGGCGTCGGTGAGATACGCGCCTTCGGCGCTGGCGACGAAGGGCGGATGTCCGCCGACGGCGCGAAAGGCGCGCACGGGCGAATCGACCCCGCCGGGGATGAAGCGTTCGGCACGGGCCTGCAACGCCGCGGAACGGGTGAGCGAAAGAGGCATAAGGCCGAGTATAGGTTTTGCGAAGCTTAGGGACGCACCATTTCCCATGACTCTCCTTTCTTTGTCATCTCGTAGCGAAGCGAAGAGATCTGCTTGCAGATGCGCCTATGGTGCTCGGCCCGCGCAAAAGCAGGTCCTTCGCTGCGCTCAGGATGACAAGGATTGCGATGACAAGAATTGTGTGGAGAGGGGCTTCAGAAGCCGCCGGGTACGGGAGCGAGATAGAGCATGAAGCCCAGCACAAGGAGCAGTGAGAGGAATTGCACCATCGTGCGAGTGTGGGGGGTTTCGGGGGCGTCCTTGGTGAAGCAGCGCCAGGCCATGCCGGCGCCGACGATCAGGAACACCCATTGCGTTCCCATGCGGTTTGGGTTGGAGCCTGCGACACTGAGCCCGAAGAAGAGCAGGCAGGTCAGGGTCAGCAGGATGCGCTGCACACGGGACAACGCGTAAACGGCCTGTGAGCCATCAAAGCCGAAGATGGGCGTCAGGTTGAAGAGATTGATCCAGGTGGCGAAGTTGGCGATGACCAGCCAGCTCAGGCTGTGTGTGGTGAGCGCCATGACGAGGCACACCGCCGCCGCGCCCAGGCCAAAGAGCGGGCCGGCGAGCGAGATCGAGGCCAGATCCTCGCGGGAGACGCCCTGCGAGTACCACTTCACGTAGGCGCCCAGGCCGGGGATCAGCATGGGCAGGTCGGCCTTGAGGCCGCGGCGGCGTACGGCGACGAAGTGGCCCATCTCATGCACCAGAATGCAAATGGTCGCGCCGAGGGCAAAGCGCCAGCCGGCGAGGGCCCAATAGAGGGCGAAGAATCCGAAGAAGCCGAGGAAGAACTTCAGCTTGAAGAGGAGAAAGAACGCTGACTTCAGCTTCAGCAGAAAGAAGAAAATGGGAGCAAACGGCCCCAGGCGCTTGGTCCATTTGGCCTTGCGGGCGGCTTCGCCGGCGAGGCGGCCGTCGATCCGATCGATGTGGCCCTGAATGCCGGCGACCTGTTCGGCGTTGTCCGGTATCCAGGCCAACATGGAGTGCCAGCGGTCGCGGGCCTCGGGCCATTGGCCCTGCGCTTCCAATTGCTGCGCGCTTTGGGCGAGTTCCCCGAGGTGACGGGCGTAGGTGAGGGTGCCGCAGTCGGGACAGACGAGCGTGCCGTCCGGGAGCCAGTGGCTGCAGCTGGGACAGCTATTGATGGTCGCCGGAGCGGCGGGCTCCGGGGGAAGAACTTCGGTGGCGGTGAGAGACTCGGGCATCGTGCGGGCGTTCCAAGTATAGGACGCGAAAAGGCCAGGCACGATGCGGCCCGGCGCGGAGGAAGCGCCCGGGTTTTCACCAAGCTACCGGATCTTCGGCGGAGGGTCGACCGGACAACCTTCAAGTGAAGCTTGAGGGAGGTGTTTACTCCTTTGATTCCCCTGACGGGAGCGGACCGATCTGGAACGAGCCTTCGGAATGTACCAATTTGGGATTGAAGCAGACGCGGAACCGCTCTGTGTACTGTCCGCGGCGGTTTTCGGCACTTATACTCGGGCTACATTCCAGGGCAACGGGAGTCGTCAGCCCGCATCCGCCCGGACAGGCAAGCCATGGGCATTCAGCCAATCCGTAAGACCGTCGTACCGGAGATCCCGGACAAGCTGTACTTCCGCATCGGCGATGTGGCGCGTCTTTGCGAGGTGCCCGCGTACGTTTTGCGCTTCTGGGAGACCGAGTTTCCGCAGCTGAAGCCCAACAAGGGCGGCACCGGGCAACGGCTCTACCGCAAACGCGATGTGGAGATGGCGCTGCGCATCAAGAGCCTGCTCTATGACCAGGGCTACACCATTCCCGGCGCGCGGCAGGTCTTCAAGACAGAGGTAAAGGCCCGCGAGACGGTTGCCGAGCCCTTTGCGTCGCCATTGGAGCCGCCTTTGCAGCAGCAGTCTCTGGAGCCGCATGTGGGCGAGTCGGCGGCCTCCCCGCTTGCGGTTGTTGTCACTGCTGCGCCGGCCGCCGAGGCCCAGTCGGCCTCAGCGTTGACGGCTCCGGCCAGCGATTACGCCGCCGGCGCCGAGGTGCGCCGGCAGGTGAAGCTGCACGCCCTGCGCACCGAGTTGCAGGCGCTGCTGGAGTTGCTGCAGGCTCCACCCCGCGGCAGCGAAAGGTCACCGGCGATGGTTCAGGCCCAGCCCCGGCCCATGCGCCCGCGGTTGGTGCTGGAACCACGACCGGCGGCTCCGAAGCCTGAGCCCGCACGGCAGGAGACCCTGCGCCTGATCCCCGGCGGCCAGCGAGAGCTGTCTTTGGGCGAGTAGTACCCTATGGCCATGGCCTCCGTGGCGGCGCCGCCGAGCGCTCCGCAGCACAATTCGCCCGGTAAAAAGACGCACACCGTGGGCTCGGCGGCGCTGTTGCTGATGATGGGCTCGCTGCTTTCCGGCGTGCTGGCGCTGGTACGGATTAAGTACATCAATGAGATCTTCGGTGCCGGGATAGCGCAGGATGCGTACCGCGCGGCGTTCAAGCTGCCTGACCTGCTCAGCTATTTCCTGATTGGTGGCGCGGCTTCCATCTCGCTGATTACGGTGCTGAACCGGTTTCGTGAGCGCGGCGATGATGAGGGCGGTGACCGCGCGATTTCGGTCATTCTTTGCACGATGCTGGTGGTGCTGGGCGGGGGCGTGCTGCTGGGTGAGATCTTCGCGCCGCAGTATGTGGATCTGGCGAACAAGGGCTTCCGGGGTGATGCCCGCGCCGCCCTGTGTACCTCACTGACCCGCCTTATGTTGCCGGCGCAGCTGTTCTTTTTTGTCGGCAGCGTGATGAGTGCCAGGTTGCAGGTGCGTCGTATTTTCATTTACCAGGCGCTGCAGTCGCCCATTTACAACGGCGGCATCATTCTGGGCGCGGTGTTGCTCCACAAGCAGCTGGGCATTTACTCCCTTGCGGTTGGCGTACTTGGGGGTGTTGTGGTCGGCTCGGCCCTGTTGAACACCCTGGGCGCGCTGCGTACAGGACTGCAGTTCCAACCAGCGGTGAATTTTCGAGATCCGGTGTTTCGGGAGTGGCTGCAGCTGAGTTTGCCGTTGATGATCGGCGTTTCGCTGGTGATGTTCGACGGCATTTTCATGAATTACTTCGCCAGTGTGAAGCTGGGCGGGGTCACCGTGATCAACAACGCGAAAGACCTGTTCAATGCGCCCCTGAACGTAATTGGCCCGGCCGCCGGTGCGGCTTCGCTGCCGTTTTTTGCGTCGCTGTATCAAGGCAACCGACTGTTTGATTTTTCGGCTTCCGTGGGCCGGACGGTTTCCCGGCTGTTGTGTGTGGGGCTGCTGGTTTCGGCCTGGATGATTGCCCTTGCACCCTGGCTGATGGACCTGTTTCGCGGTGGACGCTACAACCGCGCCGACGCCGCAGAGACCACACAGTTGTTTGCCGTTCTGGCTGTCACACTGAGCATCTGGGCCGTACAAAACATCTATGCGCGGGCCTTTTACGCCGCCAGCAATACGCGCACGCCGGCGATCAACGGGGTCTGCATCGTTCTGCTTTCGGCGCCGCTGTACTGGTTTCTGTTTCGCGACAAGGGTCTTGAAGGCCTGGCCATTGCGTCGGATATCGGCATTACGGCGCAGACCCTTAGCTTGGCGGTGCTGTTGCACCGCAAGCGGCTGGTGAGCCTGATGCACCTGGAGTTCGGTGAAATTGGCCGTGCGGGGGTGGCGGCGATCGTTGCCGCGGTGGCGATTGCCTTTGTGGTGCTGCGGCTGCCGGCTGCCCATTCCCATGCGCAGGACGCGGTGATTATTGCCGTGGGAAGCGTGGTTTGGGCTGCCGTTTGTTTCCTGATTCTGCACTTCAGCGGATCGAAGCTGCCGCGGCAGGTGCTCCGCCGCGGCAGGTAGCGCTCGAGACGCACTTCGGATCGCAGCCTACTGCGGTTGCGCGGCGTTGGCCTTGTCCTGCGCTTTGGCGGCTTTTTTGGCTTCTTTGGAGCCGGCCAGCTTTTCTTCCTTCTTGTCAGCCCTGGCCTGTTCCTTGTCGGCCTTTTTCTGCTGTTTTAACTCTGACTTTGTTTCTTTGCGGGCCTGATTGTTGGTCGTCTGGGAGAAGCCAGTGGCGGAGAGGGTAAGGCCAAGGGCAAGGACGGCGAATGCGGAACGAAACTTCATAAATCACCTCTAGGGGATTAAGATGCCACGAAGGCAAATCGGGAATCGCTAGCCGAGTTTGGCGTCTTCGTACTCCTCATTCCAGGCGAGCTGGATGGCCTCGAGCAGGCTCTCGTTCGACTTGGCCGGGTCGCCGACGAAGCCGGGCAGCTCGGTCACCCACTTGTGCAGGTCGGTGAAGCGCACGGAGAACGGTTCGACCTCCGGATGGGCCTCCTGCAGTTGAATGCCGATCTCGAGTACGTCGTTCCAGTTGATCTCACGGGGCATGGTGTGTCACTCCTCGTGCCCAGTGTACCGGGCCAGTCATACGCCTGTTCGTCGCAGGCTTTGCGAACAGCGGTAGAATGGAGTCGCGCATGTCGACCGAAGTCCAGGAAGCCTCAGCTGCCGACGCAGCCCCCGACCGCACCGGTTCGCCGGCTTCGGCTGCGGTCGCCAGTCTCGTGCAGGCCAAGCGCCGCATGACCGTGCGGCGGCGTTTGCTGGCCGCCGAGCGGCGTCTTCGTGAGCTGCAGTCGATCGGCTCCGCGCTGCTGGACACCGGGCACCCCTACATGGCGCACATTGTGCCGATGCGGCGCTGCAACCTGGCCTGCACCTACTGCAATGAATTTGATGAGGTCTCTAAACCCACGCCGATTGCCGAAATGCGCCGCCGTGTGGATCACCTCGGGCGTCTGGGCACGGCGGTGATTACCATCTCCGGCGGTGAGCCGCTGCTGCACCCTGAGCTGGACGACGTGATTGCGCGCATCCGCCACAACGGGGCGATTGCCGGCATGATCACCAATGGGTACCTGCTGATGCCGGAGCGTATTCAGCGGCTGAACCGGGCCGGGCTGGACCACATGCAGATCTCGATCGACAACATCATGCCCGATGATGTGTCGAAGAAGTCGCTGAAGGTGCTGGACGCCAAGCTGCGGATGTTGGCCGAACATGCCGACTTCCACGTGAACATCAACTCCGTGGTGGGCGGCGGCATCCGCAACCCCGAAGATGCGCTGGTGATTTCGAAGCGTGCGCTTGAGCTTGGGTTTTCCTCGACCATCGGCATTATCCACGACGGCTCCGGCCAGTTGAAGCCGCTGGGCGAGCGGGAGCGTACGGTGTGGAACGAGGTGCGGTCGTTGACGCGACGGTCGTACTCACGCTTCAACGGCTTTCAGGAGGCGATCGCCAACGGCAAGCCGAACGACTGGCGCTGCCGCGCGGGATCGCGGTATCTGTACGTCGATGAAAACGGGATCGTCAGCTACTGCTCGCAGCAGCGCGGCTACCCGGGTATCCCGATTGCGGAATACATGAAAACGGATGTGGAGCGCGAGTTTCTTACCGAGAAGGGATGCGCGCCGAACTGCACCATCAGCTGTGTGCACCAGGTGAGCTACATCGACCACTGGCGCGCGCCGCAGCACCCGGACGCGGGGCCGCCGCCGGTGGATCACGGGGCGCAGGAGCTGGTCCAGATCCAATAGCTCCCCGCCAAGGGACCGCGCTCATGGAGGGTGCTGCCGCTTTATTCATCCTGGAATGAATCTCCGGCTGGATGATTCAGCGCACCTGCGAACGCTGGAACTCCGACACTGCCATGCCAAAGGGTCTATGGCTCGATGCGGACTTTGATTCCATCAAGACACATTACCCAAACGGAGTATGTGTGAGTGCCGGTGGAATGGATATTCTTACGTATCATCTGCGAACGCTGCTCAGAGAAGTTCCCGGCGGACAGGTTGAGGAGTGACATGCCCCTTGAGAACGAAGCTTCCAGCACCGACTTTCAACACATCACGATCGCGCACCTCGACGGTCTTGACCAGGACCAGACCGACACGTTGCCGTTCGGCGTTGTAGGCCTGTCTTCCGAGGGACTGGTTGAGATCTACAACCGCCGGGAGTCGAATCTGGCCGGTTTGCCTCGGGAATCGGTGATGGGAACCCACTTCTTCGCGAACACAGCGCAATGCATGAATAACTACCTTGTCGCGCAACGTTTTGAGGACGAGCCCGAACTCGACGCCGTTCTCGACTTTGTTCTGACCTTGCGCATGCGACCGACCCCTGTTCGCCTTCGCCTGCTGAAGACGGCAGCGGTTTCACGCCGGTACATCCTTCTCCAACGCTGAAGTAAGTGCCCACGTCGGCTTCTTATGCAGAGCCCCTGAAGAACACCGAGAGTATGAGTGCCTCTATGAACAGCCAGTTGGAAGGCGAGCACACACGGTTATTGCAATTTCTTTATGCGTGCCCAGTGGGATTGGTGGAGATCGAGCCGCAAGGAGAGATCGTCATGATCAATCCGATCGCGGTGCGGCTCCTGCTGCCGCTCGCGCGGAAGCCGGTCATAGTAAATTTTTTCGACATCATCGAAGCGTACGCCCCGGAACTGCGAAATCTTCTGGAGGCGTTTGAAGGGGAACACGGCCCGATCTGCGAGGGGCAGAGACTTGTTATTCGGCCGGAGACCGATGATGCGGGACAGGTATCTCACGTTCTCAGCTGTACCCTGGTCAAGCTGTCCAAGGAACGCTTCATGATCACACTCACAGATATCTCCAAGCAGGTGGATCAGGAGCGCCGTTTGAGGCAGGCAGAGGCCTGGTTCTCGTCCCTGATGGATGGGGTGAATGACTTCGCGGTGGTCTCGCTGGATGCGGCCGGCCGAATCGAGCAGACCAACGCCTCCCTGTCGCGCCAAACGGGTTTCAGTGAGACCGAGGTTCTGGGAGAGACGCTGGATATCTTCGATGCGCCGGCTCCCGCCTCGGGAGCCCTGAGTGCGAGGGAGCAGATCGCCATAGCCTGCCGGGACGGCTGGTATCTGACGGAAGGGGACCAACGACGTGCGAACGGGGAACGCTATTGGGGCCAGCGGCTGATCGCTGTCCGTCACCTCGCCGAAAAGGGCCAGGAACGCACGGTTTCGGGCTTCACTGTCGTGCTGCGCGATGTGGCCCGCCGTGATTTCGACGCCGGAAAGCTGGCCAGATTACTGCGGACAGACCACCTGACCAGTGCCTATAACCGTGCACACTTCTTTGAGGTGGCTGAGCGGGAGTGCAGACGGGCGAGGCGTTACCACCAGGACCTTTCGTTGGTTTGCCTGGATATCGATCATTTTAAGCGAGTCAACGACACGTATGGCCACCCTGCGGGAGACGAGGTGCTCCGGGCTTTTTCACGGGTGTGCATGGGGCTGCTTCGACCGAGCGACACGTTTGCGCGCCTCGGCGGAGAGGAGTTTGTCGCCCTGCTGCCCGCGACGGGCAGGACGGGAGCGCTGCAATTTTCTGAACGCCTGCGGGAGGTTCTTGCGGAGACGGTGATCCAAGTCGCGGGAGAACGGATTACGGTGACGGCGAGCTATGGCTGCGCGGCGTTGGCGAGTAAAACGGAGACCGTTGCAGAGTTGCTTGCGGCCGCCGACGCAGCTCTGTACCGTGCAAAGGGCCTTGGACGCGACCGCATCGTCGGCTCAGAGCTCTCCACGCTGGCGAACGCTGAATGATGACGCCATACCTATCGCGGCAGGCACTGGCCCGGGTTCTCACGAGCCTTTTGAAGGCCGAGATCAAGGCAGCGCGGCTCCCTGCCGGCAACCGTAATGAGCCTTTGCTGGCCGCAGAGCTCTGGCCGGAGGATCTGCAGATCGTGGGAGATGCAGCCGGCGGTCTCGGCTGTGACTCCCTGGATGCGCTTCGGCTAGCCGCTGCGGTCAATGAGATGTTTCATCTGCATGAGGCGAAGCAGGAACGGGACCTTCTGGATGCGGGCACCTTCGGGGAGTGGCTGGACAGCATTGAGGCGGCGTGGGCGCGCGGCGTTGCACGCGTTACCTTTATGACCTCGGGCTCGACGGGGAGGCCCAAGCGGTGCACCCACGAGTTCTCCCATCTGCAGACGGAGATCACCTATCTCGCGGAGGTCTTCGCTGACCGAACCCGCGTCATCCCACTCACGCCGGCGCACCACATCTATGGTTTTCTGTTCACGGCCATGCTGCCGGACAGGCTTGGACACCGAGCCCCCGTGTCCCGGACCGAGAGTGGATCGCAATTATTGAAGGACCTGCAACCGGGTGACCTGGTGGTCGCGTTTCCTGAGCGTTGGCAGTGGCTTTATCGCACCATCGAGCGATGGCCGGAGAGCGTCGATGGCGTGACCTCTACCGCGCCATGCCCCCCAGATCTAAAGGCCGGCCTCATGGAACAGGGATTGAGTTCTTTTACGGAGGTCTATGGCTCCTCGGAGACAGCGGGGGTGGGCCTCAGGCGTTGGCCGGAGACGAGGTACCGGTTGATGCCCCACTGGAGACCTCTTGATGCCAACGATGCCAACGATGCGAAAGGAACTCTGCTCATCCACGATTCCGGGCTGCAGGTAAGCGTCGAAGATCATCTCGAGTTCTACGAAGACGGCAGTTTCACGCTTGCCGGCCGCACTGATGCCGCGGTGCAGGTGGGCGGTACCAACGTTTATCCCAAACGGATCGCCGAGTTGATGCGGAGCCAGCCGGGGGTGCTCGACGCGGTTGTGCGCCCGGGAACGACCGAAGGTGGCAATCGCCTGAAAGCGTTTGTCGTGCCGCAGTGGGGTATCAAGCCAGAGGAGTTACGGGCGCAACTGGAAACCTGGGCAAACAGCAACCTGATACCGGCCGAGCGGCCGAAATCGTTAACGCTTGGGAGCGCCCTTCCTAAGGATCAAATGGGGAAGGACTGTGATTGGTAAGTGCCGTGCAGACCGTACGATCTTCGTGCAGGGATGCGAACCAACCACGTATTGAAAGGGGTAGCTCTGCTGACACAGAACTACCCTTTTTGTTTAACCGCCCGCTCTGCACCTTTTCGCGTGGGGCGGATTACCTCTTTGCGGCGACGCGGTGCGCGGGAGTCGTGCCGGCCTCCGCCTCGGCCTGATTCAGCGCCTGCGAGATGTCCATCATGTCCATCACCTGAATCCAGTGAGTGGGCGTAACCACAAAGATGGTGGGGGTCTCGTTCACGCCCATCCTATTGCCCAAGGCGGTACTTTCATCCACCTCTTTGCTGAAGACTGGGTCGACGACAAACGGCATCTGCTTGCCGTGCGCGGTCATGAAGGCCTGGGTGAACTTCACCAGATCCTCCTTGGAGCTGATGCGCTGCTGCGAGGCGAAGACCTCACGGCGGTATTGCTCGGACAGCTCCGGCGAGACCTTGGCCTTGAGGTAGTGCGCAAAGGTCGCGGCCTCATGGCTCCACTGGTGGTAGGGGATCTGAAAATCATGCTCCTCGAACGGCACGTGGTATTGGTTGGCCGCGGCGTGCAGCACCGGAAAGGCGCGCGCGCAGACCGGGCATTCCATGTCCTCAAACTCGATGATCGCCACCTTCTGTCCTGGCGGCGGCTTCAGGCTGGAGGTGTCCCGGAAGGCCGTCGCGTGTGGCGAGTTCGGCGGGATCGTGGTCTGGGCGGACGCCGCCAGCGACGGGAGTGTGAGCAGAAGAGCGGAGAGGACAAAACGGGACATACGCATAGGACGGGAACGCTACCCTTCGGCGAGCAAAAGCACTCTTTCCCATATTGAAACACTAACCCGCAATTCTGTGCGATTCTGCTCCGTTCCAGGGTTGCGCAATGGTTCGCCGATGCTATGCTGCAAGCGAAGGAAAGACGAACATGACTGCAATGCTGCTTGGCCTTCAGGTACTGACGTTGTTGCTGCTGCTGGTTCTGTTTCTGCGGCGGCCTGCCGCCCCGGCGGAACCAGTGCCTGACCCGCGATTGACAGCGCTGCTGGGTGCCGATCTACCGGATCAGCTGGCGCGGGTGGAAACGCGAAGCGAGACACGGCTGGAAGGGCTTGAACGGTTGTTGAGAGCCGAGTTGGCGCAACTGCGGCAGCAATCGATGGAGGCGGCTGAACGCGGCCGGGAGGGCCTCGACACACATTCCGCCACGACCAGGCGGGAGCTGCTGGACAACCTCCGGTCGCTCGGGGACACGCTGCACAAGGGTCTGGAGGGCTTTCGTGGAGACGGCAAGACCGATGCGGAACGGCTGCGGCTGGCCGTAGACGGCCAGTTGGCCGGGCTGGGCCAGCGGCTGATCCACTTTACCGCCGAGACGCACAAGCACCACACGGAGAGCCGCGATGCCCTCCACGGCCGGTTAACCGCGCTGGGAGACACCCAGGCGGAGCACCAGGAAAGGCTGCGGTCGACGGTTGAAGGACGTCTGGACAAGTTGAATGAGGTGAATGCTGCGAAACTTGAGGAGATGCGGGCGACCGTCGATGAAAAGCTGCACTCCACTCTGCAGACCCGACTAACAGAGAGCTTCGGCGCGGTTACCGATCAGCTCACCAAGGTACACAGTGGCTTGGGAGAGATGTCCAAGCTCTCCTCCGACGTGGGCGACCTCTCCCGCATCTTCACGAATGTGAAGAGCCGGGGCGGCTTCGCCGAGGTGCAGTTGGGAATGCTTCTAGGGCAGATGCTGGCACCGAACCAATTCAGCCAGAACGTAAAAGTAAAGCCGAACACGGGCGAGATGGTGGAATACGCCGTGCGGCTGCCCACGCCCCAGGGAGAGGTGCTGCTGCCCATCGATGCGAAGTTTCCCCGCGAGGCCTGGGAGCGGCTCGAGACCGCCTACGCTGAGGGGAACGCGGCGAATATCACGGGCGCCGGTCGCGTCTTTGAAGTTGCGATTCGTACCGAGGGCAAGCGCATCTGCGAGAAATACATTGCACCACCCCACACCACCAATTTCGCCGTGATGTTTTTGCCCACCGAGGGCCTTTATGCCGAGGTCATGCGTCGAGATGGGCTGCAAAGTGACATTCAGCAGAGCTGCCGCGTGACCATCGCCGGCCCCAGCACCCTGTCTGCGCTGCTCAACAGCTTCCAAATGGGCTTTCATATGCTGCATCTGCAACAAAAGGGGGACGAGGTGTGGCAGGTATTGGCGAAGGCCAAGGACGAATTCGGCAAGTTTGAGGGACTGATGGGCTCAATGGAGAAGCAGGTAGGCACCGTGCAAAATACGCTCGAGAAGCTGAACACGAGAACCCGTGTCATTAACAAAACACTTCGCGACGTCAGCCTGGAAGAGACCCAGGACCGGCTCAGCCAGTCTACCGGCCGGACGAACGGCGCCTCGCGAACCGGGTTTGACGGTCTGATTCCGGCTCTGGCGGCAGCCGATGCGGAGGAGGTTTAGTGTGTGTGGGGGGCGTTTATCTCCGTCCCGCGGCCCACGTCGCGAAACAGCTTACGGCGCCGGCAACACACGCACTCCCAGGGATAAAAGCCCAGCCAGGTGAACAGGGTGCGTTGCAGCAGGGTACTGCGATTGATGCGGCGGTACACACCCGGCGAGCATCGGGCACACTGCCGCAGCCGTGCCGGTTGTGGGACGGAACTGGAGAGGGCCGCTTCGTCCGCCATCTGTCCCATGCTAAATGAGAACACCCGCGGATACGGCACGTTCTTTACACGTATCCGCAGCGCCAGTATGCTTGGGCACTGAGGCTGGGTGCGCCGAACGCATTGGCGAGGCCCGTCCAGTCGACAGGACACAGGAGATTCGAGCGATGGCAGCAGTGGATGAGAAGGTCAAACAAATTATTGTTGAGCAGCTTCAAGTGGACGAAGCCGAAGTAACGCCCGGCGCCAGTTTCCAGGAAGATCTGGGCGCTGATTCTCTTGACGTCGTGGAACTCGTCATGCAGTTTGAAGAGGCATTCGACATTCAGATCCCCGATGAGGATGCAGAGAAGATCAAGACGGTCAAAGACGCTACCGACTACATCGAGACTCACCAGAAAAGCAAGTAAAGGGGGCCGCTTCGGCGGTCAACCGTAGGGACAGAAGGGCTTTCGAAGAAAGATGGAGCAGCGTCGCGTTGTCGTTACCGGCCTAGGCCTGATCTGCGGGATCGGCAATACGGCGCCGGAGATCTGGGACGGCCTCATGGCCGGACGAAGTGGCATGGCCGAGATCACAGCTTTTGATCTCACGGGTCACCCTGTGCGCTTCGCGGCAGAGGTAAAGAACTTCGATCCCCATGCGTTTGTGGAGAAGAAAGAGGCCCGGAAGATGGGCCGCTTTATCCACTTTGCGATGGCCGCCGCCGAGGAGGCCATGCGGCATTCCGGCCTGAAGATTACCCCGGAAAACGCTGACGACATCGGCGTCCATATCGGCTCCGGTATTGGCGGGTTTGATGTCATTGAGCGCGAACACACGGCGATGATCAATGGCGGGCCACGGCGAATTTCGCCCTTCTTTATCCCGGCAACGATCATCAATCTTGCCGCCGGTCATGTCAGCATCCGTTACGGCGCAAAGGGGCCAAACGAGGCGACGGCCACGGCCTGTACCAGCTCGGCTCACTCCATCGGCGATGCTTTTCGCATTATTCAACGCGGTGACGCCAATGCCATGATCGCCGGCGGTGCTGAAGCGGCGATTACTCCACTTTCGGTGGGTGGATTCGCTGCCATGAAGGCGCTGTCTACACGCAATAGTGATCCAACCCACGCCTGCCGACCCTTTGATAAAGACCGTGACGGCTTTGTTTGCGGTGAGGGCGCCGGCATCCTGATTCTTGAGGAATTGGAGTTTGCCAAAGCGCGCGGCGCGAATATTTTGGCCGAGGTGATCGGGTACGGCATGAGCGGTGATGCGTTCCACATGACAGGTATGGCGCCGGAGGGGGAAGGCTGCCGGCGGGCGATGAACAATGCGCTGCGTGTGGCTGGCATCTCGCCGGACCAGATCGACTATGTTAACGCGCACGCCACGTCGACACCGCTGGGCGACGCGCTGGAGTCGAAAGCGATTGAGAATGTCTTTGGGGAGCGAGCGCTGAATCATGAACTGCTGGTCAGCTCGACGAAGTCCATGACAGGCCACCTGCTGGGCGGTGCCGGCGGGCTGGAGGCGGGTATCAGCGTGATGGCGATGCAACACCAGACCGCTCCGCCGACAATTAATCTGCAGGATGTCGATCCCGCCTGCCGCTTGAACTATGTCCCGCACAAGCCGCAGCCGGCGAAGATCGACTATGTGCTTTCCAACAGCTTCGGATTTGGTGGAACCAACGGTTCCCTGGTCTTTAAGCGCTGGATTTCTGAGTAGACCCGATACGCTGCGTACTCAAGGGCCTCCCTCTGGGAGGCCCTTTTGCTGTCCCTACCCTCGGTTTGGCGTTTCAGGTTTGGAGACAGTGGCTGACCGGTATTAGGAGAACAGCAGCGGCGGCAGGAGTTTTAGAACGAGATAAAGTACCCACCATAGGCCAACCGCGATGAACGCCTTGCCAACCGCGATGCGGGCGACCACGGCGGCGCCGAGCGATTGCAGGCAGAAGACCCAGACGGAGAAGATGTCGAAGAAACTGAGCGCGGCGACGAGGACGGGCGAAGCGCCTTCGGGCATGTAGTAGCCCGGGTTGGTGCCGGCCGGGTTGGTGAGACGGAAGGTTTCCACGTTGACCCCGGCCGCGAGCAGAGTCACTACCAGGAGCGACAGGACCGCCAACGGCAAGATCGAGTACCAGTACATCGCGAGCATGCCCTTGTAGGTAGCCCGGCCGCCGAAGACAAAGTTAGCCGTAAGCAGAAAGCAGCCGGCGACGGCGAAGCTCGCGGCCAGCGTGATCAGGGGCGTGGTGTAGAGCTGGCTGGTGATGTTTTTGTCGAATTTGGCGCGGAGGAGCGCGGCATCGGCGGGTTTGGCGTTGGCGATCATGTCCTGCATTCGGGGCATGGTGGCGAGGAGATTTTCGCTGAGGCGGGCGACCCCCACCTTGTGAATGGCCGCGAGCGAAAAGAGGGTGGAGCAGAGCAGGACGAGCACACAGGGCAGCCACCAGGAGGCGCTGCGATGAATGTCGGCGAAGGTCTTGCCCGGGGCGATTAAGGTGTCGAGGACGCGGGCGGGCTCTGAGAGCGGATGGACGTCGGACACGATAGCGGTTTGGGGCATGGCTGGCTCCTGCCGGGCGAGATCTTTGGAGACACACTTGGAACAGAGGCGTTGTTTCCGCAGTGTAGTTACTGGGTGCCGGCTCGCCAAGCGTTATTGTGCGGTGGCGGGCTCTGCGCTTCGGTTAAGGCGTTGTCGTACATCTCGAAATCTTAGGAGCATCCAGCCAGGTCGGCTTTGCTCTTCTTGTTCCACCTAAAAAATTAGAAGCACCACAAGGACGCAGGGGATCAAGGCGCGGAGTGGGTAAACCATCGCCAAATAGTCATGGCGGCCTGTGACGTCAACCAGAAGCCCCATCAGGGCGATGACGATGTTGAGGCTCCACTCTCCCATCGGCTCAGGTGGTGCTCCGGGCTTCCAGCGCCAAAGGCTTTCAAGGGTGGAGCTTTCAGCGGCGAAGAATGCTCGGCTGCAAGTGGACGTCAGTAGATCGCGCTTAGCGCAAAGGGCTTGAAGCCTTGAGCTTTGACGAGAAAGGGTACGATTGCGATGAGCGCTTCCGTTCCTCGTGCCGAAGAGATAGGCCCCAAGTCAAGGATTGACGACGCCTTCCACCCGACGTTTTCAAGCAGAGACTTCACTGTTTGCTTTGCCTCCGGGCTATTACCTGAGAGGAAGACCGTAGCGGCTTGTTGAAGGACGCTGGGATTTTCGATCACTGTGAAAAGCATCGTGTTGAGTGTCTTGACGACCGATGTCTCCGGCAAAGTTTCCTGAAGACGTTCCGCCAGACTGCTGTCAGGGTACAAAAGCGGACCGGGGCTCCCATCCGGTTTTCTGCTTGTGGCGTTCGCAACGTCGACGAGCAGCTTGCCAGCCAGGGCGGTGCGGAAAGGAGCGAAGATCTCCAGTGAATCAGCTCCCGGTGTGGCATTGAACACGATGTCGGCAGCTTGTATGGCCTGCTGAATGTCTGTAAAGTGAATGTCCGCGCCCTGCCATTTTCCCGCGGCTGTCTGAGGATCACGACTTCCAATCGTGACGTCATGGCCCGCTCGCGAAAGAGCCTTTGCCAGTGCTGAGCCTACGCGTCCCGAACCTACAATAGCGATTGCCTTCATGCTCTTAAACCTCAATTTCCAGTTGCTAGAACGTGGGTGGCGGCCTCATGCAGGCCAGGCGCTGACGCCAGAAATGTTTTGCTGTCCAGCCGCCAGGGCTGTCCCTCCATGTCGCTGATTGTGCCGCCCGCCTCGGCGACCAGAAGAGCGCCGGCAAGCAGTCCAGAACGAACCTGGCTTGCTTGCCAGAACACATCCCGTCGGCCCGCCGCAACCTCCACCAGTTGCAGGGTTGCGGGCACGGAGACGTGAACAACGAGTCCCGCTTGCAGCATCGCCCGCAGGGATTCCGTCATCTGCCGGTGTGTCTCCGCATCTTCGTTCGGCTTTGCCTGGCCCGTGCCAACAAGCGCGGCCTTCAAATCCGTTTTCGCTGAAACCCGCATCCGGTTGCCGTTTTCAAAAGCTCCACTGCCAAGCAGTGCGGAATAGGTAGTCTGCTGCAGTGGATCGTGCACCGCCGTGAGAACGGCCTGGCCATTGAGAACCAGGGTCGCTGTGGTGCACCACTCCGGCATGCCCTGAATGAGATTAATGTTGCCTTCAACGGGATCAGTTACCCACCAAAGTCCCTGCGGCAGGTCTCCGCCTTCGAACTCATCTGCGTCCCAATTGCTGTTAGGCAGAGCATCGGCAAGAGAACGCTTCAAGATCGGCCCGGAAACCTCTTCGTTGGCCCTGATGTTTGCGAGAAGAGTCTGTAGATCCTGCTGCCGTGAACTGCGGCTGTACGTGTGCAGCAGGGCCTGCCCTGCCTCCGTCACAGCTTGCATCGTTCGTTGCAATAGGTCGTCAGCACCGGACCCGCTGAGACCGGCTTCCTCAAGCGTTGCGAGTGTCTCCTTGCTGGTTTGTCGCTCTGTACTCGACATCAAGCCACCTCTCTAACCGAAGTTATGTCCGAGTTCACGTAACGTCAAATGCATATGGCGGCATTCGTGCTATACGCTGTGTGCATGGATCTAAACCTGCTTCATGCACTCGATGTGCTCCTGGAAGAGGGCAGCGTCGTCGGCGCTGCAAAGCGCCTCCATTTGTCGCAACCTGCCATGAGTAGAACGCTTGCCCGCCTGCGTGAAGCCACAGGCGACGCAATTTTCGTTCGCTCGGGGCGTGGCCTGATCGCGACGCCTTTCGCCGAATCAGTCCGGGCGAAGGTGCACGATGTCGTTCAGGATGGGCACGATTTGCTGTCGCCACAACGTGCCTTTTACCCAGAAACAGCGGAACGCACATTCACCCTGAGGTGCCCGGAGGTACTCGTCAGCTTTTTGACCCTGAGGCTTGCTGAGCCGCCGTTTTCAAAATGCGCGGGTTTGCGCTTTCGTTTTGTCTCAGAAAGTGCCTTTGAAGAAAGCGATCTGCGGCACAGTCAGGTAGATCTCGAGATCAATGCGGCAAAGCCACAAAACCCCGGACTTCTTTCACGAGAGATCGGACGCGATCGCCTGGTTGTGGCCTCGAGGCAGAGAGGTATCTCGGCTGAACGAAGGATGACGCTACCGCAGTTTGCAGCAGGGAGACATATTCTAGTATCGCGGCGCGGCAAGCTGGCGGACGCCATTGACCCGATCCTGGCCGCGCATGGATTGCGGCGGCAGGTCGTGATGGCAGTGCCCGACAGTGCGTCCGCCCTGCTGCTCGTAAGCCAAACAGATTTTCTTACCGTGGTCCCGGAACGGCTTTCCCGGCTTATGCTGCAAATTCTCGGATTACAGATCCAGCCCTTCCCGCAGCCACTCCAGCCCATCCCGATCATCCTCACCTGGCACAACAGGGTCGATCGCGATTCTGGACATCTATGGCTCAGGACCACACTGGAACAGGAGCTTGCAAACTGAGCAGTAAGTCTTCGTTCTGACGGCCGACTTCTTCGAAGCACCTATCGCAGAGCGGAGAAACACCTTGAACTTATAGCCCGGGTCAGGTCTAGACTGGTTCCGATATGTCGCATTAACGGAAGTAATGATTTGGCACGGGATGCCGGTGGCGTCGCTTGCCCCGAGTAGGCTGAGGCAGGGCGGTATTGTTGCCTGACCGTCTTTTGTGCCGGGTTGAGAAAGGGTTGGCGATGAAGAAGTTTGACGTGATTGTTGTGGGGGCGGGGCAGGCTGGGCCGCCGCTGGTGGCTCGGCTGACGGCGGCGGGAAAAGCGGTGGCGATGGTTGAGCGGCACCTGTTTGGCGGGACCTGTGTGAACACGGGGTGTACGCCGACGAAGGCGATGGTGGCGAGTGCGGCGGCGGCGCATACGGCGCGGCGGGCGGCGGAGTTCGGCGTGATGCTGGGCGATGGGGCGGGCGGCAGGTCGGGTGCCGAGGTGCGGGTGGACCTCGGGAGGGTGCAGGCGCGGCGGGATGCGATTGTGCTGAAGTCGCGGGAGGGCGTGGAGAAGGGGCTCGAGGAGAACGAGCGCTGCACGGTGTACCGGGGGACGGCGCGGTTCGAGTCGGCGACGACGATGCGGGTGGGCGACGAAGTGCTGGAAGCGGAGCAGATCTTTCTGAACGTGGGAGCGCGGGCGGTCGTGCCGGAGATCCCAGGGCTAAAGGATGTGCCGTTTCTGGACAATACGAGCCTGCTGGCGTTGCCGGCTTTGCCGGAGCACCTGGTGATCCTGGGTGGGAGCTACATTGCGCTGGAGTTTGCGCAGATGTACCGGCGGTTTGGGAGCCGGGTGACGGTGCTGGGAAGGGCGACGCGGCTGGTGGAGCATGAGGACGAGGATGTGTCGGCGGCGGTGCTGGAGATTCTTGAGGGCGAAGACATTGAGGTGCGACTGGGAGTAGAGGTCACGGCTGTGGCCAAGGCTGGCGGGGGTGTACGGGTTAGCTTTGCCGACGGTGGCGAGGTGACGGGGTCGCACCTGCTGATTGGGGTGGGGCGGCGGCCGAACACGGATGACCTGGGGCTGGAGGCAGCCGGGGTGAAGACGGATGAGCGTGGGTTTATCGCGGTGGATGACGAGCTGCGGACAAATGTGCCGGGCATCTGGGCGATGGGCGATTGCAACGGCCGGGGAGCGTTTACGCACACGGCTTACAACGACTTTGAGATTGTCGCGGCGAACCTGCTGAAGGGCGAGCGGAGGCGCGTGAGCGACCGAATTCCGTGCTATGCGATGTACATGGATCCGCCGCTGGCGCGGGTCGGGATGAGCGAGGGCGAGGTGCGGAAGTCGGGCAAGCCCGCGCTGATGGCGACGATGCCGATGAGCAAGGTGAAGCGCGCAGTGGAGAAGGGCGAGAGCCTGGGGTTTATGAAGGTGCTGGTGGACGCGGAGTCGAAGCTGATCTTAGGGGCGTCGCTGCTGGGCGTGGGATGTGATGAGGCGATCCATTGCCTGCTGGACACGATGTATGCGAAGGCGCCTTACACGGTCGTGACGCATGCGGTGCACATCCATCCGACGGTGGCGGAGCTGATTCCTACGCTGCTGGAGTCGCTGAAGCCGCTGAAGTAGGGCGAAAGCAGGTCCTTCGCTACGCTCAGGATGACAAGTGT
>CAXSBL010000003.1:0-6239 GCA_964235515.1 uncultured Bryocella sp.
GTGCCGATGATTTCAGGGCGGGGATTGGGGCACACGGGCGGAACGCTGGACAAGCTGGAGACGATTCCGGGGTTCGACACGCAGCTTTCGATGGGGCGCATGAGTGCGGTGCTGCGGGAGTGCGGCGCGGTGATGATGGGGCAGACGCCACGGCTGGTGCCCGCGGACCGGATCCTCTATGCGCTGCGGGATCATACGGGGACGGTGGAGTCGCCGTACCTGATTACAGCGAGCATTATGAGCAAGAAGCTGGCGGAGGACCTACGCGGGCTGGTGCTGGATGTGAAGGTCGGGTCGGGGGCCTTTATGCCCACGTATGGGGCTTCAAAGCATCTGGCGGAGCTGATGGTCGCGACCGGCGCGCGTGCGGGGACACGGACGGTGGCGCTGTTGACCTCGATGGAGGAGCCGCTGGGGCGGTTTGCAGGGAACTGGGTGGAGGTTTGGGAGTGCGTCGATGTTCTGAAGGGCGTGCGGCATCCGATGTCGGCGGATCTGGTGGAGCTTGCGCTGATTCTGAGCGGCTGGATGCTGTTTCTGGCGGGGGCAAGCGGCTCGCCGGAGGGTGGGGCGGCTCTGGCGGATGAGCTTTTGCGTTCGGGTGAGGCGTATGCGGCCTGGTTGCGGATCGTTTGCGCGCAGGGTGGGGATGTTTCCGTGTTTAAGGATCCGGCTGCGGAGCACCGGCCGCGCTTCCGGCGGGAGTTGCGGGCGGAACGTGCGGGCTATCTGGCGGGCATGGATTGCAAGCAGGTGGGCTGGGCGGTGCAGCGGCTGGGCGCGGGCCGCGACCGGCCGGGAGCGGCGGTGAGTGCGCATGCGGGACTCGAGGTGCATGCGAAGCTGGGCGATGCGGTGATTGCGGGGCAGGTATTGTTTACGCTGTTCAGCGAGGAGGAACGCTTGCTGGACACGGGGTACCGGATGCTGACGGAGACTGTCGTTCTTGCGGAGGTTGCGCCGGAGCGGGAGCCGCTGGTGCGTGAGGTGGTGGGCGGCTAGGATTCCTGGGTGCTGGCTTGCTGTTCAGCGCGCGAGGTTTGCGGTATTGAGTTTTGAATTCGCTTGTTGAGTTCGAGTTTGTTTGTTGAGTTTGGAGTGGCGAGGGTTTGAGTTGTGAGTTGTTTGGTTTGCGGGCGTGGGAGCTGCGTTATACCTCGCGTAGGGCGGTGTGCTGCGAGATGGACAGGGTGTTGCCGTCGGGGTCTTTGAACCAGGCAATGCGAACTCCGCCGGGAGCCTCCCAGACCCCGCGGCGGTCCTGCTGCAAAAAGTCGTACTGGACGAAGGTGACGCCCCGGGCGATCAGTTCGTCGAGCGCGAGGTCCAGGTCGGGGACCTGCCAGCCGAAGATGGTGTAGTCGGCTGCGGTGAAGCGCGCGGTGCGCACTAGGCGAAGCATGGTGCCGGGAGCGTGGCCGATGCGAAAGACGACAGCGAACTCGTCTTCGCTTTCGTAGGTGAGATCCAGCTTGTCTTGGTAGAAGGCACGCGCGGCATCGGGTTTTTGCGTGGGGATAAAGGCGATGGGACGGCTCTGCGCAAGGATCATGAACTTATGGTAAGCCCTTCCGGCGAGCCTGCACGGAGGCAGGCTGGGAGTACGCTGCAGGTGAGGCGGAACTCACCTGCAGCGATCATCTAGCCGAGGCGTTGCTGTTCCACCTTGGGCGAGGAGGGTTGCACCTCGGTGCCTGAGGTGCCGCCGAGCCATTTGGGGTTGTTCGCCGTGCCGTCGAAGATGCTGGAGGTCTTGAACGGCTCAAACTTGCCGGTCATGGCGGCGTCGCGGGTCTTGGCCAGGAAGGTTGTGGCCTGTTCCTGCGACATCGGCTTGTAGGTCTTCGCCGCAGTCAGGGCCTGGGTAAGAATTTCAGGCGAGTCGATACCGGTGATGACGACCGAAACCGGTTGCGTGAGGCCCCAGTGCAGGGCTTCGATGGGGTCGATGGTGTTGGAACGGAGGATATAGCCGTCGCCGAAGGTCTTCATGGCGAGAACGCCGGTGCCGGCCTTTTGCGCCACCGGAATGACGAGGTTGGTGAAGGAACGGAAGTGCGCGTCCATGGCGTTCACCGGCATCTGCACCGTGTCGAAGTGGAAGCCGTGTTGGGCGGCGACTTCAAACATGCGCAGATGGATTTGCGGATCCTTATGGCCCGTAAAGCCGATATAGCGGATCTTGCCGGCCTGGCGGGCTGCCATGGCGGCGTGGATGGCGCCGTCATCAGCGAAGATGCGATCGGGGTCTTCAAAGCGCAGGATTTCATGAAACTGCACAAGATCGATCACATTGGTGTCGAGCCGGCCCATGGACTGTTCGAGCTGCTTGTTGTAGTCCTTGGCGGTGCGGGCGTCGAGCTTGGTCATGACGAACGCCTTGTGACGGTAGCCGTCCTTCAGCGCCTGGCCGAGACGAACCTCCGAGATGCCGTCGTTGTAGTCCCAGCAGTTGTCGAAGAAGGTGATGCCGTTGTCAGAGGCGGTGCGGACGAGGCGGACGGCATCGGCCTGGGTGGTATTCGGATTCTTGGCGAGATGGTAGCCGCCCATGCCGATGGCGGAGACGCGCTCACCCGTGGTGCCGAGCTCGCGGTAGATCATGGCGGGATTCTCGGGGCGATGGATGGGCGCCTCTTTTGAGGTGGGCGAGTTGGTCTCGGGCTGCTGGCCGAGTGCGTTGGCGCTGGCCGTGGCGACTGTGGCGGCGGTGGCGGACTTGATGAAATCTCGGCGTTGCATGGGGCTCCTGTGATCTACAAGAGGTTGGATGTCAGAAGAGACCGTGGTGCCTCCCGATTCGATTTCTGTCCTGTACCGCCAGGCGCTTTACCGAGGATGGATCGGGGCTTTGTGTGACGTGACAAGAAATGCGGGCCATAGCCCCCGTTCATTTGCCCGGTTTCTTTGCTTGTGCGATGAAGCGGCGGACGCGGTCGAGCGTGCGGGCCTTGCCGAAGACGAGCACCGATTCCATCAGCGGGGGTGACTGGGTGCTGCCGGTGACGATTGTGCGCAGCAGCATAAAGTTTTCTTTCGTGCTCCAGGTTTTTGCCTCGCCAAGCTGTTTCATGGCGGCTTCGATTGCGGCGGGTTCCCAGGGGGAGGCCTCGAGCGTGGCGAGCAGGTCGGTGGTGAAGGCGAGAGTCTCTTCGGGGGTGCGTTTCTTGGGCAGCCACGTGGATTCCGGAACTTGTAGATCGTCGCGGAAGAGGAAGCCGGCCATGTCGCCAACGGCGCCGAGGGTTTCGACGCGGGTCTGGATGAGCGCGGCGACGGACTGCAGGTAGGCGTCGGAGAAGACGGTGGAGCGCAGGGCGGTGAAGAACTCACTCGGGGACTGCTTGCGGATGTATTCGCCGTTGAGCCAGCGCAGCTTGACGAGGTCGAAGACCGGGCCGCCGAGCGAGATGCGGGCGAAGTCGTAGCGGGCGAGCATGTCGTCGAGCGAGAACATGTCCGACAGCTTGGTGTCGAGGTTTTTGCTGACGATTTCCTGCTCGGTGGGCTGGGCCATGCCGCCGCCCATGAGACCGAGATAGTTGAGCAGGGCCTGCGGCAGGAAGCCGGCTTCGCGGTAGTAGACCAGTGAGACGGGGTTCTTGCGCTTGGAGATCTTGCTCTTGTCGGCGTTGCGCAACAGCGGCATGTGCCAGAATTTCGGTATCTCCCAACCGAAGGCCTGGTAGAGAAGCACGTGCTTGGGGGTGGAGCTGATCCATTCCTCGGCGCGGATGACGTCGGTGATGCCCATGAGGTGGTCGTCGACGACGTTGGCGAGATGGTAGGTGGGGAAACCGTCGGACTTCATGAGGACCTGGTCGTCGACGTTGGTGTGCTCGAAGGTAACGTCGCCGCGAAGCTCGTCGCGAAACGTGGTGGAGCCTTCGAGAGGCACTTTCAGGCGCACGGTGAAGGGCTTGCCTTCTGCCAGGTTGGCCTGGATCTCTGCGTCGGAGAGGGTGCGGGAGCGGCCGTTGTACCTGGGGGGCTGCTTGGCGGCGGTCTGGGCCTTGCGCTCGGCTTCGAGCTCTTCGGGGGTTTCAAAGGCGCGGTAGGCGTGGCCGGAGGCGAGGAGTTTTTCGGTGTATTCGCGATAGATCTCGGTGCGTTCGGACTGGCGATAAGGGCCAAACGGGCCACCGACGTCAGGACCTTCGTCCCAGGTGAGGCCGACCCAGCGGAGGGCGTCGAAGATCATGGCCTCGGAGGTGGACACGAAGCGGGTGCGGTCGGTGTCTTCAATGCGCAGCACGAACTTCCCCGCGCGCTGTTTGGCGAAGAGGTAGTTCAAGAGGCCGATATAGGCGGTGCCGACGTGGGGGTCGCCGGTGGGCGAGGGGGCGATGCGAACGCGGGTGGGGCGGGGCGAAGAGGGAGCGGCTTCCATGACTTGCCCATGCTAGCAGGCGTGAGTGAGCGGGGTTGACCAACTTGACTAACTCTTATGTGCGCCCGACAATCGACCTGGGAGCTCTCATGGCTGCGGTCAACATGTATGAAGCAAAGGCGACATTGTCCAGCCTTGTAGAACGAGCAATCGCGGGAGAAGAGGTGATCCTCGCGAAAGCGGGAAAGCCCCTGGTCAGGCTTGTGCCGGTGATACCGGAAAAACCTCCGGGTAAAAGAGTCCTGGGCGGCAACGGTATGGGTGTGACGTATATTGCACCCGACTTCGACGCACCGATCTGGACCGATGAGGAACTTGAGGAGATGGGCCTGGCTTGAACGGTTACCTTCTGGACACCCATATCTTTCTTTGGCTTACGATGACGCCGGAGAGGCTGTCACCAGCAGCACTGAAAGTGATCGACGCGTTAGAGACCCCGCTATTTGTGAGCGCGGCTTCGATGTGGGAGATCGCCCAAAAGCGTGCGGCGAAGAAGTTAGAGTTTGCAGGCGAGATCGTCGTGGCGATGGAGCGCCACGCACTGGCCGAGTTGCCCATTCGTGGTGCCCACTGCGAAGCGGCGGCGGTTTTACCCTGGCACCACAAAGACCCCTTCGACCGGCTGCTGATTGCTCAGGCGGAGATTGAGTCCCTGGTGCTGATCTCGAGCGATCGTATTATGGCGTCCTATGACATCGCGCTTCTACGGGGCTAGCAAGTCTCAGCGCTTAGTTCACAGCTGGGTCGGGCCGCTGGGTGGGTAGTTCGTCGTTGTGGGGTAGGCCGAGGGCGGATAGTTTGCCAGGCCGGCAACGGATGAGGCTGGAACCACCTTCCACTCGCTAAAAGCCAGAATGCAGAGAGCAACCAGGAAGCCGATGCCCGGGATGAGCACGAGCAGGGAGAGCGGGCCGGAAAGGCCGGCTTTGGTGAAGCTGCGCCAGAACAGAAACACAAGAAACGCCGTGACCAAGATGCCAAACAGGAGAACGCCGGCGCCCAGGCCAGCGGCCATGCTGGCATATTGCTGCTGTTGCTGTGGTGTCATTGGAAACTCCCGCAATTCAGGATGGTGAAGTTGCGCCCAATGTACCGGAGCCTGCGCGCGGACACCAGAGAAATCGCCGGCGTCCACACGAGATCACAAAACCGGGGTCGCTAGGTGAGGTCGTCGGAATCAAAGGCGGGGCGCTTGCGGCCGAGGCCGCTGACGTCATGCGCGTTGGCGAGAATCGTGCTGACGACGCCGTCGACCTCGTCCTCCGCAGGCGCTTCTTCGGCAAGGGCCAGCTTTTTGTGCTCCTTCGGCAGCTTGATGGCCTCCAGCAGGGCAACGACGTGGGCGACGGCGGTGCCGTCCTGCGAGAGGCCTTCGGGCGTTTTGCCCTTGATGGAGACGCAGTTCATGTCGAGCGAAAGCAGGTCGGCGAGACGCTCGCGCATCTCCGCGGCGATGGGGACTATCTTCGGGCGGTGCATGATCAGAACGCAGTCAATGTTGACGATCTTGTAGCCGGCGAGGGCGATCTCTTCGAGCGCGGTCTGCAGGAAAACCGTGGAGTCGGCACCCTTCCAGCGCGGGTCCGACGGTGGGAAGAAGGTGCCAATATCGCCCGCGCAGACCGCGCCAAGCAGGGCATCGGTGACGGCATGGAGCAGCAGGTCGCCGTCGGAGTGGCCGGCCAGGCCTTCGGGGTGATCGATCTTGAGGCCGCCGATGACGAGCTGGGTGCCGGGGTGGAAGGCGTGCGAGTCAAAGCCTAGGCCGATGCGCATGGACATGTTGCGGGCTCTCCCTTGGGTGTGGCGGCAGCGAAGCGGGTCCTTCGCTTTGCTCAGGATGACAAGA
>CAXSBL010000003.1:6339-13726 GCA_964235515.1 uncultured Bryocella sp.
TCCAGGTCGCCGGGTTGGGTGACTTTGAGATTGCGGGCGCTACCCGGGACGACATGGACGGGAACTCCGGCGCGTTCGAGCAGGCTGGCCTCGTCGGTTCCCTGGAATTCGTCGGCGGCGGCTGCGTCGAAGGCCCGGCGCATGAGCGAAACGCGGGCCCCCTGCGGCGTTTGGGCGTGCACGATGAGTTCACGGGGGATGGTGGCGACGACCAGGGCGCCGTCAGAGGTGCGCTCGACTTTTTTGATCGTGTCAGTGGCGGGCATGCCGACGATGGCAGCGCCGTGGCGCTCGATGGCATCGATGGTGCGCTCGATGGTGGCAGGATCGACGAGGGGCCGGACGGCGTCGTGGACGAGGACGATGTCCGCCTCGTTGTGGGACGGAAGCGCCTGGAGGGCGTTGGCGACAGAATCCTGGCGCATGTCGCCGCCGGTGACGATGTGGACGCGCTCGAGCAGGCCGTGGCCGGTAAGCAGTTCGCGAAGGCGATCCACCTCCGGTGCGCGTACGGCGATGTAGATGCCCGTGATCTGCGGCACTGCCAGAAATGCCTGCAGGGAGTGAATCAGAAGGGGAACGCCGCCGAGCGACAGGAACTGCTTGGGGGCGGTGCCGGAGGCTGCGGCCATGCGTGTGCCGAGCCCGGCCGCGGGGAGGATCACAAAGACAGCCATGGGAACCCGAGTATACCGTTTGAACTGGACTCGCGGACACAACCGCGAAGGCCGGTGGTGCGACGGGGCGGGAAGAGGCAAAGAGCAGATGGGTTTAGATGGGCTAGAGCTTGCGATGTTTCGGCCGGGGCAGCGGGTCTGCTGTGCGGTTTCGGGTGGAGCGGACTCGGTCGCGCTGTTACGGGCGTTGCACCAGGCCAACGCGGCCAAAGAGCCGCTGGGACTGGTTTTGCGGGCCGTGCACGTTCACCATGGGCTACGGGGAGCGGAGGCGGACAGGGATGAGGCCTTTGTGCGAGCGCTTTGCGCGGATCTCGGTGTGGACTTACGAGTGGAATCCGTGGACACGGCCGCGCGGCAGGCCGAAGCGCGTGAAGGCGTGGAGGAAGCCGCCCGGCACCTGCGTTACGCGGTGTTCTGGCGCTTATTGGACGAGGGCTGGGCCGAGGCGGTAGCCACGGCGCATACGCTTGACGACCAGGCGGAGACGGTCTTGATGAAGCTGCTGCGGGGGGCCTGGACGGAGGGCCTGGGAGGCATTTCACCGGTCGTGGAGGCGGTTGTGCCGTCGGCGCGGGGTGTGCTCGGATTGGAAAGAGCTGCCGCGGCAAAGCCTCTGCAGGGAATCGTACGACCGCTGCTGGGGGTGCGGCGATCCGCAATCGAGGCCTTTTTGCGAGGACTTGCGCAGAGGTGGTGCGAGGACAGCTCCAACGGTGATCTTCGGCTGTTGCGGAACCGGGTGCGGCATGAGGTGCTGCCGCTTCTGCGGACGCTGAATCCGGCCGTCGAGGAGGCTTTGAGCCGGACGGCGACGATTGCCCGCGACGAGGAGGCGTACTGGAAGCTGGAGGTGGGAAGGCTGCTGCCCGGGATGGTGTTGCCCGGCAAGCCGGTGCGGGGCGGCGGCCGGGCGGTGAGCACGGCTGTGGGTGAGGAGATGATTGCGCTGGAGTTGGAGCGGCTGAAGGCGGTGCTGCCCGCGGTTCGCCGGCGCCTGGTCCGGGCCGCCGCGGCGCGACTGGGATTTCGTCTCGGCGCGGAGGAGACCGCGAAGCTGCTGGCTCTGGCGGGCCTGGAGACGGTGGCGGGTTTGCGCGGAAAAATCGGGGCCCGGCTGGAGCTGAAGGGCGGTCTGCGGGCGGAACGTTCGGCCAGGGAGCTTAGACTGGCCCATTTTGGCACACCTCTGCCAGAGAAGATGTAGGGATTCCGTAAAACGAGAGCGGTCATTGCCAAGGCACGGGGTTAGAATCCAGAGAATATCTGTTGATCCGGGCGAAAGGCGCCTTGCACCTTCCTTTCGCAGCTGCCGTCTAACAGATTATTGGTCGGAAAAGCTGGCTGCGGAGGCCAGGTACCGATCAGGGGCTTTAGGAAACGAGGGATCCATTGAACTCGACTGTGAAACAGTTGTTGATTTGGGTGGTTGCAGTCGCGTGCTTGCTGGTGGGCTGGCAGTTCGTGTTGAAGAACATGAACGCCGGGCATAACCGGGGCATCAGCTTGACTGAGCTGCAGAATGACGCCGACTCCGGCAAAATTGCGGATGTAACGGTGGCGGGTACCGAGGCCAGCGGGAAGTACAAGGATGGAAAGGAAACTTTCACCACTACCATCCCGAGCAACTACCCGGACCTCTACAAGGATCTGCGCGATCACGGTGTGAATGTCACCATCAAGGATCCGCAGGGTGGACTTTGGTTCGGCCTGCTGCTGCAGGTGGCGCCGATCCTGGTGATTCTGGCATTGTTCCTGTTCATGATGCGGCAGATGCAGTCGGGCGGCAACAAGGCGATGAGCTT
Organism: uncultured Bryocella sp.; assembly: GCA_964235515.1. GTDB lineage: Bacteria > Acidobacteriota > Terriglobia > Terriglobales > Acidobacteriaceae > Granulicella. The sequence goes on from CAXSBL010000003.1 coordinate 8,822, forward strand.
TGGCAAAAACCGTGCCCGCCTGTTGAGCATGCAGCAGAAGAAGGTGACGTTCAAGGACGTTGCCGGGGTGAATGAGGCCAAGGAAGAGCTGAAGGAGATCATTGAATTTCTGCGTGAGGCGCAGAAGTTTCAGAAGCTCGGCGGCCGCATTCCCAAGGGCGTTCTGATGGTTGGACCTCCCGGAACGGGTAAGACTTTGCTGGCGCGGGCTGTTGCCGGTGAAGCGAATGTTCCCTTCTTTTCTATCTCCGGCTCGGATTTCGTCGAGATGTTTGTCGGTGTGGGCGCAAGCCGCGTTCGCGATCTGTTCGAGCAGGGCAAAAAGAACGCTCCCTGCATCATCTTCATCGATGAAATCGACGCTGTTGGGCGGCACCGTGGTGCAGGTCTGGGTGGCGGGCATGATGAGCGCGAGCAGACGCTGAACCAGTTGCTGGTGGAGATGGACGGATTTGAGTCGAATGACGGCGTCATCCTGATTGCGGCAACCAATCGTCCCGATGTGCTGGATCCGGCGTTGCTTCGGCCCGGCCGTTTCGATCGCCGCGTGGTTGTGGATCGTCCTGATATCCGTGGCCGTGAGGAAGTGCTGAAGGTTCACTCCAAGAAGGTGCCCATGGCCGAGGATGTGAACCTGAACATTCTTGCTCGCGGAACACCGGGCTTCTCGGGTGCGGATCTGGCCAACATGGTGAATGAGGCGGCTCTTACAGCCGCTCGGTTCAACCGCAAGGCAGTCCATATGTACGACTTCGAGGTAGCCAAGGACAAGGTTCTGATGGGAGCGGAGCGCAAGAGCATGCTGCGTTCGCCCGACGAACTGAAGATCACGGCGTATCACGAGGCTGGGCATACTTTGGTTTCGGCACTGCGGGAGCACTCCGATCCGCTGCATAAGGTGACCATCATCCCGCGCGGTATGGCCTTGGGTGTAACGGTGTACCTGCCGGAAGAGGATCAGCATACCGTTACCAAGGACTATCTTGAGTCGCGGCTTGCAATGATGATGGGCGGGCGCTGCGCTGAGGAGATCTTCCTCAAGAAGATGACTACGGGCGCAGGCAATGACATCGAGCGTGCTACCGACTTGGCTCGCCGCATGGTGTGTGAATTCGGTATGAGCAAGCTCGGTCCGATGACCTTCGGCAAGAAGGAACAGGAAGTGTTCCTTGGCCGGGATATCGGGCAGTCGCGTGATTTCTCGGACGATACGGCGCAGCAGATTGATGCCGAGGTTCGTGGGTTCGTGGATGCGGCGTATCGCTCGGCTTACACCCTGCTCGAAGCGAACCAGGAGATCATGCACCGCATGGCGCAAGCCCTGTTGGAGCGCGAGACCCTGGATGCTGCCGAGATCCAGTTGATCATTGCGGGTAAGGATCTGCCTCCGATGAAATCTTCTCTGGCCCAGGCCGACCCGGGTTCCGGGCCGGATGAGACGCAGAAGATTCTTAAGCCCGAAAGCGGTCGTAAGCCCGGTTTCGGTGAAGGTGCAGCCAACCCGGCTTAATTGCCTGTGTGAGCCAAGTAAATCAGCAACAGAGCAGCCTTCGGGCTGCTCTGTTGCTTTTTGGATCAAGTCTAGGCAGGGCTCTGGCCGTGTGCGGATCGCAAGTTGGATCCCTGGGTCGAGGTTCGTTTGGCGCTCCGCGACGGCCGGTTGTCCGAACGATGTGATGGTGTATCGATCTGGGGTGCCGTGCAAATACACAGATAGCCGGTGCGATACTTGAGGCGATGCCAAGGTTTAGATCGGCTGCTTTTTATGTCCTGGGACTCGGCCTTGTTTTGGCTGCCAGGGCTCCTGGACAGGGTGCAAGGGCGACTGGCGGCGGCCAAAAGGCCGCCGGGGTCGCGGGTGTTCCATCCGCAACGCAAGGTGCTGCGACGGATGCCGTAGATGGGGTTTACGGCCCTTACCGTGCTAATAATGACCTGCTGTCGTACGCTTTGACGTTGCGGGTCGATCCGACTACGGAGACGATCAGGGGCTCGAATGCGATTCGGTTTCGTATGCTGGCCGATGGGCAACGGGTGCAGCTGGACCTGTCGCGGGCATTGACCATTGACAGTCTCACCATGGCTTCCAAGCCGCTGAAGTACGTGCGCGAGGGGCGGACGCTCTGGGTCGAGTTCCCGGAGATGCTGCGAACCGGGCACGAGTACACGGTGGAGGTTGCGTATTCCGGGCATCCGGTGTCGACGGGCCGGTTTGGGTGTTTCACCTTCAACAAGGATGCCGAGGGCAAACCGTGGATCACGACCGCGTGCGAGGGTGCGGAACAGGGCGCCTCGTTGTGGTGGCCGAACAAGGATCAGTGGCGCGATGAGCCGCAGGACGGCATGACGATCGCGGTAGCAGTGCCCAACGGTTTGATGGATGTGTCGAATGGGCGCTTTGAAGGTTCAAAGGACCTGAGGGACGGCTACACGGAGTGGCGCTGGCGGGTGCATTACCCGATTAACAGCTACGACGTGGCGCTGAACATCGGGAACTACCAGCATTTCACGGCCCCGAAGCATGGGGAGACCACGCTGGACTACTATGCTCTGCCGGACGATCTGGCGAAGGCCAAGGTGCAGTTCCAGCAGGTGCCCGAGATGCTCGATGCTTACGAGCATTACTTTGGTGAGTACCCGTTCGACAAGGATGGGTACAAGCTGATCGAGGTGCCGTACGCGGGCATGGAGCACCAGTCCGCGGTGGCGTATGGAAACCACTTTGAAAATGGGTATTACGGACGGGACTGGACGGGTGTGGGGATCAGCCCTAAGTTTGATTTCATCATTATTCATGAGAGTGGGCATGAGTGGTTCGGGAATGCGGTGACGGCTGCGGACCGCTCCGACATGTGGATCCATGAGGGCTGGACCACCTACATGGAGTGCCTCTATGTGGAGTACCGGTTCGGTAAGACGGACGGCCTGCGCTACTGCAACGGGTTGAAAGGGCACGTGCGCAACGAGCGGCCCATTCTCACCGAGCGGGGCACCAACACGGAGCCGCCGCAGGACCAATACTTCAAGGGAGCGCTGATGCTGAACACACTGCGCAGCGTGATCGGCGACGACGCGAAGTGGTTTGCCGATATTCACGACTTCTACCAACACTTCAAGTATCAGCAGATCCTCACGGAGGACGTGGTGGCGTGGTGGAACCAGAGGACGGGGTTGGATCTGACGCCGTTCTTCAACGAGTACCTGCGGCAGGCGGATGCGCCCGCGCTGGAGTTGGAGTTTGTGCCCACGGCGAAGCAGGTGCTGTACCGCTGGCGCGCCGGGGAAAAGGACTTTGCGATGCCCATCGAGGCCGGCGACCCGGCGCATTGGACAACGCTGCATCCGAAGGCTGAGTGGCAAAGTCTGCCGTGGACTGGAACGCCGGACAGCTTTCAGGTGGCGCTGGATCGGTATTACGTGGACGTGGCGAGGTCGCAGTGAGTCTGCCGAGGCGGATAGCGGGATTGTGTTCCATGGGAGTGCTGTTGCTGGGTGGATGCGGCTACCACCGGCTCGGTAGTGCGACGCATATTCCGGGAAACGTGCAGACAGTGGCCGTACCGATCTTTGCGACGCGGGTGCAGGGGTTTCGTACGGAGGTGTACTTCACGCAGGCGGTGGTGCGGGAGTTGAATACCGCGACGCGTTATCGGGTGCAGACGGCGGTGGCGGGCAATGCGGAGACGAGCACGGCCGATGCAGATGCGGTGCTGCGCGGCACGATCCTGACCGAGGCCGTGACGCCTTTGACCTATGATTCGTCGAGCGGGCAGACCTCGAGCTACCTGGTGACGATTACGGCTGCGGTGCGGCTGGTGGCGCGCGATGGGACGGTGCTGTATGGGAACGACGGCTTCAGCTGGCGGGAGCAGTACCAGTCGACGCAGGATTTGTCGGGTTCGATCCAGGAGGACACTCCGGCGGTACGGCGGTTGGCGCGTGACTTCGCGCAGGCACTGGTGAGCGATATGCAGGAGAGCTTCCGGCGATGAGTGCGACTGCAAGATCCCAGTCGGCCGGGAAGCTACCGCGCAGCTTTGCGGCGGTGGAACGATTTCTGGTGGAGATCGCGGGGCCCGATCGAAGGCCCGGTTACCTCCTGTTGGGCGACGAGGCCTTTTTGTATGGGCGCCTGCGGGCCGGGGTGCTGGAGGCCCTGGTGCCGGCGGACCTGCGGCAGTTCTGTCTGCACGATCTGGATCTGGCGGAGACGTCGATCTTCGAAGCGCTGGATCTGGCCCAGAGTCCGTCGCTCATGGCCCCGTTTCAGGTGATCTTTCTGCGCAACCTGAAGGTGCTGTTCGGGCGGGGGGCGAAAAAGGACGAGTTTGCGGCGGTTGCGGACTACTTTCGCCGGCCGAACTCGCAGGCGCTCCTGATCTTTGTAGCGGACCACCTGACCTTGCCGGCGGATCTACGCCGGATGGACTTTGCGGAGAAGGAAAAGGCCGAGAAGATCCGTGAGGTGTTTGGCGATGTCTGCGGCGTGGTGGAGCTGCAGCGGGTGACCGGCGAGGACGCGATGGTTTGGCTGCAGGCGGAGGCTTCCCGGCAAGGGATGGGCTTCGGCGATGCGGCGGCGCGGGAGTTGGTGGACGCCGTCGGGACCGACATGCTGAGCGTGGCAAGCGAGCTCGAAAAGCTGCTGCTGGAGGCCGGCGCGCGTGGGGCTGCGGAGATCACGGTGCGCGATGTGGAGACGATGGTGCCCTCCGCGAAGCAGCGCAGCCTGTATGACCTGACCGATGCGATCAGCGCGAAGGAGCCGGCGCGGGCGCTGGCGCTGCTGGGTGGACTCCTGAATGCGTCGGATGGCGAGGACGCGGCGATCGGGCATGTGTTTTCGCTCGCCAAGACGTACCGGCAGATGATTCTGCTCAATGAGCGGCAGGTGAAGGATCAGCG
>CAXSBL010000003.1:13826-33035 GCA_964235515.1 uncultured Bryocella sp.
CGTAGAGATCTCCGGCCGCAGGTTGAAAAAAGAACAAACTACTGCGGTGGGTCGAGGACCTTGCGATGGCCGACTTGCGGTGCCTGCGTGGGGTCAGAGGGAACCGTGCCGGGGTCGGTGTCCTGCGTGGAGCTGCGCGGTGGAAAGGCGATACCGGCTGAAAGCACCACGGCATGTCGGTCAGGGACGGTGACCGCAATCTGGTGCAGGCCTGGGGTGTCGTCGTGGGGCCTGGGAAATTCAAGAATGTAGCGTCCACGAAGCAGGTCGACTACCCCTTTGAACGATTCAAGAAAGGTGCGCGGCTGTGTCGGCAGAATGACCCCGCCGGTTCCGCTGCAGAGCAGATCGAAGATGTTTTCGTCGTCGGGGATCAAACTCTCTGTTGAACGAGCATAGATAGGCATGCGGTTGAGTGACGTGCCGACGTTGTAGTCGCTCAGCTGCGGACGCAGACCGATCACGGTTGTGTTGAAGCGGCCGGCGTAGCGGGCCAGAGCGGTCCAAGCCATGATGCTGGTCTCATCCTCCCCGTCGGAGACGACGATGACTACCCGGCGAGCGGACGACTGACTGAGGTGGGAGACCACGGCTGCCAGACTGTCCCAGAGCTTGCGTTTGCTGCCGCAGGTCATGCCGGGGTCATGCTTGTGGAGATCAGGCGCAGCAAGAGCGGTGGCGAGGGTGGTTTGCAGTCGTGCGGCGGCGTAGGGCAGACCGTCGGCTGAACGGACGAGATGGCAATCCAGGGCATACATGGAAAAGGTGTCAGTGGGGTTGAGCCACTCGGTCAACTGCGTGGGGGGAAGCGCTTCGAGTTTCTTTGCGAGCAGGAGCGTCCCTGGCTGGCTGGCGTCCACGACGAGCGCGACCCCGAGGGGATCGTTGCCTTCCAGGCGGGTGTGGCGCGGATGAAAGGGCGGTCCGTCGTCAAGACGAAGAGTGAACTGCGCGGCGGAGAGGCCGGTGTAGCTTTTTTGGGCGCGGTTCAGCACGAGGATGGGAAGCTGCAGCAGGTCCTGGTAGACGTGCAGGGTGTAGGGGGCGTCGGCTGACGGCACGGGTGTGCTTTGTGCATTCGCTTGGACGGAGCCGCACAGAAGGGCCAAAGCAAAAAGGGCCAGAAGCACTGGGAGCACGTGGGGGCACAGCGGAGATCGCCGGACGGGCGGAAAGCGGAGGCGGGCGCGTGCTGCCATGCACGGAAGTATCGCAGAGACAGGGCGCGATCGGCCCTTAGAATCGGAAGATGCAGTTTCGGAAGGGTGGCGCGCAGAAGATGGGGGAACGGATGCGGAGTGTATGGATGGGGACGGCGGCTTTATGGTTTGCAGGCACGGTCTGTGGAGCGCAGACGGCGGCAGCACCCCCGGCGGCACCGGCCGCTACACCCGCGCAGACGCAGGCTCAGGCCATGCGGCAGTTCTTCAGCTCGCACTTTACCAAGCGCGAGTACCACATCCCCATGCGTGACGGCGTGACGCTGTACACGGCGGTGTACACGCCGGTGGCGGCGCAGTTCCCTGACAAGGGGCCGTATCCGTTTCTGATGACGCGCACACCGTACAGCTGTGCGCCGTACGGGGCGGACAAGATTGCGCCGCGGGTGACGGGGAACCAGAAGCTGCTGGAGGGTGGCTACATCCTGGTGTGCCAGGATGTGCGCGGGCGTTGGGACAGCGAGGGAACGTGGCTGGAGATGACGCCGTCGAAAGATGGAAAGGGCGTTGATGAATCGACCGATACGTCAGACACGGTGGACTGGCTGCTGAAGCATGCGCCGGAGAACAACGGCAAAGTCGGCATTCTGGGCATCAGCTATCCGGGTTTTTACACGGCGGCGAGCATTGTGGACAGCAACCCGGCGATCAAGGCCGCGAGCCCGCAGGCACCGATCGTGGACCTTTGGATGGGGGACGATGCGTACCATGGCGGGGCGTTTATGCTCGATGCCAACCACAGCTTTTACGCACCGTTCTTTGCACCGCAGCATAATCCGGAGACCGTGGAGCCGAAGACGGGATTTGAGTTTCCAACGCAGAATATGTATGGGTATTACCTCGGCATGGGCACCCTGGCGCACCTGGATTCGCCAGCGGGCGGAACCAATGCTTACTTCCACGATCAGGTGACGCACCCGGACTACACCGAATATTGGCAGAAGCGGAACATTGGGCCGCATCTGCATGGCGTGCATGCGGCGGTGATGGCGGTGGGCGGCTGGTTCGATGCCGAAGACCTCGCGGGGCCGGTGAAGGTCTTTCACCAGGTGGCGAAGCTGAGCCCGGAGGCGCCGGAGGACACGCTGGTGGAAGGTCCTTGGGTGCATGGCGGGTGGTCGCGCGGGTTGGGAAACCGGCTGGGCGATATCAGTTTCGGCTCGGACACGGCGGTGTTCTATCGCGAGAAGATCGAGGCGCCGTTCTTCGACCACTGGTTGAAGGACAAACCCTGGACGCCGCTGCCGAAGGCCTACACCTTTGAGACCGGAACGGATGTGTGGAAGCAGTACACCGCGTGGCCTCCGCCAGCGGCCAAGCCGCGCACCCTTTACCTGCAGCCGGGTGGTGGGCTCAGCTGGAATGCCCCGACGGAGTCGGCGAGTAAAGACGAGTACGTGAGCGACCCGGCGCATCCCGTGCCGTTTACGCCCTATGTGACCGGGCCGGACATCCCGCAGCGTTACATGGATGACGACCAGCGCTTTGCGACCACGCGCGGCGACGTGCTGGTGTACCAGACGGAGCCGCTGACGGAAAACGTGACCGTGGCCGGGCCGATCATGCCGAAGCTGCGCATTGCTTCGACCGGGACCGATTCGGACTTTGATGTGAAGCTGATCGACGTGTACCCGGAGGACTTCAAAGATCCGGAGGCGGGGGCGTCGGAGGGCAAGCGCGTAACGGGTGCGCCGCCGGTGATCCTGCAGGGGTACGAGATGATGGTGCGCGGCGAGCCGTTCCGGGCAAAGTACCGCAATTCGCCGGAGCATCCGGAGGCGCTGGTGCCGGGCAAGGTCACGGAGGTGAACTTCTCAATGCAGGACGTGAACCACACGTTTCTGAAGGGGCACCGGATCATGGTGCAGATTCAAAGCTCGTGGTTCCCGCTGACGGACCGCAATCCGCAGGTGTTTGAGGATATTTCCAAGGCCAAGCCGGAGGACTTCAAGGCGGCCACGGAGACGGTGTTTCATCAGGCCGATGCGGCGAGTGGGTTGGAGTTGATGGTTTTGCCGCAGTAGCGCCCGAAAACGCAGATTCCCTTCGGGAATGACAACCAAGGTAATTGCGGATTCAGTCCTTGCTGGTTCCGGCCATGAGCGCGAGGCCGTGGGCTACGGAGGTGAAGGCTTCGCCGCTGCTGACGCGGTCTTTGCCGAAGCGCTTGGTGAAGACGCGGCGGACGGCGGGGACCAGCGAGGTGCCGCCGGTGAGGAAGACGCGGTCCACCTGTGGCGGCGTGACCGCGGCCTTTTGCAGCAGGTCGTCGAGACTGGTTTCCATGCGGGCGAGGTCGGGGGCGATCCAGGCTTCGAACTGGGTGCGGGTAACCGGAGTGCGCAGGTGCAGGGCTTCGGTTTCGAGGTTGAACTCAGCTTCGGTGTGCCTGGACAGGTCGACTTTGACGCGCTGCACGGCCTGGTGGAGGCGGTAACCGAGGTCGTAGTCGACGACGGTGCGCAGGGCGGCGATCTTTTCGGGCTCGAGGGCGTTCTTTTCGGCGGTGCGGAGCAGATTTTGCACGTCACGGGTGCGCAGGAAGCTGAGCGTGTGCCAGCGTTCGAGGTTGCTGTAGATCCAGGCGGGCAGCGCGGGCAAAAGTTTGCCGAGGGATCGGGCCTGCGACTCGGAGCCGAGGGCGGGTGAGATGAGGTAGCGGACGAGGCGGGCGTCAAAGGCGTCGCCGGCAAGACCGACGCCCGTGTTGGCGAGGACCTGGGGGCCGCCTTTTGCGTTGGCTTCAGGACCGACGCGCAGCAGGGAGAAATCGGTGGTGCCGCCGCCGAAGTCGCCGATCAGCAGGGTTTCGTCGCGGTCGCCGGTGGTCTGGTAGGCGTAGGCGGCAGCGACGGGTTCCATGGCGAACCGGACGTCGGTCCAGCCGGCCTGCAGGAAGGAATTTCTGAGGCGCTCGACGGCAAAGTCGTTGTCGGCCTCGGAGTCGGCGCCGACGAAGACGACGGGTCGGCCGCAGAGGGCGTGGGTGACCTCGAAGCCGAGGTATTCGCCCGCGCGAAGGCGCAGGTCGCGCAGGATGCGGGCGACGAGGTCTTCGAAGCGGTAGGGGCGGCTGAAGATCTCGGTGCCGAGCAGGTCGCGGGCGGAGAGGTAGCTTTTGAGCGACTGGATGAGGCGGCCCTGACAGGCGTCGTCGAAGCTGTCGGTCGCGAGGTAGTGCTCGATGGCGGGCGTGCCGGTCCAGGCGGCGACGGGTTTGCCGGGACGGGTCATCTCGCGCTGGAGGTAGAGCAGCGAGCGGGAAGAGCGGCTAAGGCCGGTAGTTGAGGGGAACTCGACCAGGCGAACCTGGCCGGGCTGGCCTTCCTCGCCTTGCGGGGCAAAGGCTACGGAGCTGTTGGTGGTGCCGAAGTCGATGCCGATGGTGGGAGGGGCGGTGGTGCTCACCTGTCTATTGTCGCAAGGCAGCTACTGGTACTTCACTGAAGGGCGGCGTCTATTTATGAAAGCAGAAAGGAAACTATTCCGTCTCGCGAGTACGTTGAGCATGGGCAAAAGCAGGTCCTTCGCTTTGCTCAGGATGACAAGGTTTGGGGAGTTCAGGATCACAGGTTTAGAAGTGGCTCAGGATGACAAGTTTGGGAGGGAGCTAGCCGAACGGGTGTTCGAGGCTTGGGCTTTGCGGCGTGAACAGCTTTGCACCGTCCGGGGTGAGGTACATGCAGTCTTCGAGGCGGATGCCGAACTTGCCGCGCAGGTAGATCCCGGGTTCGTCGGAGAAGGTTTCGCTGGCCTGGAGCGGGGCAATGTTGTTGCCGACGAGGTAGGGCCATTCGTGCATGTCCAGCCCGATGCCGTGGCCGACGCGGTGGTAGAAGATCGAGTAGCCGGGGCCGTAGCCGGCTTCGACGATCACCTTGCGGGCGGCTTCGTCGACGGATTGGGCTTCGACGCCGGGGCGGGCGGCGGCGAGGGCGGCAGACTGAGCGCGATGAACGATGTCGAAGACTTTGCGCTGCTCGTCGGAGGGCTTGCCGTAGACCCAGGAGCGGGTGATGTCAGAGGTGTAGCCTTCGACGGTGCAGCCGTCGTCGACCATGACGATTTGGCCTTCGCCGATGGTCTGCGGCTTGCTGCTGCCGTGCGGGATCGCAGTGTCGGGACCGACGTTGCAGCTGGCGTCGCCGCGTACGCCGCAGCGGGCGTAGGCCTTTGCGATGAGATCGGAGACGGTTTGATTGGTATCGCCAGGGTGGCAGGACTGGAAGACCGTGCGGTAGACGTCCAGGGTGATGTTGTTGGCCAGTTGCAGCAGGGCGAGCTCGGCAGGCGTTTTGATCGCCCGGCAACCGGCGGTGACGGGTGTGGCGGAGACGATTTTGAGCGCCGGGCAGGCCTCCGCGATGCCGTTCGAGAAGACGAACGGGGTGTGCTCCTCGATGCCGAGCGTGCCGGTTGTGATGTTGTCCTGGGCGAGCGCTTTGCGGACGATCACGTAGGGGTCGTCGTTTTCCTCCCAGAAGTAGGTGAGGGTGGATTCGCGCTCGGGGAAGTGCGTGAGCAGCTCGGCGAAGCGGTCGCGTTCGAGCGCGGGGCAGACCACGAAGGGCGCGGCGGCGACGGGCAGAACATAGGCGAAGAGGCGCTCGGACTGGCCCCAGCGCGCGCCGGTGAAGTAGAAGAGCGAGGAGCCGGCGGTGAGCACGATAGCGTCGATCTTGCGTGCGGTCATGACACTGCGGGCGCGGTCGAGACGCTCCTCGCGCTCGCGGGGCGTGATGGGCTTGATCTCCGCGGTGCGGTCGCGCAGGGCCTGAATCGGGGCAGGCAGGCCTGACGTGGCGGCGGCACTGGCAGCGCCGGCGTGGTTGATGGACCGCGGCTGTTGCGCTTGGAGCCCGGCGTTGAGCGCCAGCGCGGCGGGCAAACCGAGAGCGGGCGCGGCGGCAGCTGCGTTCAGCATAAAACGGCGGCGTGTGGGCATAAACACGATTGTAGGGGTGTTCTGTTTCGCGACACGGAACGAATTTTCGTGCCACTTCCGGTCATTGGCGGCGGCGGAGACGGGGTGCTATGGTCGGGGCTGGATGATGTTTTCCGGCGCGGACCGGTGTGAGGATGGGATGAGCGAAGGCGTAAAGGGGCAATCACTGACGGTCGAGGCATGGGCCAAGAAGAGTGTCTATCCGGAGCTTGGAGACATCTTTGGAGCGATCGCCGCGGCGGCGGCCGAAATCGCCCGGAAGATCCGTTTCGCTGGGCTCGACGACACCTACGGCGCGGCCGGTGCGACCAATGTGCAGGGTGAACAGCAGCAGAAGCTGGACGTGTTCGCCAACCGGGTGCTGACCGAGAAGCTGCGCGGCTGCGGGAGCGTTGCGGGCGTAGTCAGTGAAGAGGACCCGAAGACCGTCATCTTTGACACGGCGAACAAAGACGGCAGGCGTTTTGTGTTGAGCTTCGATCCGCTGGATGGGTCTTCGAACATCGACGTGAATGTGAATGTGGGGACCATCTTCGGGATACGCCGGCTGCTGCCGGGAGGATCGCACGAGGTGGATGCGACCATACTGCGGGCCGGGAGGGAACAGGTGGCCGCGGGGTATGTGGTGTATGGGCCTTCGGTGGTGTTCGTGGCGACGGTGGGAGGTAATGTTTCGGCCTTTACGCTTGATGAGGCTGGGAGCTTTACCCAGACCACGGCGATGATGCAGATGCCGGAGCAGGGCATTTACTACTCGGCGAATGAAGCCAACGCTTCGAGCTGGCCGGGTGGCTTCAAGGACCTCATTCCCGCGCTGTTGCGGGGTGATCTGGGGCATAAGCCGTATAGCGCGCGGTACATCGGCAGCCTTGTGGCGGACTTTCACCGCACGATGCTCAAGGGAGGCATTTTCTTGTATCCGCCGACCGACAATGCTCCCAAAGGGAAGCTGCGTTTGCAGTATGAGGCCAATCCGCTGGCGATGATCGCCGAGGCGGCAGGCGGTTTTGCGACGGACGGTCACGTGCGCATCCTGGAGATTGAAGCAACTGATATTCACCAGCGGACAGCGTTGGTCGTCGGCAGCCGGCACGAGGTGGAGCTGCTGCAACACCTGGTGAAAAAGGCGAAGTGATGGGAGTCGTGACCGGTACGACGGAGACTGCCGTGGCGGAGCGGCTGTACTATGATTCGTCCGCGCTGGAGTTTACGGCGAAGGTGACGGACGTCCGGCTGGTGGCTACCGAAACTGGCCAGACCGGCGCGAGAAGTCATGTGTGGCAGGTCGCGCTGGACCGGACGGCGTTTTATCCGGACAGCGGAGGCCAGCCCTGGGATACGGGTGTCCTGATCGCGACGGCGCGCAGCGGAGCGACGCTGGAGGTGCCGGTCGAGCGCGTGGTGGAGGATGAAGCGGGCGAGGTGTGGCACCAGATTCGCAAACCGTTGGAGCAGGGGACGGAGGTTGCGGGACGGGTTGATGCGGAGCGCCGAACAGACCACATGCAGCAGCACTCAGGGCAACATCTGTTGTCGGCGGTGTTTCTGGAGCGGCTTGCGGCGCGGACGGTTTCGTTTCATCTGGGTGCGGAGATCGTGACGATCGACCTGGCGCTGCCGGAAGGGCTGGCGGGGCTGACGCCGCACCGGCTGGCTGAGGTTGAGGATGAGGTGAACCGGCTTATCTCCGAAGATCGTCCGTTGACCCCGCGGTGGCACACGCGGGAGGACGCGGAGGCGATGCTGGCGCGAGGTGAGTTGCGCAAGCTGCCGGAACGCCCGGGGCCGATGCGAGTGGTGGAGATGCACGGTGTGGAACTGAATGCCTGCGGTGGAACCCATGTGGCGTCGACGGGCGCGATCGGCGGCCTGCTGCTGCGCGGCACGGAGAAGATGAAGGGCGGCGTTCGCGTGGAGTTCGTGTGCGGCTTGCGTGCCGTGCGGGCGGCGCGGCGGGAGCATGTGGTGCTGGTCGGGATCGCCGGGGCGCTCAGCGTGGGTTTGGAGGATGTGCCTGGCCGTGTGGCGGCGTTGCAGGACGAGACAAAGTCTGCGGCAAAAGAGCGACGGGCGTTGCTGGAGGAGCTTGCGGCAGCACGAGCGGAAGGCTTGCTGGCTGCGGCGCCGTTGGACGCGGTTATCCAGGCTGTCTCTGCCGGTAAGCCGGTTGAGTTTGCGAAGCGGCTGGCGTCGTTGTGTGCGGCGGCTGGCCGGCGGGCAGTGGTCGGCTGCAGCGACGGGGACGGTGGATCGATTGCACTTGCGCTGCCGCGCGGCGATGGACTGAATGCGGGAGCTCTTCTGCGCGAGACGCTCGCCGGATTTGGCGCGCGCGGTGGAGGATCGGCGGAGATGGCGCAGGGCGTGTGCCAGGCTGGGCAGCTTGAGTCGATTGCGGCGGCTCTGACGCAGCGATTGCGCGAATCCTAATTTCACTTGCTTTTGCCGGCTTCTACCTGCTTGGGTTCGTTCCATACTTCAAGTTCGAAGCGTCCTTGACTGGTGTGCAGGTCACGACTGAACCCGATACCCTTGAGTCGTGAGCTTGTTCTGCGACGTTGCGCTGCCGGTGCCTTTGGACCGGAGCTTCACCTACCGGCTGGGAGCGCTGGCAGTGGAGGTGGGAGCGCGGGTGGTGGTACCGTTTGCGGGGCAGCGGCTGGTTGGGTTCGCCGTGCGGCTGCATGATGAGGCGCCTCCGCCGGAGATCGACGTCCGGCCCGTGGAGCGGGTGCTCGATGAAGGTGCGCTGCTGGGGCCGGAGCTGCTGGAGCTGGCGCGCTGGGTGGCCGGCTACTACTGCGCGCCGCTGGGCGAGGTGCTGCGCGGCATGGTGCCCTTGGGCGCGGAGGTGCGGCGGCGTTGGGTATACCGCATCAGCGAAGCCGGACGGCGGGTGCTGTATGAAGGAGCGGCGAAGGGGTCTTCGCGGCGGTCGCGGCTGAGTCCGGAAGACCAGAACCGGGAATATGCGGTGCTGAACTACCTGGAATCGGGCGAGGCGGCAAAGGCGGTCACGCTGCGGCATGCGACGGGCGCGAACAAGGCGCTGCTGGATGCGATGGCGAAGAAACGCTGGCTGGTACGCGAGCCCCTGGCGGAGTCGCGGGATGCGCGCAGGGTGGAGCAGGTGGCGGTGCTGGCCGAAGCCGGGGCGCCCATCGTCGAGGGCCGTCGACTGCCGAAGCTGAACGACAATCAGCTTGCTGCCATGGCCGCGCTGGCGGGCGTGGGCGGGCGGGAGCGCGTGCGTGACCTGCAGGCGCGGTTGACGCGGGAAGGGGTGCCGCCGAGCACACTTGGCTCGCTGGTGCGGCGTGGTCTGGTGCGGTTGGAGGAGGCCGCGCAGGCGTTTCACCTCAGCGGTCTGGCCAATCACGGCGGCAAGCGCTTTGCGCATGAGCACTCATTGAACGAGGCGCAAACCGAGGCGCTGGCGTCCATCGCGGTGGCGATGGACAAGGGGGAATTTCGGCCGCACCTGCTGTTCGGCGTGACGGGATCCGGCAAAACGGCGGTGTATGTCGCCGCGATGCAGCGGGCGCTCGCCGCCGGCAAGGGCGCGTTGCTGCTGGTGCCGGAGATCGGGCTGACGCCGGCGACCGCGGCGACGATGGTAGCGGCGTTTGGGAGCGAGGTGGCGCTGCTGCACTCCCAGCTAACGCCGGATGAGCGCGCCGAACAGTGGCACCGCATTCGTCGGGGCGAGGCGCGGGTGGTGGTGGGCACGCGCTCGGCGGTGTTTGCGCCGCTGCCGGATCTGGGGCTGATCCTGGTGGATGAGGAGCATGACGGGAGCTACAAGCAGGAGGAAACCCCGCGCTACCACGGTCGCGATGTGGCGGTGATGCGGGCCAAGCTGCTGGGGTGCACGGTGGTGCTGGGGTCGGCGACGCCGTCGCTGGAAAGCTGGGGAAATGCCGACGCCGGCCGCTATGCCCGGCTGGAGATGCTGAGCCGGGTAAACGACCGGCCGCTGCCCGTGGTGGAAACCATCGACATGCGTGCGGAGTTTCAGGCCACGGGCAAGGAAAATCTGTTCTGCCGGCAGCTGGTGGAGGAAACTCAAGCGACGCTCGACCGCGGCGAGCAGGCAATCATCCTCCTGAACCGGCGCGGCTACAGCTTCGTGGTGATGTGCCGGAGTTGCGGTGAAAAGATTCAGTGCGAGAACTGCGCCATCTCGCTGACCTTTCACAAGAGCGCGTCGGGTACGGAGCTGTTGGGCGATGGACGCGCGCCTGTGGGCCAGCGCTTGGAGTGCGGCTACTGCGGCTACCGGCGCGGCGTGCCGGAGCGCTGTCCGAAGTGCGCGAGCGAGCACCTTTTTTATCTCGGGGCGGGGTCACAGCAGGGCGAGGAGCGGCTGGCGGAGCTGTTTCCGGGCGCGCGACTGGGGCGCATGGACCGCGATACGGTACGTACGCGCGGCGATATGGAGCGGCTGCTGGACAAGCTGCACTCCGGCGAGATCAACCTGCTGGTGGGCACGCAAATGATCGCCAAAGGGCATGACATCCACGGCGTGACGCTGGTGGGCGTGGTGGGGGCGGATTTTGCGTTGAGCTTGCCGGATTTTCGGGCGGCGGAGCGCGTATTTCAGCTGCTGACGCAGGTGAGCGGACGCGCCGGACGTGGCGACAAGCCTGGCCGGGTGCTGGTGCAGAGCTATCAGCCGGATCACTACGTGCACCGGTTTGCGCGCAACCACGACTATCCGGGTTTTGCGGCAAGGGAGATGAATCTGCGGCGCGGGGCACGGTATCCGCCCTTTGCCGCGCTGGCCAACGTAGTGGTGCAGAGTGAGGACTTGCAAGAAACGTTGGCGTGGTCCGGGGCGCTGGGCCGGTGGTTTGCGGCGGCCCGGCCGGCAGGGGTGCGCGTGCTGGGGCCGGCGGCGGCGCCGCTCTCACGGCTGAAGCGCATTCACCGGTTCCACTTCGTGCTGCGGGCGGAGCGCCGGGATGCCCTGCGCGCGTGCTTGCGGGAGATGCTGGCGGCGGTGGATCGGGAGGCAATCCCGCGGCGGAGCGTGGTGGTGGATGTGGATGCGCTGCACCTGATGTAGAGCATGCGAAAGTGGGACCTTCGCTTCGCTCAGGATGACAGTTTTCCCTGGTGTTCGCTTACTCGATGGACTGCAGGCCTTTGCCGGGTTTGAAGCGCACAGCGCGGCCGGGCGTGATGTCGACGCGGGTGCCGGTGCGTGGATTGCGGCCGACCCCGGTCTTGCGGGGCTTAACGGTGAAGACGCCGAAGCCGCGCAGCTCGATGCGGTCGCCGTCGGCAAGGGCGCGCTTCATGGCGCCGAAGATGGCGTCCACAGCGGCTTCCGCCCGGCCGCGCGGCACACCGGTCCGCTCGACGATTCGCTGGATAAGATCCTGCTTGATCAAACGCGTGCCCCTTTCAGGTTGGGTGGGAGGGAGGGGGTCGTCGTGCTTCGATGGTAGAAAGCGCTCTCAGGAATGTCAACGCCGGTGGCGTGCGTTAGGCTGAAGGGATAACTCGGAAGAAAGGTTGGCGGTTGCAAGGCGGGGCCGCTATGTCGAACATACAAGCAATGTCCATCAAGAGCGACAAATGGATTCGCAGCCAGGCTCAGCAGCACGGCATGATTGAGCCTTTCAGCGAAAAGCAGGTACGCGAAGGGGTGGTGTCGTACGGTTTGTCGTCGTATGGCTACGATCTGCGTGTGTCGGATGAGTTTAAGATCTTCACCAACGTCAACAGTGCCATTATTGACCCGAAGGCCTTTGATGAGCGATCTTTTGTGACAGTGGTGGCGAATTCCGTGATTGTGCCGCCGAATTCCTTCGCACTCGCCCGATCGATTGAGTACTTTCGGATTCCGCGCGATGTGCTGACGATCTGTGTGGGCAAAAGCACGTACGCGCGCTGCGGCATCATCGTGAATGTGACCCCCTTTGAGCCGGAATGGGAGGGCTTTGTAACGCTCGAGATCTCCAACACCACTCCGCTGCCGGCCCGGGTGTACGCCAACGAAGGACTTTGCCAGATCCTTTTCTTCCAAAGCGATGAGGTGTGTGAGATCAGCTACGGGGACCGGAACGGGAAGTACCAAAAGCAGCAAGGTATCGTCTTACCGAAACTCTGACATCTTAGTCACAGCGTATGCATCGGCACGCCAGCGTATGTGCGTCTCTAGAGGTTTTTCTGTCCATCGCGCCCCAACACGGAAGAGACAACATCTGTATCGGCATTCTGGCGGCGGATCCTCTGCGCTCCATCGGATTGCAGTCCATTCTTGAGGAGGTTCTGCACGTCAGGGCGGTGATCCTGCCCGATGATGCCAGACCTCGCGGCCAGAAGTTGGCTATGCTGATCGTGGATCAGGGTTTCGACCAGCCGGCAGGACTGTCCATCCCGCTGAGCCGGGCGCTGCTGCACATGCCGGGCGTGGCGGTGGTGATCATCGCGCGGAGCGAAGAGCAGGCGGAGTTTGACCAGATTCTGGCGGCGGGAGCCCGTGCCGTGCTGCCGGACACGGCGCAGATCTCCGAGATCCGCGCCTGTGTACGGGCGGTGCTGCGGGGCAAAACCTGGACGCCCCGCGAAAAGGTGAACGAGGCAGTGCCGGAGACGGATGCCGTTCCGCTATCCCAGCGCTTTACGCCCAAGGAACGCGTGGTGATGCAGTGGCTGAGCCAGGGCCAGTCAAATCGCGAGATTGCCAACACCATGGGCATCGATGAGGCAACGGTGAAAGCGCATCTGGGCCGCATGCTGCGCAAAGCCGAGGTGAGCAATCGCGTGGAACTGACGCTGCGCTCACTTGCAGAGGGGAAGACCCGTCCCTCTGAGACAAAGCCCAAAGCATGAGGGGCAGCGCTTGGCAATACCCAGACCGGTTTCACGATTACAACGAGCGTGTCTTGTGAGCGTGGCTGCAAGCTGACAAGCTGATGCCAGTACAAACCTGGGAGAAGGGGTCTCTGCCCGACAGCCGCAAGGCGAGGGGCAGAGCCCCTATTTTTTGCAGTTTGCGGCACTTTTGAAATGCAAGATGTTGCGGAGGGTGATGGCAACCTACTTGCCTGCCTTTCCATCTCATGGAACGAGTGCAGTTTTGAGCGCACGAAAAATTGTGAAGTGAAAGGGAAGGTGAGTAGATGAAGAAGGTATTTGGAGCAGTGTTAGGGGCGGTCCTCGTTGCAGGAACGATGCCGTCGGCGCACGCCGCTGACGAAGCCAAGATGCAGCAGCGTCTTGCCGCATCAACGGGCATTATCAACGAGATCATGGCTGCTCCTGATACCGCGGTTCCGCAGTATGTCACGGCCCGCGCTCGTTGTGTCATGGTCATTCCCGCTGTCAAAAAGCTGGCTTTCGGTATCGGCGCGCAGTACGGCCGCGGTGTGGCGACCTGCCGTACCGGTCATGGCTGGAGCGCTCCGGTTCCCGTCCTGTTGAGCGGTGGCAGTTTTGGCTTTCAGATCGGCGGTCAGTCCACGGATGTGATCCTGCTCGGCATGAACGAAAAGAGCGGTACGGACATGATGCACAGCAAGGTAAAGCTCGGTGCTGACGCTTCCGCAGCTGCGGGTCCCGTGGGTCGCAATGCTTCGGCGAACACCGATCTTTTCCTTAACTCGGAGTTCCTCACCTACTCGCGCGCGAAGGGACTGTTTGCCGGTCTCGATCTCACTGGTGAGTACCTCGGTGCCGACAACGATGAGATGAAGAAGGCTTATGGTGACGGTGTCACTCCGGAATCCGTTCTGACCGGTCATGTACCCGTACCGACCTATGCCCGCCCCTTCACGCGGAATGTAGCGAAGTATTTCGTCACTTCCAAGGCTAATCAGTAATCGCAGGATGTGTCCGGGGACGGGTGGCTCAGGCCACCCGTCTCTATTCCTGAGGAAAGTATTCTCCGTCGCTCGGGAACGGTACACTTATTAGATTGGGTTCTGCTCGTCAAAGCTCGAGGTTGATCGCCGGTCGTAAGGGACTGGAGTACCGGGCTGTTCGAGTTTTCCTTGCCGCGCTGGGTGCGCTTCCGCGGCCCTTTGCCCGGGTAGCGGGTGGATGCATCGGCGTTCTGGCGTGGATGTTGTTGCCCAGGCTACGCCGAGTCGGCATGCGCAACCTGGGAATGGCACTCCCGGAGCAAGCTCCACCCCAGCGCAGACGGACGTTGCTGCGTAGCTTCGTCTACCAGGGTTTACAGCTGGCCGAGTTCGCGCAGATGCGGGGCTACAGCGCCACGCGGGCACAGAGCCTTATCCGGTATGAGGGACTGGACAACTACCTGCAGGCCCGGGAAGGTGGGCGAGGGGTACTGGTGCTGACAGCGCACCTGGGTGCCTGGGAGCTGTCAAGCTTCTTCCACTCACTGATGGGCTACCCCATGGGTCTGGTCATCCGGCGGCTCGACAACACCCGCGTTGATGCGCTGGTGAATGGTATCCGGACGATGCACGGTAACCGTGTACTGCACAAAGACGATTTTGCGCGCGGTCTGCTGAAGGCCATGCACGCCGGCCAGACCGTCGGCATTTTGATGGACACCAACATGACGCCGCCGCAGGGCGTGTTTGTGCCCTTTTTCGGCGTGGAAGCGTGCACGGCCTCCGGTCTGGCGCGGGTGGCGCAACGCTCCGGCGCCGCCGTCCTGCCCGGATTTTTGCTGTGGGAACGGGCGGAACGGCGGTACGTGCTGCACTTTGGACCGCAGCTGAACCTGCAGCAAAGCGGCGATGCCGAGGCCGATGCCCTGGCCAATACGGCCATGTTCACGCGCACGCTGGAGGACTACATCCGGCGCTATCCGGAGCAGTGGCTCTGGGTGCACCGGCGCTGGAAGACACGGCCGCCGGGGCAGGGTAGCCTGTACGCATGAGGCAGGGGCTCACGTTTTCGGAGTTGGCGGAGCTGACGGGCGCATCACTCACCTCCTCTGGACCTGGATCGGAGAGTCTGATCCTGCGTGTGAGTTCGATCTCGGCTGCAGATGCCGGAAGTCTGGTCTTTGCGGAAGAGGAACGCAGTCTTGAAGCCGCGATCGCTTCAGGCGCGGGGGCGATTCTTGCGCCGGATCGCTTCATAGCAAGCGCAGAGAAGGGTGAGAGGCGTCTGCTGCTGGTGGCCGAGCCCCGCTACGCCTTTGCGCTGGTGGCACGCGAGCTTTCCCGTTCTGCGGAGAAGGGGCATGAGTCGCCGGTTCATGCCTCGGCTGTCGTGGACCGGACGGCCGTGCTGGGCCAGCGTGTCCGTATCGGGGCAGGAGCCACGGTGGGGGCGCGGGCGAGGCTGGGCGATGACGTGGTGATCGGCAGCCGTGCGGTGGTCGCCGAGGACGTGGTTATAGGCGACCGAGTGATCGTGCAGGCGGGCGCGGTGCTGGGATCTACCGGCTTCGGCTATGTGCGGCACCAGAAGACCGGCGAGTATCTGCTCTTCCCGCAGCAGGGCACCCTGGTCATCGAGGACGATGTAGAGATTGGCGCGAATACGACCATCGATCGCGGAGCGCTGGAAGAGACGCGAATTGGCAGAGGAACGAAGATCGACAACCTGGTGCACATCGGGCACAACTGCCGCGTCGGAGAGAACGTGGTGATTGCGGCGCAGGTCGGCATTTCGGGTTCGTGTGTCGTGGAGGATGGTGCGGTGCTGGCCGGACAAGTCGGCATCTCCGACCATTGCCACATAGGGCCAGGGGTGATTCTGGGCGGTCAAGCCGGCGTATACCGAGGAAAAACCGTGACCGGGCCGGGCGAGATCTTCGCCGGCACGCCCGCCGAGCCGCTCCGGGAGCAGATGAAGTCTTTGGCCACACTGCGCGGCCTGCGCCGGGGGCGCCGGTAGAGCATCCTTACTGCAGAGGAGTTGGAGCGATGGCGGTTGTGGTTGTCGGCGGACATACGCGCAACATCGGCAAAACCAGCGTGGTCGCGGGGCTGATCGCGGCGTTGCCGGAGATGCGCTGGACGGCGGTGAAGATCACGCAATACGGCCACGGTATCTGCTCGGCAAACGGCGAGGCGTGCGATTGTGCGACGGCGGATCACACCATTGCCGTCAGTGAGGAGCGCCAAAGGGACAGCGGAACGGATTCCTCGCGCTACCTGGCTGCCGGGGCGCTGCATTCGTTCTGGGTGCGCACCCAGCAGGGCGAGCTGCACGAGGCCATGCCCAAGGTGCGGAAGTTGATCGCCTCAGCCGGCAACATCATCATCGAATCGAACAGCGTACTGCGGTTTCTGCGGCCGGATATGGCGCTGAGCGTGCTCGACCCGTCCGTGGAGGACTTTAAACCTTCCGCGCTGCGCTTCCTGGACCGGGTGGACGCGCTGGTGATGCCGGGGGCGGCGCGAGCCTCAGGGGAGCAGGGTGCCACGTGGCAGGGAGTGTCAACCGGGCTGGTCGCGCGCAAGCCAAAGTTCTACTTCGAAGCACCGGCCTACTGCACCGCGGAGCTGGCGGCGTTTGTGCGGGAGCGCCTGGGCCAGGTATCTGCTGCCGAGCGCGTCGCCTGAAATATTTCTGGTGACCTCGTCCGTAGGCTCTGTTTCTTCTTTGCCTAATCGAAGAGGGCCAGAGCCTTGGCGAGACCTTCAGGATTCTCGATGCTGAAGCTCTGCAGCGAACGGTCGATCTGCCGGTTCAGGCCGGTGAGCACCTTGCCGGGGCCGACCTCCAGGTAGTGAGTCGCGCCGCAGCTCTGCAGGTGTTGAATGCATTCCACCCAGCGGACCGCGCCGGTGACCTGCCGGATCAGCGTGTCGCGGGCGTCGGGGCCACGTTTTACGGCGCGGGCGTCGACGTTGCAGATTACTGTGAAGTCCGGGTCAGCGAAGGCCACAGATTCCAGGTGGGTGGCGAGCCCTTCCTGCGCCGGTTGCATCAGCGCGCAGTGGAAAGGAGCGCTTACGGGGAGCATCACGATCCGCTTCGCGCCTTTTTCCTTGCACAACGCGGCGGCGCGGGCGACCGGCTCAGTCGCGCCGGAGATCACGATCTGTTCCGGTGTGTTCAGGTTGGCAGGCGACACCACCGCCGACACACGGGAGGCCGCTTCGGCGGGCGTGGAGGCCGGGTTGAAGGGATCGGCGAGGGCATCGCGCGCCGCGGCTGATTGCTCGGTCGGATCGGCGGGGTCGTCCGGGGGCGCCGCCGTCATCTCATCGGAGACCTGGGCGCAAAGGTCATTCACCGTGTCGTAGTCTAGGCCGAGAATGGCCGCCATCGCACCCTGACCCGCAGGGACCGCGCACTGCATCAGTTGGCCGCGGGCTCGCACGGTACGCACGGCGTCGGCGAAGCTGAAGGTCCCTGCTGCGACGTGCGCGCTGTACTCGCCGAGGGAGTGACCCGCGGCAAGGCAGACCTTTGCGTTGCGGCTGGCAAGCTCTGTCTGCAGCACCCGCCAGATGGCGACCGAGGTCGTCAGGATGGCCGGTTGCGTGTTCTCCGTCATCTTGAGCGCATCATCCGGACCCTCAAAGATGATCTTTGAAAGCGGGAATCCGAGCGCCTCATCGGCCTCTTCAAAGACGGCGCGCGCTGCGGCGAACTGCTCGTAAAACGTCCGGCCCATGCCCACATTCTGGGAGCCCTGCCCTGGAAACAGGAGGGCGATCTGGGACTCTCCTGAACCGTCTGAAGCTTGCGAATTCTTTGCGGCTGGTTGGTCCGGGCTGCCGGCGGTGGAGTCTGCTTTGATCTCGCTCATGACGTCCTTCACGATCTTTTACGATTTGTTGAATGCTTCCGTTTTCGCCGTCCATGCGGCGATGCCTGGCAACGCATGATGTTGCGGGTACCCTGCCAGAACCAGCCTACTCGATGGAGGCGGTGGTGAAGGTTTGCTCAGCCTGGGCTGCGGTCAGCCGGTAAAGAGCGAACTGCCGGCTGGAGGCGCCACGCAGCTCGAAGAGCAGGCTTGCACGGTGCGAATCATCCGGATCGACGGCATCCACCAGCCGCAGCCGCGGGCTCCGGTCCAGATGCAGGCTGTCGGTGATACTGCTGAGGACCACCTGCAACTCACCGGAGGGCAGCCGCTGCGCCACCAGCGTCACAAAGACGGCGGGGTGGGCCGAGGTGCCGGCAGAGGGTGGTGCGGGGACACTGGAGCCCACCGTGGAGGCCGGCGCCGCCGGTTGGGAGGACGCGGGCTTTGCCGATGCAGGCCTTGCCTGTGGGGGCTTTGACTGTGTGACGGAGGCCGCCGCGGTGTAAACAAACGTTGGCAGACCGCCATAGCTGAGGGTGTACGCCGTGAGGCTGCTCCGTCCTAAAGTCAGTGTCGCCGTGGATGGTGCGACGGTTGTGGAAGTGTGGCGCCTCAGCGCATGATTCGCAGCCGACGGCGTACGTCGGCCCAGAGTCTTTGCCGGCGGCGCCGTTGAGGCCGTCGGTGTGGTTGATGCGGTCACGGGTAGAGCGGGATTCGCGGGGGCAGCCTTCGCGGGCGCGGCCTTGGCCGCTGTGCCGGACGGCTGGTACTGCGACGGAACGCCGCGCTCAAGTTTTGGGGGCGCGCCCGGCTCGTCCGGGTTCTGGGTGCCTTCCGCGGTAGCAGCGGTCGGTGCCGAGGCTGGCTTCGACGTTGCGGCTGCAACCGATGTTGCGGCGGCGGAGGCCCCCTCCGGCGGAAGCGGTGCGGAGGACGGAATCAGGCTGTTCTTTTGGAGGTACGCCATCACGCGAGGGCGTGCGGCAGCCTCCAGGCTGGACAAGGTCAACGTCCGCTCGGAGGGCGTATCCCACTCGCGGGCGAAGTTGTGATCGTCCCTGTGAGCGGAATCGGAGACACCGACGACCTGGTGCATATCGGCGGGTAGACCGGTGAGCGGCGGCGTCCCC
Organism: uncultured Bryocella sp.; assembly: GCA_964235515.1. Taxonomy (GTDB): domain Bacteria; phylum Acidobacteriota; class Terriglobia; order Terriglobales; family Acidobacteriaceae; genus Granulicella. The sequence goes on from CAXSBL010000003.1 coordinate 32,829, forward strand.
GTGTCGGCCTCGGTGTTGCGGCCCAGCACGGGACGGTCAGGATCGTCGCCGGGGCCCGGGCCCACGGAGGTAACGCTTGCCTGCTTGCTTCTGGTGCCGTACTCGCGCTTCCGGGTGGCGTCCTGTGAGGGATCGCGGTGCCGCAGGGTCGGACGGTCGGTGTCGTCGGAGCTCGCGGTTGTCGAGCCTGAACCGGTCGAGCCTGAA
>CAXSBL010000003.1:33135-52810 GCA_964235515.1 uncultured Bryocella sp.
TACCGGTCCCGCTCGAACTTTCACCTGTTCCGTTTGTCCTGGGTGTGTCGCCGGCGTCCGGTTTTGCCGCCGGGTCTTTTGCCGCGCCGCCCCCGCCGGTGGGGGTCGGCGTCGTTGCATCGCCTCGGCGACTCATGTGAGGACGGCCGTCGTCGGCGCTGGCCGTTGCCTTGCCGTCCGATTGAATCACCGGCAGGCGAGCCGAAGGGTGCAGAGTTGCTATTTTCGGAGGCGTCTGCGGCGTGAATTTGCCGAAACCATACCAGGCAAGGACGGAACCGTCGTCCTGCACCGCTTGGTTTGCCACGGCACGCTGCGCATAGTCCAGATCCAGCAGCCCTTGCGGCTCCCCGGAGCGCTCCAGGGCATAGAGGTCCCCCGTTTGCAGTGCAAACGGCACCGGACGGGCCAGATACAGGCCGGCATCCTCCATGGCTCCGTTGATGAACAGGGAGACCGGAACAAAGCGAGCCGCCGTCGGCTTGTTCAGATCGCCGGTCCACTCATAGACGCCGACCGCGCGGGTGACGCGTTCCGGCGCATCCACGTGGTGCATCTGCGCCCGCAGCCCGGAGGGAGCAAGGACGAAAGCCAAACCGGCGGGCACAAGCCATCGGTGGGGTCGTCGCCGGTGATGAAACAGAGCACGCATACCGTTAGACTTTAGACGTTCGGTCTGCTCGCCGCGTTTCGCCGGGAAAAGCCGCAGAGGGGTGTTGATTTGATCTGCATGAACCTTTTATGGCGACTCCGGACGGCGCAAAAGGTATATTGACGACATAAGGTTGCCCCAAGCGGGACTTCTCAGGAGATTATGCCGTCGCCCAATGCGACCTTGCCGCAGGACCATGTTCTTTCGCCATCGGATACGCTCCGGGCGGGTGTGCCTCTTTGCGTCGATCTCGACGGCACACTGGTCAAATCGGACACGCTCGTGGATTCGGTGCTCGCCCTGGCGCGTCAGCATCCGCAGAGCCTGCTCAAGGTGCCGGGCTGGATCGCCGAAGGCAAAGCCGCCTTTAAGCAGCATGTCACGAGTGCGGTGACGCTCGATGTGGAACACCTGCCGTACAATTTGCCGCTGCTCGAATGGCTCCGGGTGGAGCATGGCGCCGGCCGATCGATTTACCTTGCCACCGCCGCCGATCACCGGCTGGCGAACCGCGTGGCCGAGCATTTACAGCTGTTTGACGGCGTGTTGGCCTCTGACGGCGAGACCAATCTGGCGGGTGGCAACAAGCTCGCCGCCTTCCGCTCCCATTTCGGCGATTCCTTCTGTTACATCGGCAACGCACATCCGGACGTGGAACTGCTCCGCGCGTGCGAGTCTCCCATGGTGGCCAACCCGCACAGTTCGCTGACCGGCGGCCTGAAGCGGGCCGGAATCACGCCGGCTCGCCGGTTTGACGATCAGGCGCCCGCATTGAAGGCCTGGCTCAAGGCCATCCGCCTGCACCAGTGGGCCAAGAACACCCTTATCTTCGTTCCGCTGCTGCTCGCCCATGACTGGAATCTGCCCGCGTTTGTGGCGGCGACGGTGGCCTTCCTGAGCTTCGGACTGTGCGCTTCGGCGACCTACATTATCAACGACCTGCTTGACATCGAGGCTGACCGCCGGCATCTTCGCAAGCGCCGTCGTCCCTTTGCCGCCGGCGATCTTTCCGCCTTTGCGGGCGTGGCCGCCGTGGTGGGGATGATGTGCGTGTCGGTGGTGCTGGCCATCTTCTTGCCGCACCTGTTCGTCGTTGCCTCCAGCGGCCACACCGCCCTGCTGCGGCCGTACAGCTTTCTGGAGTGGCTTGCGATCTACACCGCGACCACGCTGACCTATTCCTTTTATCTCAAACGCAAGCTGCTGTTGGACGTGTTTGTGCTCAGCGGTCTGTACACGGTGCGCATTCTCGCTGGCAGCTCTGCGACGGGTGTGCCGATCTCCACCTGGCTGGCCGGCTTCAGCGTGTTCTTTTTCCTTTCGCTGGCCTTTGTGAAGCGTTTCAGCGAACTCGAATCCTTGCGGGAGCGCGGTGCCGCGGTTACGAACGGCCGGGGCTACTTTGTGGGCGATCTGGAGCAGCTGCGGGCGCTGGGCACGGGCGCGGCGTATGCCGCGGTTGTGGTCACCACGCTGTACATCAGCAATCCGGACACGGGCCGCCTCTACGCGCACACCGCCCGGCTCTGGCTGGTGGTGCCCGTGCTGCTGCTCTGGCTGAGCCAGGTGTGGATGTTGGCCAGCCGGGGAGAGATGCACGATGACCCGGTGGTCTGGGCCATCACGGACAAACGCAGCCTTTTTCTGGGTGTTCTGATGGCGGTGATCGTCGTCTTTGCGGCTATAAAATAGCAAACTAGCGAGATACTTCTCCCCGTGCCTGCATAGGTGCTGTGCAGAGTCGGTAGAAAGCTGACGAAGTCGGCTCCGCTGGAAGGAAGATTGTTGGACATCCCGCAGTTGACAGGCTATTCCGAGGTGGCCATCGATGCCGCTTTTGCCCAGGTTCGACACGATGCCGAGGCGGCGGTCGCAATGCCGGATCTGGACGTGGAGGCGTTTCGCCTGGAGTGGCTGGGCCGCAAACAGGGTCGTCTAAAAGCCATCTCGGACGCCTGGCTGAAATCTGCGCCGGCCGAAGCCAAGCGTCCCATTGGGCAGCGGTTCAATACGTTGAAGGAGCATGTGGAGGCGCTGCTTGCGGGTGCGGGTGCCGCTCCCAACGGCCGCCGGCAACCGATGTCGGCAACCCTCGACTTATCCCTGCCCGGCACTGCGCAGAAGATCGGGGCTGAACACCCTTTGATCTCTACCATGGCAGAGATCGTCGCCGTCTTTGAGCGGCTGGGATACAGCGTGGCGCTCGGCCCCGAGGTCGAGTCGGATTTTTACAACTTCGAATCGCTGAACTTTCCGCCCAACCACCCCGCCCGCGACACACAGGACACGCTGGTGGTTGCCGACCAGGAGTCCAAACCCTCGCGCGACCGCCTGCTGATGCGCACGCATACCTCGCCGGTGCAGATCCGCTCCATGCTGGCGCAGGCACCGCCGCTGCGTGTTGTGATCCCCGGCAAGGTGCACCGCAACGATGCCGCCGACGCCACGCATTCGCCGGTCTTCCATCAAGTCGAGGGGCTCTGCGTCGATACAAACATCACCTTCTCTGATCTGAAGGGAACGCTGGATCACGCCATGAAGGCGCTGTTCGGTTCCGCGGTCAAGACGCGCTTTTTCCCCAGCTTTTTCCCTTTCACCGAGCCTTCGGCCGACGTGCAGATCTCCTGCCCGTTCTGCGGCGGGCAGGGGTGCCGTAAGTGCAAGCACTCGGGCTGGATTGAGCTGCTGGGATGCGGCATGGTGGACCCGAATGTGTTTCAGGCCGTTGACCGGCAACGGATCGCGCTTGGCCGCGAGCCGCTTTACGACACTCGCCGCATCAGCGGCTTTGCCTTCGGCATGGGCGTCGACCGCATCACCATGATGCGCTACGGCATCTCGGACATCGGCCTGCTCTATGGCGGCGACCTGCGCTTTCTACAGCAGTTCGCGTAGATCCGGTGCCATGCCCGCAGGACGCCTGACCGCACTGCCACGCCGCCTTATTTTGTCGCGCAAGGGCTGGGACAGTACCTGGGGCGGTGCGCCCAGTCCCGTTGTGGATGGCTACCCCTTCTCACTGCCGATCCCGGAGCACGCCACCGCGCGGCAGCACCGGGACTGCCGTGCCGGTCATGTGCGCTTTTCACATCTGCCCGCAGCCGTGCAGCCGTTTCTGCGGCAGTGGCGCACATCTGACGGTTGCGTTCACCTGGATCCGGACCTTCGCCCAGAGTTGCGCCCGGAGGGTGCCAGCAGGGAACACCTGCTCTTCGGGCAGGAAGGCATCGCGCAGATCCACCTTGAGAAGCAGGGCGTTGCCGCCGCGCTGGACGCGACACCCGGCGGCGGCGATCTGTTTCTGTTCTTCGGCTGGTTTCGCAACGAGGGTGGCGAACACCAGCATGTGCTTTGGGGTTGGTTTGAGGTTGCCTCCGCTGTGGATGTCACCGATGCCAGTGCCGCTGCAGCGCTCGCCCATGCCAGCCATCACCCGCATGTCAGCCATTGGGAGCTGAGCCTGCAAAGGCCGGGCTGCCGTAACCGCCTTTACGTCGCGCGGCAGTGGGCCAGCTTTGCCGGCGGGATCCCCGGCGCGGGTATCTTCCCCTATACCCCGGCCCACATCTTGACGGCTCCGGGCGCAACCCGTTCGGAGTGGCGTCTGCCGCGGGTCTTTGCCGATCTCGGTATGAGCTTCCACCAGCGGCAGCTCGCGGAGGCTGTGTATCACCGGCGGGACCGCAGCGTCCAGTTCCGCTCAGCACCCATCGGGCAGGAGTTTGTCGTTCCGCCGCGCCGGCCCGCTGCCAGAATCCCGGACCTGCGGCGTGTGCGCGCCCGTGCTCGCGAGGATCTAAGCCGATGGCTCGAAGACCTGTTCGCAGCGGTGTAAGCGGTGCGAGGGAGCGCGGCAGTCTTGCTAGCATCGTCTCTATGCGCCGACTCTGTTGTGCCCTGGCCGTTTTGCTTGCCGTCGTCCTCCCAGCCCGTGCACAGCACCCGCGTGACGGCGAGATCCACAGTCCCGACACCCTGGCGTGGTGGCATACAACGGAGGACCTCGCCGGCGACGGCATGGAAGGCCGCGACACCGGCACGGCGGCGTACGGGCGCGCGGCGGATTACGTTGCAAAGCGCTTTGCGGCCGCGGGGCTTAAGCCTGCGGGTGACGCCGGCGGCTACTTCCAAACTGTGCCGATGCATGAGCTCGATCTCACACCGCAGGGCACGAGCTTTACCGTCGTGCACGCCGGCGGCAAACGCCTCGCGTTGCGGTTTCTCTACGAGATCACGGCAGCGCCGGCCTCCGGCATGCTGCACCAGGCCGCGGGCGCGATGACCTTTCGCGGATACTGCGGGGATGATGCCATGGGGAACATCACCGGCAAGATCGTGATGTGCTTCGGCACGCAACGTTCCGGCCTGCCCTCCGGCGCGGAGCGTGCGGCCAACGCACGAAAGGCGGAGCACTGGGTTTGATCAACGTGGATGATGCCTCTTTCAGCCTCGAACCGCCGCGCTGGCCCTACGCCTATGCCCGTTCGGTCACGTTGCGGGAGTCTTCAGGGGAGGCCGGCAGCGGAGGCGAGCACGCGTCCATGCTGCCAACAATGCGCCTCAGCGCGGAGGCCTTCTATCGCCTGTTGGAGACCATCGCCGACGATCCGGAGCGGCCGAAGATCCTGCCCGGCAGCGTGTTTCTCAAGCCGTAGATTGAATCAGATTGAAGCAGATTCAAACGTACGGAGTCCTGCTCGCCAGAGAAGCACCGCGGGCAGGACTGTTGCTTGATCGCCTCTGCCTACGTCAAGCGTGGTACGCCGTGGCCCCAGGTGTCGGGCGGAGCGAGTTCGCGGCGCATGGGCGGCGTGCTCATATCGCGGTCGTTGCTGTTGAAGATGCGGGTGCCCTGCGCGATCAGGTAGTCCGCCGTGCGCGCGGCGAGCGACTGAATGGTCAACCCGGGGTTGGCGGAGCCCTGTGTCGGCATGATGCTGCCATCGCAGATGAACAGGTTAGCAATGTCATGGCTGCGGCCGAACTTGTCCACGACCGAGCTGCGTGGATCGGAGCCCATGCGCGCCGCGCCGACAAGATGCGCATAGCGCGCCTCCTGCACGACCTCGGTGGCACCGGCGGCGCTCATGATCTCCATAGTTTTATTTTTGCCGGCCTTGATCATGTTTTTATCGTTCTCGTACAGATCAAAGTTCACATGCGCCACGGGCAGACCGAACTTGTCCTTGTCTTCAGCGAGCGTCACGCGGTTGTTGGCCCAGGGAAGGATCTCGCCCAGCAGACCGAAGCCGGCCCAGTGGTTGTAATCCATCATCTCGCGGCGGAGACCCCAGCCCCAGGCCTTCTTGGACGAGATCATGTCCTTGCCGAAGGCAATCGGCAGCGGCCCTACCGTCTGCACCGCATAGCCACGGGCAAAGTTATTTTTCGGGTCGGTCTCGTAAAACTCCTCGGTGAGCGCGTGGGCGGGTGGCGCCTTGTACATGCGCACGGGCTGATCGAAGCGGCCCAGGATCACATTGCCGGCCTGCGCCATCAGGTAGCGGCCTACCGTGTCGCTGGAGTTGGCGAGACCGTTCTCGTATCCCTTGCAGGCTGAGTTCAGGAGCAGCCGTGGCGTCTCGATCGCATAGCCAGAGATGATAACGGCCTTGGCCTTTTGGAAATGCGGCTTGCCGTCACGATCGAAGTAGTGCACTCCGCTAACGCGGTTTTCCTTGCCCAGCTCCACGCGGCTAACCATGCAGAAGTCGCGGATCTCGCCGCCGTTCTCGATGGCATCGGGAACATGTGTGATCAGGGTGGAGGCTTTGGCGCCGACCTTGCAGCCCTGGATGCAAAAGCCACGATAGATGCAGTGCGGACGGTTGCCGCGCGAACCCGAGAGGATCGCAACCGGACCGCCGATGGATACGGGAATGTTAAGTGCGGAGCAGCCTTTAATCAGTGCATTACCGACGCCGCCCATAGGGTGCGGACCATAGGGATAGCCGTGCGGGTGGCCCCATGGATAGTAGGCCGGGCCGGCGACGGGCATCTCCAGCTCCAGCTGCTCGTAATATGGGCGGATCTCTTCATAACTGATGGGCCAATCCACTCCCACGCCGTCGCGGGTGTGGATCTCAAAGTCGGATGGGTGTAGCCGCGGGCAAAAAGACGCCCAGTGTACAGAACCACCGCCGACGCCCTTGCCGCTGTTGTTGGAGCCGAACGCAAGGGGATCCGTGCCGCCGGTGACGCGCGTGTCGGTCCAGTAGAGTTCGTGCGAACCAGACTCGTCAGAGACCCAGTCTTTCTCCGTGTCCCAGAAGCGTCCAGCTTCCAGGCCGAGAACGTTGAAACCTGCCCGGGCGAGGCGCTGCAGCAGGACGCCGCCAGCGGAACCCACGCCGACGATGACGTAGTCGACTTCATCGGAGTCTTTGAAGCGGCGTGCCGGAATGTGGATCGATTGCAGCGGACCGAGCTGGTGCGTTCTGGCGTCGGAGCCGTTAAAGGCTCCACCGATGGGTGTGTTCACTTGGACCTCTTTGTACCGGCGTCAGACTTCTGCCTTGAATCACTTTCGCCCTGGGTAGAGTTCTGCACCGTTCCGGAAGTACTCGCAGAGGGTGTGTCCCATTCATAGCGCTGTTCGTTGACCTCCCAGGGTTCGGGTTCTCCGCGTTCCAGGCGCATGTAGGCCCGTGGGTAGGCCGGGCCACCGAAGCCAATCTCGTCCCACGCCCAGGGGTGAGCGTAGTAGGCCTTTACCGCATCATTCATGAGGAGTTCCCAGAAACGTTTGACGGACATACGCTTCCAGATAGCCCTTCCACCCTCGGGTTTGCCGTCGTGCAAGGCCTCCAGGACCATGTCCTGATGCTTGTAGGCAAGCGAAAGAAAGTCGTTGTCGAATCTTTCGCGGGCCTCGTCCTGAATGGCCTCAATGCCGATTTTGTAGGCGACACGATCCTCCGGCATATCCACATAGCGATAGCCGTCAGTCTGATTCTTCGCGAGACGATCGTCGAGAGGCGCCACCAGCGGGATCTGCCGGTCAGGGGTTCGATCCGTCTGCGGCAGAAGATGCTCGAAGACGACCGTCCAGAACTGAAACTCGTCTTCGGTGAAAAAGGTACGTCTCGGTGTTGTGTCGACGCGTCCCTGCACCACCTGCCGTGTGGCCTTCTCCCAGTAATTCTTCTGAGCCATCGTGCTGTAGCCTGGGTAATAGCCCGGCTGGCGGCGTGGCGGTAACGGTTGCCCGGTGGACCTGTCACGAGGCAAGAGGTCCGCGGGAGTCTCCGCGGGTAAGACCGGCCTGGTCTTGGAAAACGAAAACAGTCCCATTACCTTCTCCTCCGCAACAGACTCGCGAGAATGCCCAGCATTCCGGCCGCGCCGAACAGCAGCGGAGCGAAGATGGGCGGACCGTACATGATGTTGTAGACGATGTTTTTGGCACCGCCGGGACGGCGAAGAACCCCGCGCCCGTGATAATAGAATCCGACAGCGGCGTCCAGACCTGCCACTACAGACAGGGCCGGCAATGCCGTCGTGGCCATCTTGCGGCTCTTCACCGAGGCGAAGGCAACACCCGCAAGCGCCGGAGCCAGAACCACCGGTGTCCACTGCACCCAGTACTGGAAGTTGTTTTTATAGTGGGAGTAGTAGGCCTCGAAACCGCTCAGGAGGGCGCTGATGCCCGTGGCGATGGCTACCTGCTGCTGAAACTTGCCTTCGCGCATGTCCTGTTCGGCGCTGAGAAGGGCACGGCCTTCACTCGAGGGAAGAAAGCGGCTGAGCCAGTTGTCATTGCCTGTTGTGGACGCAGATCCCGTGGCCTCCTCCTGCTGCAGGTAGGAGGCGATCAGGCCAAGGTAAGCGCTGGTGCCAAACAGCAGCGGCGCAAAGATCGGTGGCCCCATCACCATGTTGGTCATCGGCAGGCGCCAACCGCCGGGTTTGCGGTAGATGCCGCGAATGTGAAAGTAGAAGCCGACCATCGAGTCAATCAGGGTCACCGCCGAGACGAGCCGTAGCACGGTGCGAGCCGCCCGCCGGCTAAAAAAGCCCGCGATGCCTGCCCCTGCCAACAGCACACTCAGGATCACCGGCGTGTACATGACGCGGCGGCTGTAGCTGCCGCGATAGTGCTCGTAGGCGACCTCCAGGCCGCTTACGACGCTGGTCACCGCGGTCAGCAAGGCCAAACTGCGCTGGAAGCGGCCTTCTCGCAGGGCGTTGGTCACCAGCTCTAGATCGTGTCCCAGCGTTGGACCAAGCGCCTCTTGGAGGTCCTGGTCGAGGCTCTGGATGGATAGGGAATTGGCGTCTGCCATGCGTTACAACACCTCGCGAGATCTCGGCATCGCCGAGCGAATCTCTTGTTTACACCAGATAGGGAGCGGCATCATTTTCCTTCAGTTCCAACCCCATGCCAGGCCTGGTCAGATCTGGATACATGACGCCTTGAACCGGCTCCCGAAAGCCGTCAAAGAACATGCGCTCCATGCGGGCGTGATCGTGAAAATACTCCATGTGAACGACCCTGGGCACCGAGCAGCAAACATGCAGGTGCAAGCTCGGTCCGCAATGCGCGGAGAGTGGAATGTTGTTCGACCAGCAGAGCGCGCCCGCCTCCAGGAAGCCGCTGATCCCGCCGCAGCGCGTCGCATCGGCCTGCAAGACAGTCACCGCCTTGGAATCGATCATGTGCTCGAAATACCAGGCAGTATAGCCGTACTCGCCCGCGGCGATGTCCATGCCCAGCGGAGCGCGGGAACGCACCTCGCTCATGCCGACGAGGTTATCCGAGCTGACCGGCTCCTCAAACCAGCGCACGCCGAAATGATGCGCAAAGGTGTGGGCCTTTTCAAGCGCCTGCGTCATCGTGTAACCGCCGTTGGCGTCGACGAACAGCTCGGTTTGGTCGCCTATCGCTTTGCGGGCGACCTCGACGCGCCGCGGGTCATCGGCCGGGTAGGTGCCAACCTTCATCTTTACGCGAGCAAAGCCCTGCTCCGCCCATCCACCCAGCTGCGCGGTGAGTTGCTGGTCGGTGTAGGTGGTGAATCCGCCGCTGCCATACACCGCGATGCCGTCGCGCACGCGCCCCAATACGTTCACCAAGGGCTGATCCATCAGACGCGCACTCAGGTCCCATAGTGCGGAGTCAATGGCTGAGATTGCCATGCTCGTCAGGCCGGTCTCACCGGAGTTCCGCACCTCCCGCATCATGGCCTGCCGGATGGCGGCGTGGGCGAAGACGTCCCGGCCTTCGATGACCTTTTTGAGGAGGGCGTCAGCCACTTTGCCTGCGGAGGCGTCCGCATAGGTGTAGCCCAGGCCGGTCTTTCCGCCCGCCTCCAGCTGCACAAGCACCATCGTGGTGCTGTTCCAGCTGACCGTGCCGTCGGCCTCGGGTGCGTCGGTCGGCACGGTGTAGACCCGAACCTTGCCTCCGGTGATCGTCGCGCCTGAATGCATTCCCGCTAATTCCTAACTCTGAGTTCAACCTTGATCTACACATGGACGTGCGGGTTCCGCAGTCGTTCGTCCCGATCACTCATTTCAACAATCTGATGCAAAGTTTCCCGCGGACGTTCTCCTTGCCTTCGGCCGCCCGCAACATTTCATACAATCAGGAAGGGGCTTTTTCGGTCGCCCCTCGGCTGCATCGCCCTCCCTTCACCTCCCCAATCACCGGCATGGGACGGAACCTGTGGGGCGCAGTTTGGTATGGCACCTTTGGAGTGAAACTTGGACGTTCTAACAACATGGCTGCGTACGTTTCTGCCGCAGCTGCCCGTGGACGATGCGCAACTCGCCGAAGATCTGACCCTGCGCGGCATCGCCGTGGAGGGCATCTTCCCGGCGTCCTGCGGCGGTTCACGCTTTGAGATGGACATCACCACCAACCGCGTGGATGCGATGAACCACTACGGCGTGGCGCGCGAGGCTGCGGCCATTTACGACCTCCCGCTGACGCCGCTCTCCGAGGACATGGCCGCGCCGGTCCAGGCCACGCTGCCGGGAGCGGGATTTCCAGTGCGGATCGAGGCTCCCGACCTGTGCGGACGCTTTACCGCCCGTGTCATCCGCGGCGTGGAGGTGAAGGCCGCGTCCGGGCGACTGGCCGAGTACTTCGCCGCGCTGGGCCAGAAGGCGATCTCCGGACCGGTGGATGCGACCAACTTTGGCTGGCTCGCGGTGGGCCAGCCGACCCATGTCTTCGATCTCGACACCCTCCAAGGCGGCATCGTCGTCCGCCGGGCTCTTCCGGGGGAGCGCCTGCGTCTGCTCGACGGCACCGAGCGCACGCTCACCGGGGAGGATCTGGTCGTCGCCGACGAGCGCAAGGCGTTGGGACTGGCCGGTGTGATGGGCGGCTGGGATTCGCGGGTGACCGAGGCCACGAAGAACATCCTCGTCGAAGCAGCCTGGTTTGATCCCGCCGCCATTCGCGCGAGTTCCCGCCGGCATGGGCTCCACACCGATGCGTCGCACCGGTTTGAGCGTGGCGCCGACTTCGACGCTGCCCTCACGGCAAACCACCTCGTGACGCGCCTGGTTCTGGAGCAGGCGGGAGGTGCTGTGGCCGGGCCGCTGGTGGACATCGTGGTTCCGGAGATCGCCGCCAGAACCTCCGGCCGCGCGCCGGTGATTCTGCGCGTGGACGAGGTGCAGCGCCTGCTCGGAACGACGCGGGAGGATGCCGTGCTCGATACCGGGCAGCGCACCAGCGGGTTGAACGAGGCCATCATCGCCCAGTACCTGACGGCTTTGGGCTGCGACCTGGCGCCGACCGGCGTTCCCGCCGAGTTTGCGGTGGGCCTGCCGAGCTGGCGTCTGGATCTCGAACGCGAGATCGATCTGATCGAGGAGATCGCTCGCGTCTACGGCTACAACCGCTTTGCAAACACGCTGCCCGGCTGGGCCGGCGAGGTCCGCGATCTGCCCCACAAGCGCCAGGCCGCGGCGGTGCGTTCCACCTTACGGGCGCTGGGCTACACGGAAGCGATCTCCTCAACCTTTGTTTCGGCAGCGGAGGCCGCCGAGTTCGGGCGGCCCGGGGAGGGTGTGGTCCCGATCGGCAATCCGCTCAGCGAGGAGGCTGGTACCCTTCGTCCGTCGCTGCTGCCCGGCATGGCCGGCATGCTGGCGCGCAACCTGGCTCGCGGGCTGAACAACGTCCGGCTCTTTGAGCTGGGAACGGTGTTTACGGGCTCGACCGCTGGGGTGCACGAAGGGACCGGCCTTGCCCTCGGCACAACGGGCGAAGCCGTCGCCGGTCCACTGCACCGTGCGGAGGATGCGCTGTTCTTCGCCGTCAAGGGCGCGCTCGAGCGCCTGCTCGGCCAGTTCACGGGCGAGATTCGCTTTGAGCCGCTGGATTCGCAGCCGGGTGCGCAGGGTGCCCCGGCCTGGTTGGAGCCTGGCCGGGGTGCCCGCGTTCTGCTTGGCGGCGAGCCGGTGGCGATCTTCGGCGAACTCAGCGCCGGTGCGGCTGCCGTCCGCAAGCTGCGCCAGACGTGTGTGCTGGCCGAAGTGGATGGAAGTCGGCTCTTTGCCACGCCCTTGCGCCAGTCGGTGTTGCGCGAGCTTTCGCGTTTTCAGGCCGTGGAACGGGATTTTTCTTTCCTGCTGCCGGACGGGGTGCCATGGGGTGCGGTGGAGCAGGCCGTGCACCAGTTGGCGATCCCCGAGCTGCAAAAGCTGGAGCCGGTGGAGATCTTTCGCGACCCGAAGGGCAAGGCCGTCGCCGCCGGCAGCTACTCCCTGCTGTTTCGCTTCACGTTGCAGTCCTCAGACCGTACGCTGACGGAGGAGGAGTTGACCGCGAGTGGTGACCGCATCATCGCCGCATTGCAGTCGCTGGGGGGCGTGCACCGCGACGCCACGGTCTAGAACTTGGATCACAGCTCGACTGCCTTTGTTGCGGAGGAATGCAGAGAGGTTCCTGCCTCACTTGCTTTACGGTATTCACCGCCGGAATGGCTATACTGCAACCGGAATCCGAGGTCGCATATCGGAAAACCTTTGGGAGATTCATGGAAGCAGAAGCGGCAACTCCCCCGGCGGCGCCGTCCGCCACCGTCAGCGCCGATGAATTTCAGGCCCTTGAAGGCAAGGTGATGCAGGCCGTGGAGATGATTCGCCGGGAGCGGGATGCTCGTACCGCCATTGAAGCCGAGCGCAATGCGGCACAGGCCGAAAATGCTGTTCTCCATGAGCGACTGGCGGCACTCGAAGAGGCTTCCAGCACCGCCCAAACGGAGCTGGAGGGCCTGCACCGCGAACGGGAGAGCCTGCGCGAACGGGTAGAGCGCATGCTCGCGCAAATGGATGAGCTTTTGTAGTTCGCTGAGTTTGTATAGCTGGATGAGTTTTGATGAGTTTTATAGCTGGATGGGTCTTGCAGGACTTGCAGCACTGGTAAGGGAGATGCGTTGGCAGAGAACGTGAACACAGGCACGAATGCAGCGAAGACCGCGGCCGAGCTATCCCGCGCGGAACAGGAAGCCCACGAAGCCGGTGCGGTCCTTGTGGAGATCTACGATCAGATCTACCAGTTGCGCGGAACGGACCCCGAACACATTCAGCGTCTGGCCGCGGTGGTGGACAAGAAGATGCGAGCGGTCTCCGCGCACGGCGCCACGGTGGACTCGTTGCGCGTCGCGGTACTTGCCGCATTGAATATCGCCGATGAGCTTCTGTCTCTGCGCGCGCGCTTCGATACCCTGAGCGGCAGCCTGAATCAGGCGCAGAGTGCCGTCCGGACACGGACGGGCTCACTCGCCGGGATGCTGGATGAGGTCTTAGCGGAGCGCAAAGCCGGCTAGCTCTCCCTTGACGACGGTTCAGGCAGCCGTCGCCAGGTGCCAGTCATAAACTTGTCCAGTTTGGTTCCGTGCAAGGATGTTTGCTTCCGGGGACAGCGCGAAAGAACGCCGTAGCCTCTGGGCGCGTCTCAACGTGGCTGGAGGTTCAGTCCATGGAGAAGGTAGAGATTGGCGAAGATCAAGTCATCAGCATCGACGCCATTGCACCTGGATTAAGCGGACTCAAGATCACGTTTGTGAACGTCTTTGCCGTGACGCACCCCGACGGCTCGTGGACGTTGATCGATGCCGCCCTGCCGTTGTCCGCAGGCCGCATTAAGAGCTGGGCGCAAAAGAACTTCGGGCGCGCTCCGAATGCGCTTGTGCTCACGCATGGACATTTCGACCATGTGGGTGCGGCCCGGGAGCTCGCGAACGAGTGGGATATCCCGGTGTACGCGCATCCGCTGGAGTTTCCGTACCTGACAGGGCAGCAGGAGTATCCCGCGCCCGACTGGAAGGCCGGAGGCGGGGTGATGCCTCTGCTGTCGCCAATGCTGCCACGTGGTCCAATCGACCTCGGATCGCGGCTGCGGGCGTTGCCGGGCGAGGGGGCCGAGCTGAGCCTGGCGGAGATGCCCGGATGGACCCTGTTGCACACGCCGGGTCATACCCCCGGGCACGTGAGCTTCTTCCGCGAAGGCGACCGCACGTTGCTGGTCGGCGATGCCTTTTGCACCACTCAACCGGAAAGCTTCTTTGCAGCCAACTTTACGCAACCGGCGGAGCTGCACGGACCGCCGGCATACTTCACCTCTGACTGGACGGCGGCGCAGGCCTCCGTACGCAAGCTGGCGGCGCTTCGGCCGGAGGTCGTGGCTCCGGGACATGGGAGACCGCTCGCCGGACCCGAGGTGCCTGCGGCTTTAGCCAAATTAGCGGCGGATTTCCAGCGCGTGGCCGTGCCCGACGACGTGAAGACCGGTACGTCTGGAGGAGAAACCAGGAGGTAGCCGGGCGCAATAGCACGGAAGATTGAAGGGGGCTGCAATTTAAAGCCAACCTCGGTCTTGCGAATCCGGCACACTCCCGTTAGCATCCGATGCAGAGAGTGAGACCGGCCTGCAAAGCAGGTAGTTCGATCCACGCTGGTTGAACCAACATTCATTGAACAGGGATCTGGCTCGTATATATGGCTCGGTGTGCAGTGTCCGCCAGTCCGGAATGCCTAAAGAGCCACGGCTGGGTCCCGCCGTCTTAGGACGGGTTCACCGGCGCTTCGTCTACGGCCCCGTGGGTCGGTCTTTTCTCTACACTCCTTTGCAAACCTCATGCCTGTGCCTCCCATCGCTAGCGCCATGATTTTGTGGCGGGGCCTAAACCTGGGGCCCCTGCATTTCACCCCGTTCGGTCTGGCGGCTGCAGTCGGGCTCATCGCGTCCATGACGCTGGCACGGCGTTGTGCGGTCCGCTCCGGTGGGGACCCTGACGCAATTTGGGATGCGGGTCTCTTTGTGATCTTCAGCTGCTTCGTCGCCTCTCGTCTTCTGCTTGTTCTGGGCAGCCCGGGTGCCTTTCTGAAGTACCCTTTGCTGCTGCTGGGGCTGCCTTCGCTGAGCTTTGACGGGATGGCGTTGGCGGGGCTGGCCTCTCTGATCTATTTGCGCCGGAAGCACCTGCCTGTGCTGCCCACGCTGGACACCTTTGCCGCGCCGGCCGCGCTGCTGGCAGGATTTCTGGAGCTTGGTCACTGGGCCGACGGTTCGGACGCCGGTATCCCGACGTTCCTGCCCTGGGGAGTCGGGGTTGCCGGCGCACGGGTCACTCTGCGGGTGCATCCGGTCGCGCTCTATGGGGTCGTCCTGTCGATGGCTCTAGCGGTGTGGCTGTGGACCGCACTGCCGCAAGCTCGCATACTGAATCACCGACACCCGGCCGAGCAAGAGAGAGCACGGGCGGCTAACGTGCAAACGGATGGCACCGTGACCTCCCTGGCCTTGATGTCGGGCGGTTTGATTGCGTTCGTGCTGGATATGCTCTCCGCGCCGCCTGCCCTCATGCCTGGTTCCTGGCTCGAGCCCGGCCAATGGACGGCCCTTATTGCCATGTTGACCGGCAGCTTGGTATGGGCGCTGAGACCCCTTGGGTCCGCCCATGCAACGCTTCGCCAACATGCTCCTCACCCAACTCCCTCGCCTCTGCACATGGAGGTGCACTGATGCCGTCCAAGAACATGATTCGTAAGGGCAAACGCCGTCAGACGGTGAAACCGGCGTACCGTGCCCATCGTGAGGCCACCCGGGAGGCCGACGCGATCGCTCAGCGGGAGATCGAAGGAAAGCTCCTGGCAGGGGAGGCGCCATCCGTTGCCGAAGCCGCGATGCCCGAGACCTTGCCGGATGCCTTCGCGGGTGTCGAACTGCCGGCCTTTGAGGCGGAGGACGGCACCCGCAGTCTGGTCGTCCCGGAGACGGCGAAGGGCAAGCGCCTGGATGCTTTCCTCGCCAGGGCCGTGCCCGAGATCAGCCGTGGACGGGTGCAACTGCTCATCGAAAACGGGCAGGTACTGGTGAATACGAGGCAGGAGAAGGCCAGCTACAGGCTGGAAGGCGGCGAGCGGATCGAGATCGAGGGAGAGCCGCAACTCGCGCCGCTGCGGGCTGAAGCGGAGAATATTCCGCTTGCGATCGTGTATGAGGACGATGACCTTGCCGTGATCGACAAACCGGCCGGCATGACGGTGCACGCCGGCGCCGGGGATGCCGAGCACAATCGCGGCACCCTGGTAAACGCTCTGCTGTACCACTTCGGGCAGAACCTCTCTCAAGGCTCTCCCGGGTCTACCGGTCTTCAGACGGCCGTGCCGCGGCCGGGCATTGTGCACCGGCTGGACAAGGAGACCAGCGGCCTGATCATGGTGGCCAAGACCGATGCCGCCCACCGTGGGTTGGCCGACCTGTTTGCCACGCGTTCGCTCACCAAGACCTACCTCGCCCTGGTGCATGGCACTTTGCCGAAGGATGGGGGGACGGTGGACCTTCCGATTGCCCGCGACCCTGCGCGGCGTGTGCGAATGACGGCCAAACGCAGCCTGGAGCAGGGTGCGCGTCCGGCGGTCAGTCACTGGCGCGTGCTGGAGCGCATTGGCAGCAAGGAGAATCCGGGTCCGTGGGGAACTTTCACGCTGGTCGAGGTGACCATCGAGACCGGGCGCACGCACCAGATTCGGGTGCACCTGTCCGCCTTGGGCTACCCCGTCGTCGGTGACAGCCTTTACGGCGCTCCACAGCGGTTAAAGCGGCCCGGCACCGCGGGAAAGGCGTCAACCGAAGGCGAGGCTGCGCCGGCTCCCGAACGTAACTTCCTCCATGCTGCGGAGTTGCAGCTGACGCACCCACGCACCGGCGCGCCTTTGCATCTGCACGCTCGGCTTCCGCCTGCGCTCGAAAGCCTGCTTCGCGTTGTGCGCGGGGAAGAGCCCGGCACGGCCACGCCCGGAGATGCAGCTGAATAGCCTGCCGGAACAGCC
The DNA here is from genome assembly GCA_964235515.1 of uncultured Bryocella sp. Lineage (GTDB taxonomy): Bacteria > Acidobacteriota > Terriglobia > Terriglobales > Acidobacteriaceae > Granulicella. The sequence continues at coordinate 50,084 of CAXSBL010000003.1, forward strand.
TCGTTCGGCTTGGCGGACGCCGGCAACGCTGCGATTCGGTAAGATGAATCGACATGAATGCGGTCCTTGCACGAGTTCGACTTCACCTAGCTGCCGTTTCGCTGTTGCTCCCCGGTACCCTTGCCTTCTGTGCAGCAACGTCGGCGCAGACGGCGTCTCCAGCCGCAGCGCCCGCGCCGGCAAACCCGCAAACGGCCGCACCAGCCGCGGCGCAGACGACACCTTCGGCGCAGACGCCCGCAGGGCAGCAACCCGGGCTGCAGCCGCGGGATGAGGCGGCGCCACCCTCTGCCGCGACACCGACGATCCAGGTCTTTTCGCGAGAGGTGAACCTGGTATTCACCGTCACGGACGGCAAAGGCCACTTCATCACCAACTTGCCGCAGCAGCAGTTCGGTCTGCTGGACGATGGCCGCCCGCCGGCCCGTGTCGTCCGCTTTCAACAGCAAAGCAATCTGCCGCTACGGGTCGGGATTATGCTCGACACCTCGAACTCAATTCGTTCGCGCTTTGAATTCGAGCAGCAGGCGGCCATCGACTTTTTCCTGCAGGTGCTGCGCCCGGCCGACCGCGCGTTTGTCGAAGGCTTCGATGTGCAGACGGACATCGCTCAGGACTACACCAATCACATTGACTTGCTCGATACGGGCATCCACAAGTTGCGTCCCGGGGGCGGCACCTCGCTGTTTGATTCGCTCTACAAGACCTGCCGCGATCAGATGCTGACGTTAAAGGATGCCGTCGCCGTTCGGCGCGCGCTCATTCTGGTCTCCGACGGCGACGACGACTACAGCCGCGCCAAGGAATCGGACGCTATCAAGATGTGCCAGCGTGCGGAGACCATCATTTACACGATTTCGACCAACGTCAGCCCCAGTAAAGACAAGGGGGATGACGTGCTGCAGCGCATCGCCGACGCTACCGGCGGCCGGGCCTTCTTTCCCACGCGGCTGGAGGATATGGCAGTCGGCTTCGCGAATGTGGAGCAGGAACTGCGTTCGCAATACGCTCTGGAGTATGTTCCGGCCGACTTCAAGCAGGATGGTGCCTTCCGCACCATCTACCTCGTCTCGCTGGATCAGCGCTACCAGGTGCACGCCCGTAAGGGCTACTTTGCTCCGCGCGCCCCGCAGTAGGTGCGGGCGCTGCCGATCGCGACGCAATGCCAACGTTTCGGTACAGTTCTGCCGGAAGTGTTAGGCCTTCGCTGTTTTTCCGTCGTATGCCGAAACTCCCATCGGGCTCTCAGGGTCTAACGACGGTATGGCTCTTTTGCAGAAGCTTGCCGTCTTTGGTTCCGCCGCGCTCCTCACGGGTGCGCTGAGCGCGCAGGCGCCTATCGAGCGTGTCTCTCCGCCGGCTACGGGTGATTCGTCCTACGCGCCTGCTCCATCCCCGGCGGCTCCCGTCCCTTCGCCCGCACCATTGGGTGCGCCGCAACCTCCGGGCGTGGCGGAGGCGTTCTCCGACCTGACCTCGCAGCCGGCGACCCGCAGCTCCTTCACGCTCGACAAGGACATGCTGAACTCCATTCTGGGAAGCCAGCCGGCATCAATCCAATCCGTCACGGTAACCAACTTCCACTACCAGGAACGTGCCTTCTATGTTCCTGAGGCTCTGGCCGCCTTGCGTGCGGCTTATGGCGCCGCGGGTTGGAAGCACCTCATCGAAGCGCACGTGAGTCCTCGCGAGGAGGCCTTACCGCAGAAGCCGATCACCGATCTCTGGCTCCACTTCCGTGGAGCGGAGATCGACGATATTGCCGTGCTGGTACGCTCTCCACGTCAGATGGACGCCATCAACGTCTCCGGTATGCTTCGTCCCCTGGACCTTGTCCACCTCGGCGGCCACTTCGGTATTCCCAAAGTGGACCCCGATGCGGTGATGGTGCCGGCACCGCCCGGCCGCTGAAAGGGCCTGTCTGCTGTAGGTAGCGGCGGCGGGGCTCATGGCCTTTTCGGTGCGGCGATAGAGCAGAGGGCGGAGATCGATCGCAACCGCTTAGTCCTCGGACGTGACTGGATCGATGCCGATCACGCTGAGCATGCGTCCGGTGATGCCGCCCTCGGCCCGGTAGCTGAAGTACTTTCTTCGGCCGTCGGATGTCCGGCAACAGGAGGTACACTCCCCGATGGTCTGGATCTGGCCGGCGTCGAGACCGGCGTTCAGCAACTGGCGCCGATTGGCCTTCTGCAGATCGAGATGTGGCCTCGACCCGGCGTAGGGAATTGAGAACAGCGTGTCAGCGTAGGTGAAGGTTCCGGTCGTGAAGGCCGCCTGCACCTCGGTCCCAACCTCAAAGCAGCACGGACGGATCGCCGGTCCGATGGCCGCTATCAGATCCTCCAGCCGCGAGGCGTGCCGGGTGCGCAGGATCCCAAGACCGTTCTCCACCACGCGTGCCAGCGTACCCCGCCAGCCCGCGTGGAATGCGGCCACAACCCGGGTCCGCGTATCGGCGACGAGCACGGGAACGCAGTCGGCGGTCAGGATACCCAGCAGTTGGCCCGGTATGCCGCTGATCAAGCCATCGCCTTCGAGCGGCGCTGCCGTTTCAGTCGCCGTGAGGTCAGTGACATCAGTGACGTCGTGCACCCTGCCGCTGTGGATCTGTTTTAGTGTGATGAGGGGGTGATTCGGATCCCCTGTGACCTTTTCCAGGAAATCGTGCCGGTTTTGGCCTACAAGGAGCGGATCATCTTCACGGGTCCATCCCAAATTCTGCTC
>CAXSBL010000003.1:52910-91640 GCA_964235515.1 uncultured Bryocella sp.
GGTTTTGGCCTACAAGGAGCGGATCATCTTCACGGGTCCATCCCAAATTCTGCTCGCCCAGACTTTGCACACCAAGAAGCTGCTCGCCCGCTACGTACGCCAGGCTGGCACCCGGACTGCGTGTGCTGAAGGCCGCTCGCAACCACCGCAGGTGCTGCCAGGCCTCCACCTTCACAAAGCCTTCAGGGGAGTTCAATGAGGCTGAAATGCCTTGCTCGGTCTGTACGAAAGGAGATACCGATTCCATAGCTTCATGCCAGCGGGTAAGCCGAAATCCTGTTCCAAAAAAGAGGAATGGCCCGCTTTCCAGCGGGCCTTGAGAGGCTTAAAGGTAGGAGGTACTGGGGAGGAGGGAAGGGTGTCCAAAGATGGACGAAAGGAAGAGTTACAACAAGGTGGGACAGTAAGGAATGCCTCTCAGTTATCTAGTAAGACGCACGGGAACGCCATTGGTTGCATGCTTGGAGCTTATCGCTGGCGTGGCTTGCCTCCCACCCATGTGCCATTGCGCGATGTGCGGGCGATGTGTTGAACGCACGGTTTGCACGGGCGAGCCCATGCAGGTAAAGTCGCCACGAGCATGCCTTCCCTCGAACTCCCGCCCAGCCCTCTGACGCCCGGGCCTCTTCCGCGCCTTTGTGTGCCGGTCGCCCAGTCAAACGCCGAGGCCCTGTTTGCGCAATCCGTCGCGCTCCTGCCTGAGTTTGTCTTTCAGGAGCTGCGTCTGGACGCGCTGCCGGATCCCTCCTCGGCTCTGGAGAAGCTGCGGGCGCATGTTGCGGCGCATCCCTCCGCTACGTTCCTGGCGACCTGCCGCCGGGTAGAAAGCGGTGGCGATTTCACCGGCAGCGCCGAGGCGGAGCTCTCCATCCTGACGCGGGCCGCCGCTGCCGGCTGTGAGCTCGTGGATTTGGCCCTGGAAAGCGCAGAGGCTTTAGGGGCCGAAGCACTGCGGCCCCTGCGCTCCACCAAAGTGATCCTGGTCCTGAGTTGGCATGATTTCGAAGGTTCCGGCGATCTCGAAGCGGTGCTCCGGCGCATGCGGCCGTTCGCGCCGGATGTCGTCAAGTTGGTTCCGACCGCCCAACGGCTCACGGACAATTTGCCGCTGCTGCGATGGATGGAGGGTTCGTCTGAGCTCCCGTGCCGGGCGGTAGGAGTCGCCATGGGAGAGGCAGGAGCGGCGTCTCGCGTCCTTGGCATGCGCTCCGGTGGGGCGTTTACCTTTGCCCCCGCAACGCTCGCCGAGGCCACTGCCCCGGGCCAAATAGCCGCCTCCGTACTCCGCGATCTATACCGCGCGACCGAGTTGAGCCGCGTGACCGCGGTGTATGGCGTTGCGGGCTCCCCGGTGCGCTCGTCCTTGTCACCGCTGATGCTGAATACGGCCTTTCGCGAAAGGGGAGTGGACGCAGTCTACGTTCCTCTGCTCGCGAGCGATGCCACGGATGTCATCCAATTTGCTCACGGTTTGCCCCTCGCCGGCTTTAGCGTCACCATGCCGTTCAAGCAAGCCATTTTACCCATGCTCGATGTGATTGATCCGCTTGCCGCGCGTATCGGCGCGGTCAACACCGTCCGCCGCGAGGCAGACGGCACCCTGACCGGCTTCAATACCGACGCTGCCGGGATCGCGGGACCGCTGCAGACCAGGCTGACGCTCCGGGGTGCGCGCGTTCTGGTGCTCGGCGCGGGCGGTGCGGCGCGGGCGGCGGTCTTTGCGTGCGTGGGGGAAGGCGCCGCGGTCTCGATTCTGAATCGCACCCATGCCTCTGCCGTGGAGCTCGCCGACGAAGCCGGCGCCCATGCATTGCGATCTGCGGAACTCGACGTGCAGCCGGAGTTTGATGTTCTGATTCAGGCTACTCCCGCCGGCATGCGGCACAATGCCACGCCGTTGCCGCTGCCGGAGGGAGTGTTGCCCGCTGCACTGATCTTCGACCTCGTCTACAACCCGCTGGACACTCCTCTTTTACAAGCAGCTCGCAGGGCAGGGCGGGCGGCCATTCCCGGTGTGGAGATGTTTGTTTACCAGGGGGCTCGCCAGTTTGAACTCTGGACCGGGAGACCGGCGCCCGTCGAACGGATGCGCCAGGTCGTCCTCGAAGCTCTTCGCGCCCGGGACTAAGCTCCGGCATACTCCTCGGCGATCCATGCCTCCAGGCCCGCCATGCCGACGCTTTCCGCCCCAAGGAACGCCTTGACCAGCTCCCGCGCGGGCTTGGAACCGCCCGGCTCCAGCACCTCGCGGCGGTACCGCTGCCCGGTGGTTCCGTTCAGCATATCCGCTCCATCTTCCCCGACGAACTGGCGGAAAAACTCGAGCGCCATCACCTTGTCATATAGATACGTGTAGTAGTTCGAGGTGTAGCCGACCAGGTGCGTGAAGGCGGCGTACATGCGGTTGCCGTCCACGAATTCGTAGCGTGAGAAGCGGCTATACCCGTCCTGCAGCAGGGTGTCGAGATCCAGCTCCGCGGCGCGGCGGTCGTGTGTTTCCATCGAGTAGGTGGCGTACATCACCTGCGTCATCGTCGAAAGGGCGCGTCCGTGGGCGCTGGCTTTGGTCATGCGGGTGACGGTCTCGTACGGAATCGGCTCGCCGGTGTCCACATGCTTGGCGAAGGTGCGCAGAAGGTCGGCATCTTCGAAGAACTCCTCCAGCATCTGCGAGGGAACCTCGACGAAATCGCCTTCGGTGGCGATGCCGCTTTGGCCTGCCCAGCGCTGTCGACCGCCGAGTACCTCATGCATCAGGTGGCCGAACTCGTGGAAGTAGGTGACCACGTCGGCGTACTGCATCAGCCCGGCGTCTGTTTCAGTGGGTTGCGGAAAGTTGCAGACCAGGGAGGCCTCGGGAATCTGCCGGCCGGCGACGCCGCCCACCAGGGAGCACTCGGAAAACCACTTGCTCTTGCCCTCGCGGGGGTGCATGTCAAGGTAAATTCGGCCGATTGGCGGCTCGCCCTTGCTGGAAGCGGACCCGTTGGCCCCGTCGAAGACGTCGAAGGCGTCGACCGCCGGATCCCACACCGGAGCCCCGGCGTTGCGCTCAAAGCGTACCCCGAAGAGCTTGCCCGCGGTGGCCAGCACGCCGGCCTGCACCTGGGCGTACGGGAAGTACGGTCGAACGCTTTGGGAATCAAAGTCGTAGCGCGCGCGGCGGAACTGCTCCTCCCAGAAGCGGGCATCGCTCAGGGTGAGCGGGAGCGCCCCCGGATCGCGTTCGCGGACGAACGTCTGCAATTCGGTCCATTCGCGCTCGGCGGTTCCGCGGGCTGCCTGTTCAACCTCGCCGAGGAACCGGCGCATGTTTTCGGCCGAGCCCATCATCTGGTCCACCGTCGCCAGGTCGGCCCAGCTGCGGAAGCCGAGCACCTCGGCCATCTCTTCGCGCGCGGCGAGCAGATCCAGCAGGACCTGGCCGTTTTCCGGATAGCCGCGATCGTTGTACTGCAGGTAGAGCTTGCGGCGGAGGGTGTGGCTGGCGGCGTAGTTCATCACCGGGGACATCTCCGGAGGATCAGTGGTGATCTCCACCGGGCCGCTCGCGGTGAGCCCATTGCCATCTTCGGCTGCGTGGATGCCGTGCCGTTGCAGATAATCGAAGGGAAGGCCGCGCAGATCGTTCGGGTCGTCCACCGGGATGCGGCGAACGTCATCCTGCACCTTGCGGCTGAACTGCATGCCCAGGACCGTCATGCGTTCAGAGAGCGCGCGCACCTTGTCCCGTGTCGCGTCATCGCGGTCGACGCCTGCTAAACGGTAGCCCAGCAACGTTCGTTCAAGGTAATAGCGTGTGCGTTCGTCTTCCCCGGAGGCGTCGACTGCCTCAAGCGCGTGGTACACCTCCTTGTTCAGGCTCAGCGCGACACCCTCCGCGCTGACCTGCTGCGAGAGGTTCTGCACGGCGTCGCGCACCTCCGCGGCGGGGAAGACCATGAACATCACGTGAGCCTGGCTGCCGGCCATGCGCAGGTGCCAGACGGCATTATCGTAGGGTTCCAGTGTGTTGGCGACCGTGCGCCCGCCTTCAACGGCGGTGAGGGCGCGGATGGACTCCCGGGCTGCCTCCAGGTGAAAATCTACCCAGCGCTTCGCATCGTCAGGCTCTGCCAGGCCGTTCCAGAGATGGAGCGGATCGTTGACGGTTGCGGTTGCGGTTTGTTGCGGTGATGCTGTTGCGTCCTGTGCGAGACTCATGGGTTGCTCCTGCGTGCCGGGCCGGCTTTGTCGCCTACCCATTCTCTCTGACGGTGTGCAGCGGTTGCAGGTCACTTCATGACGGCGAAAACACCGCGACGTCAGATTTAAGGCGGGGTCGTCCCGTTGCCATACACTGTGAAAGCTATGCGCTATTTGATCGTCCTTCTCGCGCTCGCTGGCCTTATCGACTCGGGGCTTGCCCTGCGGATTCACTACCAGGATCCCGGCTCCGCTCCACCCTGTGCGGTTTCTGCCAACTGGGACTGCGGCGCGGTGAACCACTCACGTTTTGCCGACTTTCCGCCGGATGCCGCGGCCGGGTTTGGCGATGCGCCGGTGAAGGGCGGGGTGCACCTGCCGGTCGCCATCCTGGGCCTTGTCGGCTATGGGCTGATCGCGGTGCTGGCCCTGGCGAACCAGTTGTGGGCCACGCTGCAGTGTGCGGAGATCGGGTTTGCCTTTGCGGCCTTTCTGTCCTACATGGAGGCCTACATCCTCGAGAAGTGGTGTATTTACTGTGTGGTGTCGCAGGCCGTGATTACGGCCATTCTGCTGTGCACGATCATCGCTTTGGTACTGCAGCATCGGGCCAAGAAGCGGAACGGAGTGCGGGCCGCCGTGATGGTGGCCTGAGGGCAGGGCTGAGAGAATGGAGGGATGTTGATTCCTTCCATCGACCTCATGGGCGGCAAGATCGTGCAGCTTGTGCAGGGTGCAACGCCCAAACTTTCTTTTGACGACTTCGATTACTGGATTGAGCGGTTTTCGACGTATCCCCTGGTGCAGTTGATCGACCTGGACGCCGCCATGCGACAGGGCGACAATCGGACGCTGATCGAGATGATCGCGAGGCGGTTGCCCTGCCAGGTGGGCGGTGGTTTGCGGACCGCTGAAGATGGCAAGCGGCTGCTGGAGGCAGGGGCCAAGCGGGTGATCTACGGGTCATCGCTGTTTGGGACTGAGGAAGACTACTCGGCGAAGACACCCAGTGGAGCAACCAAGCCACGCCGGCACAAGCTGATTCACCTGGAGTTTGCCGAAGAGTTAAAGCGGACGCTGGGGGAAGACGCGCTTTGCTTCTCCGTCGACACGAAAGACGGCAAGGTAGCCGTCCGTGGATGGAAGGAGCAGGTGGACCTGACGCCGGAGGAGGCTGTGACCTGGCTGGAGGACAGCTGCGCCGCGTTTCTTTACACTCACGTCGATACCGAGGGCACGATGCAGGGCTTCCCAATCGAGGTCGCGGCGATTTTGCGTTCGACCACGGCAAAGCAGCTGATCGTGGCCGGTGGCATCAAGGAGCGGCGCGAGGTGGACGAACTTGACGCCATGGGCGTGGACGCCGTGGCGGGTATGGCGGTGTACTCGGGAGCGATGGAGGCGTAGCGGGGCCTGACCCTTCACCTATGTCCCGTTCCTTGATGATGTAAAGCCCTTCAAAACAAACAGCAGGTCCTTCGCTATGCTCAGGATGACAATTCGTGAAGGGTGATCCTGCATAAGCTACGACAGAACAGCATTAATAGCGTGGCTTATAGGCGGGGTCGGGCGGTTGCCAATGCCCGTGCCGCAGGGCAAGCGTTTGCGGCAGCTCGCGTATGAAGGGGAAGGGTCGCACGGTGCGGCCATCCATCAGCAGGTCGCCGCTGCTCATGTTGAGCAGCATCACCAGCAGGACCGCACGGTGCAGCCGCGGCGAAAGCGCAACGGGTGGACCTTCGGTGAACCGGCAGACGGTCAGTAGTACGAGGAAGCTGGTCAGGATCACCATGGCGTTGAAGCGTGCCACGTCGAACCCCAGCAGATGCATCGCCAGTGGTGAAAGACTGGCCAGCACGGCAGATGTCCACAGCCAACCGGGGGGCTGCTTGGGATTTCGGTGGGCACGAGGCACGAGCAGCCGGCGCGTGACGAGCAAAAGCAGAATGACCGTCGGCGCCATCGTGAGCAGGCAAACCAACTGCTGCCGCCACCAGGGCAGCCGCGCCGCAACATCGCGCATGATGTAAAGATTGTCGCGCGTGGAACGCACCAGCACGTCGTACATCTCGGAATTGGTCGGGAAGTCGACGAGCGAGCCTAGGTGGGCGCTCAGGAGCTTCAGCTGTGCCGGAGTCATCGGTGGCTTCAGCGCGAGCCGTACGGTCGTGCCCAGTGACACAACGATCAAAAGCCCTACCGCGCCCAGGGTAAGGGGCTTACTCAAGGGTGGCCTGGCCCCCGCGAGACCCTGGAGCAGAAAGCTGAAGAGCAGCACGGGCAGAAATACGAACAGGAACATTTCATGCACGGCGAGCGCGAAGACAACCGCCGGCACCGCGCAGGCAAGACGTATCCAGAAGGACCGGAGGAACAACAGAGCCACCGTTACCAGCAGCAAAACGACTTCAAAATACCCCACCATGTGCGCCATATAGACGAGGGCATAGCTTGAAAAGAAAAGTGCCAGGATTTCGGGTGAGAGTAGCCGTTTGCGCGCTCCGCTGCGCCATGCGAACACAAGCAGCAAAGCCACCGTGCCGAGCAACAGTACCCACGAAAACACCACAAAGCGGCTGTATTGCTCAAGATGCAAAGGCCGGGAAAAGACCGCACCGAACATGCCGCGCTTGATCAGCCCGAGGCTGTAATCCACCTGGGCCTGCGTAGCCGATTTATAGTTCGGCAGGCGGATAGCCTTGGCGACGGAGATGGCGGCGAGCAGGGGACAGATACCCCACCAGAATGCCCTGTCCGGCGTGGATGTCCACGTTGACTGGAAATCGTGAGGGCTTGCCGCGAGCGATACGGTATCGGCACGTGTCTCTTCTGCTTGTGCCTCGGTGACGATGAGCATCTTCACCTTCGATCAGAACAAAGCGGAGCCCCGGCTTCTATCACCCGGAGGTGTTAGGGCGATCAATGGGCAGGGCATACAGCTGTTCGCCGTGCAGGTTGATCTGCGCAAGTACTACCTTCGGCGGCTGACCCGCCTGGAGCCTGGAGGCTGAGGTGGAAACGACCTAACAGGGCAGGCGCATGGCGACGCCGCTGCGGGCGATCTCGGCCTTGAGCGAGCGGGAGTCGGTGATCCCGAAGTGGAAGATGCTCGCGGCGAGCGCTGCGTCGGCTTTGCCGCCCCCGGCCGCGTAGCTGAAGACCTGAGCGAAGTGCTGAGCGGAGCCCGCGCCGCCTGAGGCGATGACGGGGATCTGCACGGCTGCGGCGACGCGCGCCGTGAGTTCGCAGTCGAAGCCTTCTCGCATGCCGTCGGTGTCCATGCTGGTGAGCAGGATTTCGCCGGCGCCGCGTTGCTCGGCCTCCCTAGCCCAATCCAGGACGCGGCGGCCTGTGGGCTTTCGTCCACCGGAGACGTAGACTTCGGCCTCGGCCACCGGGTTTTGAGAGTTTTGGGCGCGGCGGGCGTCGATGGCGACGATCACGGCCTGAGCGCCGAAGCTGCAGCCGATTTCGCCGATCAGATCGGGGCGGGCGATCGCGGAGGAGTTGATCGAGACCTTGTCCGCGCCGGCGTCAAAGACCGCGGCGGCGTCTTCGGCAGAGCGGATGCCGCCGCCGACGGTAAAGGGAACAAAAAGGGCGTCGGCGGTGCGCTTCACTGTGTCGAGCAGGGTGCCGCGGCCTTCGTGGGTGGCGGTGATGTCGAGCAGGACGATCTCGTCGGCGCCGGCCGCGGCGTGGCGGTGAGCGAGTTCGGCGGGGTCACCGGCGTCGACGATGTCCAGGAACTGGATGCCCTTGACGACGCGGCCGTCCCGGACGTCGAGGCAGGCGATGATGCGTTTGGTCAGCATGCAGGATTTGTGTGCCGTTCTACCGTAAGGCAGGCGATGATGCGTTTGGTCAGCAAGATCCGGGGAGCTCTTTCTCGCCGGTCGAGTTCTCGATTGGGTCGAGCGTGACGACCGGCACGGCTGGCGTGGGGATGTGGACGTCGGTTGCGGCGATCCCCGCCGTCGTATCGTTAGCCGTGATGTCCACCTGTTCGGAGTCGTTCAGGTCGGTCGCTGTGCTCATGCTCTGTTTGCCTCCGGGTTAGTTGCTCTGATGCTGAAGCTGCAGGAAGTTGTGCAGGACCTGGAGGCCGGTATCGGCGGATTTTTCGGGGTGAAACTGTACGCCCATGACGTTGCCCCGCTCCACGGCTCCTGTAAAAGCGCCACCATACAGCGTGGTGGCGGCGGTGTCGGGAGAGACCGGGGCGCGCCAGCTGTGGGTGTAGTAAACGAAGCTGCCGGGGGCGATGTTGGCGAGGAGTTTGGAGTCCGGGCGGATGGATTCGAGGGAGTTCCAGCCCACGTGCGGAGACTTCAGGTCCTGGTGGCCGTCGGGGGTTTCGTGCGTGGCGGAGAAGTGTTCGCACTGGCCGGAAAAGTGGGCGAGGCCGGGAGTTTCGGGGGCCTCGGTAGAGCCTGCGTAGAGCCATTGGAGTCCGACGCAGATGCCGAGGAACGGGACGCCATCGGCTATGGCGGCGCGTGTGGCGGCGGTGAGGCCGAGGTCATGGAGGAGTTGGGTGGAGCGGAAGTGACCTACGCCGGGGAGGATGATCCTCTGCGCACGGCGGACGTCGGCGAGCGATTGGGTGACCAGGATGTCATCGGCACCGAGGTAGCGCAGGGCCTTGACGACGCTGGTGAGATTGCCGGCGCGGTAATCGATAACGGCGATCATGCGGGGTGCGGTCCCTCTGTCCAGTCTTCCACCGCGAGGCCGGGGATGCGAGTGAAGGCCTGGTCGTGGGTGACGAGCGTGAGGTCATGCGCGAGAGCGTGGGCGGCGATCATGGTGTCCAACTGGCTCAGCGTGAGGCCAAGGCGTTCCTGAGCTACAGCAAGGCTCGCATACCTGCGCGCACAGGCGGAATCCCAAGGGAGGATCTGAAAGTCACTGACAGTTCCCTCAACGAGGCTACGGAGCTTTGCCTCGGTAGGTAGCTTTTCTGCACCGTAAAGAAGCTCCGCCTCGGTGATAGTCGATAGATACATGCCACTTGCTGGCACTTGGTGCAGCTTTGCGTTCAGGCGAGGATAGGTTTGCTTCAAGAAATAGCTGACGATGTTGGTGTCCAACAGATAGCCAGACATTAGAACTTCACACGGTTGGTTGGAGGCGTCTGGTCACGGTCTGCAAGAAACTCCTCTGGTGCAGGTCCAAGTTCCTCAAGCAGTTGGAAAAGGTGTTCCAAGGTTCTGGGCTTTGGGGACAGAATGACATTTCCTGTTGCGGAGTCTTTGCGTATGTCGACTTCGCTGCCTTCGAAGCGAAACTCGCTGGGCAGGCGGACGGCCTGGCTGCGGCCGTTTTTAAAGAGCTTGGCTGTGCTTGGCATGGTGCTTTCCCATCGCGTGATCTATACCGAAGTATAGACCACGGCTAGCGCGCTCGCCGGGACGTTGCTTTGCCCTTCTTGGCCCAGTACAGGCCTTCGTCGGCGTAGAGTTCGCTGTCGAGGTCGGTGACGCGTTGTTGCAGGCGGGTTTGGGCGTCGTGGATGGCCTGGTTGTAAACCGCAGGGCCGATCTCTTCGAGGATGAAGTTGAGCAGGAGACCGGCGGGAAGCTCGCCCAGCGGTTCGGGGAGGTTTTCTTCGAAGTAGCGTTGCAGGGAGGCGATGGCGTCGTTGCGTTTTTGTTTGGGGAGTTCGATGGTCATTGTTGGGCGTGGCTTGCGGCTTCGGGCGAATGCAGATTCCTCCGCTGCGCTGCGGAATGACAAAAAAGACGAGCCCGTGAAGATGGAGCTTTAGAGCAGGCCCTTGGTGCTGGGGAGTAGGTCGCGCATGCGTTCGTCGCGGGAGCAGGCGCCGCGTAGGGCGCGGGCGAAGGCTTTGAAGATGGCTTCAATTTTGTGGTGGTTGGAGCGGCCGTACATGGTTTTTACGTGGACGTTGGCCTTGGCACCGCGGGCGAAGCCGTCGAAGAAGTCGGGGACGAGTTCGGTCTGGAAGTCGCCTACGAGGGGTTGCGTGAGGGCGTCGTCTACGACGCAGGCCACGCGGCCGGAGAGGTCGATGGCGCAGACGGCGAGGGTTTCGTCCATGGCCATGCAGAAGTAGCCGGCACGGAGGATGCCGCGCTTGTCGCCCAGGGCCTGCTCGAAGGCCTCGCCCAAGGCAATGCCGATGTCTTCGACGGTGTGGTGCTGGTCTACGTCTAGATCGCCCTGGCAGGCAAGGTCTAGGTCGAAGCCTCCGTGTTTGCTGAGAGCTTCGAGCATGTGGTCGAAAAAGCGGATGCCAGTGCTGACGTGGTACTGGCCGGTGCCGTCGACGTTGAGCTTGAGGGCGATTTTGGTTTCGAGGGTGTTGCGACTGATGGCGCCGATGCGGGCGGCGGGGGAACCAGTCGGCTCCTTACGTTGATCTACTGGCAATCCATCGCGTGGCGCTTGATCGAGATCGTTCAACGGACTCTTCCTTTGGGGCGCTGAACGACCGCGCGGCCACGGGTGCGGGCGCTTTGGCGAAGACGCTCCTGGCGGGCGCGCTGCGCGGGGGTAAGGGTGGGGGCCTTGGATGGCGGCGGATTTTTGCGGGCCTGCGCCTGCTGGATGCCGAGTACGAGCGCGGGCAGACCGACGAGCAGAACCGCCACGCCGAGCAGGACGGCTTCCCAGGTTTTGAGGGCGCCGTAGCCGAGCCACTGCCGGATCAGCGGGATCGCGGCAAGCAGGACGAGGACCATGCTGAGGCCGAAGACCAGGTTCTGGCGCTGTTTCGGCGTGAGTTCGGGGACCTGTCGGGTGTTCATTGGGTTCTATGGTAACGCTGCGGGTGTCTGCACTGGAAGGCGATGGATCTGCTTTGGCAGAGTGGCTCTCGCCAGAGAAGCGGGTTCCCTTCGGGAATGACAGAGAAAGAAGGGTAAGGGCAAAGTAACGGCAAACGCAAGATTCCCGTAGGGAATGACAACCCAAGAGCGTTTTACTCAAATTCTCGGGGTTCGGGACCGGTCGTGTGGGGGTGGCGGCCTTCGGTGGGGAGCCAGTTCATCTCCTGCAGTGTGGCGGTGAGGGCTTCGATGCCGGCAGTGACGTGCTCTTCGGGGCCCACGGTGATGCGGACGTAGCCTTCGCAGCCGGGGTCGGAGGAGCGGTCACGGAGTAATACGCCCCTGGCGCGCATGCGGTCGCAGAGTTCCTTGTGGCGGGAGCCGATGTCCATGAGGACGAAGTTGGCGGCAGAGGGCCAGGTGCGGATTTTGAGGGACTGCAGGGCAGAGGTGATGCGCTCGCGGCCGGTGTGAACCTGGAGGGTGTACCAGTCCAGGTAATCGGTGTCGGCTACGGCTTCGGGGAGGACGGCGAGGGCTACGCCGTTGACGTTGTAGGGCGAGCTGACCTTGCGGAGGAAGCCGATGAGGCGTGGGTCCGCGGCGAGCATGCCGATGCGAAGGCTGGCCAGACCATAGGCCTTCGAAAAGGTGCGGGCGACGATCAGGTTGGGGACGGCTGCGATATCGGGCAGGACGGTGTCGCCAAAGAAGTGGAAGTAGGCCTCGTCGACCATCAGAACGGCGTGCGGCGCGGCGTGGGCGATGGCCAGAAGGTGCTCGCGGCTGACGACGGAGCCGGTCGGGTTGTTGGGGCTGGCTACGATGATGAGTTTTGTTTTCGGGGTGATGGCCTGGAGGAAGCGCTCGAAGGGAAAGGCGAGGGTGTCGTCGGTCTGGACCCTGACGAGGTGGTTCGTCATGAGGCTGATCGAGACGTCGTACATGAAGAAGGTGGGGGTGCAGATGAGGGCTTCGTCGCCTTCGTCGAGGAAGGCGCAGGCGACGAGGTGGATGGCTTCGTCTACGCCGTTGGTGAGGATGAGCTGGTTCGGTTCGAGGCCTAGTTGGGCGGCAACGATGCGCTCGGTGGGTTCGCGTTCGGGGTAGACGGTGAGGCCCTCGGCGGTGAGTTCACGCAGCTTTGCGATCACGCGGGGGCTGGGCGCGAGGGTGTTTTCATTGAAGTCGAGGCGCAGGGCGTCGCGGCCGGCGAGCGGGGGGTGGTACTCCGGCATGGTGAGGACGCGGGCGCGGGGTTGGGGGAGGGTTGTTGTCGTCATCTCGAGATCTGGCATCGCGCTGGTCCTTGCTTCTCTTTCTGTCATCCCCGCAGGGGATCTGCTGTTTTGCGGTGTCGCAGGCAGGATCAGATCTTCCCAGGTTCGATTCACCTTCTCGATGAGCTCAGTCTTCTGGGCTCTTGTCCAGGTCTTCAGTTCCTTCTCGCGGCTGATGGCGCTGCGGACGTAGCGGAAGTATTCGAAATAGACGAGACGGTGGATGTTGTATTGAGCTGTGTGGGCGCCTTCTGGCTGTTGTCTATGCGTTGCAATTCGTTCGTTCAGGTTGTTGGTGATGCCGATGTAGAGGTTTCTGGAGCGGCTGGCCAGGATGTAAACCCAGAAGTGGTATTCGCGTGGCATGGCGTTGAAAAAGCAGGTTCCCTTCGGGAATGACAGAGCAAGAGCAAGAGCAAGAGCAGAGACGAAGACGAGAAGCAGGTTCCCTTCGGGAATGACAGCAAGAAAAGCAACAGCAACAGCAAAAAGAGCAAGAGCAAGATCAAAAGCAAGATCAAAAGCAACAGCAAGAAAAGCAAGAGCAAGAGCAGAAGTAGATTTGTCGGTTAGCGCATGCGGACGCGGACGCTTTCGGCGTGGCCGGTGAGGCCTTCGGCTTCGGCTAGGGCCACCGTGTGCGGGCCTACGATGCGCAGGGCTTCTTGCGTGTATTGCTGGACGGTGATGATTTTGACGAAGTCGTGCACGCTGAGGCCGCCGCGGATGCGGCCGTTGCGGCCGGTGGGGAGCACGTGATTGGGGCCGGAGATGTAGTCGCCCATGGATTGCGGGGTGTGGTGGCCGATGAAGACGGAGCCGGCGTTTTTAACCCAGCGGAGATCGGCGCCGGTGTCGACCGTGAGGTGCTCTGGGGCGAGGCGGTTGGTCAGATCGCGAGCTTCTTCCGCGGTTTTTGTGACGAAGACGTAGCCCTGGGCCTCGATGGACTGCATCGCGATGACGTTGCCATGGGCCTGGCGCTTGGTTTCAAGGGCTACCTCTTCGGCGAGGTCGGTGTTATTTGTGATGAAGATGGGGAGAGCTTCGGGGTCGTGCTCGGCCTGGGCTACGAGGTCCGCGGCGATGCCCTGGGGGTCACCGGCTTCGCTGGTGACGACGATCTCGGTGGGGCCGGCGGGCATGTCGATCCCGGTTTCGTGCGAGACGGCGATCTTGGCGGCGGTGACATAGAGATTGCCGGGGCCGACGATTTTCGTGACCGGCTGGATGGTTTCAGTGCCGTAGGCCATGGCTGCGACGGCCTGGGCGCCGCCGATGCGGTAGAACTCGGTGATGCCGGCGAGGTGCGCCGCAGCCATGGTCTCGCGCGCGGGTTTGGGGCTGCAGACGACGATGCGCTCCACACCGGCGACCTGCGCGGGGGTGGCGGTCATGAGCAGCGTGGAGGGCAGAGGGTAGCGGCCGCCGGGGACGTAGCAGCCGACCGAGTCCAGGGGGCGCACGATCTGGCCGACCTCCATACCCTCCTGCGGGCGAAAGCTCCAGGCCTTGGGCATCTGCTTTTCGGCGAAGGCACGGATGTTGGCCTGGGCAAGGCGCATGGCGGCCTTGAGCTCTTCGGAGGTTTCGTCCCAGGCAGATTTCATCTCTTCGCGGGTGACGAGAAGGGGCTGGTCGGGGCCGAGGCTGTCGAAACGGACGGCGTATTCGCGAACGCCTTCGTCGCCGCCCTGGCGGACCTCGGTGAGAATTTTGTGGACGACGGCATCGACCTTGGCGGTGGACACGGCGCCGCGCCCTTCGATCTGCTTGATGGCGGTTTCAGCCGCTTTGGCGTTATCACCGAAGGTTTTGAGGATCTTCATGGGTCTGCTTTCAGGGCCTGTCTTCAGAGTTAGCGGCCGGAGTTGCAAGTTCGATAGCCGTGTAGCGAAACGCTACATGCCCTGCTGCTTCATCATGCGGCGTTCCTGCCGGGAGCCGGTCAGGGTAATCCGTTTCACGGCTGCGGGCGTGGCTGGGTAAACGCGCTTGGGGTTTTTGGGGTCGATCGCGACGGGAACCTTCATGCCGAAGATCAGCTTCTGGTTGGGCGGCAGTCGGCTTTTTAGCGTGACCTCACGCGGTGCCGCAGCCTTTGTGTCCTGCACGCGGAGGACGATCTTCTTCATCTCCGCGTATTTCGCCCAGCCACCGACGTTTTCCACGGAGACAACGGTGGCGTAGACCACGACGCCTTCGGCCATGGCGCGCTCAGTGCGTTTCTTTTGCATGAGGTACGCCACGAGCGCGTTGATGAGCAGCCCTGCGACGACGATGGCGAGAATGATCCAGAAGATCTTCATGCGTGGTTCCTGTTCCTATCTAAAGAACAACCTTGCTGAGCGGGTACTCGACGATGCCGGTACCCCCGGCGGCCTTGAGGCGCGGGATGACGTCGCGCACGACGGATTGCTCGAGAATGGTGTTGACAGCGACCCAAGCCTTGTCGCGGAGCTCTGAGACGGTAGGCGAGTTTAGCGCCGGAAGGACGCCGAGCACCTGGTCGAGGGCGTCTTTGGGCACGTTCAGCATGAGGCCGACCTGCGTCTGCGCGGCCATGGCCCCATTGAGCATAAGGCTGAGGGTCTGAATTTTTGCCCGCTTCCAATCGTCCTTCCAGGAGGCCTGGTTGGCGATTAGCTGAGTTTCAGACTCCATCAGGGTCTCGATGATGCGGAGGCGATTGGCACGGAGGCTCGAGCCGGTTTCGGTGACCTCCACGATGGCATCGGCAAGGGTGGGCGGCTTGACTTCGGTCGCTCCCCAGCTGAACTCGACGGTGACGGGGATGTTTTTGCCGGCGAAGTAGCGCTTGGTGTATTCGACCAGCTCCGTGGCAATCACCTTGCCGGCAAGATCTTCAGGTTTTTGGAAGGGCGAATCTTCGGGTACGGCAAGCACCCACTTAACGGGGTGGCGGCTCTGCTTGGAGTAGGTGAGCGAGGTGACGCGCTCCACCTGCGACTCATTTTCAAGCACCCAGTCATTGCCGGTGAGTCCGGCGTCGAGGGCGCCGTGCTCGACGTAGCGGGCCATCTCCTGGGCGCGGACGAGCATGCACTCGATTTCGGGGTCGTCGATGGCAGGGAAGTAGCTGCGGCCATTGGCGAGGATGTTCCAGCCCGCCTGCGCGAACAGAGCTAAAGTAGCGTCTTGCAAACTGCCTTTGGGGATACCGAGTTTGAGCTTGGGAGGCATGTGGGTCTCGCGGGGCGTTGTACGTTCTAGGTTGTACGTTCTACGCTTTGGGTTCTTGGTTGTAGGGGTGATCCCTGGAGAATGGCAGGCGTGCGACGGCACATCTACGTACGACGTAGAGCGTACGACTTACAACGTGATCGGCTTGGTAAAGCAGCTGACGGTGCCCTCATGGCAGACGAGGCCATCACCTTCCACCTCAACGCGGAAGAGCAGGGCATCGGTGTCGCAGTCGGTGGAGGTGCTGATGACGCGAAGGCGGTTGCCGCTGGTTTCACCCTTCATCCAGAGCTTGTTGCGGGTGCGGCTCCAGAAGGTGACGAAGCCGGATTCCTGGGTCATGGTCCAGCTTTGCTCGTTGAGGAAGCCGAGCATGAGGACCTCACCGGAGCGGGCATCCTGGACGATGCCGGCGACGAGGCCGCCGGCTTTGGCGAAATCGATGGCGGTTACAGGCTCCATCTGCGTCATGTTCCTTGTTCTCCTGCGCAATCCGTTGTGTTGGCTGCTGCCACGTTTGGGTGGGGCATAGAAAAGCCCGCTCGCGGGAGGCGCGTCAGCGGGCCGTGATCCTGGTGAGGCGTTCTCTTCAGACCGCCATGCCAGGCACTGCCGCCGACGCCCGGTGGTCGTGATGGCCATGGTGCTCGGAATGAGGATCTGAACGCATCTTTGGGTACCCTATCGCCGCTGTGCCGGAAAGTCAATGAGTGGAAAGCGCTGGCGTTGAGGCCGCGGCAGAGCGGAAAGGCGCGCGGAGCTTTGCGGGGCTGCCTAACGGCAACAAAGGGCAAAAGAAAATTTTGTACGCTGAAATCATCTGGGAGGCAGACGACCTATACACCCACATTGCGCATCTCCCTGAACACGGCAACTGGCCGGAGAGAGATGAAAACAATGTCGGATTACCGCGTACCCGCCGGAGAAGCCCACGAAGATCAATTTACCGCAGCCATCGAGCAGTACACCTCGAAGATACCCTCTAGCGCTTACCTGGGCATGGCGATCGCTTCCATCCTCGGATCTGTATCCTTCCAGATCGCCGGCAAGAAGCATGAAGCCCTGTTCGTCGGGCAGTGGGTCGCCCCCTTCTTGTTGCTGGGAATTTACAACAAGATGATCAAGCAGCACGGTTCGGACGCGGAGACGCGCGGCTAATCCTGCGATCGGCAGCTTCGCTGCTCAATCTGAGTTAATGAAATGCCCATCCTGCCTATATGCGGGTGGGCATTTGCATGTTCGGTTCGCTGGTGGCAGCTGATTAGGCCTGTTTCCACTTGATGTTGCAGCCAATGGAGGCACGCTGGTTGGGGTCTGGGCGCTTGCCGGCGATCACGGCATCCATGGCCCGGCGAAGGTCGGCGCCAGTGACAGGATCGTCGTTGCCGAAGTCGCCCCGGCGGGGACGGCTGCCATCGAGCTGGCCCCGGTAGACGAGCTTCATCTCGCCATCGAAGAGGAAGAAGTCCGGGGTGCAGGCGGCGCCGTAGCTGCGGGCGACCTCCTGTGCTTCGTCGAGCAGGTAGGGGAAGTTCCAGCCGAGGCGGGTGGCCTGTTCGCGCATGCCGTCGGCGTTATCCTGCGGGTACTCGACGATGTCGTTGGACTGGATAGCGGCGATCGCGATGGGGCCATTGGGACCGGCGTAGTCGTGGCCCAGGCGGGCCAGTTCGGCTTCCAGATGTTTCACGTAGGGGCAATGGACGCAGACGAACATGACCAGCAGGCCGTGCTTATGGCGCGGGCCGCCCTGGGTCGCGGTGTTGAGGGCATCGCTGAGTTCGTCATTCCAGCTGGATGCGAAGATGTCATCGCGGGAAAGAGCGCGGCCGCTGAGGACGTCGACCAATTCAAAAGCCGGGGCGACCGTGCCTAGCTCCACCATCTCTGACGCTGTTCTGGACATTGTTTTTCTCCCACATACAGCATAGTCACAGCCGCTGCTGGTGCGTTCTCATTACTTTCGTCTACAATCCGACGCGTTGGAGGAACAGTAACTTGAACAAGCAGAAATGGGCCCGGCGTCTCGCGACTACCGCGAATGTATTGATCACCATCAGCATTTTCCTGGTCATGACCTGGTGGGGGGCTAGCCTGGTCCTGTTCAGCACGTGCGCTGTGCTCTACGGCGCAGCTTGGTGGATGGGTGGCGGGCCGGAGACAGCCAGCACACCGGGAGAGACCGGAATGGTAAGTCCATTCCGTCTTCACCGATGAAGCTGTGCTGGCGGGCTGGGTCCCCGGCGCTCGCTAGAGTTCGAGGATGATGGGCATGATCAAAGGCCGGCGATTGGCGTTTTTCTGCAGAAAGCGCTTGAGGTCGCCGCGAATCTTTTCCTTCATGACGCCGTAATCGCCACGTTCTTCCTTGCTGGAGTCGGCAAGGGTGCGCGACACGACGTCGCGGGCGTTGCGGAGCAGATCAGGATCTTCCGCTGCAAAACCGCGGGTGGTGATCTCGGGCAGGCCCTCGACCTGGCCCGTGCTTTTGTTGATGGCGATGATGGGGAGGAAAATTCCATCGCCGCCGAGCTGCTTGCGATCCTTGATGAGAACGTCGTCGACCACGTCCGCGGTGGAATTGTTATCGATGCAGACACGGCCGGTGGTGATCTTGCCGGTCTTCTGGGCGTTGCGGGCGTCAAGAGTCAGGACGTCGCCATCTTCGAGGAGCAGAACCTTCTCGGGGATGCCGGTGGCGGCGGCGAGCTCGGCGTGGCGCTTGAGGTGGCGGTAATCGCCGTGGATCGGGATGAAGAACTTGGGGCGGACGAGGTTGATCATCAACCGGAGTTCTTCCTGGGAGCCGTGGCCGGAGACGTGAATCAACCCATTGGTGCCATCGTCGTTGATGACGCGAGCATCGCGGCGCTCAAGGTGATCGATGACGCGGTAAATGGCCTTTTCGTTGCCGGGGATGATGCGTGAGGAGAGCAGGACGGTGTCGCCGGCGTTGATTTTGGCGAAGCGATGGTTGTCGACCGCGGCGCGGGAAAGTGAGCTCATAGGCTCGCCCTGCGTGCCGGAGATCATGATGCAGAGCTTGTCGTCGGGAAAGTCCTTGAGCTGGCCGGGGTGGATGACGAGACCAGGCGGCGGATCGAGGTAGCCCAGATCCTGCGCGATTTCCGAAGAGTTATCGAGTGAACGGCCGATGATGGCGACCTTGCGGCCGTGCTTGTGGGCAAGCTCCATGGCGATGCGAATGCGGTGAATGGAGGAGCTGAAGCAGCTGAAGAACAGCTTCTTCTTCGTACCGGCAAAGATGTCATCAAGGCGCGGGATGACAGCCTTTTCGCCGGGCGTGAAGCCGGGGCGGTCGACGTTGGTGGAGTCCTGCAGAAGGGCGAGTACGCCCTGTTTACCGAGGTCGGCAAACGCCTGGAGGTCGAAAGGGTGACCGTCAGGGGAGCTGAGGTCGACCTTAAAGTCGCCAGTATGGAGGACGGTGCCGACGGGCGTGGTGACGGCCAGAGCGACGCAGTCGACGAGCGAATGCGTAACGCGGATGGGCATGACGTTGAACGGCCCAAGCGAGAAGCGCTTGCCTGGAAGGATCTCGATCAGCTCGGCTTTATCGAGGAGGCGGTGTTCCTCGAGCTTGCCCTCGACGTAGGCGAGGGTGAACTCGGTGCCGTAGACGGGCACATTGAGCTCGGAGAGGATCCACGGAAGGCCGCCGATGTGGTCCTCGTGGCCGTGGGTGAGCACGATGCCGCGGACTTTGGAGCGGTTTTCGAGGAGATAGCTGATGTCCGGGACGACGATGTCGACGCCGAGGAGCTCTTCTTCGGGGAACATCAGGCCAGCATCGATGACGAGGATGTCGTCGCCGAAGCGGAGAGCCATGCAGTTCATACCGAACTCGCCGAGACCACCAAGAGGGATAATTTGGAGCTTATCTAAAGCCATGGATCTTTAGTTTAGCCGATGCCGAGGAAAAGCCCTGATTTTGGCGATTTGTTTCGTAGGGCGATTCCCGTTTTGGCCCTCCGAGGAGACGATGGGGGCTAGATTGCGCGAACGAGCTTTCCCGGCAGCAGAAAAATCGCCGCGACCAGGCCAAGGATGCCGTGCACGGCGAAGCCGAGCAGCCTGAAGGGCAGCAAAAGAATGAACAGCAGGGGATAAAGCATCAGCGCCAGCAGGGCGGCGGGCCAGTACACGACGAAGAGCAACAGAAGCAAAAGGAGCTTCACAGCAAAGACCTCTCTGTAAAGCTCCTACGCGGATTGGTAGGGAATGTTCCGCGAAAACTAGCGCAGCAGGTCTTCGAGGGCGGTGGAGAGGTCGGTTTTCTCGTCACGGTACTTGATGATGACCGGGGCGTAGACGGAGAGGCCGAGGTCTTTGCCGGGGCCGTGGGTGATAGCGCGGGAGCCGGGGACGACGACGGCGCCAGCGGGGATGATGAGGGGCTGGTCGGCGGTAGCGCGGAGGACGGTGTTGTTGGGGAGGTCGAAGACCGGGGTGCCGCGGGTGAGGACCGTGCCGGCGGCGAGAACGGCCTTGGCGCGGACGATTGTGCCTTCGTAAACGCCGGTGTTGCCGCCGACGAGGACGTCGTCCTCGATGATGACGGGGGAGGCGTTGACGGGTTCGAGCACGCCGCCGATCTGGGCCGCGGCGGAGAGGTGGACGCGGGCGCCGATCTGGGCGCAGGAGCCGACGAGAGCGTGCGAATCGACCATCGTGCCTTCACCGACGAAGGCGCCGACGTTGATGTAGGCGGGGGGCATCATCACGACGCCTTTGGCGAGGTGCGCTCCGGAGCGGACGGCCGAGCCGCCGGGGACGATGCGAATGCCCTGGCCGGGAGAGAAACGGCGGGCGGGGTAGGTGGCCTTATCGACGAAGCTGAGGATGGAGTTGGCGTCGGGGTCGTCGCCGTTCATGTTTTGGAGGGCGCCGAGGCGGAAGCCGAGCAGGATGCCGCGCTTGACCCAGGCGTTGACACGCCAGCCGGTGGGGGCTGTGGGATCGGGCTCGGCGGAGCGGAGGGTGCCGGCTTCGAGAGCATCGCGAAGCTGGTAGAAGGAGCCCATCGCCTCCGGGTTGCCGACGGCCTCGGGGCCTAGCGCAAAGAAATGCTCAATGGAAGTCTGAAGGGATTGAAACGAAGTCATCAGTGACCATTGTAGCCACTGGGATCTTCGCAGCACGGGGTGGACGCGTCAGAAGGACGCCTCGGTGGGCAGCGCGATCAGGTCTATCGCATTCAAGGGCATCTGCTTACCGCTCTTCGCTCGCTCCAGACAGCCGCTGTCCACGATGGCCGCCCTGCAGGGGTGTGCAGCTACAAACTCTTGCAGGATGTTGGCCCTATCGATACGGCAAGGAGTGCCGGCGTCACATCCTAGTGTGAGAAATCTAGTGTGAGAATCCGGGGAGGAATCATGAACTCAATGAACAGCTTGCTGATTACGGGGCTGGAATATCTGTATGGAGCGCATCAGCAGGGGGCGCAACAGGCGGCGGCCAATGTCACGTCGTCGACATACCCCAAGTTGAAAGCTGCCGTAAAAACGGGGTCCAAGCAAAACCTGATGCAGGCCAAACGGCTGGAAAAGGTCTTTAAGACCCTCAATCGAGAGCCAACCGCAAGGCCGGACGCCGGCATGGCGGGCATCGCCGAGGCAAACAACATGCTGCTGACGGGAACGCTTGACCCGGCGGAGCGCGATCTGATCAACATCGCGCTCGGGCAGACAGCGGCGCACTTCTATCTAGCCAAGTACGGCACCCTGCGCACCTATGCAGGGCAAACCGGCAATAAGAAGGCGGCACGGCTCCTGCAGAAGACGCTCGAGGAAACAGTGAAGATCGATAAGAAATTCACCGTTCTGGCCCGGGAGATCATGAAAAAGGAGAAGATGAAGGGCACAAAATCCGGCGGTGGTGGCGGGGGATGGGCCCTGTTGCTCGGCGCGGGAGCGGCCTTGCTCGCGGTCGCAATCAGCCGCTCCGGAGAGAGCGAAGCGTAGCCACGGAAACTCTTTACACCGTCTTCGACCCTAGGCAGTAGGCCGTGACCCTCTGCCTAGGGTCGGTCGGGCAGCAAACTATTTTCGCGCAAAAGGCCTTCCAGCTTGCGGCGCGTGGGTTCGGTGACGGGCACCATGGGGAGGCGGAGGGTCTCGTTGCCGCGGCCCAGCAGGGCGAGCACGGCTTTAATAGGGGCGGGGCTGGGTTCGGTGAAAAGGGCCTGCATGAGGCGGAAGTACTGGCGGTTGACGCGGCGGGCGAGGACCCAGTTGTCGGTGAGGGCGGCTTCGACCATGTGGGCCATTTGCTGTGGGATGGCGTTGGAAGCTACGGAGATCACGCCGACGCCGCCGACGGCGATGGTGGGCAGGGTGAGGGCGTCGTCACCGGCGAAGATGTGGAAGCTGCGCGGGGCCTGCGTGAGGATGGCGGTGATCTGGCTCATGACGCCGCTGGATTCCTTGAGGGCGACGATGTTGGGGATCTCCGCGAGGCGCAGCACGGTGTCTGGCTCGAGATTGGCGCCCGTGCGGCCGGGGATGTTGTAGAGCATGATCGGCAGATCGACGGCTTCGGCGACTGCCTTGAAGTGCTGGTACTGGCCCTCCTGCCCGGGGCGGTTGTAGTACGGGTTCGCGGTCAGCACCCCGGTGAGGCCGGGGATGCGGGCGAGTTTGCGGGCGTTTTCGGCGGCCTGGCGAGTGTTATTGTGCGTGGCGCCGGCGAAGACGGGGACGCGGCCGGCGGCGGCTTCGACGGTGAGTTCTACCACGCGGAGCCACTCCTGTTCGGAAAGCGTAGAGGTTTCGCCGGTGGTGCCTGCGGGGATCAGCAGGGAGATGCCGTTGGCGACCTGCCAGTTGACGTGGGCGAGCAGCGCGGCTTCGTCGAGCTCGCCGTCTGGGGTAAAGGGGGTTACGAGAGCGGTGCCGCAGCCTTGCAGATCCATACAGGGTTTGAGTTTACGACGAGTGCGCGGAGCCGGTGCCAAGCGACTGCCGCTTACGTGTTTTCTCCACGATGCGGCGCGGCGGTACCAGCCAGACAGCCGCCACCACCGCGATCATGAGCAGTGCCAGCGTGGGCGAGAGAAAGGCGACAAAGGCCGCAGCCAGCGTGAAAGCGGACGAGAACGCCTGCTTGAGCCAGCCCGCGGCGGGGACGATGCCGGTCTGGCGGCGGATGACGTGCGCCAGAGCCGTCCAGGCGACGGCCGGCAAAAGAAAGCAGACGGCGTAGACGCAGACGGGTACCGGGTTGATGCCGCGGCTGCCGATCCATTCGACGCCGAAGGGGATCAGGGACAGGGCGAAGAGGAGGCCGAGGTTGGCCCAAAGAATGCCGTGGGTGACGGTTTCCAGATCGTCGAGAAGGTAGTGGTGGTTGACCCAGTAGATGCCTACCTGGACGAAGCTGAGCAGGTAGACGAGGAAGATCTTGGCGTTGGCGAGCAGGGCGTCATGAGTGCTCATGGCCTGGACGGAGGGGACCCTAAGCTCCAGGACCATGATGGTGAGGATGACGGCGATGACGCCGTCAGAGAGGGAGTCCAGGCGCGAGCGGCTGAGGGATGCGGGCATGAGTTTTGGGTCAGCTTACAACGGCCGCGCTGATGACAGCGGGCGGAGGAACTCAGAGCAATTGCTTGCGGAAGAAAAGGGTGGCCTGGGCGTTGTCGTTGTAACGCGGGATCGGTAGATAGCCGTGGCGGCCGTAGAAGGCGATGGCGACTTTGAAGTCATCCACCGTATCCAGGTACATCCAGGCATAGCCGGCTCTGGCGGCCTCGTCCTCCAGTCTCTGCATCAGGCTGGTGGCAATGCCCTGACCACGGGCCTCCGGGACGATAAAGAGCCGCTTGCATTCCGCGGCGCCGGGAACGGACGGACACGAACGGCAGAGGGCGCAGGCGACGAGACTGCCTCCCTGCTCGCCGACGTGGAACCCGAGGCTCGCCCGGTCCAGCTCGGTGCGGAGGAGGTCCGCGGAGTCGTGTTCGCGGATTTGCCACTCACGGTAGTAGCGATCCAGCAGCGCCGCGAGCGCGGGCAGGTCCGAGGCGACGCCGCGACGGAGTGAGAACGTTTCCACGCGAGCGGCTAGACCCAGTCGCCGTTGCGCATGAGGGGGGCGGTGCTGCCATCGGCGCTCAGGCCGTCTACGTGGATCTTTTCGCCGCCGATCATCCAGTCGACGTGGATGAGGCTCTCGTTGGCGCCGAGCGTGGCGAGCTCTTCGTCGGATTTCTTGTCGCCGTCGATGAGGCAGGTGGCGTAGCTCTGCCCTAGCGCGATGTGGGAGGCGGCGTTTTCGTCGAAGAGGGTGTTGTAGAAGAGGATGCCTGACTGCGCGATGGGCGAGTGGAAGGGCACGAGGGCGACCTCGCCGAGGTGGCGAGCGCCTTCGTCGGCGGAGATGAGTTTGTTCAGAGCCTCTTCGCCGGCAGAGGCCGTGGCTTGGACGATCTTGCCGTCCTTGAACGTGCAGCGGATGTTTTCAATCATCGTGCCCTGGTGGGAAAGCGGCTTGGTGGCGCTGACAACGCCGTTTACGCGGTCTTTGTGGGGTGTGGTGAAGCACTCTTCGGTGGGGATGTTGGCCTGGGTGTAGCAACCGTTGCCGGAGAGGCCGCCGCCGCCGGCCCAGAGGTGATCGTCGGCGAGGCCTACGGTGAGGTCGGTGGAGCCGTCGTCGGAGAAGAACCGAAGGGAGTGGAAACGCTTGTTGTTGAGCAGCTCGACCCGATGCTGAATGTCGGCGCCGTGCTGCTGCCAGGCGGCGACGGGGTCGTCGGAGGTGATGCGGGAGATGGTGAAGACCGCGTCCCAGAGCTTGTCGAGCGCGAGTTCGGGCGGGTCGTCCGGGAAGACCAACGCGGCCCAGGCCGGGGTGGCGGCGGCGACGATGGTCCAGTTGATCTCGTGCCGGGTGATGAGTTCCATGGCCGGCTTGTAGGCCCTGGAGGTTGCGACATTGGCGCGGCTGACCTTGCCGGGATCCTGGCCGGCGAGCAGCGCCGGGTTGGTGCCGGAGACCGCGAGCCGGGCTGCGCCTGATTTAAAGGCGGTGGCGATGGCGTCGTAGTACCAGGCCGGAGCGTAATCGAAGCTGTCTTCTGGGGCCAGTTGATAGCGGGCCAGGGTCAGGGCGTCGTCGGCGAAGAAGGTGGTGACGAGCTTTGCGCCGGCCTTGTAGGCCTGCTCGGTAATCTTGCGCACGAGCGGAAGGGCGTCGGTTGGCGCCGTCATCACGAGCTCCTGGCCGGGCTTCAGGCCCAGACCAACGCGCACGGCCACCTCGGCGAGGCGGTCAAGCTTCTGGTCGAAGGTGAAGGAGCTGAACTGCGTACTTTGCTGGGGGCCTGTGGCGGAGAGCGAAGACATGAGCTCCAGTGTAACGGGCCAGCCACGTTCGTTACACGTTACCGAAGATCTGTCTGAAGTCGTAGACGCCGGGTTTTTGCTGGGATAACCATTCGGCGGCGCGGACGGCGCCTTCGGCGTAGGCCTGGCGGGACTGCGATTGGTGCGTCAGCAGGATTTTATCGGAAGGACCGGTAGCAAGGAGGATGTGTTCGCCGACGGCTTCGCCCTGGCGGATGGATTCTATGGGCAGGTCAGCCATGCCGGAGGCCGGAAGCACGGCGTCCCGGAGGGTGAGCGCGGTGCCGGAGGGCGCGTCAAGCTTGGCCGTGTGGTGAGTCTCTTCGATCGCGAAGGTGTAGCCGGCCTTTTGGAGCTGGGCAGTCATCGCGGCAGCGAGTTGGAGAAAGAGCTGCACGCCGAGCGAGAAGTTGGTGCCATGGAGCAGCGAACCGCCGCGGCGCTCAGTGAGGGCCTTCATGTCATCGAGCTGACCGTACCATCCAGTGGTGCCGACGACCATCTTCGCGCCGTTGGCGAGGCAGGCGCGCAGGTTGGCGAGGACGGCTTCAGGCGTGGTGAAGTCGATGATGGCGTCAAAGCCGGCGACGAAGGGAGGCGTGAGCGCGGAGGCGTCGCGATTTTCCTTGGCGTCCAGGACATGAATGCTGTGGCCATGCTGTGCGGCGGTTTGGGCGACGAGCTTGCCGGTCTTGCCGGTGCCGAGGACGAGAATACGCATGGAACCTCTTGGTTGTACGTTGTACGTTGTACGTGGTAAGTGAGTCAGAGGCGGGCGGACGGCCTTGGACACGACCCGGCGTCGCTCGTACAACTTACAACGTAGAACTTAAAACCTGTTTGCTTTCGACGTCGAAGATGTTGGGGTCGGGAGCGCTAAAAAATTGCCGGTGCAGGGCGCGCACGGCGTCCTGGACGTCATGTTCGTTGATCATAAAGCTCATGTTGATTTCGCTGGCACCCTGCGAGATCATGCGCATGTTGATGTGGGAGACCGCGCCGAAGACCTGCGCGGCAACGCCGGCCTGGCCTCGGATGTCTTCACCCACGAGGCAAATCAGGGCCTTCGCGCCTTCAAACTTCACGTCGGCGATCTTGCTTAAATCGGCGCTGATGGCGGGTAGGGCCTCGCGTGAATCCACCGTGACGGAGATCGAGACCTCCGAGGTGGAGACCATGTCGATTGCACAGCCATGCTTGTCAAAGACGTCGAAGACGAGCTTAAGGAAGCCGTGCGCGAGGAGCATGCGGCTGGCGACGATGTCGACGATGGTGAGGCGCTTCTTGACGGCAATGGATTTAAAAGGACTCGAGCAGGAGGGCGGCATGGCGGTGATGACCGTGCCCTCGTTTTCGGCGTTGCGGCTGTTGAGGACCCAGACGGGGATGTTTTTCTGCACCGCGGGCAGGATGGTGGCCGGGTGCAGGACCTTGGCGCCGAAGTAGGCGAGCTCGGCGGCCTCTTCGAAGCTGATGGTCTTGACGCGCAGAGCATCGGGGCAGATGCGCGGGTCCGTGGTCATGATGCCGTCGACGTCGGTCCAGATTTCGATGGCCCCGGCGTGGAGGCCGCCACCGACGAGGGCGCCGGTGTAGTCCGAACCGCCGCGGCCGAGTGTGGTCGTTATGCCCTCTGAGCAGCCGATGAAGCCGCCCATGACGGGTATTTCGCCGCCGTCGATCCGCGGCAGAACGCGTGTCAGCAGGGCCTGTTCGATGGCCGCCTGGTCCGGCGTGGCCTTGCCGAAGTGGTTGTCGGTAAGGATCACGTCGCGGGCGTCGATGTGGGTGCTGCGAAGACCGTGCGCGGCGAAGGCGGCGGTGACCATCACGCTCGACAGCCGCTCGCCGTAGCTGACGACGAGGTCGGCGGTGCGGGGGGTGAGTTCGCGCAGGATGGCGATGCCACGGACGAGTTCGTCGAGGGAGTCAAAGGCGTGATCAATGTCCTGTTGCAGAGCGGCAAGGCGTTCGCCGGCTACAAGTTCGGAGGCGGTCTGCAGGTGCCGGGTGCGCAGGCGGGAGGTGATGTCAAGGGCCGCCTCGCGGTCGCCGCGACCGGCGCTGGCTGCGGCGGCGCAGGCAAGCAGCTGGTCGGTGACCTTGCTCATAGCGGAGACAACGACGACGGGTTTGAGCCCCTTTGCGCGGCGTCCGGCGACGATGCGTGCGGTGCGCAGCATGGCGGTGGCATCCTCGACGGAGGTGCCGCCGAACTTCATGACGACGATGTCCGGGCGAGCGGTGCTCATCGGGTCACCGGGGCTGCGAAGGTTGGTTCAATTTCGAATTGTGTGTTGTCTGGTTTTGAGTTGTTGAGTAAAGGGAAGTGCTTGAAGTCAAGCTTGCCGGTGACGGCGAGGACTTCGGCGTTGAGGACGGCGGCGCCGGCGGCGCCGCGCAGGGTGTTGTGCGAGAGCACGACGAACTTCCAGTCGAGCAGGCGGCAGGGGCGCAGGCGGCCGACAGTGGAGGCCATGCCGTTGCCGCGCATGCGGTCGAGACGGGGCTGCGGGCGATCGGGCGCGGGGTCGAACTCGACCGGCTGGACGGGGGCGGTGGGGAGCTTGACGCCGAAGAGGGAGGCAGTGGGGCCGAAGGGCTGAAACTCCGCCCAGGCGGCGAGGATCTGCTCGTAGGTGGCGGGGGTTTTCAGCTTGATCGAGACGCACTCGGTGTGGCCGTCTTCTACGGCGACGCGGTTGCAATGGGCGGAGAGCTTTGCGGGGAGCGGCGTGATGCTGTTGCCGTTGGTGAGGGTGCCGAGGAGCTTGTTGCACTCCTCTTCGAGCTTTTCTTCCTCATTTTTGATGTAAGGGACGACGTTGCCGAGGATGTCGAGCGCGGGGACGCCGGGGTAGCCCGCGCCACTGATGGCCTGCATGGTCGAAACGAAGAGGCTCTCGATACCGAAGCGCTGTTCGAGAGGCTTGAGGGCGAGGACGAGGCCAATGGCCGAGCAGTTGGGGTTGGTAACGATGTAGCCGCCGCCTGCTTTGCGGGTTGCCTGGGCTTCGAGCAGCACGAGGTGGTCGGCGTTGACCTCGGGGATGACGAGGGGGACGTCGGGAGCCATGCGGAACGCGGAGGAGTTGGAGATCACGGCGCAGCCTGCCTGGGCGAACCTGGGCTCGAGATCTTGGGCGATGCTGGCGTCGAGCGCGGCGAAGATGATGCGGGGCAGGGGCGTAGCGGAGGCTTCGGGCGTGTTGGGCTGCAAGGTCATGTGGCCGATGTGGGCGGGCAGCGGCGTGTCCAGCTTCCAGGCGCAGGCCTCGGCGTAAGGCTTGCCGACGCTGCGGTCACTGGCGGCAAGCCAGGTGATGTTGAACCAGGGGTGGTTGGCGAGCAGCTGGATGAAGCGCTGCCCGACGGTTCCGGTGGCTCCAAGGATGCCTACATCACGCCGTTCCATCGGGACAGTTTATCGCAATGGAGCGGAGCGCATGGCTAGGAGACCTAGTCGACTACCCGCGTGCGACGGCGGGTGTAGACCCGCGAACCGCCGCCACCCCAGGCAAAAACCAGACCGATGGCATGGATCAGGAACCAGATGCCGATGCCCTGATCGCTGTAGATCCAGAACAGGATCAGCAGGCGGGGAATCAGAACCGCGACGAGGATTTGAATGATGCCCGCGGCGGAGGGGATGTAGGCCGGTACGCTGTGTTGCAGCCAGGCAATCACGATGCAGAGGCGTGGCAGAAACAGCGACAGAACGAGAAACCACAGGGGGAGGGCGTGGGTGCCCAAGAGATCATGTTGCAGTTGCATGGACGGCTGCCTTGCGGTTTGGGATGAGGGGCCCGTGGAGAATGCGACGATCCTACTGCATCGCGTAGTTGAAGGCGACGGCGGCCTTGCCATGCGGCGGGATGGTGACCTGCGTGTCCTGTTCGCCCAATTTTTCGTGAACGGCGGCGAGGGTGTAGGTGCCGGGGGGAAGGCCGTTGATGGTGAAGCTGCCGTCAGGGCCGGAGACGGCGAAGAACGGGTTGGGCGCAACGTTGAGGAAGGCATTCATCCAGGGATGGTTGTTGCAGCGGAGGGAGATCCTGGTCTCCGGGGTGTTGAAGCGGCGCAGCTGCGGCTGGGCGCCCGGGCCCTGTGAGACATCGAGGGCTGGGTTGCCGTCGACCGAGACGGTGTGGATGTTGTGCATGGTGGGATCGGAGTTGATGAAACTGACGTCGGCACCCTGCTGCACGGCGGCGACGTGGGGAATGAAACGGCAACCCTTCTGGTCGATCTTGACGGGAGCGGTACCGGCTGGGGCGGAGGAGGCGGGCAGGCCGGACTTGATGTAGAGATAGACGTTCGCGAGGTTGCCCTTGTTGACGACGTACTGCTCGGTAAGGTTTTCGCCGGCGAGGGAGCAGGCGGGGTCCATGGACATGTCTATCGGGATGCGGGCGGGGGCGGTGCCTTTGAAGTGGACCGTGCCGCTGATGCTGCCGGCGGTGGCGGGGTCAATGGGGGCGGCGACCGGGACTGTCTTGCTGGTGTTCGCCGCGCCGTTGTCAGACCCATTGCTTCCAGATGTCGCAATGTGGGAGTGACAGCCGGACACGAACAGGATCGCAAAGCAGGGGATAAGAGAAAGTTTCATGCACGCTTTCACAAGGGGTTCTGATGCAGAAAAATGAGACAGACTGCTGGGCCCATTGACACTCGTTACCACAGAACTCCGGGGTAGTGTTTGCGCATACGTTCGTCCGCCGAGATGAGTGGCGCGAGACCATTCGCCTTGGCCTGGGCGACGATGATTCGATCGAACGGATCGCGTGTCCACTTCTCGTCCAGGGCTGCTTCTGTGATCTCGGGAAAGGAAAGATCGCAAATTCGCGCTTTGAGGTCGCGTTTCATCTTGAATTGAACATCACGTGATGTCCAATTCGTGCGCTGGATCTCATACAGGTATTCCAGCTCAAGCAGAACCATTGGCGAGACAAGCAGATCTGCGTGGTCAAGCGCCTGCATTGCCTTGGCCGTGAGATGGTGAAACTCGGCATCCAGCACCCAGAGCAGGATGTGAGTATCGACGTAGGCGATCAAATTTCAGCCCAGTCCTTCTCCCACTCCGCTTCCATCTCCTTCATGAGCTGCTCGCTCGCACCTTCCAGAGAGCCACGGATGAGATTCATCGGCTTGATCCTGCTAAGGCGACCGCTCTCAACCGGGCAATCCGGAGTGATGGTGAAACCTTTGCCCTTGTGCGTTACATGCACCTCGATGCCGTCCATGGCCTGATTGACGAGATCGAAGAGATTGCGCCGAAACTCGGTAATCGTGACGTCCATATGGAGGGAGTGTACATCAAGAATATAACTTTATGTACACCCACGACTTTGATTGGCAGAGCAGCTACAGCGCAGCGACCACGGCTTCGCTGAAGGCTTTGGTGCCGGTTTGACCGCCCACGTCGCGGGTGAGGGATTTGCCTTCGGCGTAGACCTTTTCGAGGGCGGCTTGGATCATATTGGCGGTTTCGGATTCTTCGATGTGATGGAGCATGAGGATGGCCGACTGGAGCAGGGCGGTGGGGTTGGCCTTGTCCTGACCGGCGATGTCGGGGGCGGACCCGTGTACGGCTTCGAAGATCGCGCCGTCGACACCGAGGTTGGCGCCCGGGACCAGGCCGAGGCCGCCGACAAACGCGGAGCAGAGGTCCGAGAGGATGTCGCCATAGAGGTTTTCGGTGAGGATGATGTCGTACTGGTAGGGGTTCAGCACGAGCTGCATGCAGGTGTTATCGACAATGTGCTCGGCGTAGGTGATTTCGGGGTATTCGGCGGCGACCTCCTTGCAGCACCGCAGGAAAAGGCCGTCGGAGAGCTTCATGATGTTGGCTTTGTGGATGGCGTGGATCTTTTTGCGGCCGTGCTTGCGGGCGTACTCGAAGGCGGAGCGGGCGATGCGTAGGGAGCCTTTCCGCGTGATGAGCTTGATGGACTGCGCGACGTCCGGGGTGGCCATGTACTCGATGCCGGCGTAGAGATCTTCGGTGTTTTCGCGAAAGATGACCAGGTCAATGTTCGGGTAGTTGGACTTGAGGCCGGGGAGGGATTTTACGGGGCGGAAGTTCGCGTAGAGATCGAACTTTTTGCGCAGCTGGACGTTGATGGAGCTGAAGCCGCCGCCGATGGGGGTGGTGACCGGGCCTTTGAGGGCGACCTTGTCGGCGAGGATGGAGTCCATGAGGGCCTGGGGGATGTATTCACCGGTTTTGGCGTGGGCGTCAGCGCCAGCTTCGAAGCTGTGCCACTCGAAGCGGCAGCCGGTTTGTTTACCGGCGGCTTCGAGGATGGCTACGGTGGCGGCGGTCACTTCGGGGCCGATGCCGTCGCCGGGGATGAGGGTGATGGGGTGGGTGCGTAGGTCAGTGGGCAAGGAAAACTCCTGGGTGGGTCAGTTGTACGTGTTACGTTGTACGTTCTACGTGGGTTGTTGTTTGGTGTCGGCGTCCTGGTTGCGCTTGAGGAAATTGGAGAGGCCGTTCAGCATGCGGCCGACGTCCAGAGCGAGGCTTTCGGCCTGATTGAGCTTTGCCTCAGATGCGTAGCCTAGTCTCGTGGCAACGAGCAGTTGCGTCTGTAGTTCGCAGTTGCTGCCTCGGGCGATGATGACGAACTGACGAAAGTCGCGGCGTGTGCGGCGGGCGGAACCCTCAGCTAGGTTGCTGGCTATGGATACGGAAGCTCGGCGCATCTGTGAGCTGAGACCATACACCTCGTGCTTCGGGAACTCGTTGGTGAGCTCGTAGATCAACAGGGTGAGATCCATCGAGGCCTGCCATACTCTCAGTTCGCGAAACGACTTCGGCACCAAGCCCCCACAACAAACACGTACAACGTAGAACCTACAACTTAGAACCAGAGCCGCCGCGGCTGCTAGCCAAGCCTCTGCCGCCCAACAGGCCTTCCAGTTCGGCTTTGAATTCGTCGACGTCCTTGAAGTCGCGGTAGACGCTGGCGAAGCGGATGTAGGCGACGGAGTCGATGTCGCGAAGGCTGTTCATGATCTGTTCGCCGATGGCGGCGGTGGGGCGTTCGCGTTCGGGCGAGTCGACAACATAGGTTTCTACGCGGTCGACGATGGCTTGCATTTGCGAGGCGGAGACGGCGCGTTTTTGGCAAGCGAGCATGAGGCCGTCGAGGACTTTTTGGCGGTCGAAGCGCTCGCGGCGGCCGTCTTTTTTTACGACCATGTAGGGAATTTCGTCGAGGCGCTCATAAGTGGTGAAGCGCTTGGCGCACTTTTCGCACTCGCGGCGGCGACGAATGGAGTCGGCCTCCTTGCTTTCGCGGGAGTCGATAACCTTGTCCTGGGTGTAGCCGCAGTAGGGGCACTTCATGCGGGTTTGATTCTAGCAAGGTGTCGGCTTCAGGCGGCTGCCACGGGCGGGGCAGCGCGACCGGCTTCGCGCAGACTGAGGCCTCCCTGTTTGGCGAGAATGAGGCCGCCGGGGATGACGCTGAGGGTGTTCACGGCGAAGGTGATCAGGCCGCAAAGCGAGGCCGCCGCGGCTGGGGCGCCGAAGAAGGCGTGGTACGCCGCGGCGAGGGCGGCGACCTGGGTAAACCAGCCGACGATCGGCAGCTGCAGCAGCGAAGCGCCCATGCTGGTGGCGAGCAGAAGCATGACGGCCGCGGGACCGAGGGTAAACAGCTGCGGCGTGCCGGGGAGGCTATGCGTGGTGAACAGGTAGGAGAGCGCGATGGAGCCCCAGATGACCAGCGACCAGGCGAGGGCGCCGGCGATTTGCGGGGCGGAACGGAGGGTGGCGAAGCCGGCCTGGAGTTCGAGCAGGCGGTCGGCGACCGAGTTTGCGAGTTTGGGTGAGGGGCGCTGCAGATGGGTGCGGATCCAGAGGGAGACGCGGTCGCCGGCGGTGCGGACCAGGACGGCGACGGCCAGCAGGAAGACCGTCGCGGCGGAGGCGAGGATGCCGGCGCGGGAAAAGGCCTCATGGTGTGGCGCATTGCGCGGGGTAAAGAGCAGAGTGACGGAGAACAGGATGGCGGTGGCGGCGAGATCGAGCGCGCGCTCCAGGGAATAAACGGCGATCTGCAGCGTGACAGGGGTTTCCGTGCGGCGGGCTACGAGGTAAGGGCGCGTAAGGTCGGCGACGCGGCCAAACAGGGCAACGGCGGCGAAGCCGATGAATTGCGAGGGGATCAGCGTGCGCGGGGAGGGACGTTCGGCAGAGGGCATCAGCAGGGCCCAGCGAAAGGCGCGAATCACGTCGCTGAAGTAGATGGCGAGAATGCCCAAGGCGACGCGGGTGAGGGAGATTGTGGCGAGATCCGTGCGCAGATTTGCCAGATGTGGCGAAAAGGACATGAGGTCTATAGGCTAGCGCGCCGGGTGCTCGTTGCGGGCGAGCTCCAGCTTGCGGCGCTTGAACTCGGTCATGACGCGGACGACGTAGGCCCGGGTTTCGCGGAAGGGCGGGATGCCGTGATATCGGTCCACCGCACCGGGACCAGCGTTATAGGCGGCCAAGGCCAAGGCGAGATTGTTCTTGTAACGGGTGAGCAGGGCGTCGAGATAGGCGGTGCCGCCGTTGATATTGC
This sequence comes from uncultured Bryocella sp., assembly GCA_964235515.1. Taxonomy (GTDB): domain Bacteria; phylum Acidobacteriota; class Terriglobia; order Terriglobales; family Acidobacteriaceae; genus Granulicella. Next base: position 86,318 of record CAXSBL010000003.1, read on the forward strand.
CTTCGGGCAGCCGGGCATTGGCGACCCCGAGCGAGAGGGCGGTGGCGGGCATGAGCTGCATGAGGCCGACGGCGCCGGCGCGGGAGATGGCGTTCGCGCGGCCGCCGCTTTCGGCGTGGATCACGCTGGCGAGCAGTTCGACATCAATGTCGTGGGCGGCGCCGGCTGTGTTGAGCAGGGCATGGAGGTCGGGCGAAGCCGCCGCGTGACCGGAGGCGGGTGGCACGGGAACTTTGGGCGGATCAGGCAGATCTTCCACGCTGGCTACCGCGCCGGCGGGGAGATCGATGTAATTGGCCGCGGCGTCGGGGTGCGAGGGCAGGAGATACAGGCGGATGTGGGTGCTGTCGAGCGCTTCCTGCCGCGTGCAGTCGTAGGCAAAACCGTTGCGGAGCGTGACGCGCTCCATGGCCTGGGCGGCGCAGGGCAGGGCAGACAGCGCCAGGGCGACTGCTTTGCGGAGAAGACGCCCTTTTTGTACCCGGCCCAGCACTGAGGTAAAGACTACCAGCGCAGCGGAAGGCGAGCGAGAGGGTGTTTTCACGCTGTGGTGACACTTCCGGGGCAGGTGCTGAGGTCTGCGAGGGATGCGGGCGGTGAGGGATCAGGCGGTGGGATCAGGCCGATACGGGTTCCGGGGCGAGCGCGGCTTCGATGGCCAGGGCGACCCCGTCCTCGTCGTTGGTCGGGCCGACCGTCCAGCCGCGGTTCGCTGCCAGGAGTTGGAGCTTGGGCGGGGCGTTGCCCATCAGGACGGCCTGGCCGGCGGCTTCGAGCATGGGGAGGTCGTTCCAGTTGTCACCGATGGCAAGCACGTCTGCCATCGTGCAGCCGCGCAGGGCGGTGAGGTGCTCGAGCGCGGAGGCCTTGGAGCAGCCGGCGGGCAGGATATCGAGAATGGAAAGATCGCGGTCGGGGTAGGCGGTACGGTGCAGGACGATCTCGCAGCCGGGCGGCTCGGGGTCGCCGACACCGGCGATCTGGGGGTGCCGGCGAAGCAGGGCTTCAGCGGCTTCCATCTGGGCGACGGTGCCGCAGAGCATGGCCTGGATGGGAGCGTGGAGGTCGAGGGCAAGACCTTCGGTGGTGGCCACCGCTGCGGCGGAGGCGGCGAGAGCCCCCTCAATGTCGTCGACGTGGGCGATGTAGGGCTCGTTGGCGCGCATCCAGTTGCCGATGCTGTTATGCAGCGCATTGCTGGGCTCGCAGACCAGAGCGCCGCGGGTGTCTTCACCATCGGGCCCGACCCGGTCGTAGGTGAGGACGAAGGTGTCGCGCAGGTCACCGAGCGCGCGGCAGAGCCAGAGGGCGGTGGCGGCCGACATGTGGGTGCGATGGACGAGTGCGGAGCCGATCGTGCGGATGACGGTGCCGTTCGAACTGACGACGGCGCTGGCGCCACGCAGGCCAAGCGCGCGCACCAGGCGCATGGCATAGGCGTGGCGGCGGCCGGTGGCGATGACGATCTCGACCCCCTGCTGCTCGGCCTGCAGAAGGGCGCCGCGGTTGCGGTCGCTGATGCGGCCGTCCGAGCCGATCAGGGTGCCGTCCATGTCGATAGCGATGAGGCAGGGTGGCATACGTCAAGGGTACCGGAGGTTGCGGGCAAGAGTTTTGCCCTCCCGCTCTGTGACTCCGATCCATTTCGATCCCGTGCGGCAGGAAGGCCTACCAGGCTGCCCGAACCGGCTTGATTGACTAGACTGAGGAGATGGTGGGAAGAGTCTTGCTGTGCTGGATCTTGAGTCTTGCGCTGGGTGGATCGATTGCGGCACAGAGGTCCCCGGAAGGTGCAACATGGTCGGCATACGGCGGCGATGCCGGCGGGCAGCGCTACTCAACAGCCGAGCAGATCACACCGGCGAACGTCGACGGGCTACGCGTCGCGTGGGAATTCCATACGGGAGCCCTGGCGACCCAACGCCCGAGTCGCACCGAGGCAGCGTTTGAGGCAACGCCGATTCTGGAAGGCCGCACACTGTATTTCACAACGCCGTTTGACCAGGTCATGGCTGTGGACGCGGTCTCCGGGCAGGGGAGGTGGAGCTACGACCCGCAGGTGCCGAGCGGATTCATGGCGGGGGTGTACACCTCCCGGGGAGTTGCGTTCTGGCGGGAGCAGCGGCCGGCGAGGGGACCGGGCGAACCCTGCGCGGAAAGGGTGTTTGCCGCAACGCTGGATGGCAGGCTGCTGGCTCTGGATGCGGTCACCGGGAAGACCTGCCCAGGGTTCGGCACGGGAGGCGTGGTTGACCTAAAGAAGAATCTGCCGACTCAGACCACCGAACCCTTCCAGGAGTATGGCGTCACTTCCCCGCCGACGGTGGTCGGAGATGTTGTGGTCGTGGGCTCCGCTGTGGCTGATGGGCAGGAGGTGGATGTGGAACCCGGTGTGGTGCGTGGGTACGATGTGCGCACCGGACATCTGCTTTGGACGTGGGACCCGATGCCCTGGGCCTGGCACCAGGCGGTGCGGACCGGCGGCGGCAACACATGGGGGGTGATCTCCGCGGACCCAGCGCATGGCCTGATCTACCTTCCCACGGGCAGCCCTTCACCGGACTTCTATGGCGGCATGCGGCCAGGGGACGACCGCGATGCGGATTCCGTGGTGGCCCTGGATGCACGGACCGGGCGCAAGGTCTGGGCGTTTCAGCTGGTGCACCACGATCTTTGGGACTACGACGTGGCTGCGCAGCCGCTTCTGTTTGAGTTTCAAAACCGCGTGCCCGCCGTGGCGGTCGCCACCAAGATGGGCATGATCTTTGTCCTGAACCGGCTGACCGGCGTGCCCTTGCTGCCGGTTCAGGAGCGGCCCGTACCGAAGAGTGACGTGCCGGGCGAGAGAACCTCCCCGACCCAGCCGTTCTCCAGCCTTCCGCCCCTGTCTCCGCTTTCGCTGCATGCCGAGGACCTCCCCGGACACACGCTGGCCGACGCCTCCGCGTGTGCGAAGCAACTTGCTGCGCTGCGCAACGACGGAATCTACACGCCGCCGAGTCCCAAGGGGAGCCTGCTCTACCCGGGCAGCCTGGGAGGGGTGAACTGGGGCTCACCCGCCTTTGATCCAGAGACGGGGATCCTTTATGTCAACTCCAACCACCACGCCTTTCGCACGCGCCTGGTGCCGCGCTGGAGGTTCGAGGCCGACCAGGTGCTGGACTCATGGGAAAACTGGATCTATGCCGCGGCTTCGCTGCTGGCGCTGCTGCTCCTAGGGAGGCGACGGTGGTCTCCAGGCTGGGTCGGGGGCCCGGCGGTGCTGCTGCTGGCTGCTGGCGGTGTTCTGGTGGCATTTCGTCCCGCCGAAAGGCAGCATTTCGGCACCGAAACAGCGCCACAGCGCAAGTCGCCGTTTGCGGTCGAGCGTGCGCCGCTCACCGACGGCCACGGTCTGCCGTGCACGCCCATGCCGTGGGGCAAGTTGACGGCGCTCAACCTGAATGCGGGAGCGAAACAGTGGGAGCGTCCCCTGGGAACGATGGTGAAGGGGGCGGAGACCGGTTCGCTGAATCTTGGCGGGCCCACCGTGACGCGGGGTGGCCTTGTCTTCGCCGCAGCGGTCCGGGAGCCGGTTTTACGCGCATTCGACAAGAAGACGGGGTCGCTTGTCTGGACCGGGACCCTGCCTGTACCTGCCCAGGCCACGCCCATGACTTATGAACTCGGCGGCAGGCAGTATGTGGTGATCGCTGCGGGAGGACACGGCGGTTTCGGCACTCCGCAGGGTGATTCGCTGATCGCCTTCGCCCTGCCAGAGACCCCAGCGCCGTAAAGCGCCGGTTTGCGGAATACCGGTGCTCCCGAAGCGGGTATAAACTCCGTTCCGATACGATGGGGAGCTATGCCGAAGATTGCCTTTCTGGAGTGTGCGCGTTGTGGGAACCGGGTTTCAGCGGATCTGCCGCGGACGCTTTGCCCGGTCGATGCGGGGTCTTTGTATGTGCGGTATGACATGGACGCCCTGCGGCAGACGGCCCGTCGGGAGGCGCCGGCAGAGTATGCGGCGGCCTCGGCGGCAAGCCTGGGCATGTGGCGCTACAAGGACGTGCTGCCCGACGTGACGCCGGTGACGCTGGCCGAGGGCTGGACGCCGATGATTCAGTCAAAACGCTACCCCGGCGTGCTGGTGAAGGAAGAAGGCAACAACCCGACTGGGACCTTCAAGGCGCGCGGGCTGGCAATGGCCGTGACCATGGCCAAGCACTACGGGTTGCGGCACCTGGCGGTGCCTTCGGCGGGCAACGCGGCGGGGGCGCTGGCGGCGTATGCGGCAGCGGCAGGGATCGCGGCGCACATCTTTATGCCGCAGGATGTGCCGATGGCGAACTACCTCGAAGGCATCGTGTACGGGGCCGATGTGACGATGGTGGACGGGTTGATCTCGGACTGCGCACGCATGGTCGCCGAGCGGGTGAAGCACCAGCGCGAGACGGGTGTGGCCGCGGAGGATGTTTGGTTCGATATCTCCACGCTAAAGGAGCCGTTTCGGGTGGAGGGCAAGAAGACGATGGGGTATGAGATCGTCGAGCAACTGGGGTGGACATACCCCGATGCGATCTTCTACCCGACCGGCGGCGGTGTGGGGCTGATCGGGATGTGGAAGGCGTTTGCCGAGATGGAGGCGCTGGGCTGGGTGAGCGGCAAGCGGCCGCGGATGTATGCGCTACAGGCCTCGGGATGTGCGCCGGTGGCCAAGGCGTTCGCGGAGGGCAAAGACGTCAGTGAGTTTTACAACGGCGCGGAGACGTTTGCCTCGGGGTTGCGGGTGCCCAAGCCCTATGGCGATGCGATGATTCTGCAGATCTTGCGGGAGTCGGGCGGCAAGGCGGTGAGCGCGGAGGATGCCACGCTGCTGGGGTCCATCCTGGACTGGGCCAAGCATGAGGGGATCTTTTTGTCACCGGAGGGTGCGGCGGCCACGGCGGCCTATGACGCCCTGCTGGCAACGGGGGAGATCAAGCCGGAGGAGCGGGTAATTTTGTTCAACACCGGGGCGGGGCTGAAGTACACCGATACCGTGGTCGAGGCGATGCACCTGCGACGGCCCGGGTCATTGCCGACGTCGTTGCCTGTGGGTGGGATTATCACTCCGGTATAACGAGCGGCGCGACGACGGCAGCGGCCGCGGCGTATCTTGCGTGTACTTTGCGTTTTGGCGTCGCCACCGAGATTGTCATCCTGAGTGAAACGAAGGACCTGCTTTTGCGAGCCTAGGAGGTGCGCAAAAGCAGGTCCTTCACTGCGTTCAGGATGACAAGTTGGGCTTTACTTGCCGGCGAAGCAGGTCTTGCCGCCGACGCCTTTGGCCCCGGCTGACTTC
>CAXSBL010000003.1:91740-113228 GCA_964235515.1 uncultured Bryocella sp.
TTACTTGCCGGCGAAGCAGGTCTTGCCGCCGACGCCTTTGGCCCCGGCTGACTTCGCGGCGGCTTCGGTCATGTAGCGGCCGTGGGCGGTTTTTCCGTAGAAGCGGTCGCCGGGGCAATGGTAGACGCTGGAATTCGTGTTGACCCAGACCTGGTCGGGACCGCCGCCGGGGGCAGCCTGAGCGGCGGGCTTGGGCGCCTGGCGTTTGCTGGGCTTGGCCGCGGAGGCGGCCTGGGCGGCCGGTGTCTGCGGGTTCGGGGTCTGTGGCGTTTGGGCCGGCATCATTGCGGAAAAGGCGAGCAGGACAGCAGTGGCGAGCGAAAGGCGCTTCATCAGGGGTTGATCTCCTTGGAACGGACGGCCTGGGCTGTTCCGCGGGGTTGATGCTATCAGCAGACGACCTTCTAGGAGACAGCCAATTCATCGGAGGCGGCCTTTGCCGTGGTATCCGATCCGGTTCCGATGCGCGTGGTCAGCACGAGAGCGGCAAGCAGAATCATGGCGCCCCCGACATAGGCCCAGCCGCCAAGATGGTCTCCAAGAAGTGCCACACCCAGAATCGATCCCATAAGCGGTTCGACGTTGAGCAGAACGCCGGCCTGCGAGGCGGGCACGCGGGTAAGTCCCCAGTTCCACAGCAGGGTGGTGCTGGCGGTGCAGAGCAGGCCGCTGGCGGCAAGCGCCCACCAAGCCTTGGCGGAGATGCCATGAATCGGCGGCAGACCCCAGAACGGCGGCACGATGACGGCCAGCATGAGCGTGCCGGCGAGCAGGCCGTAGGCGGAGATCGTGATCGGGCTGTGCTTCGCGAGCAGGCGCTGGTTGCCGAGGATCCAGAACAGCGCGATGACCATGGAGGCGACGACGAGCAGATCACCGGTGAGCGAGGGACCACCGCGGCCTGCCGCGCCATGATGCCCGCCGAAGACGATGAGCGCGGCGCCGGTGGTGGAGGCGGCGAGGGCGAACCAGCCTAGTTTGGGCAGGCGCTCACCGGCAAACAACGTGGCGCCGAGCGCAAGCAGCACCGGCATGGTGCCGACCATGAGCGAGGCGTGCGAGACCGTGGTGAGCGAAAGGCCGTAGAACTGCAAAAGGAATTGCAGCGGGATGCCGAGCAGGGAGGCCAGCAGCAAAAGCCGCCACTCGCCAGCGTTCAGGTGCGGGCGATGGGTGAAGAGCATCGGCAGCAGGCCGAGCAGGGCAAAGGCGAAACGGTAGAAGACCATCGCGCCGACGTTCATCTCCGCCAGAGCGATCTTGCCGAAAAAGAACCCGCAGCCCCAGAAGGAACTGGCCAGCGCGCAGGCGGCAAAGCCCAGCGCGCGGCCGTTGGTTCTTGTCACCGCACCGCTCACCAGACGCGGCAGTTCTGCGCCGGGACCATGGGCGAACCGACCTTGCAACCGAAGGCGCCGGCGAAGCCGGGCTGGTTGACCACCGGTCCGTTCGCGCGGAAGCGATCAGGCGAGTGTGGATCCGTCAGAGCGTATTGCCGGACCTGGGCGGGGCGAATGTTGGCGCACCAGTTCTGGGCCCAGGCGATGTAAAAGCGCTGCGGGCCGGTGTAGCCGTCGATTTTGGCATTGACGTCGACGTGATCCTTCTTGGCCCGGTCGAGATAGGCCATGTAGGCGAGCAAAAGGCCGCCGTTGTCGGCGGTGTTTTCTCCGAGGGTGAGCTTGCCGTTGACGTGCACATCGTCTACCGCGATGAAGTTGCTGTACTGCTTGTCCAGGCAGCCGGTGCGGGCTTCGAAATTCTTTTTGTCGGCGTCAGTCCACCAGTTGTCGAGATTGCCTTTGGCGTCAAACTGCGAGCCCTGATCGTCGAAGCCGTGGGTGAGTTCATGGCCGACCACGCCGCCGATGTGACCGTAATTTACGGCCAGGCTGGCGTTTGGGTCGTAGAACGCGGGCTGCAGGATGCCGGCCGGGAAGTTGATGTTGTTCATGCTGGGGTCGTAGTAGGCGTTGATCGTGGGCGGGGTCATCTGCCATTCGCCGCGGTCGACGGGTTTGCCGATCTTGGCGAGTTCGCGGTCGTTCTCAAAGGCGGTGGCGCGCTCCTGATTGCCAAAGGCGTCGGTCGGCGAGATCGCCAGACGGGTGTAGTCGCGCCAGTGCTCTGGATAGCCGATCTTGTCAGTGATGGCGGCGAGCTTTTCCTTCGCGCGGACCTTGGTTTCGGGGCTCATCCAGGTGAGGGTGTCGATGTCGCGGTTCATGGCGGCTTCGATATCGTGCACAATCTGGAGCGTTTTGGCCTTTTCGTCGCCGGCAAAATACTGCTGCACGTAAACCTGGCCCAGGGCTTCGCCGAGCTGATTGTCCACGGTAGCTGAGCAGCGTTTCCAACGGGGACGCTGCTCGGGCTGCCCGCTGAGTTCCGTGCCGTAGAAGTGGAAGTTCTCCTGGTCGAAGGCGGCAGGCAGGTTGTGGGCGAAGGCGGTCAGCAGGTGGTAGCGCAGATAGGCGCGGAGAGTTTCAATACGGGCCGCGAGGACGGCGTTCGTCATGGCCGGAAAGAACTTCGGCGTGGCGACGTTGAGCGAGGTGATCGCCGGCGAGTGAATAGCTTCGAAAAAGGGATCGAGCGGGATGCCGTGCAGATCGGATTCAAAGGCGGCGAGGGTTTCGGGATGGTAGATGGCGGCGGGGTCGCGCATCTCCGTGTTGGTGAGCGAGGCCTCGGCGAGCTTGGTCTCAAAGGCGAGGATGTCGCGGGCGTCGGCGGCGGCGCGGTCGGCGGGCTCGCCGGCAAGGGTGAGCATCTTGGCGATGTGGTCGACGTACTGCTGGCGGAGCAGCTTGTCCTTGTCGCCGGTGCGGGTGTAGTAGTCACGCTCCGGCAGGCCGAGGCCGCCCTGCTGAATGACGGCAATCTGTTTGGAGGAGTCCTTGTAGTCCTGCATTTCGGCGTAGCTGAAGAAGGCGTCCACACCATAGCGCTGCAGTTCGCCGGCAAAGTAGGACAGGCCGGGTTTGCTGACGCGGTCGATCTGATCGAGAAGCGACTGGGCGGGCGCGAGGCCATTGCTTTGAATCAGCGCGGTGTTCATGCAGGCGCCGTAATCGTCGCCGATCTTCTGCTCATTGGGGGTGCGGCCGCTGGTCTGGCTGGAGTATTTGACCAGAATGCCCTGAAGGCGCTCGGTATTGACGTTGTAAAGCGTCTGGAACTGGCCCACGCCCGTCTGGTCGGTGGGGATGGAGTGCTGCGCGGCGTAGTTGCCGCAACTGAACTGGTAGAAGTCGTTGCAGGGATCGGCTTTGGTGTCGATGGAGGCGGTGTCCAGGGCGGGTGCCAGCTGGTAGTGCGGGACGCTGGGTGTTGCGGTGGATTGCGCGGGACCGCTGCTCGGGAAGCTGAGGCCGAGGACGATAAGGAACGGCAGGGAACTAGGGGAGAAACGGTGGTTCATTCGAGAAATCTCCTGCCCTGTGCCGCACCGTCCAAATCGGAAGGTAAAGCCAGCCGGGACATTGAAGTTTGGCCGTAATCGGAGGTTGTCCCTGGCTTGAGCAGACGTCCGGATCAGCTAAACTAAAGCCTACAAGGAAAACGGATGCAAGGCGGGCCAATCTCCATGTCCTTCGTACGGTGTCTTCAATCCGCGGCACGTCGTGGCGGGATTTGCGCCGTTCTCCTCGCGTCAGCCAGTGGACTTCGCTGCACGGCGGAAAAGCCTGCCATCGCCTCGGAACGCATCCCGCTGGAGAGCCTTGGATTTCCGGGGTATCCGGTGGCGCTACTGCATGCCGGGGCCTCCATGGCGACCGTGCACGTGCTGGACAAGACACACGTGTTGTTTACCTACAGCATGCGGTCCCTGGTTCCGCGACTGCCGGGCGCGGACGTCAGCGATGCCGGACGTCTGGTTGCAGGTGAGGTCGTGGAGCTGCCAACGGGCAAGGTGCTGGCCCGCACCGAGTGGCACCTGCATGACCACGGACGCTATCTTTGGAGCGCGGGACAGGGCCTGTTTGTGCTGCGCGTGGGGCAGGGGCTTTCACTGTTTGCGCCGCTGCGCGGGTTGGCGACGGGAACCTCGTTTCAGCGGGCCGCGCTGCCGCATCGGCCGGGACAGCCGGAGCTGATTGAAAGCTCGCCGGACGGGCGAATTCTGATGATCCAGATGCAGCATCCGGACGAGACGCAGACCGAATCCGCAGCCGGGGACGAGGAGCCAAAGCACAAGCGCACGACCATCGAATTTTATCGCTTGTCGGCGGAACAGCCGGAGCGCCCGGTGCAGATCAAGCCGGCGGGAGTCGTGGGATCTCCGGGGTTTCTGCGACTGGCAATGGATGGCGACGGCTATCTGTGGGCCGAAGACCAGCACCGCAACGAGTGGGCGGTAAGCTTCAACGAGTATGAGGGCAAGCCGCAGTCGCTGGCGGCGGTGCACAGTGCGTGCGCGCCCACGCTGCGGCTGCTGAGTCGCAGCCAGTTTGCGGCGCTGAGCTGCCGCACGGACACGAGCCCGCAGTTGTCGGTGTACGGCTTTGACGGCCATGAGAACTGGGAGGAGCCGTTTGGGGACACGCTGCAGGCGCCGACTTTTATCTCCGCGCCCAATGCCGGGCGGTTTGCATTCAGCCGCTTCTACGCCACAAGCACCGGCAGCGGGACGAGCGGCTTGGGCGTGGAATCGCCGCTCAGCGAGGAGATCAGGGTCTACGGGACCGAAAGCGGCGACCTGCTGCTGCATGTGCAATGCGATCCGGTCGCGCGAACAGCGGAGAACTTCGACCTGTCTGCCGACGGAAGGACGTTGGCGGTGCTGGGGTCGAAATCACTGGATCTGTACACGCTGCCTGACCTGACGGCCAAGGATCTGAAGGATCTCGCCGAGGTGGAGACGATGCGGCCGCCGGAGGCGCACGGCTCCGTGATTTTGCGACGGATTACGCGGCCGATCCAAGAGGGTTCGCCCGAGGCGGAAGAGGCTGCCGGGGCGGAGGAGACCACTGCGGCGGGAGCGGCCACCACGGCCACCTCGGCGGCACCGACGGAGGCCCCAACCGGGGCTGTTGCCGCTGCGGGCGGTGACTCGGCTATGAGGGGTGGCGCTGGAACGTCTGGCGGCAGAGATACGGCTGCTGCCGCTGCCGCAGCGCAGTCGGAATCAGGTGCACCACCGGCGGACGCTTCGCGCAAGCCTCCCACGCTGCTGAATCCGGGCGAGTCGCCGGAGTACAAGTCACACAACAGTGCGCCGCAGTAGGACGCTATACGCCGATGTTTGATCCAGAACGGAGAAGGACGTGCTTCCCTGCAGCTTCACTACCGCAGGGTAGAAAGCAGGTCCTTCGCGTGGCTCAGGATAACAAGGGAATGAGGCGTAGCACGGGAAGAGGTCAGCCTGGGCTGACCTCTGCTTCGAAAAGATAACAACGGAGACTACGCAGCCTTGGTCGCAAGAGCCTTCAGCCGGGCGTTGAGACGGCCCTTGTAGCGGCTGGCGGTATTTTTGTGCAGCACACCCTTTTGCACACTCTTGTCGAGGATGCTGACGGTGGCGCGGTACTGGGTGGCGGCGGACTCGGCGTTGCCGGCGACCAGGGCCTCACGCATGGCGCGCAGGGAGCCACGGAGTTTGGAGCGGTTTGAGCGGTTGACCGCGGTGCGCTTGATGGTTTGACGGGCGCGCTTCAGGGATGAAACATGATTTGCCATTGAACTCTTTTCTTAGCCCGAGGTGGTGCCGGTATCGGGACGGGGATTTAGGGAGCAGACCAGACGCTGGTGCGGACACAGCACGGGCCGCATCTCCTGCAACCCTTCGAGTTTACGGGAGGGTGGGCTGTCTGGTCAATTTGGAACGGGCGTCAGCGCTTCGCCTACAACCGTGCCCTGTAATCGTGACCCATTCGTGCGAACCAACGTGTGCCCATTTCAGCCCTGTTTTCCAGAGATCGGCTTGACCTGTGCGCTGGGATAGGGCTACGCTCACCGCAACATCGTTACTTCCTTGGCACCTCTCGCCAACCCGATGGTTTCACGAGGCAGGAACGGCCGCCGGCGTTTGCTGGCAGGCGGTTTCAAAGCCGGCAGTGACCGCGACGAGTGCATTCCTCAAACATCAAATCCTGTGTATCAACCTGACGGAGGTCAGAAACCTACTTGGTCAAGACATCGCTGCCCCTGACGCCCGGTATCGAGCCGCTGTATGGCACACGTGACGAGAACCTTCGTTTAATGGAAGACTCCCTCGGCGTCCAGATCGACCTTCGATCGGATGCGATCAAGGTGATGGGCGAGGCTGAAGCTGTTGCTCGCGTGGAGAGCATCTTCGCGGACTTTGAGTCGCTGCGCCGGAGCGGGGTGCATCCGCACAATGGCGAGTTGAATGCGCTGCTGAAGCTCGTGGTGGCCGACCCGACAGCGACGCTGCGGGGGTTGATCGACAGCGGCAAGCAGCGCGGGGCGGGGACCAAGAAGGCGGTCCAACCGCGGACGCCGAATCAGCGCAAATACCTGGAGGCCATTGAGAAGAACGACATGACCTTCGGGATGGGACCTGCGGGTACGGGCAAGACGTATCTTGCGGTGGCGATGGCGGTTAGCGCGCTGCTGAGCAAAAAGGTAGCCCGCATCATTTTGGTGCGGCCGGCGGTGGAGGCCGGTGAGCGGCTTGGGTTTTTGCCGGGATCGCTGCAGGAAAAGGTCGATCCGTACATGCGGCCGCTGTATGACGCGCTGTACGACCTAATCGATCCGGCCAAAGTGGACAAGATGCTGGAGACGGGCGTGATCGAGATTGCACCCCTGGCGTTTATGCGCGGGCGCACGTTGAACGAGGCGTTCATCATCATGGATGAGGCGCAGAACACCACGACCGAGCAAATGAAAATGTTTCTGACGCGGCTGGGGCAGGGATCCAAGGCGATCATCACGGGCGATCTGACGCAGATCGATCTGCCCAACCCAAAGAAGAGCGGCCTGTACGAGGCGCTGCGGGTGCTGGAGGGTGTGGAAGGCATCGGCTTCTGCCATTTCGAGAACAAGGATGTGGTGCGGCACTCGCTGGTGCAGCGCATTGTGCAGGCGTATGAGAGCCACACGAGAGCGGCGGAGCAGGCCGGGCCGATGGGCATGGATGGCGAGGCTGGTGCGGGATCCGGTTTGGGTCTTGCAGGACGGAATGAGGCGGGCGCTTCACGGGTGAAGACCCAGTAGAAGCGGACGCGCGATACTGGAGCCATGATCTCGCTAGAACCGCCACGAAGTATGGAAGCGGAACCGGACCCCTGGGGTGTGCTCGGCCTGTCGAAGGCCGGGCTCACCCGCTTTCTGCATAGGGCGCAAGAGCTTGCTGCGCTGAGCGGGAATGTGGATGTTCTGTTGTCTGACGACCGGGAGCTGCGACGGCTGAACCGGCAGTTTCGAGGCAAGAACAAGGCTACGGACGTGTTGAGTTTTCCCGCGCCGGTCGAAATGGCCGGAATTCATGCGGGAGATCTGGCGATTTCCGTCGAGACGGCGGCGCGGCAGGCAGCCGAGCATGGGCTGACGCTGCGGGATGAGGTGCGGATCCTGCTGCTGCACGGTGTGCTGCATCTGGCGGGCTTTGACCATGAGATCGATGCTGGCGAGATGCGCGAACACGAGGCGACCCTGCGGAAGCAGCTGCGGTTGCCAGCGGGTTTGATCGCGCGAGCCGAAGGCAAGCCGGCCGTAAGCAGCGGGAGGAAGCGTTGAGCGCGCTGTATGGTCCGTGCATCCTGCTGCTGCTGGCGGTGATCACGCTGGCGGCGTATGCGGAGCGCGTCTACGAGGCTAAAAATCAGTTCCTGCCGCGTGAGGCGGACGAGGCGGTGGAGGCCTGGGAGCGGGAGCTGGAACCGAAGCTGCGGCTGGGGCCGGAATCGGCGGCAACGTCGGCCTCGGTGCTGTCGCAGGTGGCGCTGGGGGCGCTGGCGCTGCTGCTGGCCAGCGAGGTGCCGTGGCACGCGCGGGGTGCGGGCGCGGCGATTGGGCGGGCGGTGCTGGTGTACGGACTGGCGGTGGTGCTTTGCCACTGGCTGCTGCCGCAGTTCCTGTTTACGCGGTCCTCTGGGCGTTGGCTGCGGTGGATGTCCCTGCCGGTGCGGCTGCTGTTTTACCTTGTGCTGCCGGTGACGCTGCTGATCTCGTTGGTGATGTCGATTGCCAGCCTGGCGGAGCCGGAGCAGCCGGACGAGGAGCGCCCGGGGAGCGAGGCCATGGATGCGCTGCTGGAGGCGGGCGAGGAAGAGGGCATCTTTGAGGAGAGTGACCGCGAGTTGGTGCGGTCGGTAGTGGAGTTCGGCGACAAGGTGGTGCGCGAGGTGATGACGCCGCGGCCGGACATCTTCGCCGTACCTTCCACGATGACGCTGGTGGAGTTTACGGACGAGGTGAACGAGCGCAACCTGTCGCGGATACCGGTGTTTGCGGGGTCGTTGGACGAGGTGATCGGGATTGCGTTCGCGCGGGATCTGCTGGGCGTGAAGGACGATGATGCGGCCACGCGCACGGTCGCGAGCCTGGCCCGCGAGGCCAATTTTGTGCCTGAGAGCAAAAAGGTGAACGAACTGCTGCGCGAGATGCAGCGCGGCAAGCAGCACATGAGCCTGGCGATCGACGAGTACGGCAGCGTGGCCGGGCTGGTCACGATTGAGGACCTGCTGGAAGCCATTGTCGGGAATATTGAAGACGAGCACGACACCGACGAGGTGGGCAACACGCCGGTGGCCGAAGAGGGTGGGACATTTTTGATTCCCGGCAGCTTCGAGGTGAGCCGCCTGCGCGAGCTGTTCCTGCAGCCGGCTTCAGAGGACGGCGAGGAGGATGGAGATAGCAACGCCGAAGAGTTGCTGCCGCAGCTGCTGACGGGGTATGAGGCCGCCACAGTAGGTGGGCTGGTAAGCGAAATCGCAGGGCACATTCCGTTGCCGGGTGAGGTGGTGGAGGACGGGCCGCTGCGGCTGGAGGTGCTGGAGTCAACAGACCGGCTGGTGGAGCGGGTGCGGGTGGGGCTGCAGGGAGCGATGAGCGCAACGGAGCCGGAGTAGGAAGCAGGTCCTTCACTTCGTTCAGGATGACAACGTTGTGGTTCAGCAGGACAACGTTGTGGGCAGTTGCCAAAGCGGTGCGATGATGGTGGTATGGCACTGCGCACAGGGTTCGTCTCTATCGTCGGCCGTCCTAACGCCGGCAAGTCGACCCTGCTGAACGCGTTGCTCGGCCAAAAACTCGCAATTGTTACGCACAAACCGCAGACCACGCGCACCCGGATCCAGGGTGTGTTGGAGCTGCCGATTCGCAAAAAGGCAAAGGGTGAGCCGGGGCGGTCGGCGTCGCAGATTGTGCTCGTCGATACACCCGGCGTGCACCGCGGCGAGACTCATCTGGACCGGCGCATGCTGCAGGAGGTGCAGGAGGCACTCGAAGCCCGCGATGTTGTGCTGTTTATCGTGGACGCCACGCACCGCTTGCCTGCCGCCGAACCCGCTGAAATCTCCGAAGAGCAGGGCGAGGGCGGCGAACGCAAGATCCGGTCTTTGGGGCAGCATAAACGGGGGCTATCGAAGGCTGAGGATGAATTGGCTTTGCAGCTGGTGCAGCGGCTGGATTGCCCGGTGCTGCTGGTGCTGAACAAGATCGACGCGCTGCCAAAGAGTGCATTGCTGCCGCTGATTGCGCATTGGACGGCGCTGCATGAATTTAAGGAAGTGATCCCGATTTCGGCGCGCAAAAGCGAAAATCTGGAACTGCTGCTGGACAACGTGGTCAAGTATCTGCCGGAGGGCCAACGTTATTTTCCGAAAGATCAGCTGACGGATCAGCCGGAGCGGTTTCTGGTCGCGGAGCTGATTCGGGAGAAAATTCTGCTGCTCACGGGCGAAGAGGTTCCGTACGCGGCGGCGGTGGTGGTGGAGCGGTTTGAAGAGCCGAAATCGCTGAAGAAGCTGCGTGATGGCAGGCTGCCGGTAACCAAGATTGCGGCGGCAATCTTTTGTGAGCGCGAAGGGCAGAAGGCGATCCTGATCGGCAATCAGGGCTCGATGCTGAAGCGGATTGGCACCACGGCGCGCAAGGAGATCGAAGCGTTGCTGGGCACGCGCGTCTTTCTTGAGCTCTTTGTGAAGGTTCGCGAGGATTGGCGGACCTCGGCCGGGTTTGTCGACGATCTGGACTGGCGCCGGCAGCTGGAGCAGATGGCCGATGGTCAGCAGCTGGCGCGCAGTCTGGAAGCGCAGGCAGAAGGACGGTCCCTGGCCAGCGAAATGCGTGAGGATGTTGAGGTAGCCGGAGAGCCGGAGTGATCTCGGCGCTGCTGCGACGGCTGGGCCGGCAGGCGGAGACGCTGGAGTCGGCGCGGTTGCGGCTGGTAACGATTACGCCGGAGATGCTGGAGGCTGAAGCGCTGCCCGAGTCACAGTGCCTGGCAGATGCGCTGCAGGCCGAGGTGCCTGTCGCGTGGCCTCCGCAGCTTTGGGAGACACCGGTCTGGCGGCACATCGCGGCGCAGTTGCAAACTCAGCCGGAGACGGTGGGTTGGCACCGCTACATGGTTTCGTTGGAGCGACCGCCACGTTTGATCGGCTGTCTGGGCGGGTTTCCGTGTGGTCGCGGCGATGTGGAGCTGGGGTATTCGGTTGCAGAGGATGAGCAGGGCAAAGGCTTCGCCAGCGAGGCTGCGGACACGCTAGCAGCTTGGCTGCTGCGCCGGCCGGAGGTGCGGTCGGTGAGCGCGCAGGCCTTTGAAAGCAGCGTGGCGAGCGTCCGCGTGATGCAGCGCTGCGGCATGGTGTATGTCGGCGCGGGAGACCAGGCCGGGACGGTGCGGTACCGGCGCTGGAAGATCTAGGAGACTGATCCGGCTTGTGCGCGGCTTACGAGATCCGCGGCGGCATCTGCCCAGCGTAAGTGCGAGAGCTCGGGGTTGGCGTGGAGGTCCTTGTAGACCTAGACCAGACCGGTGATGTCGGCGCTGGGTGGCGTGAATCCGGACAGCATGCCATGGCCGGCCGAGAGTTTAGGAAGCTCAAAGGAAAGGCCTCGATGCGGGATCGAGGCCTTGTTTGTGCAGACATTGTTTAGTTGACGGCCCACTGCTGCGGCGAGCTCGCGTTGCAGCTGTAAACCTGCACGACCGTGCCGGAAGCGGTGGCACCACCGCGAACGTCAAGGCAGTTGCTGGGATTGTTGGCCGGGGTCCATTCGAATGTGGAACCGGCGGAGACGGCATTCCAGGCCTGGGCGCCGGACCCGTTACAGGGCGTGAGCGTGACGGCTGAACCGCTGCCGGTGCCGGAGGCGGTCAAGCAGTTTGCGCCTTCGGTGGCGAGGTTGTAATAGCCTGCCGGGTTGACGTTGGTGGAGGCGATCGACCAGCTCTGCGCGCCGGTGTTGTTGGCGCTGTAAACGTCGATCGTGTTGCCGCTGGAGGTGCTGCCGCCCAGATCGTCCAAGCGCAGGCCGGTTGAATTTTGCGGGGTCAGCGTGTGGGTGCCGTTCAGGCTTTTGGTGGCCGAGGAGGAATAGACCCGGACGTAATCCACCAGCATGGTCGCGGAGTTGGGCGTGCTGCTATCGGTGGCGCCGGGAAAGCCGCCGCTGCCGATCGCGAGGTTCAACAGAAGAAAGAAGGGGTTGTTGAAGACCCACGTGCTACCGGAGGGAAGGGTGGAGGAGGTGGTGGTGAGAAAGATGTTCGAGGGGCTGTCACGGTAGTACTGGATCGTATTGGGGCTCCAGACGACGCCGTAGACGTGGTAGTTGCCGTCGTCGATGCGGCCGCCGTTCGGGAACACGAAGCGGGAGCCGATGCCGTTGCCGCCGGAATAGCCTGGGCCGTGTGTGGTGGAGGAGGTCGTGGTGGGCGTGTAGGACTGCACCCACTCGAGGATGTCCTGCTCCCCGCAGCCGGGCCACGGGGTGTTGTTGATATCGGCACCGAGCATCCAGAAGGCGGGCCAGAAGCCGTCGCCGACCGGCAGCTTCATGCGTGCTTCGATGCGGCCATACTCAAATTGCTTGAGACCCTGGGTCTTGAGGCGGGCAGAGGTCCACTGGCCGCTGCCGTTCTTTATGGCCTTGATGACGAGATTGCCGTTGCCGTCCTGGTAGGCGTTCGGGGTGGCCGTGGAACAGGGCGCGGCGTTGGAGCCGGCCGCGCAGTAGTTTTCGATTTCGGGGTTGCCGAAGCCGCTGTTGCCGGTGTCGTAGGTCCAGTTGGAGGCGTTGGGAAGCGTGCCGGAAGCGGCGTTAAACTCGTCGCTCCACTGCAGGTTCCAGGTCTGGGCGGAGGCGGAGCGAGCGAAGACCCCGGTACCAAGAAGTGCGAGCGCCCCGGCAGCCAGTGCCAGATGAATGGGTTTGCGGACGCGCTGGAAGAAGGATGTGACGCTGTGCTGCGCTGAGGGTGCGTGAGCGACTTGCATTCTGAATCCCCCTGGAACTTAATTGGTGAACGGGGCGGATGCTAGCACACCAAAGGTACCCTCGGCATTGGTGACTTTCGTGTCACGCAGCGACTCATGAATTTGTCACGCAAGGTGTTTTGGGCGGTGAGGTCATTCACTGAGCTGGATGCCCAGGGTTTTCATCTTGCGGTACAGGTGGGAGCGCTCGAGGCCGAGGAATTCGGCGGCGCGGCTTACGTTGCCGTGGGAGCGATCGAGTTCTTTGAGGATGTAGTCGCGCTCGTAGGCCTCGCGGGCCTCTTGCAGGGTGCTGAACTCCTCCCGGCCGTTGGCGCGACCGTCGGTCCGCTGCACGAGGATGGGCAAATGTTTAACTTCGATGCGCAGCACCTTGGGGTTGAGGATCAGCACGCGTTCCATGACGTTGCGGAGTTCGCGGACGTTGCCGGGCCAGCTGTAGGCGCGGAGCTGGGCCAGTGCGGGATCGGAGATTTCCATGCGCGGGCGGCCGTACTGCTGGCCGAATTCGAAGAGGAACTCGGCGACGAGCGAGGGGATGTCCTCCTTGCGTTCGCGCAGCGGCGGCACGGAGAAGGGGATGACATTGAGGCGGTAGAAGAGATCTTCGCGGAAGTTGCCGCGCACGATCTCCTCTTCCAGGTCCTTGTTGGTGGCGGCTATGACACGGGCATCGACGTGAACGGGCCGCGAGGCGCCGACGGGGTAGAAGCGCTGCTCGTCAAGCGCGCGGAGGACCTTGGCCTGGGTTTTCAGGCTCATATCGCCGACCTCGTCGAGGAAGAGGGTGCCTCCGTCGGCGCGCTCAAAGGTGCCACGTTTTTCTGTCGGTTGATTGGGGCCGCCCGGACCGGCGCCGTGACGGTAACCGAAGAGCTCGGTTTCGATGAAATCCTCAGGAATGGCGGCGCAGTTGACCTCTACAAGCGGCCGCTCGCTGCGCTCGGATTCTGCATGGATCAGGCGTGTGATGCGCTCCTTGCCGGTGCCGGATTCACCAAAGATGAGCACGCGGCCATTGGTGGGAGCCATAAGGCTGATTTGCTGGCGCAGCGCCTTGATGGAGACGGACTGACCGGTGACCGAGCCGCGGGTGGCGAGTTGGCGGGCGAACTCCTCGTTGTCCTCGCGAAGGCGGTGGGCCTGGACGGCGTTGCGCAGCACCAGAAGGGTGCGGTCGAGGGAGAGCGGCTTTTCTAGGAAATCGTACGCGCCGAGTTTGGTGGCGCGGACGGCGGCTTCGATGGTCCCATGGCCGGAGATCATGATGACCTCCGGGGCGCCGGGGCGGCGGTCGCCGTCCTCACTGTGACGGATCTTGGCGAGAACGTCGAGGCCGTCGCCGTCGGGGAGCCAGATATCGAGCAGCACGGCCTGGAAGTCAGAGTCGCGCAGCAGGGTAAGCGCTTCGGCAGCGGTCCCCGTCGTGGTGACGGCGTACTCCTCCTCGCGGAGGATCGCTTCAAGCGAGCCCCGGATGTCTACCTCGTCGTCGACGATCAGAACGTGATTCAAGCGGAAACTCTTTCGGTGGCTTCGCCGTGTTCGGCAGTCGAGCTCGCTGGTTCTGATGCCTCGAGATCGCCGGCCGGTGCCGGGCGCAGTTCGACGATAAAGCGGGCGCCGGATGGATTGTTCTTTTCCGCACGGATGGTGCCGCCGTGTTCCTGAACGATCTTGGCGGCGATGGAGAGGCCAAGGCCTGTGCCACGCTGCTTGGTGGAGAAGTAGGGGAGGAAGAGGCGTTCGCGCATCTCGTCGGTCAGACCGGGGCCGGTGTCGGAGACGCTGAGCTCGACGGTGCCGCTTTCGAGCAGGCGCGTGGCGACGTTGAGTTCGCGGAGCAGGCTCTCGCTCATGGCCTCGGCGGCGTTGTCGATTAGGTTGCTGACGGCGCGTTTGAGGGCTTCGGGGTCGGCCATGACGAGTGGCAGATTGGTGGCGAGCCGGCGGCGAAGACGAATGGAGCCGAGCCGGCCGGTGAAGAGCGCGAGCGCGGAATCCACGATGGTATTGAGGTCGGCCGGGCGTGGGCGAGCGGCAGGGAACTCGGCGAGGGAGCCAAACTGGTCGACGAGAGAGCGCATGGTCTCGACTGAGGCATTGATGATGTCGGTCGAACGCTGAATGACCTCGCCGGAACGAGCGCCGGGACTGCCGGCAAGGGTAGGCGCGAGCCGATCGATGTGGCGGCGAATGAGTTCGGCGTTCAGCGAGATGGGGGTGAGAGGGTTTTTAATCTCGTGAGCGACGCGGCGGGCGACCTCCTTCCAGGCGCTTTGTTTTTGTGCGCGCAGGACCTCCGAAACATCTTCGAGGACGAGTACGTACCCCAGGTGTTCCCGGGCCGGACCGCGTTCGAGCAGAGCGACGACGGCCGAGACCTGGAGTTCGCCGGAGGAGGTAGGCAGCTGCAATTCGGCAGAGGCGGAGCCCATACGGTGGCTGCGTTGCAGGAGCCGCTCGAGGGTGTCGATGGTTTCTACCGGCAGAATCTCGCGCAGGTGCAGACCGACGAAGAGCCTTTCACCCCCGGGATCGAGCATCTCGGAAAAGGCGCGATTGGCGAGCACGACGCGGCGCTCCGGGGAGAGCGTGACGAGGCCAGCGGGGATCGTTTCGATAATGGTTTCGAGCTCGGTGCGGCGGCGTTCGAGCGCGGTGTTGAGCTCGTTGAGCTGAGCGGCGGAGGCGAGCGCGGCGGAGCGGGTCGACTCCAGGTCGGCAGCCATGGCGTTGAAGCTGTCGGCAAGCTCGCCGAGCTCTTCGGTCGCGGACTGTTCGACGCGGCGGGCGTAATCGCCGGCGGCGATGGCTTCCATGGCTTCTGCGAGCGATTCCACAGGCCGCGTGATTTGTTTTGCGGTATTCAGGGCGAGCCAGCAGCAGGCAAACAGCGCAAGAACGGTGATGAGCAGCAGGAGGCCGGTGTACAGGCTGCGGACCTGGCGGCGCTCGCGGAATACGGTCCAATAGGTATTGGCGGCCTTGCGCAGGCGCAGATTGGTGGCCGAAACGTCTCCGGGCAGGGGAAGGCCGACAACGACCAGACCGCCGTGCTTGAGGCCGGCAAGAGCGAGGCTATAGTCGACGCCGCCGACAGAAAAGAGCGTGCCCTCGCTGCGCTGCGCCGCTTCGAGCACAGCGAATTCGATGGCCGGGCTAACTGCCTGCTGTGGCAAGAGGGCAACGCCCTGTTTGGCCTGGGACGGCACGTGCAGCGAGGCGATAGGCGCGCCGTCGTGGTACAGAATGGCGAAGCCGCCCTGCAGATTCAGCTCGTTGCGCTGCAAAATACGGTAGAAGGCGGCGTAGGCGGCAGGTGTCGGAAGGTGATGGGCGCCCGCTCTCTCTCGTGCTGACTCCAGGGCGGGAACGTCTGTGAGTTCGACTGCGAGGGTGTCGGCTTCGGCTCGGGCGTTGGCATTGGCATAGCGCTCGAGCGCGACGGAAAGACCCGAGGCGTCGTCGCGCATTTCAGTAACCGGCTGCGAAAACCAGCGATCGACCGCGCGATTCATTAGCAGGTAGCTGAACGCGAGCATAAAGATCAGCGGCACCAACGAAACCAGCACCGCGCCCCACACCATGCGGGTGCGCAGGCGAGCGCCCAGGACGCGACTGCGTTTTTCGCCGTAGAGTTTCAGCAGGTTGCGGACAAGTGCGACGAGAACGCTGACGAAAAGCAGAAACGCGACTATTGAAAGCGCCAGAAAGACAAGTGTTTCGATGGGGGACTGAGGGTCCAGCAGGCGCAGGTTGAACGCATTGAGGCCGGCCAGTGCGAGAAACAGCACAAGCAGGCTGCCCAGAAGCACGAAGATCCAAACGCGCCGGCTACCGCGATCTCCCATGGCTAGAAGTCTACGCCGGGCATACGAAAAGGCGGTGTCCCATGTTGAGACACCGCCTGTTCCTTCGTTGTACGTCCGTGTGCGAAATCGCTACGGCAGGAGGGAATGGATCGGGGTGAATTCACGGTTCTGGTACTCGGCAACGGCTGCGTAGGTGAGTTTGCCGTCGATGCTGTTTACCCCTTCGGCAATGCCGGGATCGTTGGCGATAGCCGCGCGGGCGCCCATGTTTGCGAGTTTTAAAACATAGGGGAACGTGGCGTTGGTGAGGGCCAGCGTGCTGGTGTTCGGCACAGCAGCGGGCATGTTTGTGACGCAGTAGTGGACGACGCCGTCGACCTCATAGCTGGGATCGGTATGGGTGGTAGGCCGGGCGGTTTCGATGCAGCCGCCCTGGTCGATGGCGACGTCCACGATGACGGCACCCTTCTTCATTTTGCTTACCATGGCCGCGGTGACGATCTTGGGAGCGGCGGCACCGGGGATTAGGACGCCACCAATGACGAGATCGGCCTCGGAGACAGCGCGCTCGACGTTGTAGCTATTGGAGGCCAGGGTGAAGACCCGCCCTGCGAAGATGTCGTCGATCTCACGCAGACGGTTCAGGCTCAGGTCGACGATGGTGACCTTGGCGCCGAGACCGAGCGCCATTTTCGCGGCATTGGTACCGACGATACCGCCGCCAATGATGCAGACATTGCCGGGTGTGACGCCCGGCACGCCGCCGAGGAGAACGCCGCGGCCGCCGTGTTCCTTCTGGAGATAGGCCGCGCCAACCTGGACGGAGAGACGGCCGGCAACCTCGGACATCGGCGTGAGCAGCGGCAAGGAGCCGAAGCGGTCCCGGACGGTCTCGTAGGCAATCCCGGTGACCTTCTTATCGAGCAGAAACTGGGTGAGTTCCTGAAGCGGCGCGAGATGCAGATAGGTGAACAGCACAAGGTCTTCGCGGAAGTGGAAGTACTCGGCCTTGGTCGGCTCTTTCACCTTCACGACCATGTCGGCGTTACGCCAGACGTTGTAGGCCTCGCCGACGATCTCGGCACCGACGGCCTGGTAGTCGTCGTCGGGAAAGGAGGAGAGTAGACCGGCGTTCTGCTCAACAAGGACTTTGTGACCGGCCTCGGTGAGCGATTTTACGCCTGCGGGAGTAACCCCAACGCGGCTCTCGTGATCTTTCACCTCTTTGGGAACGCCGATGATCATGTCTCTATATCCTCACATTTCATCGTACCGAAAGTTGCATGTCTGTGGCACGGCAGTACCAGGTGCCGCGAGCTTTACGAGCCCCGTCGAATGCTAGCCTCAGTGTGATCGGGGGAGCATGGGGACGACGCTGAAGAGGCCGTCATTCCGGCAAACGGGTGCTTCGGTAACACTGGATGCGCTGCGCGGGGCAGCGGCCCTGCTTGTAGTGCTCGATCACTGCAAAAATCTCTTTTTTGTGGACTGCGCCGTTGCGATGAAGACGTCGGCGCACCCGCATCTTGTTTCTTTGTTTTATGGCGTAGCCTCAGCGGGACCGCAGGCTGTAGTTATTTTTCTTGTGCTCAGCGGCTACCTTGTGGGCGGAAGTGTGCTGCGGGCTACGCAAGCTGACCGCTTCAGATGGAAAAGCTATCTAACGCAGAGATTGGTTCGTCTCTGGCTCGTACTGCTGCCTGCTCTCGCGTTGTGCGCCGGCTGGGATGCGGCTCGTGTGAGCCTGACGAGTTCTGCCGCGTACACGGGGTCTGGCGGTTTTGCTTCGGCGCTAGCCGGAACCGGCGTGACCTGGGCCAACTTCTGGGGCAACGTATTTTTTCTGCAGACCCTGCACACACCCACATTCGGTTCGGATCGCGTACTTTGGTCGCTGGCTGCGGAGTTCTGGTACTACATTTTGTTTCCCCTTGGCTTTCTGGCGGTTCGTCGAGCAACGCCGGTGTGGATGCGGTGCCTGTACGGGGCAGGGTTGTTTCTCGTCGCTGCCTTTGTGGGAAGGGGACTGCTTGGACTCTTTCCGGTGTGGCTATGCGGCGCACTGTTGGCGGCAGCCAAGCCTCCCCGCCTGGGCTGGGTGGTGCGAGCGTCTGCTCTTGCGCTGTACCTGCCCCTGCTTGGCTTCTTAACGGTGTATCACTGGCCATGGCGTCTGTTCAAAATGGATCACGCCCTCGGTCTTGCGACGATGTTGTTGCTGTGGGTGCTTCTTTCCGCGCAATCCCGGGTTCGCGAGAACACGGTCTGGGTGCGCGTGAGTCGCAGTCTGGCTGGCATGTCCTACTCTCTTTACCTCGCGCACTACCCTATGCTGGCGTTCTTCGCTCGGTGGTTGGCGCCGGCCCATTGGGGTTTGCAAGCCAAAACGCTTGTGGCGGTGATGAGCTTCGGTGCGCTGACGGTGCTTTACGGTTATGGGCTGGCGGCGTGCACGGAATGGCACAACGACCGGGTTCGACCCTGGGTGGAGGATCACCTGCTCCGCCGCAGCGCCCTTGCCTTCCGAGGCGACTTTCGTGCCAGAGCCCGAATTGTCGCAGGATGAGACATGTATCCAGGGCTTACCACCCAATGTAGCCATGGACGGCACCGTTGCGCCGTTCCATTCTGGACGGAGTGATGTAGATTTCCAGCATGCGGAGAGAGGCAGAGGTTCGTCAGCATGGAGACAGGCAACGGCGCCGTCACCCTCCTTCCATTGGACGATGTGGAGGCAGGCGGCAGGCCTATGCTAAACGGAGCCGGCGTAGACAATGCGAAAGCGGCCGGCGCCGCACTTCCCCTGGGCCTGGTTCCCTTCGCTCACACGCGAGCTTCGGTGCTGCTTGATTTGCTGCGCGGGCTAGCCGCCGTGCTTGTGTTGCTCGATCACTGGCGCAACATGCTGTTTGTGGATTACCCGATGTTGACGCAGCCCCATTGGATGGTGGCTGCAATACCCTATCTGTTGACCTCGGCGGGGCATCAGGCGGTTGTGGTCTTTTTTGTGCTCAGCGGTTATCTGGTGGGCGGATCTGTGTTTCGCTCACTGGACCGGGGGCGCTGGAGTTGGAAAGAGTATCTGCTGCACCGGTTGGTGCGGCTTTGGATCGTACTTTTGCCGGGGTTGCTGCTGTGTATAGCGTGGGATGTTTTGGGGATGCATCTGCACCGGGCGCCGTCGCTATACGAAGGGGCAGTTGCCAACCACCTGACTTCCGCCGTTTCACCCCGGCTTTCGCTGGAGATCTTTTTCGGCAACCTGTTCTTCGTCGGCGGCCTGCATGTGCCGACGCTGGGCTCCGATGGAGCTTTATGGAGTCTGGCATTTGAGTTCTGGTACTACCTGCTCTTTCCTTTGGCTCTGCTGATGCTGAGGCCGCAGACCTCGTGGGCGAGCAGGGCAATGATGGCCGCCGCTCTGGCCGTATGTGGTGCCGTGGCTGGATGGGGAGTGCTGCTGAGCTTTCCAATCTGGTTGCTGGGTGCCTGGTTGGCCCGGGCCCGGTTACCGCGGCCCGGCCGGTTCGTGGCGCAAGGCATTCTGGTGGGCTACCCGCTGCTTTTTTTTGGAACAATCAAGCTGCATCTGCTGCCCGGGCTTTGGCAGGATTACGGGCTAGGCCTGGTGACGGCGGCGTTGCTGCTCGTATTGCTGGGCAAGACGGAACGCGCGGACGCCGGGAGGTTCGGCAACCGGTTTGCGCGGTCGCTGGCAAGCTTTTCTTTCACCTTATACGTGGCGCATCTGCCCCTGCTGCTGCTGTTGACCTCATTACTGGCTGGGGATCGGCGGTGGCAGCCCGGGTGGCGCTCCCTTGGCCTCGGGGCTGTCGTTTTGGTGGTCACGGTGGCATATAGCTACGGTTTGGCGGCCTTGACCGAGTTCCGAACCGATGCCGTGCGGCGCGCAATCGAGGCAGGCTTGAAGAACAGAGTCAGGTGGTTTACCAGAAGCGTACCTGCCCGGCGATGGAGGGGAGGGATGAGCGCGTCGGTGCGCGACACCGTACAATAACGAAAAGGTTCTCAGGAATACCACTTTCGATGGCTTCAAATGGATTTCAATCGCGCACGGGCCGCGTCAGCAATATGCGGTCGATCTTTTCGCTCTTTTCAAGCGATCTCGCCATCGATTTAGGAACAGCCAACACCCTGGTGTATGCGGCGGGGAAGGGCATCATTGTCAATGAGCCCTCGATCATCGCTGTGAACCGCATCAGCAACGAGGTAGAGGCCGTCGGGAAAGAGGCGAAGGAGATGCTGGGGCGAACGCCCGGCAACATCATCGCCATCAAACCGATGAAAGACGGTGTGATCGCGGATTTCAAGCACACCGAAAAGATGCTGAACTACTTCATCCAGAAGGCGCACAACCGCAAGATGATGGTGCATCCGCGCATTGTGATCGGCGTGCCTTCCGAGATCACGCAGGTGGAAAAACGCGCCGTAATGGATTCGGCCTACCGCGCCAAGGCCTCCGAGGTGCATCTGGTGGAGCAGGCGATGGTGGCCGCCATCGGTGCGGGGCTGCCGATTACGGAGCCAGGCGGCAACATGGTTGTGGATATCGGCGGCGGAACGACGGATATCGCTGTAATTTCGCTGGCGGGCATCGTGTATTCCCGCTCGGTGCGGATGGCCGGCAATCAGATGGACGACGCCATCATCACGTACATCAAGCGCAAGTACAACCTGCTGATCGGCGAGCGCACGGCGGAGCAGATCAAGATTGAGATTGGATCGGCCTACCCGCTGGATAAGCCGATCCAAAAGGACATTACCGGCAGCAACCTGATCGAAGGTCTACCGCGAACGGTGACCATTGACGACTCCGAGATTCGTGAGGCGCTGGGTGAGTCGATTGCCACAATTCTGAATGCGATTCGCGTGGCGCTTGAGCGCACGCCGCCTGAGCTTTCGGCGGACATTTCGGAGCGGGGCATCGTACTGACAGGCGGCGGAGCGCTGATCAAGAACCTGGACAAGCGCATTCGTGAGGAGACGGGGCTGCCGGTTTCGATTGCGGATGATCCGCTGGCTTCCGTGGTGCTTGGCACTGGCAAGATGTTGTCGGATTTTCGGTTGTTGCGGAAAATCTCCATCGACTAGTTCGCCGAAATCAACCTTCGCTTGAAATCGACTCGTTAGTAGAGAAGTCTTCTACCTGCTTATTTCAGAATGCCTGATCACGCTTAAAGAAGAAAAGGGTCGGCATAGAGCCGGCCCTTGTGCTTGAACTGATGCTCGGCCCTAG
>CAXSBL010000004.1:0-40558 GCA_964235515.1 uncultured Bryocella sp.
TATCGCTCCCTGCAGTTTTTCCAACATGTTTCTTCGAACGAAAGTGATAGCGGCGGCTGGCACAAAGGATGGGCGTTGTCCTATCCCGGTACACTGGGGCGACTCGAGGTGCCTCTGTGATTCGATCGTTTGCCGGCAAGCAGCCGCTTGTTCCCCCAACGTGCTATGTCGATGTATCGGCACAGCTTATCGGTGATGTGGAGCTTGGGGAAGGAGCCAGCGTCTGGATGAACGCCGTGCTGCGCGGCGATGTGCATTCCATCCGGGTCGGCGCCCGTTCCAATGTGCAGGACAACGCCGTACTGCATGGCCAACGCGGACTTTGGCCGGTCATTGTGGGCGCGGGCTGCACGATCGGTCATGGAGCCATCGTGCACGGCTGCGTACTGGAAGACGAGGTGCTGATCGGCATGGGCGCCATTGTGATGAACGGCGCCCGGATCGGGACCGGATCCATTGTCGCGGCAGGGTCTGTGGTCACCGAGGGTGTGCAGATTCCACCGGGATCGCTGGTGGCTGGGGTCCCCGGGCGGGTGCGGCGTGTGTTGCATGATGCCGATCTGGAACTGATTCGCGTTTATGCCCGCAACTATATGGACTACACAGCCATCTACCTCGCCGGCACCGACGTCCCCATCCGGTAGCAACCGAGTTGAAGGGCAGGGGCAAAGGATTCAGGAGCAGAGCAAGGGCTGCCTGGTATCGCGAGGCCAGGCTAACCCGTGAGTGGCGCCAGATTAGTGCGGTTGCGCCTGTTCCGAGGCCGTTGTCGCTTTGTCTTGTGCCTTGAGAGCTTTTTCTTTAGCTTTGGCGGCCTTTGCGCTGTCTTTGGCCGCTTTTTCCCGGCTTTTCTGCTGCTTGCGCTGAGCCTTGAGTTCGTCCTTGGTCATGGGCGTAGAAGGCGTAGCGGCAACCGGAGATGCGGCGTTCGTGCCGTTGGGGGTTGCCGGCGTTTGCGAGGTGATGGGAGTGGACGCAGCGGGTGTCTGGGCTACAGTCGCGGCTGGGATGGCGAGAACCAGGGCAAGTGCTGCAAAGGAAAAGTTTCGGTTCATCTTTGTCTCCTTAGGCTGAATTTGCCGGAGATGTTTTCTGCGATCCGGCAAGCTCGTCAGGATGTTCCGATGCAGCCCGTGGAAGGGGTGATGCTCACAGGATGACGCGGGAGAGAAGCGTTTAGTGCGCCAGTCCGGTTCGGGCCAGAAGGTAGCCAACGCCGCCGAGTTCGACCAGAAAGGTAAGCTGGAGATCAAACCGCAGGTCCAGAAAGCTGGGCCGGGTGTGCGGGGCGAACGCGAAGAGGGCACCGAGCAGCAAAGCACCGGAAACGGCAGCCACACGCGGCGTGATACCCCTGTTGCCGAAGCGGCCCAGGCCGCCCCACAAATGGGGGGCCAGATCGATCCAGGTGCTGCGCGCGGGAGGCTTGTCTGCAGCGTTTACGGCCCGCCGCGCGGTGCGTGCGGCAAAGTGATCGGGCACTGGAACTACGGGTTGCCGGATCAGTGCCAGAGTAATCGCGTCTTCAAGCGGTAGATTCTGCCCCGGCTCCATTTCGGGCTCCGGAGGGGCGCCTTGGTTGTTAAACATCGGTTTGGTCCTCAGAAATGGTTTTTAACGCTCCGCCAGTTGGATGTGACGGGCGCTCTAGCCGTCTTTCGACCAGCGCAGCCAGCCGCTTGCGTCCGCGGTGCAGATGGGTCCGCACCGTGTTGACGGGTATGGCCAACGTCGCGGCAATGCCCTCATAGCTGCAATCTTCGCCATGAAACAGCACCAGGACGGCGCGTTCGGTTTCGGGAAGACAAAGCAGAGCCGTTTCCACCACCTTTTGCAGCTCCGCCGTGGCGAGCAAAGATTCGGGGCTGCGGGTGTGCTCGCCACCATTGTGGGCTGGCTGGTTTTCCAGCCATTTCTCAGCTTCGGCGTCGTCGAGGAACGCCGGTTCGGCTCCCAGATGCGCCCGTTCCCGCTGCCGGCGTTTCCACTCGTCCTGGGCGACGTTTACGACGATGCGGTAGAGATAGGTGGACAGCGCGGATTCGCCGCGAAACTCGGGCAGCGCGCGGTAGAGCCGCAGAAAGACCTCCTGCGCGAGATCTTCGACGTGGGCGCCCACGCCGGTCAGCCGGGTTAAGGTGCGGAAGACCAGGGTTTGGTGCTCGCGCACCAGGGTCTCGAAGCCCGCCTGGGAGGACAGAGCAGGGGGCGGGCCGGGTTTGCGAGAAGATCCTGCCTTCGCGATCATGTCTAATTTCTTTGACCTCACGTCCGTCAGCTGCGGCGCTCACGCTCCGGGCTAAGACCAGGTTGGGTCGGTATGACCTCGGCCGTGGAAGAAAGTTTCACGCCCGGTGAGTGAAACTTCTCCCGCAATGGGAGGTCCAAGACGCGCAATGAACCGAACGGTGCAGATTCTTGCTCCCAAGGGCAGAAGGAGTCGCGCATGACAGACATTGTTTCTTCGCTTATGGCCATGGGGGCCGTTTTCGCCGACAGCAGCCTCGGAGAGGTCTTCAACTCGCCCTTCATTATTCCCGTCGCAGGCACCGTCATGATCCTAGGTATTGTGGTCGCTGCCATCTGGGCTGGGGTCCGTACCCGCGAGATGCGGTCGCAGGAGCGCATGGCCGCGATCGCCAGGGGCGTGCCGCCTGATTCTGGCTGGCAGTCGGCGATGGGCCGCGATGCCTTCACAGAGGCCGGTTATCCGAACCCTGGTTTTCCCCTCGGCAACGGACCCAGGAACGATGGTGCGGGCGCCCGGCGCGCGGGATTGGTGCTGTGCGGGGTTGGCCTGGGGCTGTGTGCGTTTTTTGCGGCGCTGGCGGCGGTTCTTCAAGTGCGGGCGGTCCTGTGCGGGGGCGCGGCCGGGTTGATTCCGCTGGCTATCGGTATCGCTTTTCTTATCGATGGCCGCCTGCGCCGGGTGGAGTTCGATCGTCTGACCGGGGAACGTGAACAGGGGACGTCGCGCATGTCCTCGCAGGGTCTTTGAGTGGCTCCTCTACACTGGAGGTCCTATGCTTCCTATAAACGAAGCGGCCGCCGGTGCCGCCAAGCCCCCTGCAAATGCCTCTCTCTCCAAGGGCCGCCCCGCGTTGAAGGCTGTGCGGGGCACCCGTGATTTGCTGCCTGACCAGACTCCGCTCTGGAACCATGTGGAGGCTACGGCGAGGGGCGTGTTTGCGCGGTATGGCTTTGGGGAGATTCGTACGCCTGTGATGGAGGCGACCGAGTTGTTTGCGCGGGGTGTCGGTGAGGAGACCGATATTGTCTCCAAGGAGATGTTCACCTGGGAGGACCGGGCGCGCGCGGAGTCGGAGAAGGGACAGCTGCTGACGTTGCGGCCGGAGTCGACGGCCGGGGTTGTGCGGGCGTATATCGAACATAAGCTTGGGGATACGGGGCAGCTGCAAAAGCTTTACTACATCGGGCCGCAGTTTCGGCGGGAGCGACCGCAGCGGGGGCGGTACCGGCAGTTTTGGCAGATCGGCGCAGAGGTGATCGGGCCGGCGAGTTCCGGCGCGGAAAGTGCGCTGCGCGATGCGGAGGTGCTGGAGATGCTGGCGTCGCTGCTGGACGAGCTGGGGGTGCGGGGATGGCGGTTGGAGCTGAATTCGGTGGGATCGGCGGAGGACCGGGCGCGCTACAACGCGGCGTTGCGGGAGGCCTTGCTGCCCGTACGCGACCAGCTTTGCCCGGATAATCAGCGGCGGGCGGAGACCAATCCGTTGCGGGTGCTGGATTCGAAGGACGAGGGCGATCAGGCGATCATCAATGGACTGCCGAAGATTGCCGACTACCTGGCTGAGGATTCACGGGAGCATTTCGAGCAGGTACTGGCGGCGCTCGACGCCTGCGGGGTGCCGTACCATGTGAATCCGCGGCTGGTGCGGGGGTTGGACTACTACACGCGCACCACGTTTGAGTTCACGGTGACGACGGGGCTGGGTACGCAGAATGCGTTGCTGGGCGGCGGCCGGTATGACGGTCTGAGTGAGATTCTGGGCGGACCGCGGGCGCCGGGGATCGGGTTTGCGATTGGTGAGGACCGTCTGATTTTGACGCTGCAGGCGCAGGCTGAGCTCGATGCGGCCGGGACGGGTGAGGCACCTGCTGCGCCGAAGCTGGATGCTTACGTTGCTCCGCTGGGGACGGCACAAAATCCGGCAGCGCTGGCGCTGGCCCGCGAGCTGCGGCGTGGCGGCTGCTCGGTGGAGGTGGGCGACGGCAGCTTCAAGCTGCGCAAGGCTTTTGAGGCAGCGGATAAGCTGGCGCGGCACATCGTCATTCTGGGTGAGGACGAGGTGCGTGATGGCCTCGCGACGGTGAAGGATTTCGCGACCGGGACGCAGGTTCGGGCGCCGCGTGAGACTTTGGCGCAGCTTTTGCATTCAGGCTCATCGGGTGTGCTCTGAACGGAGCGGGCGGGAGTGAAGCGATCTGAAGTGGGACGACTTCCTGCGCTTCACGAGACGAACGGGGTATTTCGGCTAGAGTTCGTTACCGTTATTTATAGGAAGAACGATTCCCTGGAAGCCGTGCGGTAAACGCAACCCGGCGTGCGGAACTTTGTTGCGGAAACCGCGTCTACGGATCTGTCGCCTTCCGTTATCGATGGGCCCCGCAGCCTTGGAACCTTGCAGGACAGGCGCGGCCGAATTGGAGAGATGTCTTGGTCAAAGAGCAGCTACGCCGTGTCCTGTGTCCCGTTTGGGTTGCCCTCCTTTTCTGGTTACCGTTGGCGACGGCGCTTGCGCAGCAGCCGGCAGCTCGGCTGAATGGGCCGATCACGGGTGCCTCAGTGATGCCTTTATCGAAATCGCGGCCGCCGCTGGCAGTGATAGGGACCGACGCGGGCGCTCTGGCTGCCGACACGGCGATCAGGGGTGTGACGATCGTGTTCTCCCGTTCTGCCGCACAGGAAGCCGACCTGCAGACGCTGTTGGCCGCCCAGCAGGATCCGGCGTCGCCGCAATATCATCAGTGGCTCACGCCGGACAGCTTCGGCGCGCGCTTTGGCATAGCGGATGCCGATCTGGCGCGCGTGGAGAATTGGTTGCAGGGCGAAGGTTTCAGCGTCGACGGGGTGAACCGCAGCCACAATGCCGTGACGTTCTCGGGTACGGCCGGCACCGTGGGTGCGGCTTTTGGAATGGAGCTTCACCGGTACACGTTGGGCTCCGAAACGCACTTCGCGCCAGCAACGGAGTTGAGCCTGCCAGCCTCACTGGCTCCGCTGGTTACGGCCGTGCTACATACTTCAGATTTCCGTCCCAGGCCGTCGGTACGTCTGACGCACGCGCGCACCGTTGCCCCGGATTTCACCTCCAGTCAGAGCAGTCCCCAGGCACACTACCTGACTCCTAAAGATGTCGCCACCATGTATGACGTGCAGGCGGAATACAGCGCCGGGTATACGGGGGTCGGCCAGTCGATCGCCGTGGTGGGACAGTCTTACGTGCTGACCGCGGACGTGACGGCGTTCCAATCAGCGGCGGGTCTCCCGGCACACCCACCGACACTCGTACTGGTGCCTGGTACGGGTGTGTCGGGTATCAGGTCCGGGGATGAGGGCGAGTCGGACATCGATCTGGAGTATGCCGGGGGCATGGCGCCAGGTGCGAACGTCTATCTGGTTTATGTCGGGAATAACGGCAATTACAACGCCTTCGACGCATTGAACTATGCCATCACCGAGAATATCGCGCCCATTGTCAGCGTCAGCTATGGCTACTGCGAGCCCCTTATCTCGGCTTCGACCCTGAATGCGTATAACGCCATTTACATGCAGGCAGCCGCGCAGGGACAGAGCATCATTGCTTCTTCAGGCGATACCGGCTCTGAAGCCTGCTATGGGTATACGAATCAGACCACTGCGGTACAGGAGCAACTAGCCGTCAGCTTCCCGGCGAGCAGTCCGTATGTTACGGCCGTAGGTGGAACGCAGATGGCAGCCGGAACCACCACTGCGGGTGCCTCGACGTACTGGGCGGCCGCGTCGGGGACGGACCTGAGCAGTTCTCTGCTGAGTTACGTGCCTGAAGTGGTCTGGAACGAGGACTCAACCAATAACGGCATTGTTGCGGGTGGAGGCGGCGCGAGTGCGTTCTTTGCGCGTCCGACGTGGCAGACCGGCGTGGGTAGTATTCCGGCGGGCACTACCCGATTGATCCCTGACATTGCCCTGTTGTCTGCTGTGGACACCCCTGGCTTCCTCTACTGCAGTAGTGATTTGGCAGACTTGCAGGCGGAAGACCTGACCAGCAGTTGCGCTACCGGTTTCCGCGATGCCTCAGGCAAGTATTTGTTGGTTGCCGGTGGTACCAGTTTCGCCGCACCGGTGATGGCCGGAATGACAGCACTTCTGAACCAGGTGAAGCACTCCACCGGCCAGGGCCTGCTGAACCCCACGATGTATAGCCTGGCGACGAACGGCATTACATATGCCACGATTTTCCATGACATCACCTCTGGAACCATCGCCTGTACGATCGCCAGCGCCACCTATTGTTCGGTGGCGGGTGCCTCGGGCTACGCCGCAGGAGTGCAATACGACGAAGCTACAGGGCTGGGTTCACTTGATTTCGCTAAACTTGTTGCGGCATGGCCGTCGACCAGCGCTACATCTCTGCCGAATAGCGTGACGACGCTCGCACCGGCTACCGCTGTACCCGCAGCCGGTGCGACCGACATTGTCACGATCAATGTGACGTCTACGAGCACCAGCACCGTTACGCCGACGGGTACCGTGGCGGTTTCGGTGGACGGTGGAACGGCGACCACGGTGACCCTAGCCAACGGTGCGGCTACGTACAGCTACACCGCGTCCAGTGCGGGTGGAACGCACGTGATCACCGCGGTCTACTCCGGGGATAGCGGCCATGCGTCGTCCGAGGGCACAACGACGGTCAATATCACCGCGAACACAGTGGCGACGGGTTCTTTTAGCTTGGCTGCTACGAATCTGACCGTAGCTACCGGCTCGGTGGGCACCTCCACTGTGACGGCGACACCCAGCGGAGGCTACACCGGCAGCATTGTCTGGACCCTTTCGACGGGCACCGCGGGCACGAATGTCTGTTACAGCATCGATGCGCTGCCCGTCGTGGGAACGCAAACTGCGACACAGGACACGCTGTATATCGGGGTAGGCACAGCAGTGTGCGGTTCGGTGACCAACTCGCCCTATCTGCGGCCAGTCACAGTGACCGCAGCGAAGGCGAGTAACGGTCCTTCGCCGGCGAAGCCATGGGATGGAAAGCCGATTGTGTTTGCATTCGCCGGCCTACTCATGACTGGCTTTGCCGCTCGCCGGCGTGCCCGGAGGCTACCGATGCTTTTGACTGTAGCGATGCTGACTGTCGTGGGGCTAGGACTTGGGCTTGGGTTGAGCGGCTGCAGCGGTAGTGGCACGGGAACGGGACAAACTACGACCACGCCTGTCCCCACCACGGCTGCGACGACCTACACCCTCACGCTCACGGGAACCGATTCGGTGACCTCAACGATCACGTCTGCTACAACCTTCACGCTGACCCTGTAGGAACACGGCGGGCGGCAGTCCGGCGAGGGAAGGCGGTTCCGAGCGATGCTCGGGGCCGCCTTTTTTCGCAGTCTGGCAGATCGGCATTCCCTTTGCGCTGATCGTGCGGTAGATTTGGGACAGATCATCACAATGCTAAGAATTTCTGCAGCCAATGCTGTGGAGTTATTACCTGCGGGCGTCGGCGTTCTGCCGCGTCATTGCTGTTATTTCTTAAACGATTCCTGGGGGAGCGTACGAATGGGTGTGAGCAGGCGGCAGTTCTTGACGCGGGTTGGCCAAGCAGGCGGGTATTCGGCGGCGTTCGTGGCCATGCAGGGGTTGGGCTTAATGGAAACAAGAGCTGCGAAGGCGGAGACGCTCCAGGTGGCTCCCAACTCCGGCAAGGGCACGAAGGTGATTGTGTTGGGGGGCGGCATCGCGGGTCTGGCCTCGGCTTACGAACTGAAGAACCTGGGGTACGACGTGACCGTGCTGGAGGCGCGCTCGCGCCCGGGTGGGCGTAATTACTCGATCCGCGGCGGCGATTCGGTCAAGCTCTCGGATGGTTCGGTGCAGCAGTGTGCTTGGGAGCCGGGCCACTATCAAAACTTCGGCCCGGCGCGTCTGCCGTCGATTCATCCAAATATTCTTGGATACTGCCGCAAGTTGGGTGTGGAGTTGCAGGTTGAAGTGAACATGAGCCGCTCGGCCTACCTGCAGAATGATGCGGCCATGGACGGCAAGCCGCAGGTGCTGCGGCAGGTGGTGAACGATACGCGCGGCCACGTCAGCGAGTTGCTGATGAAATGCATGAACCAGGGTGCGCTCGATGCTGACATCACCGGTAACGACAAGCAGCGCATGACCGACTTTCTGCGGGTTTATGGACCGCTCGATGAGGCTGGAAAATACAGTGGCAGCGATCGTGCGGGGTACAGCAAGACCGCCGGTGCCGGTGACGTGACCGGTGTGCTTTCCGAACCGATCGACATGCACACGCTGCTGGAGGCTAAATTCTGGCAGGGCATGCTGTTCGATGAGGCGTTCGACATGCAGGCGACGATGTTCCAGCCAGTCGGCGGCATGGACCGCATCCCGTATGCCTTTGCAAAGGCGCTTGGGCCAATCGTGAAGTACAACGCGCCGGTTACCTCGATTCACAAGACCGATGCCGGGGTGGAGGTTGGGTATAGGGAGGGCGGGGCCGCAAAGACGATCAAAGCCGATTACTGTATCAATGCGCTGCCGCTGACACTGCTGCGCAAGATCGATAACAACCTCGGCGCGCCGTACAAGAAAGTCATTAACGAGTGCACCTATGCCAGTGCTTACAAGGTGGCGTGGGAGAGCCGCCGGTTCTGGGAGCAGGACTACAACATCTATGGCGGCCTGGAGTTTGTGAACACCGGCTGTAGCCCTATTTGGTTTCCCTCGGCGGGGCTGTTTTCGGATCGGGGCATCGTGGTGAGCGGGTACTCCGATGAGGGCAAAACACCGTTTGCCTCGATGGATCTGCAGGCCAAGTTTGCGGAGAGCCGGAAATCAATGGAACGCCTGCATCCGGGGCATGGGCACGAGCTCGAAAAACCGATGTATTACGGTTGGGGCAAGAGCGAGTGGAACGAAGGCTCATGGATCCGGGCGTATGGGCCGGAGCAGGAACGAGGGGAGAAGATTGAACCTCGTGGTGTTGCCGCTGCGGGCGCATCTGCCCAGCAGGCCCCGGGCGTGGTGCTGAATAAGCAGACTGGGCAAGGCGCGGCGCCGGCGGCGGCCCGCACCGGAACCAATGCGGGGTACGAAACCCTGATCGAGCCGGATGGCCGCATCATCTTTGCAGGCGATCACGTCTCGCACATCGTCGCCTGGCAGGAGGGCGCTTGCCTGAGCGCGCTGCGGGCGGTGCAGCTGCTCAGCGACCGGGTGAAGGCAGCTCGTCTGGCAGGCCGCGATGCCGCCGTGGTGTCCTAAACGATGCAACTTACAAACTTGGAGGCACGATGAAGATCCTCAGTACAATTCTGCTGACCGCGGCCACAGTGGCCGGCTCAGGGCAGGCGCAGACCGTGGTGAAGCACATACAGACGGAGAAGGCGGCGATCGCTACAGGCGTCTGGGTGGGCGATACGTATTACCTCAGCGGCCAGCTTGCCGAGCCGGTGACGCCGGCGGACAAAGAAAAGGGAACCGCGGCAGAGTATGGGGACACCAAGACTCAGGCCGCCAGCGTCTTTGCCAAAATTCAGAAGGCTCTGCAGGCTCAGGGGCTGGACATGGGCGATGTGGTGAAGATGACGGTTTTCTTGGGCCCTGATCCGAAGACGGGCAAGCTGGATTTTGCCGGCATGCAGGGCGAGTACCTGAAGTACTTCGGTACGGCGACACAGCCGAATAAGCCGGCCCGCTCGGCGTTTCAGGTCGCCGCGCTGGCCGCTCCCTGGGCGTTGCTGGAAATTGAGGTCATTGCGGTCAAAAGCAAGTAGCGTTGTCCAGTACGCTTGGACTCATGATGCTCACTTCCCGGGTGGAGATCGCCGATGCGCGCCGCATGCGCACACGCAATACCGTGCTGTATCGCGCTCTCCACTGGCCGCTCTGGATCTTTGTTTTCTTTCTCGCGCCGGGGCCGCTGACCTTTGATCTTTTTTCCGGTCGCGCGAACCGCTGGAACGTGGTTTGGCTGGCGCTGGTGTTGGTGGGCACCGGCATCGCGGCAGTAAGGGGGCGCCTGCCCGGTGCCGAACCCGTCCCGTACATCCTGCGGTTTACGGAGGACCGGCCCAACCCGCTCTACCGCCGTGTTTGTTACACCTTCGGCTGGAATGCGGCGTTGAACTTTGCAGCGATGAATCTGCTGGGGCTGATCATTGCCGTTGTGACTGGCCGCTGGGCAATGCAGCCGATCTACAGCCGGCTGTACCTGCCTGTGCTGGTGGCGGTTGTGCTTCTTGGTGCAATGGGTGCGTTGCCGCGTGTGCGACTGTCGACACGGGGTGAGGGGACGGAACGCCGGTACTTTTACGGCACCGTGTGGGCGGTTACGCTGGCGCAAACCGTGCTGCTGATTCTCTGGAAGGTCCTGCCGCGCACCCATGGAGCGGATGTTTTCAAGCTGGTGGTCTATGTCAGCGTGCTGGC
Organism: uncultured Bryocella sp.; assembly: GCA_964235515.1. Lineage (GTDB taxonomy): Bacteria > Acidobacteriota > Terriglobia > Terriglobales > Acidobacteriaceae > Granulicella. Next base: position 10,670 of record CAXSBL010000004.1, read on the forward strand.
CGCCGTGGGAGCGGCTGCGGCGCGGGGTCTCCTGCCCCGTACCCGGCCGATTCTGGCGGGGGAAGCCGTGGTGGCGGACTGAGATTACGCGCCGAAAGACGCAGGGCGAAGCTGCGGGCCGAGGCTGCGCGAGGGAGCTAGGCCGCACGAGTTCCACCTGGCTTCATCGCGCGGCCATATCGGTGTCTCCGTGAAAGCTTGGATACGATCTGCGGCATCCGCACAACGCCCACGCGACTGGTGCCCATCACAGTGTTCGAGCCTGTGAGAGTAATGGCTATAGGAGATCGCAATGGCAGACAGCAATGATCTTGTAAAAGTGGTAATCGAAGTTTTGCACGACGGCCAAAAGGGCTATACCGATATCGGCGAGCACATCACGAACCCCGAGATGCGTACTTTCTTCATGACCGAGTCACAGACTCGCGGGAGCTATGCCAGCGAGCTTTCCGCTGCAGCGGGTATGAGCGACGTCGGCGGTACCGCCGTGGCCGCTATTCATCGCAGTTGGGGCGATCTGAAGGCCAAGCTCGGCGGTGGCGATCATACGCTGCTGGAGACAGCGGAGCAGGGCGAGGATGCCGCCAAAAAGGCGTATGAGGCTGCCCTAGCCGACAGCTCGATATCTGGCTCAGTGCGTTCGCTCCTACAGCAGCAGCAAACACATATCCTGAGCGCACATAACAAGGTGAAGGCCTTCCGCGACAGCACCAACTAGTCGGCTTTCATACTGATGTTCATAGTCGGAGAACAAGTTTTAGCGAGCAGGGCCGTGGCCCTGCTCGCTAAACTTTGTGCGTTGCGGTTCACCGCTGCTGGGCACTACCGGTGCCATTCGCTACAGTGATTACGACAGGAGCGGAGTAGTAGTTGGTATTGCCGATGTCGTGAGCATAGAGAGCCAGGGTGTGCTGCCCGTTGCTAAGCGCGGTGGTATCCAGCGGGTAAACATACGGCGGTCCTGTGATGCGCCGAGTGCCGACCTCGGCTCCATCCAGTATCAGGAAGGAACCCGCCGAATCGAGCGGCACCTGGATCTGTCCGAGCACCTGGATCTGTCCAGCCACCGTCCCCCCGGCAACCGGCGAGACGATCGCCACGGGTCCGGTTGGTGCGGCCGCTGCGGCGTTCACTGTGAGGCTGACCGTCGCGGTCGTGGAGGCGTAGTCGGTTGCGTCGGAGGGCATAAAGGTGGCGCCCAGCGTGTACTTGCCAGCCGAGAACGTGGTCCCCGCCGCTGGCGAGTAGATGAAACTGCCCGGTACGTTTGCCGTTGCATTCAGCTGCGAGCCGGACAGGGACGCTCCGGCGGTGATGGCGCCGGGTGTACTCCAGGTGATCTGCGGGGTCGCTTTTGCGACGGTAAGCTGCCGCGTGGCTGTGACTGCCGCAGCATTGGTGCCGCTAGGTTTGAAGGTAACCGAGATTGCCTGTACCCCGGCGGACAAGACTGTACCGGCCGACGGGCTATAGGTAAAGTTGCCGGGCACATTGGCGGTTGCGTTCAGCTGTGTGCCGGAGAGTGGGGTTCCGTAGCCGATTGAGGCGGGTGTGGCCCAGGAGAGTATGGCGGTGATGGCCGTGGCGTTAACCGTCAGCGGAACGCTTGCCGTTGCGCTATTGTAATCCGTGGTGTCCGCGGGGGTGAAGGTCGCCGTGAGCTGCGTGGTTCCGATTGCCGGAACCGTACCGGCGGCCGGGCTGTAAGAGAACCTTCCGGGCACACTGGCAACAGTGTCCAGTTGCATGGCGGAGAGCGCCGTTCCGCCCGCAATCGAAGCCGGAGGGGTCCAGTTGAGGGTGGGCGTTGCTTTGGCGACGGGAAGGCTGACCTTGGATGTGGCGGTAGAGTATGTGCGCGTGTCGGATGGGGTGAAGGTGGCAGTCAGGCCCGTCACACCCGCCGGCGGTACCGTACCCGCCGCGGGGGAGTAGCTGAAGGTGCCGGGTACGTTGGCTGTGGCGTTCAGTTGCGCAGCCGAGAGCGCTGTTCCGTAGGTGATGCCGGCAGGCGCCGGCCAGCTAAGCGTGGGTGCCGCGGGGGAAGCTGGGGTGCGGACGCCAGCGGCTGCATAGATGGCGACAAGCGCCGGATCATTGGCCTGCCAATAGTCGGCGTGGCCCATGAGGATGTCGCCGTCGGCTACCGATTGGGTGAGCTGTGGGGTGTACTGGGCCAACGTGGAAGCGGCAACGTCGTTGACGAGGTTTGCGCCGAAGGCTTTGGGATAGTAGTTATAGATCGAAGCCGGCGTCCCCAGGTCGGTGTGGAAGAGAAACGTGTAGAACGGGGCCGTGTAGGCGTAGTAGCGCGGCGTGCTCTCCTCGGGAATAAAGAGCAGGTTTGGAAGATCGGTGATCAGCTGCTGGAAGATGGCCGGATCCAAGGTTCCGCCGTTGACGTCGACGGTGGAGTCGACATAGAAGAGCGTTGCTCCCCAGCGTGTGTTTGCGTAGCGTGCCTTGGTCTCCAGGTTGGCGATGATGGCGGCGTTGGATGAGAGGAAGTTCTGGCTGGCGGTGCCGTTGGACCCGAGTGCAAAAACCTGCGGACGCAGGCAGAGGCCGATGCGCAGACCGGCGGTGGACATCGTTTTAAAGTACGCGTCATCGAGCTTCTGCCCAAAGTACGGCGAGGCCGGATTCAGCACGGCCTTTTCCATCTCCGGAGCGACCGCGGCAATCTGGTCGGGAGAACAAACGTAGCTTGTGGTCTGCGGGTACTGTTCGCCTTCGAAGTCCCAGGTGATCACACCCTGAGCGTTCATGTTCTGCGCATTGGTGACGGCGGAGGCAGCCTGGGCCAGCATTTGGTTCTGGAATTTCTGCAGGCCGGCGGGGTTCGTGATGTCGACGGAGGCGTCGTTGAAGTAGCGACGCGGATTGGTGGGAAAACCGCCCGGTTGCGTGATGTCGCCGCCCCCGGCCGGCGAACTGGCGAGATAGGCCGTGCCGATGATGCGCTTGTCCGTCCACGTCATCTGGCTGGGGTAGGTTGCCGCAAAGCTGGCATAGGCATCCGCGACGTTGGCGGCTGTGCCTTCCGGCGTGAAACGGAGCGAAACCGTGTAGGAGAGGCTTGAGCCCGGCTGGACCGGAGCGTCCTTGTGCGGCAGGTACGTCGCCAATCCGTCGGGCGCGGTGCCCGTCATGATGGGGGAATATGTGGCAGCGCCAGTGTTCTTCCAGCCCGTATACAGCGGTGTGGATTCATTGGGCACGACGGCAGTGACCACGCCGGTGCCGAAGTCCGCCGCACTGATGCCGGGACCGGTCGTGGTGGTGGCGTATTGGTTATAGCCGTTGAAGCCGTTGGGATCCTGGGGGAAGTGCAGGGCGAGGGGAAAAATCTCGGCCCCGTCGAAGACGATGCCTGATCCGGGGTAGTTGACCTCGGTCACCGTCATGTCCAGGGTATTGCCGTTTCCTTGAAATTGAACGGCGATGTACCCCCACGTGAAGGTGTAGGTCTCGGTGTTGCTGGCCGCATTCCAGGAGGTGCCATTGTTGTTTTCACCCCAGCCATACTGCCCGCTGCTGAGCACGTTGCCGGCGAGGTCCGTTGCCTTCATATGCCAGATATGGAAGGTGTCCGCGGGAAAGGTGGCTGTGTTTTCCAGCACCTTGCCATTCAAGGCGATGGTCTGCACACCCTTTGCGCCGTAGGTCACCTGGAGGCTCTGCGCTTGCGCGCGCAGACTCCCAAGCAGAAGGCCGGGTAACATCATTGTTACTGGGAGGAATCGAGAGATAGAAGCACGGCGGAGGAGGCGTGCTGTTACGACGGAAGCCGCAGAAAGGTGAGTCATCGGGAGCCTGGACCTGCAAAGTTGCGGCCAGTTTAGCTTTCCCTATGTAAGGTCTTCTATTCCACGATTTAGGCACGACCCGCCCCAATTAGCCCGACCTTTAACACCTCCGTTCGCGGGAATTTTGATGGGTGTGACTATCATTATGAGGTAACTGTAATCTGGCTGAAATAAGATGACATCCACTCAGCAGAATGGCTGTCGGCAGAGTTTCATAATTAAGAAAGAACTCAGTTAGGTTTATTGCAGGATTGTGGGCGGCGCCCGATGCGCACAAGATCTAACAAGAGGCAGCGTCAAGGCCGCGGTTCAACCCAAGCAATTTATGGTTTCCTACGGCGTTGAGCTGGATCTCGTTTGGTCCGCTTTCATGTCAAAGATCAGCGTCTCTACTCCGTTGTGGAGAAACGTCGCTTGCGGCTGTTCGCAGAATCGGGCACGCATGTGTGCGGAGTGCGGACCGGCCTTGGCAGGTTCATTCGCTTCGAAGCAGCCGGAAAAGGGATCATAGGCCGTGGCCACGTAATACCGCACGTCGTATCTTGCCAAGACGTCGCGCAAAGGGGTCTGCCGTTTGAGCAACTCGAGATAGGGACGATCCATCATCAGGCCTTCAGTTTGCAGGATGGGGTCCGGCATAAGGTAAGCGACCCGGCCGGCGCGGTCGCCCATGGCGTAGATGCCGGGGTGAGTCTGCGCGAAGTGCGCGATTTCTACGGAAGCATCGTAGATGTCGACCTGTTGCCTTCGCCACCGTGTCAACCCGAGTGCGGCGAAGACGGCTAACAGCAGGAGCGCGACCACGGCCGGGTGTCGTAAGATGCGCCCGAACGGCGGATACAGCACAAAGACCAGAAGGCTGATACAGAGTGCAGTGCGTAGGGGGTAGTAGTACCAGCCCCACAGCGTCCAATCACTTACGCAGCAGAGAATGAAGTAGTAGACGAAGGGGAAAAGGATCACGGCGGGAAATACAACCCTCGCCATAGGCGTGATCCTAGGCGCGATCTTCGGGAGGAGCAGAAGTGCGATCAGAAAAATCAGGGTGAACGCCGCCGCAAGGGGGTGGAAGAAGACCTTCCAAGGCTCCAGCGATGGGAGATGATCGAACTTTAATTCCTTGGCCATTCCCGAGATGGGCAGGAAGGTATCGAAGAGCAGCCGGTTGAGCGCGAAGTAGGCGACCAGCGGCAGCAGACCCAGCAGCGTACCGGCGACCAGGTCAGGGCGAATGAGCTTTCGCAGAGACGGCGTAGCGATGATACCGGTCAGCACCAGGCCTCCGAAGATCAGGGTATCGATCCGGGAGAGCACCAACGCCGAGAGCAGCAGCCCGAGAAGGAAGGTCTGCCGCCAGCCTCGCTCAAGCCAGTTCACGCGCAGCAGCAGGCAGACGGTACCAAGGAACAACGGTACGGTTAACGTGACCTCCATCCCGTAGAAGAAGAGGGTAACGGAATACAGGGTGACCGCCGCGCTCAGCGCAAAGGCCAACAGCGGGGGAGCGGCGCATAAGCGCAGCAGGCGGCGAGCGAGCAGGAACGTCACCAAGGCCGCGATCCAGTCGCTGACTGCGAGAAAGCCAAGCACGGTCTTCGGATTTTCTGTGAACCAGCTAACGATGGTCAGCACAAGAAACCAGAGAGGCTGATAGCCGTTGGTCGGGGCGATACCATTGAAGGTAGAGCCGTGGCCGTGAGAGAGGTTCTGCGCAACCTTCAGGTAATACAGAAGGTCGTCCTGCACGAAGATGAGCCAGGACTCCTTGGAGAAGAGCGGCAAAGCCAAGATGACGCCTAACCCGAGAAATAGGAGCACGGATGCAATATCTGCCCAGCGTTCTTCGCGGGTATCGCGGGTGGGGTCGACGAGGCCCGAAGCGAGTATCGAGGGCTCAGTATAACGGGGCTCGGTATGCCCGGCGTTTGCAGGTCGCAGCGGAATGACGGTCGTTCCTTTCGGGGCGTTCAGGCAAAACTTTGCAGACGTCTGGTTTTAGCGGTTCCGAGTCCAGCATCGAGCCAATCATATCCCCGAAGGACCGTTGAGCTGTGTCCCAAGATAGAACACCTACCGATCGAATGTGGCAGAACGACGGCTGTTGTAGGGCAGTACCTACCGATAAGGGCGCAGAAGCTGCCCAACAGCCACTCGGTTGCCTCTAGTCGCTTCCGGTCACTGGCTTCCGGTTTACTCGTTTTCCAGGCACTTTAGGCTTGCCCGAAGGATAGGCCTGATTCTTCTTAGCGGCGTGGCCGGTTGTCGGCAAGCCATCCGTCAACAGAGCGCGCACGCCATGCAGTTCCAGCGTGTACGCCTCCGCGGGCATTTCCTCCAGCAAGGAGTGAAGCTCCTGCTCCACCTCCGGACTGGCTTTCCCCGCAGTCTGGATGGCGTGCAGCAGAGTGCAAAGCGGATCCTCGTAGACTTTGATCATCCGGATCGTCTCCAGCAACGTGTGTAATTTGTAGTAGAGAGGATCCTGCGTCGGTGCCGGCGACGTCCTGCTGTGTTTTGTCTTGCCCATCCGTTCCTCCGTTCCTTCTGTGATGCAATTCGCGCTCCAGCTACGGGAACGACCGTGGGCCGGCCTGGGGAGATCGTAAATGCGCCCTATCTTAGGACATCCCGAAATGGGAATATGCAGCAGAACCGGATCGGTTGGGCCTTTTTGCGAATAAGGAAGACTTCTCACCTGGAAATTGCTTAGCTTGGTCTATCCGCGATCTGTTTCTCTTCGGCGGCCGTTCTAAAGTAGGCGCTTAACGGCGACGAGAACCTTAGCAACTTTGCCCGTATTCCATGGTTAGAAAGCATGGAGTGTCCTGCGAGGGCCTGAAATGATGCGAATCTGGAGCAGCAGGCTCGTCTGCCATGTCCATCAAGGCGCAATCCCCCAAAGGATGCAGCTTGGGCAAAGGTACTATGCCGTGGTTACTGTCAGGTCTTGCATTCATGGTGGATTTGGTAGAAGTTGATCGAAGTTTGTTTGCGTCGGACTTCCAAAGGCAGACAGTCACGTTGCACCGGGAACCGAGAAAAGGCACGAAGTAGATTCTATGCAGCCCAGCACCGCTATCCTGATCTTTGGTACGACGCTGCTGGCATGCGGCAGTTTGTCGTTACTGGTCGTTCGCTTGGCCAGCCCACGATTGAGGGGCGTAGGCCTTCTAAGCGCGGCTTTTGCGGCGGGCGCTTTCGGCGCGGGCTTGATGATGGTGCCGGCGACACTCCCGTTGTGCTCGGTTCTCGGCGCCGACCTAAACCTTTTGCTTTCCTTTGTGCTGCTTCATGTGGCCGTGCTCCGTTTGGTGGACGATTCGGATGTTCCGTTCTGGCACGGTGGCCTGCTCCTTGGCCTTCAAGCATTGGTGGACGGTTTCGTGATGCACGGTGTCGTTGGTTGGCGTGCACGCGTGATCTGCCTCAGTCTCCTCGTTGCCGTTCAAGGTATGGTGACGGCTGCCGCGCTGTTGCGTCTAGCACAACGGCAGGTCCGGGCGCCGGCGCTCTTCAACTCTGTGGTGCTGTTCGCGTTTGTGCTGGTCAACTTGATCCGGGCGGGTCTGCAGATGTTTGCGCCACAGCTGCGGCATGTGAACTACCTCGTAAGCCTGGCCGTCTTCGGGCTGTACATCGCCGTGGCGACGGGCGTTGCCTTCGGCTTTTTCTGGATGACGACCTCCATGCTGGTGGGAGAACTGGAGCACATGGCCAGTACCGACCCGCTCACACGACTGTACAATCGGCGGGTATTTCTTAGATGGTGTGAAAAGGAACTCCTGCGCAGTCAACGATCCGGGGTGCCATTCTCTCTGCTGATGGTGGATTTGGACCACTTCAAGCGAGTGAACGACAACTTTGGTCATCAGACGGGCGATGAGGTTCTGTGTGCGGCCGTGGAGCAGATGCAGGATTCCATTCGCGGCATCGATGTGCTTTGCCGGTGGGGCGGGGAGGAATTTGCCGTGCTGCTGCCCAATGCGCCCAAGGAGGCGACTCGTCTGGTCGCTGAGCGGATTCGCGAGAATATTCAGAAGGTGACGCATCTAGCGGCAAGAACGCCGGCGCAGATGGATCAGGCTTTTCATTTGACCGTTAGCATCGGCGCTGCGACCTACCGCGATCTGGATGATGGCCTTACCGGCATGATTCAGCGTGCGGATCAAGCACTGTATGAGGCCAAGACCGCGGGCCGAAACAGGGTGCTGCTCGCCAGCTGAGGCAGAATGCTGATACGCGTAGCAGTGAGAGCTGCGGATCTCTCGGGAATGGGAAGGAAATCTTAGACACCATCCAGCAACCCGCTGTGTTGAACTTACAGCTATTTTGCCGATAACCTAGAGATCTCAAAAAAAACGCAAGGTCCTTCGCGATGCTTAGGATGACAACTCATTAAGGAGTTCGCTTTCGACATCGAGACCAAAGGAACCTAGAGCTAGGGTGCGAGGTGAGGTCCGCCCAAAGGAGACCACAGCTGGAACTGTGGTCTCCTCTAGCGAAAGGTCGCTTGACGCAAGATGAAGATCGACGTTCTGCTCTTCAAGCTGTCGGAGCAGATCCTTCGTGGGGGCTATTGGACGGCCAGCTCCGACTGGACCGCTTTGGCACCGATTTTCAGGGCCTCGGCTTTATCAGTTTTCTCCCAAGTAAAGCTGTCGCCCGTGCGGCCGAAGTGACCATATGCCGCGGTTGCTTTAAAGATCGGTCGGCGGAGGTTCAGGCTTTCGATGATGCCCTTGGGGGTGAGCTGGAAGTTTTCGCGGATCAGAGTGATCAGGTGCGCCTCGGAGATCTTGCCTGTTCCAAAGGTGTCGACACGAACGCTGACCGGTTCGGCAACACCGATTGCGTAGGCCAACTGGACCTCGCAGCGGTCGGCCAGATCTGCCGCGACGATATTTTTTGCAAGGTAGCGCGCCATATACGCCGCAGAACGGTCCACCTTGGTGGCGTCCTTGCCGGAGAAGGCCCCACCGCCGTGCCGGCCCATGCCACCGTAGGTGTCCACGATAATTTTCCGGCCGGTAAGACCGGTATCGCCCATGGGTCCACCGATGACGAAGCGCCCGGTTGGATTGATGTGGTATTTGGTGTTTTCGTCGAGCAGTTCCGCGGGAATGACCGACTCGATCACATGCTCCTGGACCTCGGCACGCAGCTGATCGTTACCGATCTCATCGGCATGCTGGGTGGAGATCACGACGGCATCCACGCGTACCGGCTTGCCTTCGGCAGAGTACTCCACGGTGACCTGGCTCTTGCCATCGGGACGCAGATAGGGCATTTTGCCGGACTTACGCACTTCGGTTAGCTTTTCGGCCAGACGATGGGCCAGCGAGATCGGCGTGGGCATCAGCTCGGGAGTTTCGTTGGTAGCATAGCCGAACATCATGCCTTGGTCGCCGGCACCGCCGGTGTCCACACCCTGGGCGATGTCGGGCGACTGCTTGTTAATCGCGGAGATCACGGAACAGGTGTTGCAATCAAAGCCTTTGCGCGCGTCATCGTAGCCGATGGAGCGAACCGTTTCGCGAACCAGTGTTTGCACGTCAAGGTGAGCGGAGCTGGTGATTTCGCCGGCGACGACGACCAGGCCGGTGCAGGTAAGCGTCTCGCAGGCCACACGGCTCAGCGGATCCTCACGCAGACAAGCGTCCAGGATGGCATCGGAGATCTGGTCGGCGATCTTGTCAGGGTGGCCTTCGGTGACGCTTTCGCTGGTGAAAAGGTAACGGTCGGTGGTGGACAAAAGAGTAGTGCTCCTCGCATGAGATAGCCGGACCCGCCCGGAAGCCGGACGCCCGACGCCCGGATCACTGCGTTAGCAGGCCGGGCGCTCCGCACTGGATGGACGTGCACGGAACGTTGTTATTCTACCCCGGTCTCACGGCGAGGTCGTACACGCCGGGGTTCCGCGGCCACCCTTGATCCCGTCGCATGAAGGGGGGCTCGCGACGCCATCAATCAAGCTGGTGGTGCCATGAAGCCAAAGATGCCATGGATCAAGCCGACAGCACCATGGATCAAGCCAATGGGGCCGGGGCGTCCCCATTCGGCGCGCCTGTCGGAGAGGGCACGCCTGGGCGATGGAGGTGCAGCCCTGTTCGCGGCTGCACGACGAAGTGCCACCCCGCATAGGCCAGCGCCATCAGCAGCAGAACGAGCGCGAGAACGCCCCACCATCGACGGCGGATCGGGGCCATGCTCTCCAGGCGTGCGCGGTGTACATTTTCGGCGAACTGCGCCAGATCCGGCTCGGAATCGTCCAATCCGCCCGCCTCGGCGACCCTGCCGAGCCAATGTTCGGCGTCGAGCCCGAGGTGCTGGCAGTAGCTGCGAATGATGCCTTTGCGAATCACGCCGCCGGGCAGTTCGTCGAAGAGATCGGCCTCAAGCGACTGCAGATGCCGCACGGAGATCCGGGTTACGCGTCCCATGTCTTCCAAAGCGAATTGGCGCCGTTCCCGCTCCTGGCGCAACTCCCTGCCGACCCGTACCTGGTTTTCAACCGAAATCTGCACAGCTGGCCGGCCTCCCGGTATCTCTGCCTCAATGATCGGTCCCGCTTCAGGTCCCTGGCAAGGCGGCCGGGGCTGCCGGCAATGACCAAATTAAAAGGTGCGCCGCGGGTACCCTTTCCGAATGCAATGGATGCAACCGGAGCTGTAAAGCTTCAAGCGAGGCCGGCAAATCATCGGTGTTCAGGATGACATGGGTTACGCCGAAGTCCCCAGCCGCATGCGCGATGGCATCCGGCCCGTTAATGGGGAGCGCGAGAGCCGTGAACCCCGTGGTGACGGAAAACTGCACGGGGTCGGGGGTCATGATGACAGCTGAGGCGGGGGAGGCTCCGGAGGCGGCTAGGACTTGCGCGGCGGCACGGTCGGCGGCGCCGATCAGGTTTGCGGCTTCCACCTCACGCCGTGTCTCCATAACTCCACCCACGAGGTAAGTGGCGATCAGCGCGATAGTGAGCACAGCTTCCAGTCGCGAATCCGGCACCGAACGGCGGATGCCGAGCAAAGTCAGGACGAGCAGGAAGGGAAGTACGGCCAGAAAGGAACGCAGGATGGAGAAGCCACCAATGGCGGGAAGCAAGACCATATACACCGCTAAGGTGACGGCGAAAAATGTGACTGGACCGGTGAGCTCAGGCAGTTTGCGCGTCCGCGGGGGTGCCCCTGTGCTGTGCCGGTCGGGCAAAAACAGGCCGGGCAGGAATATCAATCCGGCATAGCCAACGACCAGAGCCGCAATGCGATACAGCGCCGTGACCAGGGTGGAAAGGCGGAACACCACGAGATGTTTCAGCCCGTGCGCAAAGAGAGTGTGCCGGCTTACCGGTTCGCCGTAGCGGACGAAGTCGCTTAAATCGTTCAGAAAAAAGGCCTGCGCGGTGCCCGAGGGAAACGCTGTTCCCAGCACCTGACGGTAGAGAAGATGCATAGGAAGAAGAGCGAGACCGAAGGCGCAGAGTATAGCGACCGTATAAAGGGAGGACGATCCCGCGTGGGAAGCGGCTTGTGTGGTTAACCGACGATGGCGCCGCATCCATAGGACAGCAATCAGGGGAAATACAAGCAAGGCGGCATCATTGCGGATCAGGTAAGCTGCCGCGACGCAGCAGATTGCCAGAACGTCCTGTACTAAGCCTTGGCGGCGGCCCGTGAACAGCGCTAGAAACCAAGCCGCGGCCGCGCCGTAATAGAGGCCGGAATCGGGCGAGAGAGAGCCGGTCCAGACTGGCGCCGCGACCAGGCAGAGCGCAAAGGCCGCCAGGGCCAGCCGCCGGTCGCCGTAGTTTTGCATGGCGATGTGCCAGGCTGCGGCGGCGTACAGGATGCCGACGAGGATCGTAAGGAAGATACTGCTCCCAAGGGTGATCGATCCGAACGGCCGGAGGATCTGCAGCAGAAGGCTGATGCCCGGGCGCCAGTACTCGATGCCGGTGTTGGGCAGGGAGAGGTGCGGCAGCTGGAAGTCATAGAGGAAGCGGGCGTGAAAACCTTTGCCGGCGGCCAGGTTTTCTCCCATGCCGAGGTAGAAGCAGGCGTCCGGCGTGCCGCAGAAGCGCAGAGGCCGGGCCAACCATAGCCGCACCAGAGCGACGGCAAAGGCAAATAGGCAGGCGAACCGAATCTCCGGCGCGACCAGGCGTTGCCTCCTCATACTGCCTCCCCTTGTTGCTTTGCCGGATCGCTTCGATCCTACTGGTGCGGCGGCTTCCTTTTTGCGTGTGGACATGGCCTGTCTGTTGCAGCGGGCCGGACAAAAAGGGTACGCGGCTGTTCCTTTTGGGGGAGGTTTTCGGGGTAGCGGGCACCCTACACTGGGGGCCGGTGACCCTTCCGTTTCCCACGCGCGTGCCGCTCTTTCCCGCCGTCGTCTTTACGAGCGTGCTGGTGATCGTGCAGCTGGCGGAAGGAACCGATCCTCGTTACAGCGCGCTGATCTTTGTTTTCTTCATGCTCAGCGTCTTTGCTTTCAATGTGGCCGAGGGACTAGCCCGTCCGGCGGGCGCGTACATCCTGTTTTTCTCCTTGCTGGTGGTTGACGTCGGCACGGTGTACAAGGCACTGCTGGGTCAGGCCGCCCAGACCAACCTGGAGCAGCCGCTGCTCGTGATGAGCACGTATGTGGGCACGATGGGCGCCATGCTGATTGCCGCCCTGATCAGCCGGAAGTTCGTGACGACCAAACACGGTCTGGCGGGGCTGCTGCAGGTGGGCCAGTTTGACTACCGGGCGTCCGCTCTGGGCTGTCTTGTCGTGTATGGGCTGATGATTACGGCCGCAACGACGCTGCCCGAGCATGGCGGGCAGGTGCTGCACTCCCTGATTGTTGTGAACCCGTTTTTGCCGCTGAGTGTTTTGCTGGCTACCGTTGCGGCAGTGAAGGACAGCGGTGGACGGCGCAGCACGAGCATAATCAGTTTGGTTGGCATGGCATATATCTTTGGCGACGGCCTTACCGCTTTCAGCAAACAGGGAATGTTTCTGCCCGTGGTTTGCTGGCTGATCGGGGCGGCGTGGGCACGGTATCGGCTGCGATTAAAGCATTTGGTCTTTATCGTTTGCTTCTGTGTTTTCGCGCAGACCGTGTTGGTTCAGATCTCCGCGAACCGGAACGACGTGCAGACAGGCACCTTGTCTGAACGCGTGGGGCTGATTGAGCACTACCTGACACACATTCCGGAGTTGCGCCGGCGCGCCCGCGAGTGGCAGCCCCCGAGCGATCTGGATTGGCGTAACTACTACTACGGTTCACCGCAGGGGCTGTTCGACCGGCTGACGATGCTGCCGAACGATTCGGTGCTGATCTCGTTTTCCGACCAGGGCCACTACTTTGGGTACCGGGCGATCGGGATTTATTTTGAGGACTGGATTCCTCACCTGCTGAGTCCGCACAAGCTGGCGGGTGTCTCGGTAGGGGGCAATGCATATTCGCACGAGATGGGAGGCCTTGCCGACTCGGATACCACGACTGGGATCTCGTTCAGCCCAACTGCCGAGGCGTATCACATCGACGGCTGGCGTGGCGTTCTCTTGCTGCAACCCTTGATCTATCTCATGCTGTTTGCCAGCACGAGTGCGGTGTGCGGCGATATCCGGCGACAACCCTGGGGCCTGTTTCTGGTTTTGGATTTTGCGCACGTGGCGCCGGAGGCAATGCTGGGTGGCGCGATCTCGGCAACCCGTCTCGGCAACATTGGTATCGCGCTGGCGATCTTCTTCTGCGGCTACATCACGCCGGTTCTGGGAATGTTGCTGAGCGGGCGACGCATGCCCATGGATAGGGAGATCACGCGATCGTCGACGAATCGGTTCAGGGGTGGCCTGCAGGCGGGCTGACGGCGGTGCCGGGACGATGGTAGGGTGCGGCGACCGAGGAGATGGAGCCAGGGAATAGAGCAAGGAGACGGGACGAGGGGTAGACTGACGGGAGGTAGTTTGACCAGAGCCGCCGGTGCACCTCGGGTTGCGCTCTGTTATCTCAACCTTCACGCTTCAACCCTCAGGCAAGGCGCTCCCGTTTTGAACAAACTGATACTAGGCAATCTCGTTCACCGTCCGCTCCGCTCCGTCATCAGCGCCTTGGCCGTCGCCATCGAGGTGGTGATGATTCTTTCCATCGCGGCGATCATGTTTGGCATTCTCGACGGCAGCCGGGCGCAGACCACGGGCAGCGGGTGGGACATGATGGCGCGGCCTGGGCAGGGTGGTGTGCTGTTGAATACCTCCAGCGCGTCGGCCGATATCCGCATTGCGGATGTTTTGCGCAAGTTGCCGCATGTCGCAGTGGTTTCTCCAATCAACATTAAGTTGACGACTGGGGCCTCGCTGGAGAATCTGTATGGGATCGACTTTCAGAGCTACGACGCGCTGAAACCCTTTGTGTTCCTGGAAGGCACGCCGTTTCAGCAGCCCTATGACATGATCATTGACGACGTGCAGGCGAATGGGAAGCATCTGCACATCGGCGACAGCATCAAGGCGTTGAACCATGAATTCCGCATCTGCGGCATCGTGGAGCACGGAAAAGGCAGCCGTAAATTCATGCAGCTGACCACGCTGGACGCTCTGGACGGCAACCCAGGCAAGGCCTCCGCCTTTCTGCTGCGCACCGACAACCCGCCGAAATACCAGGCGGCGGTGCGGCAGGAGTTGCTGGGCACCGAGGGCCTGAACGACTGGAGTGTGCAGACGATCCAGGATTTCCTTTCGGAGATGACGCCGGAGCATTACCCCGGGTTCAACATCGGTTTGCGCGTGGTGATCGGCATCGCCGCCGTGATCGGTTTTCTGGTGATCTTTCAATCCATGTACACGGCCGTGATGGAGCGTACGCGGGAGATCGGCATTCTGAAGAGCATGGGCGCGGGGCAGGGCGCTATCGTGTCGGTTGTCTTGCGCGAGACCGGATTGCTGGCGTTGGTGGGTGTCGTGCTGGGAATCGCGATGACGCTTCTGCTGAAGCTTGCGCTGGGGGTGCGTGTCCCGACCATGAGCTTCGAGCTGACAGGCCGGTGGATCGGCATCGCCACCGTAATTACGCTGGTCGGCGCGTTCTTTGGAGCGCTCTACCCGGCGTTGAAGGCGGCGCGCAAGGACCCGATCGATGCGCTGGCGTACGAATAGGTTCCGGCGGGACCACTTCCTGGTGGCGGCCTGCGTAAACCGTGGGTGAAGCTGCGCCTCTCCGCGAATCCGGCGTGCTAGGGGCCGTAGCTGGCGCTGATGCAGGACGCCGCGGGCTCTGGACTTTGGTGCACCGTTTGCTGCTGGCCGTCAGCCTAGTGCTGTACTGTATGCACTTCCTGCACCTTGGCGCTGATTTTCCGCACAACTCCCCATGGAACGACTGGTCAAAGTACACCGACGAAGGATGGTATGGCGACGGCGCCATTCGTCACTTTGTCCTGGGACACTGGTTTCTGCCCGGCGACTTCAATCCGGCGGTGGCCATGCCGGTGTGGCCGCTGTTGCTGACCGCGGTGTTTGCGGTGACCGGGGTTTCGCTGGTGGCGGCACGGGCGCTGGCGGTCGTGGTCTTCGGTGTGGCGCTGCTGGCGCTGTATGGGTTGCTGGAGCGGCGAAAGGGAGCAGAGGCGGCCGTGGGTCACGACCTGTCTCGGTCGGGAGGTTCCGGTCTCACGGCGCCGCTGGCAGTGTTTTTCGCGTGCGCCAATCCTTTCTTATTTGCGTTCGACCGGCTTGCCATTCTGGAGCCGCTGGTAGCCGCGCTAAGCGTCCTTGTGCTTTGGCTGGCTGCGTCCATGCGGCCAGATCCGGAGCCAAAGGCCGGCCGAGCGCGAGCTTTGCATCTGGGTAAGACGATGGGCCTTGGCGTTGCCTTAGCGCTGCTGGGCTTGTCGAAGCCGACGGCGGTGGCGCTGTTTCCGGCGCTGCTCTACCTGCTGTGGCGAATGGCGGGCGGGCGGTGGCGCGCGGCGGTTCGGCTGGCGACGGTTCCTCTGACGATTGCCGCGGCGATCTGGAGCGGGTATTTTGCGCTGCTCGTGCGCTTTCACCTGATGGCGGAGTACCGGTACCTCTTTGAGGCAAATGCCTACACCGGCTTCGAGCTGCAGCCACTGATGGACGTGGTGCACAACACGCTGTGGGATGGCCGATTCCTCGGTGGGTGGCTCTATGGTCTGTTTGTGGGGGCGATGGCGGCGATGGCGGTGTTCCGGCGGCGGTTCTTCCAGGAGCCGCTGGTGGGTACGTTGTTGCTGTGGTCTGCCGGCTACCTGTTGCTGCTGGGGTACCACAATAATTTGCAGCCGCGGTACTACGTTCCTCTGGCGATGCCCGTGATCGCGCTGGTGGCTATGGCGTTCGATGAGGGGCTCGCCTGGGCGGAGACGCTCGGCTCGACGGGATGGCGGGTGGGGATGTTGGCCGCGGGCGTTGTTTGCGTGGGCGGGATTGCCGTTGCCGGGATCCGGCAAGAGGCGGACTATGTAAATCATCCGGAGTACAGCTATCTGGAGGCGGCGCGGCGGATTGCGGCGATCGTTCGAGCCGACCGGAGACAGTCCCCGTGGGTACTTTCCGTCTCGGGCTCCGACCTGACGTTGATGACGGGGCTGCCGTCCATTGATGACGATTTTGGCACGCTGGATCTTGACGAACGCGTGCGGCAGTACCGGCCCGGGTGGTACGTGGCCTGGAATGAGATCGACGACGACAAGATGGATGCTTTGCAGCCGCTATACCAACCGGTGCGTGTGGCGGCGTTCCCGGCGATGGACGACCCCGATCGTAACCTGCTGATTTTGTATCGTCTGGACCCGCGTCGTCCGGACACAGCCGGCGGCACGGTTGCCCATAGAAGGCAGGGCCGCCGATGACCCGGGCGCTGCGGCACTGACCAGCACGTGGCCTACGCATTCGGGGTCTGCCTAGGCGCTTCCGGATGCTACGCGTATGCTGCGAAGGACGTATGCCAGCCAACCTCCATGACCCATTCCAGACGCGTGAGGAACCGGAGAGAAGCCGTCGCGACGGACTGACTCAGGTTGGTGTCCTCACGGCTGCAGCCGTCTGGGCGGTGGTTTGGTGGGTTGGGACACGGCATCTCTGGACGCAAACTGGGTACCTGCATCTGGCGTTTGCGCGGTCGCTGACGGCGGACCACGGGTTTGGGGTCCAGGGCAGGGCGGTATTTGGTGACGCCTCGCCGCTGTGGGTTGCGCTGTTGGGGGGATGTCACGAGTTGTTGGGGAGCTTGACGCCGGACTGGGTGCTCGCGGGCAAGATCCTGACGATTTGTGCGGCAATTTTTTTTGCCGCCGGGCTGTACCGGTTCACGCAGGGGCTCGTGACCGCGGCTGGGGCCGGGGACGGTGTGGGCACGCGCCGTGTATTGCCGGCCTTGGTGGTGCTGGTCGTGGGAGTGAGCCCTTACTGGGGCGCCGAGGCGTTTTCGGGCTCCGAAATGCTGGCGGCGGCGAGCGTGGCGTGTTGGGGCTGCGCGCTGGTCGCCGGTCCGCTCACCGCACCGATCCGGCCGGCGCGGCTGTTGGCGGCTTGCCTTTGTGCTGGCTGTGGGCCGCTGTTACGGCCGGAGATGCTGTTCTTTTCCGTTTGCCTGAGCCCGTTTCTGTTTGCGCGCTGGGTGAATACGCCGCTGCGTTTCGGACGGAGAGCACTGTTGTTCTTTACCGGACTGCTGCTCGCTGTGGGCCCGGGCGCGGGATGGCTGCTGTACACCGTGCGGACCTTCGGCACAGCGCTGCCGAACCCTGTGCTTGCCGATATTGCCGCGCCAGGAACCTCCGTGCTGGTGCAGGGAATCCTCCGGGTTGGGATCGGTGCGCCCTGGCTGCTGGTGGCGCTGGCCGGCCTGGGCGTGTGGTTAGGCGGCCGGTATGCGGGCCGTCGCAGGACGGCTGGGGGCAGTACGGCGGCGTCGCCGAAGGGCAGCATGTGGATGCGATTGGAGCCGAGCGCCTGGCTGCCCATTGCCTGGGCGGGGCTCGCCGCTCTGTATTACCTGGCCACCCATACCGCCGTCACCTCGCGCGAGGTTTTACTGCTCGCGCCGACCTGCACGGCTTCCGTCTTTGCGGCTGGAAGTCTGTTCCGGCCACGGTTCGCGTTAGCGGTCGGTGCGGCCTGCGCGGCGTACGGAATGGTTGTGAGCCTGCTGTTTGTCTGGCCTGCGATGCCCGCGGAGCTGCAGCGTGAGCGAGGGTATGCAGACCTTGCCCGGTTCCTGGCGAGGCAGCCGACCTTTGAACGTGTGGCACTGACGCCGGTGGGTGAAGTGCTGTTTTCGTCTGCGGAGCCGGCAGTGGGGCGAGTAGTGGGACGTGTTGTGGATTTGGGCGGCGTGCTCGACCCCTCCGCGGCCGGGCTTCGATGGGATGTGAAGGATGACCGCCGCGTATGGTGGGCCCACGAACAGGGGGCACGACTGATGGTGCTCGATCATTCGCCCGAGCCGGGCAGCACGGCGGTCTGGTCGAGTATTCTGCCGTCCGACGTTTGGGAGAGCGGACCCGGCCTAACCCACCCCCAAACCTTTGACCGGCTCACGCTCTGGCGGCTACCGCCTTCACCTACGCTGCCGACGCCGGCGTCGCTGCCCGCCCCTGCAGGGTAGGGAGCCGCCGCTTGCCAGGACGTGTGGTCCTCCGCTTGAGACGTAGCGCGAAGGCAGAGGCGGCCGGCGGGTTGTCTTAATCGGACAAGCTGCGGTTCCGGATCGGGACCGACGTCAGCCGTTCCCTTTTGGGTTCGGTAGGCAAAGATAGTGGCTGGAATTCCTCCACGGCGGTACACTAGGCCAAAAGAAGAAACGTCCTAATCACTGTAACTTCCGAGCGAGCAAGAGAGATGACTGGGGAAGGGCACTCTCTCAACGGGACCGGCAAGCAGCGCAGAGCTTTCCTTGCCACAACAGGGCATCGATACCGCCAAAAGAGCAACGGTATAGGTGCGGAGATGATCGCTCGGCATGGCAGATTCAGGAAATTCGGAAGAGATGGGAGTGGTCCCGCAGCGTTTTTTCATTCCAGACGGTCCGCCGGCCAAGGTATATCGGCCGGTTGCGGGTAGGTCCGCAGCCCGTGGTCCAGAACATACGCTCCGGTATCGCCTGATTAAACGCGCTATCGACCTTCTGCTGGCAATTCTCTGCCTGCCGGTTCTTTTGCCGGTGATCGGGGTCGTAGCCCTCGCCGTCCGGCTCAGTTCGCCGGGTCCGATCTTTTTCTCGCATCGCCGGATCCGCGGCCACGGTCGTTTCTTTTCGATGTGGAAGTTCCGCACCATGTGTGTGAACTCGGCCGAGGTTCTGGAGAACTACCTGGCCGCTCACCCGGACGCCCGTGCCGAGTGGAAGAAGGATCACAAACTCAAGCATGATCCCCGGGTGACGGGTGTTGGGGAGTTTCTTCGCCGCACCAGCCTGGATGAACTGCCGCAGATCTGGAATGTGCTAACCGGTTCGATGAGCCTGGTCGGCCCTCGGCCCATCGTTGCCGCCGAGGTAGAAAAGTACGGCGAGTGCTTCGCCGATTACTGCATGGTGAAGCCGGGTGTCACCGGGCTTTGGCAGGTATCAGGCCGAAGCCGGGTCAGCTATCCTGAGCGTATTCTGCTGGATCGCCAGTATGCGCGGACGTGGAGTCTCTCCGGGGATCTCCGGATCCTTATCCGGACGTTGAGCTCGGTGGTCAATCAGGACGGGGCCTACTAGGACGGCATCATAGGAAGGATGTCACAAACCTCTCATGTATGCGCGTAGCCGTTCTCCATCATTGGTTCGTCACGCGTGGGGGCGGCGAGCGCGTCGCCGAGTGCATCGCCTCACTTTTCCCGCGGGCAGAACTCTTCACGCTGCTGGCCTGTTCCCAGGGTCTGCCGGCCACGCTGCGGGGGCGTGCCATGCACACCTCCCGGCTGCAATCTCTGCCCTGGGCCGGCCGCTTTCACCGGCAACTGCTGCCGTTTTACCCCGCTGCCGTGAGGTCCCTCGATCTCCGCGGGTTTGATCTCGTGCTGTCTTCAGACAGCGGTCCCGTCAAGGGAGTTCGTCTGTCCCCGGGTGCCGTGCACATCTGTTATTGCCATTCGCCGATGCGCTACCTGTGGGACGGCTTTGAGACGTACCGGCGTGCCATGGACCCGGTCACCCGGCTGGCATTCTCCGCCGTTGCCGGCCCTGTCCGCCGTTGGGATCAAGCGGCGGCCTCCCGCGTCACGCACTTTGTGGCCAATTCTCGTTATGTTGCCGATCGCATTCGCCGTTGCTATGGCCGCGAAGCCGATGTTCTGCCTCCGCCCATCAGCCTAGACCGGGCCCCGGCACCTGGGCAGGTCACGCCGGAAGACCACTACCTTTGTGCCGGCCGTCTTGTTGCCTACAAGCGCACGGACCTCGCCATTGAGGCGTGCGCCCGGCTCGGCCGCCCGCTTCGCATCGCCGGAACCGGGCCCGAGGAGTCCCGCCTGCGTCGCCTGGCCGCCAGACTTGGAGCTCCGGTGCAATTCCTCGGCGAGCTTTCCGATGCCGCCCTGTGGACGGAGTACGCTCGCTGCCGTGCCCTGCTCTTTGCCGCAGATGAGGACTTCGGTATGGTGCCGCTCGAAGCCCAGGCCTGCGGCCGTCCCGTGATCGCCTACGGTGCCGGGGGTTCGCTGGAAACCGTTCGCGGCACCGGGCCCAAGCGCACCGGCGCTTATTTCTCCCCGCAGACAGCCGATTCCGCCGTTGAGGCCATTCTGCATTGGGAGGGCACCGGCGAGCCCCATTTCGAGCCGTCCGATGCCCGAAGTTGGTCCGCCGAGTTCGCTACACCGCTGTTTCTGGAACGATATCGAGACCTCGTGCTTCGCTACTTCCCCGCCGCCGCTGCCGATTGCCTGTCCGCTACCGCCGCCGCCGAGTGCCTCGCGCGATAATACGTTCTGGAGATCCGCACGATGCAGGGAATGCGCACGCTGTTGAGGAGTTCGTTGGCAAGAAGTCTGCGCACCCTCTCCGAAGAGGATCGCCTTGCCGCCGCGCTGCCCGTGGTGTGCGGCTCGGCGCTCGCTGCCCGCTGCACAGTCGTTGCCCTGGACGAGTCACGCACGCTGCATCTGCTCGTCTCAGGTGACGATTGGCTCGGTTCGCTCCTCGGCATGCGCGATGTGCTGCAGCGTGATCTGGCGCAAACCGCGGGCGTGGTGCTGCAGGGACTGGATCTGCGGGTGGCCCGCCCGGACCCACGGCCGGCAGCGGGCCTGGCAGCAGCGGGCCCGGCAAAGGCTGCCCGGGCCGGCAAGCTCACCAGGGATCAGCAGGAAAGGAAGCTTCGTTGAACGACGGTACATCAAACGACGGCAGATCAAAGGACGGTACATCGCACGAAGGCGAGGCAAGTGCTGTGATGGCTGGCTCTCACGGTTCCCGAGTTTCCGCAGAGGAGGTTCGCCACGTCGCCGCGCTAGCCAATCTCGAACCTACAGAGGAGGAACTCCAGCGCATGGCCCGCGATCTGGATGCCGTACTCGGCTACATCGTCCAGCTGGACGAGTTGGACACCGCGAATGTGGCGCCGATGGCTCAGGTTGCCGACTCACTCGGCACCGTACCCGCGGCGGCCGGCGAATCTCTGCGCACCGATGCGGTCCGGCCCTCTGTCGACCGCAGCCTGGTGATGCGCGACGCTCCCGAGACCGATGGGCGCTTCTTCAAGGTTCCCAAGGTGATTGAGCGCTAGCCGGAACTGACATTTGAAGACGCAAGAACCGAAACCTGAAACAAACGACAGGTATTGAAGGACACCCTCGCCGCATGACAGACGCCGCCTCCGTCCCGACCTCCGCACCAGATCTCTCCTTCACGCGCACCGCGGTCGCCGAAGGCCGGCTTTCGGCCGTCGCGCTTGCCGGGGAGTACCTCGCGCGCATAGCCTCCGTTGACGGCGAGATTGGCAGCTATCTCGCCCTCAGCCCCGAACGAGCCCTCGCCCAGGCTGAAAAGGTCGATGCAGACGCCCGCGCCGGCCGCCCGCTCGGTCCGCTCGCCGGCATCCCTGTCGGCATCAAGGACGTGCTGGCCACCAAGGGCTTGGAGACCACCGCCGGCTCGCGCATTCTGGCCGGCTGGCACCCGCCCTACGATGCCACGGCCGTCGCGCGGTTGGAGGCGGCCGGTGCCGTCGTGCTCGGCAAGCTCAATTGCGACGAGTTTGCGATGGGCTCCTCAAATGAAAACTCCGCCTACAAGCCGGTTCGCAATCCCCGCGCCCTTGATCGCGTCCCGGGCGGCTCTTCGGGCGGATCGGCGGCTGCGGTGGCTGCCGATCTCTGCATGATTTCGCTGGGCACCGACACCGGTGGTTCCATCCGCCAGCCTGCGGCCTTTTGCGGGGTGGTCGGCGTGCTGCCCACGTATGGGCGCGTCTCGCGCTACGGCTTGATCGCGTTTGCGTCCTCGCTGGACCGCATCGGTCCTCTGGCCCACACGGTCGCTGACGCCGCGACGGTACTCGAAGTTCTCGCCGGGCCCGATCCGCTGGACGCCACGGCTGCCGACCATCCTGTGCCGTCCTATACCGAGGAACTCGCGAAGCCTGTCGCCGGTTTGCGCATCGGCGTTCCGGCTGAGTACCTCGGTGAAGGTCTCGACCCCGAAATTCGCGCCGCTGTGGAAGGGGCCCTTGACGCCCTGCGCGCCGCCGGCTGCACGGTTGAGGCGATCTCGCTGCCGCACACCCGCTACGCCGTCCCAACCTACTACGTACTCGCTACCGCTGAGGCCAGTTCGAATCTGTCCCGGTTCGATGGCGTCCGCTTCGGCCCCCGCGCACCGGACAGCGACACGCTTTCCGCCATGTTCCGCCACACCCGCGAGGAGGGCTTCGGTCCCGAGGTCAAGCGCCGTATCCTGCTCGGAACGTACGTGCTTTCAGCGGGCTATTACGACGCCTACTACCGCAAAGCGCAGCAGGTGCGCACGCTGCTGACCCGCGACTTCCTCGAAGCCTTTGCCAAGGTCGACGCGATTGTCTGCCCCGTCACCCCCACGCCCGCCTTCAAGCTCGGCGAAAAGACGGACGATCCGCTGCAGATGTACCTCGAAGATATTTACTCCGTCGCTGCCTCCTTGGCGGGCATCTGCGGCATGAGCGTGCCGTGCGGAGCCACCGCCGCCGGCCTGCCAATCGGCGTTCAGGTGCTGGGCAGGCACTTCGACGAAGAGACCATGTTGCGTGTGGGCAAAGCCATCGAATCAGCCCAGGTAAAATTTCAACCCAGTTAAGAGCCAACTGGGAGCCCAGTCAGGAGTCCAGCTGGGCGCTCAGCTAGGGTCGGCTACATCCGTTCGCGCAGCGCCCAGGCCCCAAACGAAAGCGCAAACCAGACCGCTGTTCCGGTTGCCAGCGAAGCCGCAAGGCCAAAGCGGGGTAGTCCCAGCCACACGACCGCTGCAAAGCCCATCAGCCCGAAGCAGCCCGCCCCCGCGCCGACGGCGTGACCGCTGGCCAACGTACGGGCGCGCATCCTGCCGTCCATGCCCGCCTTCAGCTTGCGCTCTTCTTCTTTCTTCTCTACAAAGCTGCTGCCCGGTGGATAGATCCCCGGAAACGCGAGGAACAAGCCGCCGACGATTGGCCCCGCCCACTTCGTAATCATCGAAAAAAGCAGGGTAAGCGCACACCCAAACAAGAAGCGGGTGAGATATTCCGTGGGTTTCGTCTTGCCGAGCTTGCTGAAGTCACACCCGATCCGCACCATCGCTTACCTCCTCAACCAGACGGCCCACAAAATTCCCGCCGCTACGAGCCACAGTGGCAGCATTGCCGCCGCCCCCGCCATTGCTTTGGGTTTGTACCGCATCTGGACCTGACTGACCGCCAGTGCGAACAGCAGGTACGCCGCCGCCCCGGCCAGCATGGACCGGCACTCCAGCGCGGTGTACGTGACGCCCTTGGCGTGCAGCGTTAACACCAGGGTCGCCAGGGCTACGGCAGGCGCGGCGGCAGTGATCCCCGCCAGGCTTTTGGGCTTGATCACATCGCCCAGAATGGCGAAGACGCTGACCACCACGCCGCCGATCAAACATCGAATCAACAGATCCATTGCGCTCCTTTACCTTCCGAATCCTTACCTTCCGAATCGCTTGATCGCCTCGTCCAGCAGCTCACGGCTCTGCGCTACGCCTAACCGCGCCAGCGTCCGAGATGCCTTGCCCCCGAGCCGGTGATACTGCTCAAAGAACGCCTCGACTTGTGTAAGCAGGGATGCAGGTAGGTCCTCGAGGCTCTGAAGGGTACCGTACGCATCAAGAACCTCGGGCACCGCGAGCAGCCGGTCATTGCGTTGTGTCAGGCCTGCAACCGTCTGCTCCACCGTCATGGCACCCAGCAGCCGGCAGACCGCCACACACCCAGGAAACAAGGGCTCTTCCGTCAGCAGCAGCACGTCCAAAGGGTCCCCATCGCCGCCCATCGTCTTCGGGACAAAACCAAAGTTGAAGGGAAACGCCATGCCGGCGGGTAGCACGGACTTCAGCGTCATCGCGCGCAGGTCCTCGTCGAACTTGTACTTCACCCGGCTGCCGCGCGGTGTTTCGACCACCACCCGCAGCCACACCTCACCGCTGCGGTCAGTCGTTCCAGCCCTCTCCGGAAGCGCAAATGGGGAAAGCTGTGCCGGATTGGCAAGCCCGTCCTCGTGCGCCTTTCGGCGGCCATCGGTTTCACTGCCCGCTGCCTTCATCCACACACTCCTGGCCTGCACACTCCTGGCCTGCGTACCGGTCTGTGTTGCCGGCTTTCGCGTGGCAGGTCGTCGCCACGCTTCGTCGCATCTCAGGTATGAGACGTGTTCCGTCCATGAGAGCCATGCCCCTGTGTTGTTTTTGTCTTTAATGTTCGCCGGCCCGGCAGTTCGGCCTCCCTTTTCCTCCACCACGGCACAAGCCGCGACCGCAAACACCTCAAAAGGTGCCTCAGGTCGCATCTGTGCCGTTGCCGCCGGTGGCCGCGTGCTGCCGAACGTCTCCATGACACCGGCTGGCGGAGGGCAGGCTGACACCTTGGCCGTCACCGGCCCGGACGGCTGCGCGGCCGTGTCTGGCCTTGTCGCAGGGCAATCCCTCACCTTGAGCCGCGCAGATTTTGCGGCAAGGACCGTCGTCGTTCAGGCGCCGGGGACGGTCAGCACCGTTACGCTGCAGCCCGCGACTGTGCAGCAGGCCGTCACCGTTACCGCCGACCGCGGCCTCCCCGGCGTCGACGACCGGTCCAGCAGCATTGTTACTCTTGACGCCCGGCAACTTGCCGCTCCGCCGGCGCTGGCGCTTGACGACCGCCTTCACCAGGTCGCCGGCTTCACCCTCTACCGCCGCACCAGCTCCTGGACGGCCAATCCCACCACGGAAGGCGTCAGTCTGCGCGGGCTGGGCTCCACCGCTGCCAGCCGCACCCTCGTCGTGAGCGATGAGGTCCCTTTAAACGATCCCTTTGGCGGCTGGATTCACTGGGATGAGATTCCCACCCTGGCCATCGGTTCGGTCGAGCTCGAACGCGGCGGTGCCGCCGACCTTTACGGCTCGAGCGCGATCGGCGGCGTCATCGCCATCGCGCCTGTCCCGCCGCCCGCGTCGCCCCTCACATTCTCCGCCGACGCCCTGGGCGCCACGGAGAACTCAGCCAGCGGTGATCTTCTGGTCGCGGGCACGACGGCACCGGTCGCCTGGCTCCTCGCCGGCAGCGGCGTCGATACCGGCGGCTACGTTGCCACCGCTCCTGCGGCCCGCGGCTCTGTCGATACGCCTTCCAACGTCGCCGAAGAGAGCGGCCGTGCCGAGTTACGATCTGTAGCCCGTTCCGACGGCGACTCCATCTTCGTTCGCGGCAACGTGCTGAATGAGGCCCGGCAAAACGGCACCCCCGACCAGACCAACGGCACCCGCCTATGGCGCTATGAGGCTGGGGGCGACGCGGACAGCGCCCGCAACCATGCCGCGCTTCGTCTTTTCGGCGACCGAGAAACCTATCGGCAACGCTTCTCTTCGATCGCCCCCAATCGCAACAGCGAAACTCTTACCCGCCTGCAGCGTGTGCCTACGAACGAGGTTGGCTTCGCGCTGAATGCGTCCCGGATCTTTCCGCACGCCCTCACCGCCGCCTTGGGGGTGGATGCGCGGGACATCCGCGCTACCGATGCCGAAAGCCCCGTGAGCGCCGGCCTGGTCACCTCCACAATCAACACCAGCGCCCGCCAGCGTGACGTGGGCGGGTACGCCGAGGGGATCTGGCAGCCACGTGGCTGGTCGCTCGCGGCCTCGGTCCGCGTGGACAGCTTCCGCACCTTTGATGGCCAACAAACGGCTACCAATACCCACGTTTTTACCGTGGAGCCAACGCTGAACCAACTCCTCGCCAGCCCCCATGCGGGGGTTGTGCGCAACCTGCCGCATGGTGTGGCCCTCACCGCATCGGGCTTTCGCGCCTTTCGCGGCCCCACCATGAACGAGCTCTACCGGACCGGGCAGGTCGGCTCACAGACCACGCTGGCCAACCCCAGCCTGCAGGCGGAACGAGCCACAGGCTTTGAGACCGGCGCGGAACTGACCAATCTTGCCGTGCACAGCCATCCGCTCGGCTATCTCCGCGCCAGCTATTTTTGGACCGAGGTGAACCGGCCCGTCTCTGCGGTCACCCTTTCGCAAACCGCCACAACCCAGACCCTGCAGCGGCAGAATCTTGGCCAGATCCGCAGCCGGGGCCTGAGCCTGGACGCTCGCAGCGCCCCTTGGCACGGCTTCGACGCGACCTTCGGTTACCAGTTCGCCGTGGCTACCGTGACCGCGTTCAACACAAGCTCTCGCGTGCAGGCCAATCTCACCGGCAAATGGATTCCCGAGGTCCCGCGCGAGCTGCTCACGGCCACGCTGAACCAAAGCCTGCCGCGTTATGCGAACTTTCACCTCATCGCCAGCTACACCGGCCAAAGCTTTGACGACGCCTCCAACCAGTACCTCCTGCACCCCTATGCCCGCTTCGACCTTTCCGCGGACCGGCAGATCTTCACGCGCACCCTGCATGGGCTTTCGGTCTACGCCGCCGCGCAGAATCTGCTGAACCGCTCGATCGACGCCGGCCGCACCCCGGTGCTTACCCTTGCGTCCCCGCGTCTCGTCCAGGGCGGTCTGCGGTACACCCTTAACCGCTGAGTCGCGCCGGAAAGGTAGCCTCAAAAAAAGAGGCTACAGCGGGGCATAGTATGTGGCGTTCGGCTCTGCACATGCCAGGCAGAGCCGATCGCCGTCTAGTTCGATGAAGCGGTCGAAGTTCACACCCTCGCCGCAGCGTGCGCAGACGGCGCGCTCGCCCTTGTAGCCGGGAAACTCGCTGGGGGGCAGGGGCACTTTCACCCACTGCTCGGCGAAGAGCTCCTCGTCCGGCATCTCGCGGTAGGCTTTCATTTGTTGCTCATTTTTGCCGAGCTCCGGATACAGCTCCCTGGCGCGGTTCTTTGAAGTTTCCCGGGCCACCACGCGCAGGCCCTTGAAGTCGTCGCCCCCCAGCCGGGCATCCAGGTCCACAAACGTAGCCGCCATTTTGCCCCAGTCGCGCAGCTTCAGGGCGCGTTTGCCCACGCGGGCTCCCGTGACTACGCCGATGGCGTCGGTTGCGCAACGGTCGATTTCTACAAACACCACCGGCCGCTTGCGATCCGGGTTCGGCTCGCCGTTGGCCAAAGTCTTCAGCCGCGGCTGGTGGATGCCCAGCCGTCGCAGCGCCAGCATGGCCATGCGCACGCCAAGGATCTGCCCGGCGCACAGGTGTCCGTGCGCGCGTTCGGCTTCGCCTAAAAGTTCTTCCAACTCACCCGGACGCGCCTGAGATTCGCTGACGGGTTCCGCTAACGCTTCGGTTGCCATACCCACGATGCTACGCCGCCCGGTCCCGGCCTGCATCCAAAGCTGGGGTATGGCTGACAACGACTTCGTTCCGACGCAGTGGTGGCAAACCGGCGTCATCTACCAGGTGTACCCGCGTTCGTTCCAGGACACCGACGGTGATGGCGTAGGCGACCTCCGGGGCATCACCGCCCGGCTGGACTACCTGGCCGGCCTCGGGATCTCTGCCCTTTGGGTCTCGCCTGTTTACCCCTCGCCCATGGCGGATTTCGGCTATGACGTTGCCGACTACACCGGTATCGATCCGCTGTTTGGCACCATGGCCGACTTCGACGACCTGCTCGCGGCGGCTCACAACAAGGGCCTGCGCCTGATCCTGGACTTCGTCCCGAACCACACCTCCGACCAGCACCCCTGGTTTCTCGCCTCACGCTCCTCCCGGCAGAGCCCGATGCGTGACTGGTATCTGTGGCGCGATGCAGCCTCGCCCAGCGGCCCCGACGATCATCGCCCCGCCTCCGAGCGCTACCCCAATAACTGGACCTCGCAGTTCGGTGGCCCCGCCTGGACCTGGGACGAGGCGACGCAGCAGTTCTACCTGCATTCTTTCCTGAGGCAGCAGCCTGATCTCAACTGGCGGAACACCGAGGTGAAAGAAGCTGTTTTCCGTGCTCTCCGCTTCTGGCTCGACAAGGGCATTGATGGCTTCCGCATGGACGTTCTCTGGCTGCTGATCAAAGACGACCAGTTTCGTGACAACCCGCCCAATCCGGACTACAGCCCGTCCATGCAGGACAATGCGAAATACCTGCCCGTGCACAACACCAATCAACCCGGGACACACACCATCGTTCGCGAGATGCGCGCCCTGCTGGACAGCTACGGACCCACGCTGCCGCCCGGCGGTGTGCCAGCAGCGCAAAAAAACGTCTCCCACCGCGTCCTGATCGGGGAGATCTATCTCCCGCTGCAGGAACTGGTTGAATATTACGGCGGTCATCCGGCCCAGACCGGCGGCATCGAAGACAAGGCCCCGCAACTTCCGGAGCTGAAAGGCGCCAATCTCCCCTTTAACTTCCACCTGATCCAGACGGAGTGGAAGGCCGAGGCGATCGCCGGCATCGTGACGAAGTATGAAAGCCTGCTGCCCCCCGGCGCCTGGCCAAACTACGTGCTCGGCAACCACGATCAGCCCCGGCTGGCGACACGCATCGGCCCCGCGCAGGCTCGCGCCGCCGCCATGCTTCTGCTCACCTTGCGCGGCACGCCCACCTGCTACTACGGCGACGAACTCGGCATGGAGGATGTTCCGATTGCCCCCGACCAGGTCCGCGATCCTGCTGAGAAGAACGAACCGGGCAAGGGCCGGGGCCGTGACCCGGAACGGTCTCCCATGCTCTGGGTCGACGCCCCAAATGCCGGTTTCTGTCCGCCGGAGGCTATACCCTGGCTACCGCTCATGGCTGATTGGTCGACCCGCAATGCCGGCAAACAGCGTACCGAACCGAAATCCATCTTCAGCCTCTATCGCCGTCTGCTCGCCCTGCGCCGCCAGCACGACACCCTGCATGCCGGCGGCATCTCCGACGTATCGGCCGAAGGCAGCCTCTTGCGCTACCGGCGCGTTGGCGTTTCCGGGGGAGAAAGCACGGACTTCCAGGTGCTGCTAAACCTCGGCACCGAGCCCGTCACCGCGCATTGCGCGGCCGGCAAGGTAATTCTCACTACGGTCCTTGACGGCGCCGGCTCGGATACGGGCGGCGAGATCACGGTGGAAGGTGGGGAAGGGCTGTTGATCGCACTCGACGACACCTCCGTTGCAGAACCAGATTCAGATCTTGACTGAACCGCACAGCCGCCTTGCGCGTATCTCCATAGAACAACATTCCGTTCCGGCTTCGCTAGGAAAGCTCCCAATGACCTACCTGATCTCTCGCAACGGACAGCAATACGGTCCCTACACCGACGCTGAGGTGCGGCAGTACCTCCAGACCGGCAACATTCTGGTCACCGACTATGCCCAGCCGGAGGGCTCGGCGGAATGGGCGCTGGTGGGCGCTATCTTTGCGGCGTGGATCGCACAGACACCCGGGATCCCTTCGGCGGCGCCGGCCGGGTTTCCCGCCATGCCCGCGGCAAACCCGGTGTTTCCCTCCGGTACGAACTTCCCTGGCGGCGGCGCTGCACCACCCACGGGCGCACC
>CAXSBL010000004.1:40658-108368 GCA_964235515.1 uncultured Bryocella sp.
CTACGCCGCGCCTGCCTACAGCGCGCCGGGACGGCTCTACCCGGATCCGCCCGATCTGCCCTGGTGGCTTGCGCTGATCCTCGGCATTGTCACCGTTGGGTTCTTCTTCGTCGTTTGGGACATTGTGCAATCCAGCTGGCTGCGCCGTGTGGAGCGCGGCAGCTCCGCTCTGCTGCTCTACGTCGCCGTCGCGGTTCTGTACCTCATCCGCCTGCCAGGTTCCTGGGCGACGGTGCGCTACAACCTCGGGGGGGACAGCACGGCTTATTACTCCCATGCTCCGGGCCTTGGTCTTGCGGCCCTGATCCTGATCATCGTCGCCCGATTTGTCTTCCGGCGCGAGCTCCTCACCCACTTCAACGGCGCGGAGCCCTTGAACCTGCACCTGAACGGGTTCTGGACGCTGCTTTTCGGAGGGCTGTACTTCCAGTACAAATTCAACCGAATCAACCGCCGCAAACGCGAGTTGCAGGTTTCGATTCCGTCGTAACGCCCGTTGGAGCGGCTACCAGCCGTACCGTTCCACCTCGCCCAGCAGGGCGAGTTTGCGTTCCGGCGGTAAAAAGCTTGCCTCGACGGAGTTCGCCGCGAGCTCCCGCATCTGTTCCAGCGGAAACTCGAACTCCCGGTGCACCAGATCGTACTCGTCGAGCAGGTTAGCCCCGAAGAAGGGCGGATCGTCCGAGTTCAACGTGATCATCAGGCCCTCTTCGAAGTACCGCTTTACGGGGTGATCGAACAGGGCGGGGCAGCATCCGGTTTTGAGGTTGGAGCTGACGTTGAGCTCGAGCGGGATCTGGCGGGAGGCCAGCACCTCGATCAGTTCTTGATCCAGGTGTGCGCTGAGGGCGTGGCCGATGCGCTCCGCACCGATGTTGATCGCCGCCCAGATGCTGTCCGGTCCGGTGGTTTCGCCGGCGTGGCAGGTCAGATGCAGGCCGGCGGCTTTGGCGTCGGCGTAGAGCTCGCGAAATTCGGAGGCCGGTCCACGCGCCTCGTCGCCGCCGATGCCGATGCCGACCACCGAGGGCATGTGCGAGTGCAGAGCGGCGGCCTTCTGGAACACGCGCTTGGCCTCCTCCGCACCGAAATGGCGCACGGCGTCGATGATCCAGAGAATTGTGACGCCAAACTCCCGCTCAGCGCGCAGCCGGCCGCGTTCGGCGGCCTGCATGACCAGATCCACGTTCAGCCGGGCGAAGCGGTAGAGGATGCCAAGGGAGAGGTACACCTCGGCGTGGCGCACCCCCTGCGCCGCGAGGTCGCGCACCATGTTGTAGGTGACGGTTTCGTAGTCGGCCGGGGTATGCAGGCGTTCGGTGACGGCTTTGAAGCTCATCAGGAAGCTGGGGAAGTCGGTGAAGCTGTAGACCGCCTGGGCCTGCTCGAGAGTGAACGGAACGGGATCATTTGTGCCGGAGAGCTGCACCAGGGTCTCCGGTGTGATGGAGCCCTCGAGATGCAGGTGCAGTTCGGCTTTAGGCAGGCCGCGAAGCCAGGCGCGGGTTTGGGCCTGACTTTGGGCGCGGGTCTGGTCACGGTTTTCGGTCGTCTCAGAGATCGGGCGCGGCATCGCTCCAGTGTATCCGTCCGGCGCGTGGACAAAGCAAAAGGCCCGCCGAAGCGAGCCCTTTGAGCGTGCGAAGAGCGGCTAACTCCAGCTGCCGCGACGCCGTCCGCCACCATTACCGTTGCCGAAGATTTGCAGCAAGGCGATGAAGATGTTGAGGGCGTCCAGATAGATGCTGAGCGAAAGCTGTACCGGTGTGAGCCCGGCTCCGCCGTCACGCAGCCGCATGAAATCCACCAACAGGAGCACGGAGAAGATCGCCAACGTCGCCCAGGCGTAAATACCCGGTGAGACGAAGTGCACAAAGCTGGAGATCAGGCCAATAACGATGAGACCGAGAAGGGCACCCACCGCGTAGTTGGCGACGCGCCGGTAATCAAAGCGGGCAATCTGCGCGATCATGCCCATGGCTGCCATGCCGACTGCGGTCGTCAGCGCGGCGTTAAAGACCACAGCCTGGCCCCCGGGAAAGCGGAGGTAGGCGTGCAGCAGGGGCCCGATTTCCACACCCATAAGCGTGGCGAAGCCGTACATGAGCACAAGCGCGAGCGTCGGGGACCGGCGGCTTGCGGCGTTGATCCCGAAGATCAGGCCAATGTTGACGATGAACAGAACGAAGACGCCCACGCCGAGGAAGTCGGGAGCGATGTAGGCACCGAATGCCGTGAAGAGGAAGGCTACCGTGGTGATCCACAGCACCTTGCTCAACAGGCTGGCAGTTGACTTGCTGTCCAGGACGCGAACCCCACCCTGGTATGCGTCGATAGTTCTCATGATCCTTATCCTAGCGCCCGGTGCGCTATCCGCCGTGAAAGCCGTCGATTCGCAGCACCCGGGCTTGCAAACACCTGAGTATTGGACGCTCAAATACGGCAACGGTCGCTTGGCCGTTGCCGGAATCCTAGGCGACGCTTCCACCCCATCGGATACGGACCGGCGCCCCTTCCGCGAGCAGAACGTGGTCCGGTTCACGACCATTCAGATCCGCAAACTCTGGACCGTATTGCGTGGCGAAATCGCAGGCGATGCTGTATTTTTCGACTGGATAGACTTGCCAACGCCGGTGTTCTACGGCGTACTCATCAGTGCCGCCGGAGCGTGTGGGCGTGTAGCCCCAGTAGTGCTCGGTGATGAACTCGTTCAGGGAGCCGGGCTCCATCGGCTGCGATCGGCTTACCGCCTGCACGGCAATGTGTTGGGGCTGGCCGCGATAGGCGTTGGCGGCGAGCCGAGGGCCGCGCCAGCCGTAGTGGATCTCCAGAGGCTTCTCGTGGTGCCGCACGGCGCGGGCATCCAGGCCCTCGGTTGACCACCAGTGGGTTGTGCGCGAGGTGGAGTATGCCTCGCCATAGAGCGCGCGTGCTACCAGCGTGATCGCCGGTTTGGGTACGATCTCGCTGATGAAGATCACCCCACGGCGGAAGGAGCCGTCGGGCATGGGCCGGCGGACGTAGTAGCGGAGATTCACCTCTTCAAAGCGCGTGTGCCCCGGCACGGGCACACCCAGGAGCCGTACTCGGTCAAACAGAAATCCCACCAGCGAGACGAAGCAACGGCCGTGGTAGAGGTCCAACTCGACGCCGGGAGGCAGCCGGTGCCCTAAAACAGCGGGGTCGACTTCGTACTGCGCCATGATGAGCTTGCGCCACTCAGCGGTCAAAAACGTAAACGGCATGAACTCTAGGATGCGACGTTGACTCGCAGCATTCCATTCCGGCTCACATCGCCTAGCCCCGGTAGAACTCGCTCCGCTTTCGGCTATACAGGCAGTAGACGCAAAGGCCGATCACGAGCCAGACGAAGAAGCGGATCCAGGTGATCATCGGGAGGCCCGCCATTAAAAGAATGCAGAAGATGACGCTCAGCACGGGGAAGACGGGGCCCAGCGGGACGCGGAAGCCGCGGTGCCGTTCCGGCTGGCGGCGGCGCAGCACGAGGACGCCGATCGAGACGAGGACAAAGGCGAACAGTGTGCCGATGTTCGAGAGATCCGCCAACGTGCCGACGTCGAAGAGCCCGGCCGGAATGGCGACCAGTACGCCGGCGAACCAGGTGGCAAAGGCCGGCGTCCGGAAGCGTGGGTGCAGGCGCGAAAAGGCATCCGGCAGGAGCCGGTCACGGCTCATGGCGAACCAGACCCGCGCCTGCCCCAGTTGAAAGACCAGGATGGAGCTGACCATGCCGATAATGGCGCCCAACAGCACGACCAGCCGCGTCCAGTGCAGCAGCGGAGAACCTGTTTGCAGAGTCAGGCGCTTCAGCGCATTCACGACCGGGGCGGCGTCGCCCACCACGCTGCGCCACGGCACGATGCCCGTCAACACCAGCGCCACGCTGATGTAGAGAACCGTACACACAATCAGGGTGGCGATGATGCCGATCGGGACATCGCGCTGGGGGTTGCGGCACTCTTCACTTGCGGTGGAGACCGAGTCGAACCCGATATAGGTGAAGAAGATAATGCTGCCGCCCGCGAGCACGCCGCTCCACCCATTGGGCGAGAAGGGATGGTAGTTATCTGTATGGACGAAGTGCAGCCCCACAAAGACAAACACCAGGATCGCGACCAGCTTGATCAGCACCATGATGTTGTTGGTGCGGGCGCTTTCGCGGATGCCCCGCACCAGAACCATCGTCAGCAGGATCACGATGATAAAGGCAGGGATGTTGAACCCGAAGTGCCAGCCGGGCGCATAGATGTCGTGCCCCTGCAGATCCTGCAGGCCCAGGGGCAGATAGGCCGGTGACAGCCACTTCGGGTTCAGGTGGAGCCCCAGCCAGTCCAGCAGGTCCACAAAGTGCGCGGCAAATCCCACGCTGACGCTCATGTTGGAAAAGGCATATTCCAGGATGAGGTCCCAGCCGATAATCCAGGCGATCAGCTCGCCCAGGGTGGCGTAGGTGTAGGTGTAGGCCGAGCCCGCGATGGGAATCATGCTGGCCAGTTCCGCGTAGCAGAGCCCGGTGAAACAGCACACCACTGCTACGAGAATCATCGACAGCGCCAGTGCCGGCCCCGCGCCCGGCCGTCCCGCTACGTGTCCCGCGGTGCCGTGCAACGCGCCCCAGAGGATGTCCACAACCGGCGACTCCTTCCAGTCGGCCGTGCGGGTCGGGTTGCCGCCAATGGCCGTGCCGATCACCGTGAAAATGCCCGCGCCGATCACGGCTCCAATGCCAAGCGCCGTCAGTGACACCGGCCCCAGAGTCTTGCGCAGGGCGTGTTCGGGTCTCTCCGATTCATGTATCAGCTTGTCGATGGATTTTGTGGCAAAGATCTGTCGGGGCAGGGTGATGGTCCTCTTGAGAAGATCGTGAAAGCAGGGTTACGGCGATTGTATGCAACAACCGTTTCAGGCGTCTGGTCTGCGGAAGTTTGCTCCGGCTTGACAACAGCTACCGGCAACGTACGACGAATTTTGGGGAAGTGAATGATGATGCGTCCTAGACTGTGATCAGGTCAAGTTGCCCATGCGCTGGTTTCCAACTGTGATTTCTATCCTGTTCACTGCCTCGTTTCTCCCCACCAGCGCCCCGGCGCAGGGGGGAGGGCTTCTTCCGCCCACGATGGGCCTTGGGCGCGGGGACGCTGTGCGTAACCTGCCCTACGTTCTGGAGGAGATTGCCATCCGAGTGCAGACGCTGCCGGACGGCTCACACATTACGTCCACGGATCGCGAGAAACAGCTGCGCGATGGGCAGGGGCGGACGCGAACGGAACTCTACACGCAAAGGGAGGGTCAGATGATTTTGCGGTCTATTCAGCTATGGGATCCGGGCAGCCGCACGTCGGTTCTGCTGATCGCCTCCAGCAAAACCGCGCAGGTCCGGCAGATGCCTGAGCCAAGGCCGCAGACGCCCGAGGAGCAGGAACGCCGGGCCGCGGTGCGAGCGGCTCGCACCGCGGCGGCCAACTCTGGCTCTGGCAGCTCGCAAAGTACCGTGGCTGGTGGCCGGCCACGGTATATGGAAGTGGTGAAGTTGCCTCCGCGGACGATTCTGGGGGTCCATGCTGAGGGAAAGCGCATGACACACGTGATCCCTGCCGGCACGATCGGCAACGACCACGAACTCAGCACGATGCAGGAGGTATGGTCATCGCCGGAACTTCATATCGACCTGGACCGGACGACGGAGGACTACACCATGGGACATACGGTGGTCACGGTGATCAGCCTGGATAGGGTGGAGGCCAATCCAGCCCTGTTTGAGATTCCTTCTGATTACACGATCAGGGAGTCCGGAATGGGAACGCTGCAATAAGTGAAGACCTCGAACCTTGGGGGAAACTTAGGAACTCCAAGTGATCGCCCCAAGGCGCAAAAAAGGCGAGCCACCCAGAGTGGCCCGCCTTTTTCTTTCTTTCCGGTTTAACTGTTGCCGATTTACCGCTTGGACGCGCCGCGGACAGCCTTCTTCAGACGCTGTTTGCGTTCGCCACGGGCCCAGGTGCGGGCGGTCTTGGGGGTGGCCTTCTTGCGGGCAGCGCGCTTGATCTTCTTGCGCTCTGAACGGTCGGTGATTGCGGTGGTGTTTGCCATCATGCTCTTCCTGAAACTAAATTTTACGGTGAGCGAGAATGCCCAGCCGTTCCCAACGTGTCCTGCGAAATCCTGAAATGTCGCCGGCGTGGCCGCGAGAGCCTGGCTCCCGCTACAGCTTTTCGAGCTGGGCGAATTTTTCCACCAGCTTCTTCACGCCGTGCCCTGTAAAGGATACCGTAATTTTGGCGTCGTCGCCGTCCCCTTCGCGGCCTACGATCATCCCTTCGCCATATTTCGGGTGCCGCACCCGCACACTCTTGCCCAGACCGGTCTTTCCGTTCGCGGCCGGTATATCCATTTTGGGCCTTCCGGGGTAGCGCTTGTCGCCCAGGGAATAGCCTGCACCGCCGCCGATCGCGGGCTTCGAGCCGCCCTTGCCGAAGAAGGCCGCCGTGTTATCCAGCTTGCCCGAGCCTGTGCCGAAGCGGTTGCCAGCCCCGGATTTACCGCCGAAGCGGTCCGACGCGTACTGCCGTGCGGCACCGCCTGAGCCTGATTCCTGGCTTTCGTCCTCGTAGCTGTAGTGGCCGTCGCCGTCGCCGCCTGCGCCCGGCCTGTTTTTGCCGGGGTAGGGTGTGGCGTAGGCGCCGCGGGACTTGAAGCCGCCGTACTCGTCGCGCTCGCCGGAGCCGTAGCCGGGGGTGGAAAGGTCTTCGACCAGCTTCGACGGGATCTCTTCGAGGAAGCGCGAGCCGACGGTGGTCTCCGGCATGTCATTGCCGTAGCGGCGGCGGTAGCGGGCGCGGGTCATGAACAGGGTGTCCATGGCGCGCGTCATGCCGACATAGCAGAGGCGGCGTTCCTCTTCCATCTGTGTGGGGTCGGTGATGGAGCGGGAGTGCGGAAAGAGGCCCTCTTCCATGCCGGCGAGGAACACCAGGGGAAATTCAAGCCCCTTGGCGGCGTGCAGCGTCATCAGCGTGACGCGGGCCTCGGCGGAGTAGCCGTCGGCGTCCGAGACCAGCGCGGCGTGGTCCAGAAATTCGGCCAGGGTTTCGCCGCGAGACGTGGAATCCTGCGCGGCGTTGGCGAGTTCCTTGAGATTTTCGATGCGGCTGAAGGCCTCCGGCGTGCCTTCCTCCTCGAGCGCCTTGATGTAGCCCGAACGTTCATTGAGGAACTTGATCAGCTCCGGCAGGGTGGCCGGGTCGCCGGGTTTGCGGAAGGCGCGGTCGTCGGCCTGGTTGGCGGCGTCGTGATCCCCGCCCTGGGCGGCGACGATGCGGTCCAGCCGAGCCTGGTTCTTTGCCTTGATGGTGTCGGAGGCGGATTTCGGCGCATTTTCGTCGAGCGGCACCGGGGCGAACGGGTTATAGCCCGTCTTGGCTGCGCCGAGAAAGCTGGGTTTCAGGGAGGCCGAAGCGTCAGGCTCGGCGGCTGCCGGCGTTTCCGCACCGAAGCCGAAGTCGAAACCGGTGCCTTCGCCGTTCGTCAGCACCGAATTTTCGGGGGCGATGGTCGAGATTTCTTCGCTGGGACCGAACTCGAAATCGAAGTTGAAGCTGGTGTCGAAGTCGGTGTTGGCGTCATTGGCGGCCACCGTGGCTGGCGCGGGTTCGTTTTCACCGAAGTCGAAGCCGAAATTGAAGCCAGTGTCCTCCCCGGAGGCGGCATCGCCCGATACGGAGGCTGCGAGGCTATCGAGATACCCTGAAACCTCTTCGTCGGAGGATTCGGAGGGCGCAGTTCCAAAGGCTGCCAAATCTTCGGCGAGCTTGCCGGCGAAGTCGTTGCCGGTGAGGTGGATCATGGCCCGGGCGTCTTCGATGAGCTTGCGGAAGTTTGCCAGCGCGGTCAGGGCGCGGGCGGGCAGCAGCTTGTCGGCGATGGCTCGCTCGATGGCATCCCACGAACTCATACCCGTGCCGAGGGCCATGCGTTCGATGGTTTCCATGGTGGTTTTGCCGATGCCGCGGGGAGGGGAGTTCACCACGCGGCCCAGCGCTACCGAGTCGTGCACGTTGGCGACCAGCTTAAGGTAGCTGAGCAGGTCTTTGACCTCCGAGCGGTCATAGAAGCTGAACCCGCCGACCATGTGGTAAGCGATGCCGTAGCGGCGCAGGGCCTCTTCCACCAGGCGCGACTGCGAGTTGGTGCGATAAAGGACGGCGCAGCGAGGGGCGTCTTCGGTCTCGCCGGCGGCTTTGAGGTACTTGTTGACCTTGTCAGCGATGAAAATGGCCTCAGATTCGCCGTCGGGGGCCTCGTAGAGTCCGATCAGCGATCCGCCTTCGCGCGAGGTCCACAGGTTCTTGCCCTTGCGCTGCGTGTTCTGCGCGACGACGGCGCTGGCGCCTTCGAGGATGACCTGCGTGGAGCGGTAGTTCTGCTCGAGGCGGATGGTGCGGGCATTGGGGAACTCTTTCTCGAAGTCGAGGATGTTCTTGATGTCCGCGCCGCGCCAACTATAGATAGATTGGTCCTCATCGCCCACGACGCAGACGTTGCCGTGCGTGCCGAGCAGCTTCATCAGCTCGTACTGGGGCCGGTTGGTGTCCTGGTATTCGTCGATCAACAGGTAACGGTACTTGCGGTTGTAGCGCTCGCGCACCTCGGCCGAGGATTTGAGCAGGCGCACGGTTTCGAGCAGCAGATCGTCGAAGTCAAGGGCGTTAGCCTTGAAGAGCTCATCCTTATAGATCTTGTAGATGTGCGCGATTTTTTCTTCGAGTGGGTTTGTGGAGCCGAGGAAGTACTCCTGCGGGTCCAGCATGTGGTTTTTTGCCCAGCTGATACGACCCAGAGCGACGCGGGGCTTGAGCTGCTTGTCGTCGACGCCTAAGCGTTTGAGGGCTGACTTTACGACGGCCTGCTGGTCGGTCTCGTCGTAGATGGCGAAGCTGCGGGTGAGGCCTTTGCCGTTGACGCGCATGGCTTCAATGTCGCGGCGAAGGGCACGCACGCAGAAGCTATGAAAGGTGGCGAGCGTCGGTTTGGCCAGGCTTTGTGTGGCGCCAGCCTGGCTCATGATTTTGTCGACGCGCTCCTGCATCTCCTTGGCGGCCTTGTTGGTGAAGGTCACGGCCAGGATGGAGTCGGGGGCGGCGCCGCGCTCTTCGATCAAATAGGCGATGCGATGCGTGATGACGCGGGTCTTGCCCGAGCCCGCGCCGGCCAGCAGCAGCACCGGGCCGTCCACCGAGGTAATGCCCTCCTGCTGCTGCGGATTCATGTTGGATAGGAGGTCTGCCACATCACTATTTTACGGGGGCTTGTAACGAAAGAATAAGTCGGGTGTAACCAAGGTTTCATTGGAAACAGACAACCCGAGGCGGCATAGAAATATAGTTCAAAGTTTTGTGGAAAACCCTGGAATCGACTTGCCCATTGTCATGGGCGGAGCGTATATCCATTGAGGCGCCGGTTATCCATCGATCCATGGCCTTGGCATAACCGCCCCAAGTAACCGAAAGAAGGCAGTATTTATGAATCGTCGTATCGTTACAGCCGCCATGGCTCTCTCTATGTCCGTTTTCGCCTCTCAGGCCTTTGCACAGGCTTTTGCCTCCGCTCCGGCGACCGGACCCAACACCAGCACCACCACAGCAGTGCCTGCCGTCAAGGGCAAGCAGATCAGCTTTCACCTGCGCAATGATTCCGCCGCGGCCGTTACGATCCAGGCCGGCGATCAGCAGATGACGGTCGCTCCAGGCAAGTCGATCAACCTGAAGCTGGCTGCCGGTACCGTTGTCACGACCACCTCCGGCACCACGCACGTCGCGGCCGGCGGCACCTTGGCGACTGTGGACTCCAATCTCAGTGGCAACACGCTGGTCATCAGCTAACGTACGCCGTCAACGGCTTTTGCAGGAACGGCCGCGCTCCATGGCCACAGCCGCTCCTGCCCAGCCGATACCCTAGAAAGCGGAATGCCCTCATCCATCCGGGTGAGGGCATTCCTCTTTCATGCCACGTACAATCGCTGTCGATGGCCCGCTCCGTCCAGTCCGTGCGTCGCCCCCGTGTCGTTTTTCTGACTCGTGAGCCGGTTCTGCACCAGCAGGGCGGAAGCACGACCTACGCGCTCGGTTTGCTTGATCTGCTTCGCCAGCATGCTCGCGTCACGCTGGTCTCGACCGTTGCCTACAGCCGTTCGCCCCGGCTTTTCTTTCGACTCCGGACACCCCCGCCGGAGGGCGTTCGCCTGCGCTTTCCGGGTTACTGGCGTTTGGGCCCGTTCTACCTTTGTCCGCTCCGCCCGAAGGCCTGGGCGCGCGCCCTGGCCCGCTGGGAGCAGAGCCACGGCGGACGGCAGCTCCTGCAACCGATCTTGCGAAAGATCTTCGGCGATCGCCTCTACACCAATGCCTGGGACCTCACCGCGCCTACCCGGGCGGAGCGGCGGGTGGCGGTTCGCGAGATCGCTGCCGCGCAGGCCTCGAGCGTGCTCGCCAATTACTGTTTCTGGGGACCTTTTCTTGGGGAGGGCCGTCTTGGGGCCCGGCGCACGGCCATCCTGATGCACGATCTGCTCTCCGCGCGCATTCAACGGTTTCAGGAGGCCGGTATTCCTCTCGATTGCCCCCACCTGAGCGCGGGCCGCGAGATGCGCTGGCTTTCCGGCGCGCACACGGTCCTCGCCGCGCAGGAGAGCGAGGCCGAAAGCATCCGTCACCAGGTGAAGAGCCGCGTTCTGGTGGCTCCGGTGACACTGCACCCACGCGCTCTTCCCGCGGAGCAAATGATCGCTGGCCGCTGCCTCTTTATCGGCTCCAACATCCAGCCCAACCGCACGGGGCTTGCGTTTCTGCTTCGCGAGGTCTGGCCGCTCGTTCGTGCAGCCGTTCCCGGGGCCACGCTGGCTGTTGCCGGCACGGTCTGCCAAACGCTGCCCGCGTTCGGTACAGAAGACGGTTTGCGCGCCATGGGCGTGCAGGGCCTTGGACTGGTCGAGTCACTCGAAGGCGAGTACACCCGTGCCGCCGTGTGCCTGGTTCCGCTGCTGATCGGCAGCGGCATCAAGATCAAACTGTTGGAGGCGCTCGCCTTCGGCAAGGCCATCGTCTCGACCAGCGTCGGTGTTCAGGGCCTGGAAGGCTGGGCGGGTGAGACGGTGCTTGTCGCCGACCCGGCTCCGGACTTCGCCGAAGCCATCACCTGTCTGCTCACGCAGGACGATCTTCGGCGGGGGCGCGAACGTTCCGCGCTGCAACTTGCCGAGAAGCACTTCGGCCTGAGCCGCCCGCTTGATCCGGAGTTCGCTGCCGCCCTGCTCTAAGCCTTGTATGCCGGATGCGCTCTAGGCTAGGTACGCCTTGAGCCAGGGGTCTTCGGTATGGGTGAGTTCACGGGTGGTGCCGTCGAAGGTGACGCGGCCTTCGTTGAGGACGAGAAAGCGGGTGTGTGGGTCAAGACCGTTGTCCGGAATGGTCTCCATGTGATCGGTCTCTTGATTGAAGCGATGGGTCGCGAGCGTGAAGGCATCCTGCAGGCGTTGCGTGATGAGCAGGGCGGTGGCGCCGGAGACGTCGCGCTGTTTGACGACGAGTTCGATGATGGTGTTCGAGGTGATGGGGTCCAAGCCGCCGGTGGGTGAGTCGTAGAGCAGAAGCTCGGGGCGGCTGATAATGGCGCGGGCAATGGACACGCGGCGGCGCATACCGCCGGAGAGTTCGGCGGGGAACTTTTCGATGGCGGCCTCGAGCGCAACGAAGTTCAGGGCTTCGACGACGCGG
Source organism: uncultured Bryocella sp. (assembly GCA_964235515.1). Classification (GTDB taxonomy): domain Bacteria; phylum Acidobacteriota; class Terriglobia; order Terriglobales; family Acidobacteriaceae; genus Granulicella. The sequence continues at coordinate 52,448 of CAXSBL010000004.1, forward strand.
TCGTGAACCTCAGGCTCGGGCACTTTTTCTTCATGCAGGCGATAGGAGACGTTGTCTTCGACGTTCATGGAGTCAAACAGGGCGCTTTCCTGAAAGACCATGCCGATGCGGGCGCGGAGCGCGAACAGCTCGCGTTCGGAAAGCTCGGCGAGGTTCTGACCGAAGACGCGGACCTCGCCGGAATCGGGCTGCAGAAGGCCGTTGGCGAGCTTCATGAGGACGCTTTTGCCGCCGCCCGCGGGGCCGAGCAGGACGCGGGTTTCGCCGCGGACCATGCGAAAGCTGACATCGCGGAGGACGGGGTCGCGGTCGAAGGTGATGCAGACGTCGCAGAACTCAATGGCGGGGGTGTTGTCCGGCGTGGCGAGGGTCTGTTCGATGTGGGCGTTGGCCATGGCAGCTTTACCGTCCGTAGATGCCGATCATCATTTTGGTGACAAGGGTGTCGACGATGATGAGCAGAACGGAGGAGGTGACCACGGCCTGGGTGGTGGCCTTGCCGACCCCGCGTGTGCCGCCCGCGGTGGCAAGACCGTAGTAGCAGCCGACAGTCGCGATGATGAAGCCGGAAAAGAGCGGTTTTACGAGGCCTTCGACGACGTCGCCGACCTGAAGGGCATTAAGCGCGTTATGGAAGAACGCGGCGCCGCTTTGTTTCAGCAGGGTAACGGCAACGAGGGCGCCGCCGGAGATGCCGAGCGTGTCCGAGATGATCGTCAGGAAGAAAAGCATGATCACCGTGGCGACGATGCGGGGTGTAACGAGCTTACGGATGGGGTCGGTGCCGAGGGCGCGCATGGCATCGATCTGATCGGACACCTTCATGGAGCCGAGTTCGGAGGCCATGCCGGAGGCGTTGCGGCCGGAGACCATGAGGCCTGTGAGGACGGGGCCGAGTTCCTTGACCATGGAGAGCGCGACGAGTTTGCCGGTGAGATTCACGGCGCCGAACTGCTTGAGCGTGGTTGTGGATTGCAGAGTCAGCACGGCACCGGTGAAGAAGCCGGCGAGGATGACGATGGGAACCGAGCCGACACCAATGGAGTCGAGCTGGATGAAGATGTCGCCGAGGTAGTGTGGAGCGGAAAACAAGGCGGCGAGGGCACGGCCGGTGAGCAGAGAGTAGTCCTGCACCGAGCTGACGAGGCGTTTTGCGTAGGCTCCTGGAGAGGGGAGGGTCATTCGGTTCGCTGGTGGTCAGGGTAACAGAAAGGCTTGCCGCCGCCCCTGCGGAGCGTGTGCGCGGAGGGGGTGAGATGCGAAGATAAGGAATGGGCGAGACGATGCTGGCCGCGGTGCTGCATGGACGGGAAGACCTGCGGATGGACCGGGTTCCTGTGCCGGTGGCCGGGCCGGGGGAGCTGGTGCTGCAGGTGGATGCGGCGCTGACGTGCGGAACGGACCTGAAGGTGTTTCGGCGGGGCTACCACGCGAGGATGTTGACGCCGGAGCGGCTGTTTGGGCATGAGTTGGCAGGCACGGTCGTTGCGGCTGGCAGAGGGGTGACGCAATTCCGGGTAGGCGACCGGGTGGTCCCGCTAAATTCGGCGCCTTGTGATGCCTGTTTTTTTTGCAGGAACGGACAGCAGAACCTGTGTGACGACCTGTTGTTCAACAACGGAGCCTATGCGGAGTTCATCCGGGTACCGGCGCGCATCGTCGAAAAGAACACGCTGCCGGTGCCGGATGGGGTGCCTCTGGAGCATGCGGCCTTGACTGAACCGCTGGCCTGCGTGATGCGCGGGCTGGAGGAGTCGCAGGCGCGGGCGGGGCAGACGGCGATCGTGCTGGGGGCGGGGCCGATCGGGCTGCTGTTCGTGCATGCGGCTTCGCTGCTGGGTTTGCATGTGGTTGCTGTGGTCAAACGGAAGGACCAGGTGACGACCGCGCGGCGCCTGGGGGCCGAGCAGGTGGTGCGGGTTGGGGATGTGGACGATCCGGTGACCGCAGCACGGGCGCTGACGCCGGAGGGTCGAGGGGCGGACGTGGTGTTTGAGGCCGTAGCGACGCCGGAGGCCTGGCAGTGGGCGGTAGCGATGGCGCGCAAGGGCGGGTTGATCAACCTGTTTGGTGGTCCGCCGGCGGGGACGACGGTGGCGCTGGATACGAATCTGCTGCATTACTCGGACCTGACGTTAAAGGCGAGCTTTCATCACACGCCGGCGACGGCCCGGGCATCTCTTGATTTATTGGCATCGGGTCGCTTCCAGTGCGAGACCTTTTTGACCGGAGCGGCGTCTTTGACGGAGGTGCCGGAGGTTTTTACGCGCATGCTGACTCGCCCCGCGGAGGGAACCGCGCCGGAGATCAAGACCGTGGTGTATCCCCGGGACGGGACTGGGGAGGCTGGGAAGGTGTTGGCGGGGACGGGGCCGATGGCATGAGCATAATACTGGGCGTTAATTCGGTTGCGGCGCGGGGGGCAACGCTCGGGTTGCTGGAGGGAGCGCCGGCTCCATATGGGACGCCCGCAGCGCGGCCCTCCGCAGCCGAAGCGCAGGCCTGGTGCAAGCATCTGGCCGAGACGCATTACGAGAACTTTCACGTAGCCACGTTCTTTCTGCCGGAGGTCCTGCGACCGCACTTCTATAGCGTGTATGGATTTTGCCGGACCTCCGACGACCTGGGCGACGAGGTCGGCAGCACGGAGATGGCGACGCGGCTACTGGCGGAGTGGAGGCTGATGCTGCACGAGTGTTTCACGACGCCGGAGCAGTCAAGGCATCCGGTGTTTGTGGCCCTGCAGCCCACGATTGCGGCCTGCGGGCTGCCGCGCCAGCCGTTTGACGACCTGATCAGCGCGTTTGAGGCGGACCAGGTGTACCCCAAGCATGCGTCGCTGGAGACGTTGGAGGAGTACTCACGGTATTCGGCGAACCCGGTAGGGCGGTTGGTGCTGCTGGTGAGCGGATATCGGGATGCGGAGCTGATGCGGCTTTCGGACGAGATCTGCACAGGATTGCAACTGGCGAATTTTTACCAGGATGTAGTGACGGACTGGGTGGATCGCGGGCGGCGCTACCTGCCGGCGGACGCGATGGAGCGCTATGGCGTGACGGATGAGCAGATTGCCGAGCGGCGGTTTGACTCCAAGTTCCGGGCGATGATGGAGTTTCTGGTGGGGGATGCGCGGGCACGGCTGATACGCGGGCGGCGGATTGCGACGCTGGTGGAACGCGATCTGGCGAGTACGCTGGAGCTGTTTGCGGAGGGTGGGCACGCAATTCTGGATGCGATTGAAGCGCAGAACTACAACACCCTGCGGGCGCGGCCGGTGGTGAGCAAGGCAGCGAAGCTGCGGCTTTTGGGCGGAGCGTTGCTCGGCAAGGTGCGGTCGACCGTGCTGCCGGGGCGGATGCGTCCGGCATGAGCGAGGTACGCGCAAGCGCCCAACGCACAGCCGAACTGGCGGCGGCGTACACCCATTGCCGCGCGGTGGCCAGGCGCGAGGCCAAGAACTTCTACTGGGCCTTTATGGCGCTGCCGCAGCACAAATCCGACGCGATGTGTGCGGTGTACGCGTTTATGCGCAAGGCCGACGATCTTGCCGACGACGAAGCTTCCTCGATTGAAACACGGCGGGCGGCCATGAAGCTCTGGACAGAGGCGTGGATTCATTCACGGACGCAGCCGGAGACCGAGGTCTCCGATGCGCTGTTTCTGGCCGTGAACGACGTGCAGCGGCGCTTTGACATTCCGGTCGCTCTTCTGGAGATGCTGGTGGCCGGGACGACCATGGACCTGCAGGACGCGCCGGAGGGCGTGGCTGTGGTGTTGGCGGGTGAGCAGGCTAGGTCGTACCAGGTGTACGAGAGCTTTGAGGCGTTGTACCGGTACTGTTTTCTAGTGGCGTCCGTGGTGGGACTGGTGACGATCCGGATCTTTGGATACAGCGATTCGCGGGCGGAAGAGCTGGCTGAGCGCACGGGCATCGCTTTCCAATTAACGAACATCCTGCGCGATGTGCGGGAGGATGCCGAGCGTGGGCGCGTGTATCTGCCGTTGGAGCAGCTGGGGGAGGGCGGCGTGAGCCTGGAACAGTTGCTGTGCGCCGTCGCCGGTGGGGAGGTGACGCCGAAGCTACGACGGCTGCTGGCGCGTGAGGTGGAGCGGACGCAGCTCTACTATGCCGCCGGGGATGCGCTGCTGCCGCTGATCGACAAGGACGCACGGCCGGCGATGCGGGTTTTGGTAACCATCTACCGGCGGCTGCTGGACAGGATTGCGGCCGATCCGACGGCTGTGTTTTCGCGTCGTGTGTCAGTGTCTACAGCGGAAAAACTGGCCGTGTTGGGCCGCGGCGCGGCGGGATCGATCGTGGCGAGGTGGTTCTGAGTGCCGGGATCAGTGGAGCTGCGGTGAGGTTGGATCAGGAGCCCGACGTGCTGGTCATCGGTGCGGGGCTGGCGGGGTTGGCGGCTTCTGTAGCACTTTCCGGGGCAGGCGCACGGGTGACGGTGCTGGAGCGGAAGCCGTATGTGGGCGGCCGGGCGTACAGCTACCTGCATCCGGCGCTCGAAGAAGAGATCGACTCGCAGCATGTGATGCTGGGGTGTTGCACAAACCTGGTGGATCTTTGCCGATTGAGCGGAGCGGACCGGTTTATCCGCTGGTATGACCAGATTCCCTTTCTGGAGCCGGCGACGCCGAAGCGTGGCATGCGGCAGAGTTTGGTGGGGCCGGGCGGACTGCCCGCGCCGCCAGGAGCGACATGGAATTTTCTGCGGGCGCCGATGCTGGGCGCGGCGGACAAGCTGGCGGTGGTACGGGGGATGGCGGAGTTTCTGCGCGGTTTTCCCGACGACGATGCGGAGCCGTTTGCGGCGTGGCTCCAGCGTACGGGACAGACGCCACTGGCGGTGAAGCACTTCTGGGAACCGATTGTGCTGGCGACGCTGAACGATACGTTTGAGCGAAGCTCGACGCGCTACGTGGGCAAGGTGGTGCATGAGACGCTGCTGCGCAATGGAGCGGGCGGGCGGCTGGGGATTCCGGTGCAGCCGCTGTCGGTCTTTTATGACGCTTTTGCGAAGCTGGCGGAGCGGAACGGGGCCTCGTTCCGGCTGCGGGCGAGCGCCGAGCGGCTGGAGCGGGCTGCGGATGGGGTCCGGTGGCGGGCTGTTTTGAGCGATGGAGCGGTCATCGAGGCGGGTCAGGTGGTTCTGGCGCTGCCATTTGAGGGAACCGCGAAGCTGCTGGGGACAGCACCGGCTTCGGCGGGAATTGCCCAAGTTTGTGGAAATTTACAGCGTTTTTCCCATGCGCCGATCACGACGATCCACCTGTGGTTTGACCGCGCGGTGACGCAGATGGATCATGCGGGGCTGCTGGATACCCGGATCCAGTGGATGTTCAACAAAACGGGGATTCGGCGTGGGATGGTGAGCGGCGCCGACGGTACCAGACCGGGAGGCGGGCAGTACCTGGAGTTGACGATCAGCGGGTCATTCGCGGAGTTGCGGATGGGGCGCGAGGAGATTCTGCGCTCGGCTATGGAGGAGCTTGCCGGCTTTTTTCCAGCGGTGCGGGAGGCGCGGCTCGTGAAGTCCGGCGTGCTGAAGGAGGCGCGGGCTACGTTTTCCGTTACGCCGGGGCTGGACCGGTTTCGGCCCAGCAGCGATGCGCCGGGGGATGGACTGTTTCTGGCCGGGGACTGGACGCGCACGGGTTGGCCTTCGACGATGGAGGGCGCGGTGCGAAGCGGACGGCTGGCGGCGGAGGCGGTAGCGCGGGCCGGCGGCTCGGATTTGCAGGCAATTACGGCGGATCTGCCGCCCGCTGGGCTGATGCGGCTGCTGGTCTGAGTTGTGTCGCGCAGGACTTTAGTTTGATTCACGGCAGTGTAGCGCCAACAGAATTCTGGTCTGCGCGGTGCTGACCTTCTAGACAAGAGATCAACGGATAAAGCCGACTCAGTGGGACAGCAGGACCACACCGACGGTGACGAAGCTGACGGCGAGCCAGCGGCGGCGGTCGACGTTTTCGCGGAGAAAGAGCTTGGCGGCGATCGCGTTGCCGATGTAGTTGAGGGCGGCGATGGCGGGGGCGGCGAGGGAGAGGTCGACGACGCTGACGGTGTAGAGCATGGCGAAGAAGTTGAGCGCCATGAAAATTGCACCGGCCACGAAACTGGGGGTGCGCAGGACGGCGCGGACAACGCCGGCCAGACCCCGGCGCTGGCGGATCAGGTCAAGGTCGCCGAGAGAGTGCATGGCGTAGGCGATGAGGCATTCGCCAAGGATGGCGAGCGCGGCGACTGCAGTAATCGCCGACCAGTCGCGCAGGAGGTGTGGGATGTGTGCGGGGATCGGCATCAGCGTCCCAGCCCCGCGTCCATCACCTCTAGCTCTGTTTCGGGATGCACGGCACTTTCGTGGGAAAGATGGGGGCCAAGAAAAGTCTCGGTGGAACCTTCAACCTCAGCCTGGGCTTCGTCTTCTGTGCGGGGTTTTCCGTCCGCGACGAAGCCCACGGCGCAGACTATGAGGCCGATACCGGCCCAGCGCATGCCGGAGAGCTGTTCGCCCAGCCAAAAGCGGCTGATGAGCGCGACCACGACGTAGCCGAAGGCTGTGGCCGGCATGACGAAGGTAAGGTCAGCCCAGCTGAGAGCGGTCATGTAGGAAGCGAAAAAGCCGATCAGCAGGATGATGCCGAGGACAACATAGCCGTTGAAGAGCGCGTGCCAAAGGCGGCCGAGGTGGTGCAGGTCGACAGGGCCGACTTGGGACATGCCGCGGGAAAGTAGCGAATCCCCCACGGAGGCGGTGAGCATGACCAGCACCAGAACGAGGTATTGCGAGGTCTTGAGACGGTGCGTCATGGGTTTGCACTCTTGATCGCAGCCTAGCGGAGCACATCGGACGGCTCGCTGGCGTGCCTTGCTGGTTACTCGACGAAACGTGCGCGCCGGACGGCGGGGAATGAAAAAGCGGCTGGTATGAGAGCCAGCCGCTGTTGCCTGCCTGCGATGGAATCAGGCGTTCATGCTGACGGATTCCTGCTGGCGGGTTTCGTTGTCTTCCTTGGCCTTGCGGACCATGGCGTAGCGCTCTTTACGAAGCTTCATGAAGCTTTTGGCTTCGACGTAGAGACGAGGCACGTCGCGGTTGACGACTGCTTTCCAGACGACGCGGAAGGCTGCCTTGGGGCGGAAATAATATTCGTCATAGAAGCGATGCACCATCTCCATGACGTACTCGGTCGGCAGGCCGGGGTACTCGATGTGCGCCATCTGGTGGCCGCCGTGGTCGTTCATGCCCTTGTTGGTGATGTAGCCATTCTTGTCAGCGAAGTCGTAGAACTCCGTGCCTGGGTAGGCGTGGGCAATGGAGACCTGGACGGTTTCACAGTCGAGCGATTTGGCGAAGTTGATCGTGTTGCGGATCGACTCCTTGGTTTCGCCGGGCAGACCGAGGATGAAGTCGGCGTGGATGATGAGGCCGAGATCGTGGCAGTCCTTGACGAAGTCGCGGGCGCGCTCGACGGTGGCACCCTTTTTAATGTTCTTGAGGATCTGCGGATCGCCGGACTCGAAGCCCACGATCAGCAGGCGACAGCCGGCTTCCTTCATGGCCTTCAGGGTGTCGCGGTCGGTGGTGACACGCGAGGTGCAGGACCAGGTGATGCCGAGCGGCTTGAGCTTGGAGCAGAGTTCGACGGTACGCACCTTTTGGATATTGAAGGTGTCGTCGTCGAAGAAGAACTCCTTGACGTGCGGGAAATTCTCCTTGGCCCACTTCATCTCAGCAGCGACGTCATCCGTGGAACGCTTGCGCCAGGCATGGCCGGAGAGGGTCTGCGGCCAAAGGCAGAAAGTGCACTGCGCCGGGCAGCCGCGGGTGCTGTAAAGCGAGATGTAGGGGTGCAGCAGGAACGGGACGTTGTACCTGGTGACGTCCATGTCGCGCTTGTAGATCTTGGTGGCCCAGGGCATGGCGTCGAGGTCATCGACCTGCGGACGATCCGGATTGTGCTGGATGACGCCGCTTTCTGGGTCCTTGTAGCTGATACCAAGGATCTCAGGCAGCGGCTTACGGTTGGCGAACTCGACTACGGTGTAGTCGAACTCGCGGCGGCAGATGAAATCGATGGCTTCGCACTCGTTCAGGGCGCGATCGGGGTCGGTGGTGACCGGCGGGCCGACGAAGGCGATCTTGATGGAGGGATTAGCCGCCTTGATGGCGCGAGCGAGGCCGTGATCGCCGGACCAGCCGACGGTCGAGGTGAAGAGCACCAGAAACTCAAAGCTCTTGGCCGTTTCGATCACCTCAGCGGCCGAGACATGGTGCGGTGGCGCGTCCAGCAGCTTCGAGCCCTCAAGGAGACCGGCGGGATAGGCGAGCCAGACGGGATACCAGTAAGACTCGATTTCGCGGGTGGCCGGCCAACGGGAGCTGGCGCCCCCATCGAAGTTTTCAAAGGAGGGCGGGTTCAGAAGCAGCGTTTTCAACGGAGCCATATCACTGAGAAGTTTACCACCCAGTAACGGTGGGTGCGGCGCTTTCCCGAGGGCAGAACCACAGGCGAACAGGCCTTGGAGGGGGCGAACAGAGCGTGGAGGCGCAGCCGTTCCGAGAACTTAGAGGTGGGGTGCCGGCGCATCGGAGGCCGGCGGGGCGGGCGTCGGCGGGGCTGGGTGGGAGACCGGGGCCGAGGGTAGGGCCGAGGGGGTCGTGCCCGTGGTTGGTGGTGTCACCGGGGATGACCCTGACAGTGGCACATTTCCAGGCGTCGCGCCGAGTGTCGCCGGCAGAACCGGTGAACTGGAAGGCGTAGTCGCGGCCGGAGCGTCGGTAGCGCCAGGGATGGTAGCCGCGAGCCAGTTGGCGAGGGTCCCCCCTTGGCGGAGGAGAGAGATTTCAGCGCGGCGCAGCTGGAGCTCGGCATCCAGCACGTCGACCTCCCGCTGACGTTCGGCGAGGCGGGCGTTTTCGCCGTCCTTAGGCGTCATCTGCTCGCCGGTGAGGGCGCCTGCCGAGGCACGCAGCCGGACGGCGATGGCCTCCAGCTGATCCTGGGCGAGGTCGTGATCGAGCGTGGCGAGCTCGGCCCGGGCGGCGAGCTCCTGGGTGCTGTGCATCAGCTTGTGGCGATTTTCCAGAAAGGCGATCTGTTGCGCCTCGGCGTCAAGAAAAGCGCGCTGCGCATCAATGGAGGCCTCACGGGCGCGGGCGCGGTGCACCATATCCAGCAAAGGCAGGGTGAGCTGCACGCCGATGCCGAGAGAGTTGAAGCTGTTCTGCTGCCCGGTAGCCACGCAGTGCGGGTTGCAGACGATGCGCTGGCGAAAGCCCGGGTAGTAGAAGTCATAGGTGGTGAAGGCGTCGGAGATCTTGCTGTACTGCGCGGAAAAGCTGAGCTGCGGACGAAGCAGATAGCGTGACTCGCCATGGGCGGTGAGCTGCTTGGCGCGGGCCGCTTCAAAAGCGGCGGAGGTTCCTTCGGTCTGGGCGGGGTCCTCACGGGCCGCGTCATTGACGACGCGCGGCGTCTGAAGCTGCGGGATGGAGTGGGGATCGGTGGTCCAGCCACCGGGGGGCAGACCGGTGAGGGCGGCGAGGTGGTCGACATCGGCTGCGACTTCATCGTCGGCGAGCAGCCGTTGGAGATGGATCTGCGCGGCGGTACGGTGGGCCTTGGTGACCTCGATGTGCGGATCGACACCGGCGGTGAAGCGGTCGTCGACGATGGTGACCAGCCGATTGGCGGTGTCGAAGGCTTCGTTAAGGACGCGGCGGCGTTCAAGAGCGTTGTCCAGTGAAACATAGGTCGTGGTCACATCTTCGGCGACGTCGGTGCGGGCGACCGCGAGGGCCAGTTGCGCTGAATTGACGCCGGCGTGCGCGGCCCGGATGTAGTCCGGCTGGGAGAAGCTGTACACCAGGGATTGTGCGGCCACGCTGAACACGACCGGCGGGGAAAGCGGCGCACCCGTGGCGCTGCCCACGCCACCTGTCGCGGAAATGGAGGGAACGAAGACGTCACGAGACTCCGACAGCACGGCCTTGGCACGGCTCAGGTCCGCTTCCGCGATCTTCACCTTGGGGTTGTTCTGCAGGGCAAGGTTGACGGCGGTCGGCAGAGAGATCTGCGCGGCTGCGGATCGGCATGAGACCGCGAGCAGCAGCGAAAGGGCGAGCAGCGAAGTAAGTGTGAGCGGAGACGCAAGCTTGAGCCGAGAAGCGAGCGTGAACCGAAAAGCAAAGGCCGGCCGGGTCCGGTGCGTGGAAAGAGAGATCAAAGCGAGGCCAGCCCCTTTCGCGCCGGGGCGTACTCGGATGCGAGGTTGAGGGCGGCGGCGTACTCCGCGCGCGCGGCCTCACGCTGGCCGCCACGCGCAAGTAAATCGCCGAGCTGGGTGTGTACCCGGAAGACGGGAGCCTGATCACTGTATGTGCCGTGGTTGAGGTAGGCACGCAGAGCTTCCTCGGCGGCGGAGATCTCGCCCGCATCGGCGAGAACGCCGGCGGCCTCGACGACGCTGGCATCCACGGCGCGGTCCGCCGCAATCGTTTGCCTGGCGACGGCGCTTGCCTTGGAATTTTGTCCGTGCCGGCCATAGAAGGCAGCCAGATCAACCAGCGCGCCGGGCCGACGGGCGATATTGGCTTCGGCCTGGAACTCCCGTTCCGCGGTAACGAGGTCTCCATTTTTCTCCGCGGCCATGGCACGGATGCGGTGAGCGATCGCCGGCAACGGGCGCTCAATGCGGGAGGCGAGGGCAAGCGCCTTGGCCATGCCGCCGCCGACGATCGCCGGAGCTGCCGTGTAGAACTCGCCCAGGTCGACGCAGGCGGGCTCGCTGTCCGGCGCAAGGTTCACGGCGGTCTCAAAGGCGGTACGGACGCCCAGGGCAAGCCGCATGCCGGAGATCATCCCGGCGCGCGAGGCCTGCTGCCCGAGTGCGCGGCCAGTCCAGTCCTGCGCCTCACTATCCTGGGACAGGCCGTCGTTGAGAGCTGTCTGGCACTCCACGGCTGCGTCTTTGCTTCGTTCTTCGGAGAGCAACACCCGGCAGAGCAGCAGGTGAGCGGCGCCGTTGCCGGGATCAGCGCTGAGGGTGGAGCGCAGCAGGGTGGCCGCGCGGTCGGCTCGACCCTCCAGCAGGGCCCGCCGTGCCGGCTCCAGTGAGACGGGGAGGTCGGCTGTGCTGGCTGGTGATGCGAGAGAAGGGGTGGATGCCAGGAGAACGGAACCCAGAACGAGTGGGGTGAACGAATCGGCCAGCGATCGAGAGCGAGGCAGATGCTGAGCCGACGGCCGGGCATGGAGACAAGCGATCATTCCGGCTGCGTCCGGACGGGGAGGCCGTCATGAAGATCGGTGTCCGTGGTTGCACCCAGCGCCACAAGCGAGCCCTGCGGCAGACCGTCCTGAATCTCCACGCGGGTCAGGGTGACGACGCCGACGCGGACGGGCGTACGCACCAGCTTCCCGTCTACGATCCGGAAGACGAAGTCGCTGGTGCCTTCAGTGTGCAGGGCCTCGCGCGGCAGACTGAGTACATTTGTGAGCTGCAGGGTGATGACGGTGACCGTGACGTTGGTGTTGGGCAGCAGCTGTCCGTCAGCATCGTCGATGCTGATCAGGCACTCGCCGACATTGCGCGTACCGACGGTAACGACGGTGGTGGGCGCCTGGGTGACGTGGCCGTGCCATTCATGGCCCAACTTGGCGTCCCAGGTGATGGTGACCGGCTCGCCGGCGCGGAGAGCGCCGATCTCGGGCTCGTCAAAGAACGCGCGCACCTGAAGCCGGTAGAGATTGGCCACGCTCAGCAGCGCCTCCCCAGATTGCACATAGTCGTAGCGCGCGACCGGCAGCGAGTACACCGTACCGGCGATGGGAGAGTGAATGTCGAGGCCGCCCAGCGCACTTTTTGCCGTCGCGAGCTCCTGGTCGGCTCGCTGGACCTGCGAAAGATTGTTGGCGAGATCGCCTGTGCCGTAGCGGCCGTGCAAGCGCGCCTGCAGCTGATTGATGTGAGCCTGGGCGTCTGTGACGCGCTGTTGTGCGGAGGCAACCTCATTGGCGGAGGCGGCGCCTTTGGCCTGGAGCGCCGTCATCGTGCCCAAAGACGCCTGAGCCTCAGTAAGTGAACTCTGCGCTGCCCGGATGTCGCCCCGTTCGGTCAGTACCTCTTCGTGCGTACCGCCTGCCTGGGTGTTGCGGAGATCCTGCGAGGTGACCTGGACGGAGTTTCTGGCGGTGGCCACGCGAAGCTGGGCATCGCTGGGATCGAGCAGGATCAGGCGCTGTCCGCGGCTGACCTTGTCTCCGAGGTGCACAAAGACATCTTCCACGCTGCTGGGAGAGGGGGCGTGGGCCTGGAAGTCGTCCAGTGGCTCGACCTTGCCGTTCGTCGGAACGGTCTTCACAATGGAAGCCCGATTGACCGTGGCCGTACGGACAACGACGCGATCCCGCGTGCCGGGCAGCGCAAAGTACAAAATGCCTGCAGCTAGTATCAGAACCACCGTGATGATGATCCAACGGCGGTTACGATTGCTTTCGAGCTCGGGCATGGGTGCGAGGTTCAGTATATAAGAGCAGGGTGGCTGCCGAAGTCGGCATGAATCGGTAGGTTCCGTTCCGAGGCACTGACCAGAACAGGGTTCGGCCGAAGCTCATGGGGGAACAAGGGTTTGCGCTTCTAAGATTCCGCCGACAGGCTTCCGGACGCAATTTGTGCGGCGACTTGTGCGGCAACGATCTCCAACTCCCAACCACCAAAGTCCGGATGCCAGTTGCGTCGGAGCCGGAAGGCCACATCCAGTTGCGTCCCCTGACCCCAACCCTCTGCCTGGGCGCGCTCGACCCAGCTGTTGCGCCGGGTCCAGGCGGTGGCGCGAAAGCGGTGATGCGTCTCGGGATCTTGCAACTGCAGGCCGAGGTGGCGCTCCGCGATGATGCGCACGGGGGCGGCGAGGCGGAGATTGACGGCAAGGAAGACCGGCTCCGGGTTGCCGTTACCGAACGGTTCAAACCTCTGATAATTGGTGAAAAACGTCCCGTCGAGTTCGCAGAACCGTACCCGGGCGTCGCACGGCACAGCCGGGTCCGGTTTGGCGGTGGCCAGCGATGCGGCGAGGACTTCGAGTCTCGATCGAAGCTCGGCGACGTTCTCAGAGGGCAGGGCAAAGCCGACCGCGTGCGCATGTCCGCCGAAACGGGAGAACAGCGGTGCACCGGGCTGCTCATGGGCGGCGGTGAGGGCGTCGAGCAGGTGAAATCCGGGGACGGAGCGGCCGGACCCATGAGCCTGGCCATCCTCATGGGTGAGCACGAGCGCGGGCCGGCCGGTGCGGTCGACCACGCGCGAGGCCAGGATGCCAACGACGCCGCGGTGCCAAGGGTTGGCCGGGGAGTCGTCAAGAACCAGACAGCCGGCAAGGCCTTGGGGCTGGTCGGCAAGCCCGGACAGCAGAGTTTCTATGTCTTTGAGGGCGCGGGCCTCCGTAGAGCGACGGTCGTCGTTCAGGCTGTGCAGCTTTTCGGCGAGCGCGCGGGCAGTAGCCTGATCGCGGGTGAGGAACAGCTCGACCACGTCAGAGGCGATGTCCATGCGGCCGGCGGCGTTGATGCGCGGACCGATGCGAAAGCCTACGTCAGAGGCGGTGACCGGCCGGGTGAGGTCGATGCCGGCGAGTTCCATGAGGCAGCGAAGACCGCCCTGGGCCGGATTTCGAAGGGCGGCGAGGCCGAGCGAGGCGATCACGCGGTTTTCGCCGGTGAGCGGCACCGAGTCGGCTACCGTGGCAATCGCCAGCAGCTTCAGAAAGGACGGCAGGGTTTTGGAGCGGAGGCGGGCGAGGTCATCGGCGTCGCGGGCGCTTGCCTCCAGGATGGCTTGAGCCAGTTTGAAGGCTACGCCCGCACCACACAGATCCTTGCAGGGGTATGGGCAGCCGGGCTGGTTCGGATTGAGGACGGCGACCGCGTGCGGGACGCCGCGGCTGTCGGGCAGATGGTGATCGGTGACGATGAGGTCGAGGCCACAGCGTGCGGCCTCGTCGGCGGCGGCGAAGGCGCGGATGCCGGTGTCCACGGAGACGACCAGGCGGACGCCTTCGTCCGCGGCGTCGGCGATGCGCGATTCGCGCATACCGTAGCCTTCGCGGATGCGGTGAGGGATGTGGTAGCGGATATCAGCCCGCACACCGAGCGAAACGGCGGCGCGTTCAAGGGCGGTTTTGAGGAGCACCGTGGCGACCGTGCCGTCTACGTCGTAGTCGCCGTAGATGAGGATGGGTTCAAGACCCTTTAGCGCGGCCAGCAAACGGGCGACCGCCTCCGGCAGACCTCCCATGAAGGACGGGTCGTGCAGGTGGTCGGGGGCGGGCTCGAGAAAGTGGAGCGCGGCTTCCGCTGTGCCGTAGCCGCGGCAGAGCAGCAGCCGGGCCAGCGAAGGTGGAAGCTGCAGGGCGTCGGCGAGGGCTTCAACGGCAGCGAGGGGAACAACGTCCCCGGCGACCATCCACGGTGAGGGCGCCTCGGAAACAGGGTCAGCCTTGTCGAGGACAGAGGCCATGGGCGCTCCTACTCGTCGTCGTGGTCGTCGACGATGATGCCGCCCAGCTCCTGCACGGTATCGAGCAGGTTCTGGAAGCGGTCGTACCAATCGGTGGCGGTTTCGTAGAGGAAGATCACGCCGCCGTGCGCGAAGCCGAGCTGCAGGTAGCCGGTTTTTCCAACGTGGCGCATGAGGGATTGCGCCTCTTCGAGGTCGCTGGCGTCGGGGTCGGGGTAGTGCGAGTCGCGCAGCCGGGCGATGAGGGTGGAGACGTCTTCGGGTTCGAGCAGGACGTCGCTCATAGTGATGAAGGGCACCTGCGCGGCTTTGGCGTGCTCGACGAAATCCTTCCAGCCGTCGACGTCATCGTCCTCAAAGGCGATCGTGGGGACGTCTTCGGGGACGAAGGCGTTCATGCGGCGAAGTCCGTGCCCGGCGACGAAGGCGATCATGTCGTCCTTGAGCGTGGTCAGATCATCAAAGGTCATCCCTTCCATTTTCGCAGAACCGGGGAAAGCACGGGAGGAAATCGGGGGAGCGAGTCTGCTAACCTTGATCTGCCCATGATCTTCTCCAAGGACTACATCGGCTACCTGGCGCGGCAGACGACGAAACATCTCGTGGCGGCCAAGATGATCCGAACTGACAAGCCGGCGCTCGTGGACGAGCGCGTGACCGCTGCCCTGATCGACGAGCTTTCGCTTGAAGATCGCATCAACGAAGAGGTACGCGTGATCCTGGAGGCCTTTCAGGCCGATATGCTGAAGAGCGGCGCGAGCTTTCCGGAGATGTTCAAGAAGGTAAAGATGGAGCTGACCCGCAAATACAAGGCGGTGCTATGAGAATCAGCCGCGACAAGCTGAACAAGATCGCGCACACGACGGCCGATGCGCTGGCGGAGATTGACGAGGTCGAGTTTCTGGAGGATCGGAACACGATCCGGCAAGAGGCGCGCAAGATCCTCGAAAAGCTGCTGATGGAAGAGTTGAAGCTGGATCAGGCAGCGCGACTGAAGATCAGTTCGCAGCGCAAGATCATCCTCGAGGGCTCGCAGGAGTGGGACATCCTTTACCGGAAGTACTACACCGACGAGGTGAAGAAGCTGGGCCTGTAGCGCGGGTCATGGGTTTGACGGGTGGATCTTCTGCGGCTTTGCTTCAAAGCCCTTCCTTGCTATACTTGCGGAGTCGCAGCCGACCGTTCCGGTGGGCTCTGTGGCGATATGGTGTAACTGGTTAACACGTCGCCCTCTCAAGGCGAAGAGTTCGGGTTCGAGCCCCGATATCGCTACCAATCAAAAATCACGACCTACCTGACAACTCTGCCGGTCCTACGCCAAGCTCTGTTGCAGAGTCAGCGGCGAGCTCGAGCAGATTCAGCTGCTCCTGGGCTACGCCTCCGTGCAGGCAACTGAGCGATACCTAGCAACCGAGCAAAGCCTGGTCTCTGCGGTCAATGATGGATTGGGACTGAATCTGGGGTAACGCCGCTGCTTCTGCTTCGCGTGCTACGCGTCAAGCTGCACTGCCGACGGTGCCGCATCTCATAAGGGCACTCGTGGTGCACGATGGAGAAGATCAGTTGAAGAGCCGCCTTAAAGGCTTCCTGAAAACAGTCGTGGGTGGCGCCCTGGATACGGTGGGTGCCGCCAACCGTCGGTTGTGGCCCCTGCCGGTAAACTCCCGTGCATTCCTGACAGGCGCCTACGCGCCATTAGAGCAGGAGTTTAGTCTCGAGAACCTGCCGGTCACTGGCACGATCCCACCCGAGTTGGATGGGCAGTACTGCCGTATGGGACCGAACCCCTGCTCCCCGCCTCCTCGCGACTACCATTGGTTCATGGGTGACGGCATGGTGCACGCTGTCCGCATCCATGCCGGGAAAGCGTTGTGGTATCGCAACCGCTGGATCCGTTCCACCCACGTAGGCCGGGTCAAGCGTTGGCCCCCCGCATCCGGTACACGCCGTGGTGTTTCCGACACTGTGAACACCCACATCATTCCCCATGCCGGCTCGCTTTGGGCATTGATGGAGGCCATCAGCACACCCGTGCGTTTGAATCTCGCCCTCGATTCGCAGGTCTACGACGATTTCAGAGGAACGCTCTCCCACAGCTTCTCCGCACACCCTCATCTGGATCCCTCCAGTGGCGAACTCCATGCCATCGCCTACGAAGCACGCGAACTTGATCTCGTTCGCCACATTGTGGTCGATGTTGAGGGAAAGGTACGGCGCGAGCTCGACATTCCCGTTCAGCATGGCCCTCTGATCCACGACTGTGCCCTCACGGCAAGGTACGTGATTATTCTCGATCTACCCGTCACCATCTCCTTCCGGGCGGTTTTACGGGGCTATCGATTTCCTTTTCGCTGGAATCCGTCTCACCCGTCGCGGGTGGGCCTGCTTCCGCGCGAAGGCGCCTCGAAAGACATCATTTGGGTGGATGTCGATCCGTGCTTTGTCTTTCATACCGTCAATGCATTCGATCTGCCGGATGGGTCTGTGGTTCTGGACGTAGTGGCCTACGACCATATGTTTACATCTGCCTCACACGGGCCGGATACGCTTCCACGCGGCCTGGAGCGCTGGATCATAGATCCTGCACAACGCACGATGAAGTGTCAGAGCCTGCACCCGAAGCCGCAGGAATTTCCTCGCATCAACGAATCGCGAACGGGTCTCCCCTACAGATTTGCTTACGCGGTCGGTTTACCGGAGCGCCAAACGCCGGATGCACTCCCGGCCAGCTTCATCCTGAAGCACGATCTCGAGTCAGCCACGACTTCCTCGCACGATTTCGGTGCCGGCCGCCTGCCAACCGAGTTCGTGTTTGTGCCACGCCGCAACGCGGAAGCGGAGGATGAGGGTTGGCTCGTGGGGTTTGTTGTGGATCCTTCAAATGCAAGCACCGACCTTGTCATCCTGGATGCGGAGCATTTCGACGCAGAACCGGTCGCTTCGATTCACATTCCGCATCGCATTCCTCTTGGCTTTCATGGGAGCTGGACCAGCCGTAAGGACGAGCACCAATGACCGAGTTGCTGCCGGATCGTGGCTTGCCCGCGAGATAGCCGACAATCAGTACCTCGACATCCGGAACGTACGCCAGAAGGGAACTCCCCTGGAAAGCTGGCTGACCAGGGAGCAGGCAAGGAATTCCTGGCTGTCCCGGACCGCTCCACCCTGACAAGCAAGCGCGATCATGTCAGCCTCGCCCTGCTAATTCGGCTGTGCCCTTCGCAGGAGGGAACTGGCCTCGCTCTGGATACAGAAGCTCCAAAAGCGAGAGAACCGCTGGGTGATCGCCGGTGACTGCTGAATCCGCATGGGCGGCGGCGTCTACTTTGGCAAGGCATGTCTCGAGCTGAGACTGATCCAGCTTCGAATAAGGCTTATCTGATGGATGGTCATAATAAATGCGTTGGCGGAAAGCAGCGTTGCACCTTTGCTGTTCCGGCGGAGGCAGCAAGCTGGTGAATCCCGCAATCATTTCATTGTTCGCATAGTTTTGCCCGAGCGAGGCCAGTTGATCATCAAGACCGCCGAGAAAGACCCTTCCAGATCGCGCCCGTGTAAGCAGGAAGGGGGCGAGCGACTGGAATTCACGGTAGAACTTCCAGAGGCCCCCTACGGCTGTAAGCAGGTCATCCGGCGTCACCGCTTCTCTCGACTGTAAGCGTTGGTTCAGATGGATGAATTCTTCCTGATTTGCCTCGAACAGAACAGCATCGAATCCACACTGATCTACAAGTCGTTCGACTAGCGCAACTTTGTTTCGAGAGTCGCTTCGCCATTTTCGTGACATCGTCTGCCGTGTTTGGGATCGCACCGAGGAACCGCACCGGCCTCGAACGGCCGTCTTCAGCAATGTTGATCGAGATGGGCGCCTTTTGAACGTTCATACCCACGAATGATCGAACGGTCTGCATATGGTCTTGCCTCCTTCGCCCTGGTGCGATGGTGGCACTCCCCACTGGACATTCGCATCACCGCTGAACCGCCAAGGCGCAAGTCCCCGATTGGTGATCCGATCACGGCGTTGCGGAGGCACTCTTGACGGCTAGCTCTGTGAAAATTCACCCGCGTTTGGGGAAAGTCTTGAACAGCGTACAGGCGTTGCGGGGTGACCCCGCAGAGGTCGGGGTCGGAGGGCGGCGCAGCCGGCCGCAGCAGGGAGGAAGCTTCTTCCCCCCGAAATAGGTTCCAAGCACCTTATCGCAAGCGGGCTCAGCTCGACCGTGTCCAAGCCCTGATCACTTCCCACAATGCGACCTACCGTTACCAACTTTTCCAGAGCACATCATTACAACGACGCAGATCACTAAGAGACTGCCACCGAATTCGAAGGCCGCCGCGAGACCACGGCTGTCGAAGATGATGCCGCCGCAGAAGGATCCGGCTGCCACAGCAGCCTGGAACACCGTCATACCCAGGGCTGAGGCTGCTTCTAACTGCTGTGGCGCAGCCATATAGGTCCAGAGCTGGGTGCAAACGGGTACAGCACCGAACGCGGCTCCCCAGATAATCACGAATACAAGAACAAGGATTGAACTGCCGACGATGGGGCTTAGCAGGATCGCCGTGGCGAGCACGATCACAACGATCAGGAACGTCCGTTGAAGACTTTTGGAAGCGGCGCGCTCACCTAAAAAGGTTCCAGCCGCACCAGCCACACCATAAGCGACAAGTGCCCAGCTCCGCCCAGCGTTTCCAAGCTTGGCATGCTCCGAGAGCAGAGGTTGCAGGTAAGTGTAGGCCGCGAAGTGCCCCGCAGCCGACAGGCCGATCAAGGCATAGCCGATCAGGAGCGGGCGAACGCGGAATAGAGCGAGAAGAGAACGAACCGAGGTGCTTTGTGATCCAGGGAGGCTGGGTAACAAAAAACTGAACACAAGCAGGACGACGAGGGCAATCAGTGCCGCGCTGCCGAAGGCGAACCGCCAGCCCGCGATCGTCTCCAGTGCAGAACCAACCGGCACGCCCACAACTGTTCCGACCGAAACCCCGGCAAGAACCAGCGCCGTTGCACGATGCCCCGCGTGCTCAGGCACCAGCCTTCGCGCAACCGCAACGCTGAAGCTCCAGAAGACACCCACAGCAACGCCCAGGAGCGCCCGGCCCAGGAGCGCAACTGCAAACGTTCCAGCCAGCGCAACGACGGTGTTCGACAGGGCGACACATACGAGGGAGGCACCGAGCACAAGTTTTCGGTTTACGCGCCCCGCCACCAGCGTAGCGAGGGGAGCGGCGAAGGCTGCCACCACTCCAGGAACCGTAACCATCAGTCCCGCGGTGCCAGGCTTAACATGGAACGCCAGTCCCAGTCGTTCGATGAAGCCGATAGGCAGGAACTCCGTGGTGATGAGGATGAAGGAGGCAAGTGCGACCATCACGACGGAAAGCCAGGATCGCGATGTGTAAGGGTGTATACCAGTGTTCATCGGAGCTGCCTTACTAGATCTCCGTCCACTCGCCCGGAACCAGCTCCATAATCTGGACGTCGAAATCGGCTGCTCTACGTCCTAGCCGTTCGATGGCCTGCGGCGTTTCGGCGTAATGTGCAGCATCGTTCAGGTCACCGTAGTGAATGGGGACGACACATCGCGCCCCCATCAGATGCGCCGCCAAAGCAGCTTCTTCTGGCGTCATCGTGGCCTCCTTGGACGAGGGTGGCTGCAAGTGAGCCCAGTTGCAAACCGGCGCGTTCACGGGCAGAAAAGCCACATCAATCTTGCCAAAGCGGTGCGCCACACGCCACCAGTTCCCATGGAACAATGAATCGCCACCGTGGAAGATACGCTTTCCACCGGCTTCAACTACCCAACTACGTTGCGGGTCGCCGAAACCATCGACCGCCGGCACTGAAGTCATCTCGTAAGAAGCGATGCAGAAGTGTTCCCAATCGCCAACGATCTGCTGGTTGAGTAATTGTCGGCGAAATTTCTCCTCGGCAATCACGGTTAGCTCTACGTCGTTCGAGCGTCCGAAAGAAGCTTCCGGTCTGTATACCGGAGCGCCTGGGCGCAGGGCCAAGGCGAGAGCGTCCGGGTCCGCGTGATCGGCATGCAGGTGCGTCAGCAAAGCCGCAACCGCAGTGCCTAAGTTCGACGCGGTTGGAAATGCTTCCCGTCCCGTTCGCAGGAACGGTGCCATGGGCGCGAGATCCTGAACATAGTCGATCAGGAGATTTTCTCCCGCGCAGGCAAGTTCTACACCCGCCCAGCCGAGCCGTCGAAATCTCATATCTTCCTTTCCGAATTTCCTTGAGAACCCTTGCAGATCCGCCCTCACAGCGCTAATACGCCACGGTGAAACGCTGCTGCTTATGCTGCGGGCGTTCGACTTCGTCGAGCATGGCAACGGCGTAGTCCGACACCGAAATGCGGCTTTCACCTTTGCTGTCCATAAGGAGCTGGTCTCCACCCACGCGATACTCGCCGGTACGCTCACCCGGAGCAATGATCGCTGCTGGACTCAGAAACACCCAATCCAGGTTCTTTTCTCCACGTAGCAGATCAAGGAACGCCGCTGTGCGAAGGGCACCTTCCTTCCATTCGACCGGAAAGTCCGGTTGGTCGACGAGGCGCTTGCCGGGAGCGACTTCCAGGGTTCCGGCTCCCCCTACCACCAGGAGGCGCATCGAAGCCTGCTTCACGGCATGGATGATCGATTGCGCACCCTTGCCAGTAGCATCCTTGCCGGGATTGAAGGCACTGATAACCACATCGTGCCCAGAGATCAGACTGGCCAAGTCATTTGCGTTGCTGACATCGCCCTTCTTGCCTTGCAATCTGACGTGCTGGGGCAGCTTCTCCGGCGAAGGAACAATCGCTGTGACCTGATGCCCTCGTTCCAGGCTTTCCGTAAGGATTCCGCTGCCGATATAGCCTGTGGCTCCGATAAGTGCGATCTTCATGTTTTCTCCTGAGGCTTCCGCCACTCTTGTATGTAGACAGATCTACCTATACCATGGATTCATGGTCAAGGGAAAAGTTGGGCAACAAGTTCCAAAGCGTCCTGACGATGCGAGCGGTCAAGAACGGCTGTTGAAAGCAGCTCGAGCGATGTTCCTCACTCGTGGTTTTGCCAATGTCGGCATCAATGAAGTGACGGAGGGGGCGGGCGTTGCGCGAATGACGCTCTATAACAACTTCGCTTCGAAAGAGGCTTTGGTCCTGGCCGTGTATGAGGACCTGATGGCGACGACGCTTGCCAGCATTGATGAAGACAAGAACAAGAACGAGGAGGAGCGGATTCTTGCCCTTTTCTCGCTTTTTGAGCGCAAAGCTGAAAACGGGAGCGGCCGAGGTTGCCCGTTCATCCACGCAAGCCTGCAAACACCGGAACCGCAGGGCGAAATTTATGCCTTGGTTAGCACGTACAAACAGAAATTGCGTCAGGTGATCTTCGAAATGCTGGAGCCCAAGCGCCGCAATCGTAGTGAGCTGGCTGATCAACTGCTGCTTCTGCTGGACGGCGCGGCGGTCGAGTTCTACCTGCAGGGACTATCGCATCCAGGTGAATCAGCGAGGCGGGCGGCCACGACGCTCTTGCGGGCAGCCTAATACGCCCCTGTGTTTTATAGACCTGATCATCTCGGCAAGCAGATTCGGTCTTTCATTTGTTGCTGTAGGAGTTGACCCGGTTTGACCGCGAGGGGAGTTCAGCCAGTCGGATTGATCAACGCTATGAGCTTCCTAAAGACTGATCACGAAGCGTTTCAATACGTGAGTGAGGGGAGAATTGGTATGGGGCGCTTATTCGGTCCCGAATGGCTTTGGAAGACGAAGCGTGCGGGTCGTCCTCATGTGGTGCTCCCAACGTCTTTTCAGATTTGGCAAGGTGGAACCATGCGCCTCATCGAGGAAGTCGGCCCTTAAGATTCTGTCTGTTCGGAAATGCCGAAAGCCATTGCGCAGCTCACACCAGGCTGCCAGGAGTCGTACGGCGTCTGTGTAGCCGAGGATCACCGGCCACACAACCCGTTCGGTCTCCTGCCCGGCTTCGTCCCGGTACTGGATGCGCAGCTTCCGCCCGGCACGAATCCAGGAGCGAGCCCTCGCAAGATCGAGCCCGTCCCTGACAGCCAGGTTGTTTTCCGGTGTGCCAAGGGTGGGGTCGGTAATGAAAGTGCGCAGAGATTGTGGGACCGCGGCGGTGATCTTCGAGAGTAAGTCCCGCGCTGCATCAGCCAGTGCAGCATCGCCCCGCTCGGCAACCCATTGCGCACCGAGAACCGCTGCCTCCAGTTCCTCCGGGGTCAGCATCAGCGGTGGCATATCGTAACGCCGATCGAGTGTGTATCCGACGCCTGCTTCCCCACGGATGGGAACACCCTGGCTTGTTAAATCAGCCATGTCACGATAGACCGACCTGACCGAAATGCTCAACTCTGCTGCCACCGCCTCCGCCGTAACAGGGCGGCGGGAGCGCCGAAGGATCTGAATCACTCGAAAGAGTCGGTCGGCTCGGCGCATCGCAAGACAATGCTGACACAACGCTGTCAGTAGAGCTCAATTACTGTCATTCAGGTGCTGGGATTTCAGCACAGGAGGACACGATGAATCTGGTTTCGATGCGCGTCATCACAAACGATGTAGAACGGCTGGTCAGCTTCTACGAGACGATCAGCGGCAGTGCCGCAACTCGGTATACGCCGGACTTCGCTGAACTCACAACACCGAAAGGCACCCTTGCCATCGGCAGCACACGAACCTTGAGTGCTTTTGGCGCGGAGAATGAGTTACAGCCTGAGGCGAACCGGAGTGTCATCATCGAATTTCTGGTCAAAGATGTTGATGCGACATTCCTGCAGCTGAAAGACCAAGTGCCCGCCTTCCTGCAAGAGCCGACGACGATGCCTTGGGGGAATCGCTCCCTGCTTCTTCGCGACCCGGACGGCAACCTGGTCAACCTCTTCACCCCAGTCACGCCAGAAGCGATCAGGAAGTTCGCGCAGTAAGGCAGCAGAGAGCAGGGAAGCTCGATTGAAGCCAATCCGAAGGTCGGCATGTGCGGACAATGGGCCGGAGATGCTGCGAGCGGCGGTAAAGCAGCGCAGAGCTGCCTCTGTAACCGTACCCTTTCGGCTGATTCCGGTCCTTCGGCGATGCAGGTAGGCTGGCGCGATGGTAAGACGGCCTACGTTCTGCTCGGTCTGTTGCTGGCCGCGGTCTCTGCAACGGCGCAGACCGGAACGCATCTGTGCTCGCCCGGAACAAACTTGGACAAAGCGAAGTGGCCTAGCTCGAGACCGGGGCCGCTCCGTGGGTGGCGACGTATAGCTTCACGGACCGCTAACTTGCGAGGAGCTATCCTTCGTCGGAGCCTGAGTTAGGTTCGACACCATGCAACGAAGTTGGCTCCTACAAAAAAGAAAGCGGCTTCAGCGTGTCTTTACGCTGAAGCCGCCTTGTTGGAACCTGCGTTACGCCGGGACTACGATCTGTTCTTTCTTCGGGATGTTTTTGTAAAACTGCTCTCCAAGAGCCAGGTGCTCGTCCAGCAGGCGCAACGGCACATGGGCAAGCCATTCGCTGGCGGAAATGTCCTGGTACCGCGGCCCTGGAAATACCTCCAGAAACACCAGATCCTCATCACCCGTATTCTCGATGTAATGCGGCCGGGTTACATCGATATACCCGATGTCGCCCGCCTGGAAGTCCTCAGTACGTGCGCTATTTGCAGCGTCGTAAATCGTCATCCGGCCCTTGCCTTTGACGTAGTACTGCCATTCGTCCGTTAACGTATGCCAGTGCAGTTCCCGCAGACCCCCCGGCTTCAGAGTGACAATGGCCGCAGCTATGTCGGTGATGGGGAAGTTCGAAACATCAACGATCTTTACGTTGCCGCCTTTGTGATCCACATTGGGCTGCATGGAAGAGGGCCGGAAAAGATACTTCTCGTGGACTGCGCCCGTGCCCTCGGCAGCCTGAGCCTGCTCTTCCGCCAGGGGCCGTGGCAGCTGACTCTGGAAGATGTATTTTTTCTCCTCCGGGATGTTGTCGAACGTGGAAGCGGGTACACCGAAGTTCTTCGCCAGCACCTCTTTGGGGGTACGGCGAAACCACTCGCTGAGCAAAAAGGTGGAAAATTCGTTGAAGTTTCCATCGTTGAAGACGAGCAGGAACATGGCACCTTCAGGACCAAGCCCTTGAATCGAATGGGGAGTTCCGCCAGGAAAGAGCCAAAGATCTCCAGGACCTACATCGTTTACGAACGATTTGCCGCCCTCTGGATCCACGGCCGTGATTCGGGCCTTGCCGCTGATCATAAAGGACCACTCCGACTCAACGTGCCAGTGCAGTTCGCGAATACCGCCCGGTTCAAGGTACATCTGAACCCCGGCCATCGTTTTCGAGACGGGGAGGTCACGGACGGTTCCCTGCCGGGTCCAGCCGCCTGAATCCACCTCTTTCTTAGCGAGAGAGAACGACCATTTGAATCCCTGCACACCACCGTTATCACTTTCAGGCGGCCACACGGCGTTTGGATTCTCTGTATCCAGCGGACCATTCTGCGCTAGCGGCGTTTTCTCGTTCGGGAGATGGTGGTCCGGCGAGATCAACTGCATTCCCTTGGGACGTGCAATCTCCATGTTTGGTGGAACGGGTTGGGTGCCGGTCTGCTGCGCCATCAAGGGCGCAGCAGCCGCGCTTGCGGCTAAAGCGGCTGCGGTGTTGCGAAGGAAGTTTCTCCGCGAGAGTGCTGCGGCTAAGACGGTGGCTTGATCTTCGGCCATGTTTGGCTCTCCTTGGACAGAACTGAGGAAGTTCCAGCCAGTCGTTTTTAAGCTGATGTGGACGACGCTTGGGTAAACCTGCGGCATCCTCGCTGACACCACCATTTTAGGCGAGAAGCATCATGAAAAGTGGCTCAAAGAACGGCAAATAATACATTTGCGAAACAATGGTGCACAGATTGCGATCGGACGGCTCCAGCACCTGATTCATTGTTCCTCCGGAGTACCCCGAGCCCGGCCTGCCTGATGGCAGGTACCCGCTTGCATTCTCCAGATTCATTGGAGCGCCAAAGCGTGTTTCGGCCGTGTTTGGCAACAGCGGAAGCAAGAATTTACCCGTTCCGCACTTCCAGCTACGTTTACGCACTGAAAGCTTCCTCCGGTACACCGAGCAGCAACGCCTCATTCCATCAGGGCTTGCCGACTTCATCGTGCCACCACGCATATCGTGCGATGAACGATTTGGGGTTGGCCCACCGTGGTCACAAGCGCCGCGCGTGCTCAGGCATGCGGCAGTGAGCTGTTCGAAAGGCTTGAAAGCGTTTATCCCCTGGCTTGCAATTTCAATCCAACTTTATCGCCCCGGGGACAGCAAGCGGCCTTGAAGCTGGCGTTCTGACCGGTGAGTCCCTTGTGAACACGTTCCGTAGGTGCTCAATGTTGTTCTACGATGGTGTGCCGCTTAGCCAAAGGAAATTCAGGTGCTGTTCGGGCGGGCTCGAGGAGTACGAGACAATACCGCTCAGTGGGTTGTTGGCGATGGGTTCAGCATTTTCGGCTCGCTATGACAGTCACGCCAAAGCTCCGGGTCGGGAGAAGAGTCCAGTCTGGAACGGAGCGCAGATTCCAGAAGTGCTGGTGAAAGTTATGGAAATGCAACATGGAAGCTGAAAGCTGAAATGAAGGAGAATTTGATGTCGACGAGGTTCCAAGGTGTGGAAAGAATCACAGTCCGCAACAGCATCTTCGCTCCCGCGCTGATGTTGCTCACGATGGGGATGGGGGCAAAGGCGCAGGATCCGGGGAAGCAGAACGAGATCACGGTCAACCGTGCAACCACCATCCTGGTGCTTGACAGCCAACCAGGTCCGGTGAAGCGCGCGGCGCAGGACCTCGCTTCCGACATGCAGAAGGTCTTCGGCACAGCGCCCCGCATCATCACCAGCGCGGCTGAGGCCAGCGCGGTCACAATTGTCCTCGGTGACGAAGAGAGCGCCAAAGCACCCGCTCACTATGACTCCGCTCCCGAAGCCTTCTCCATCACAAGCGCCAGCGGCGGTTCACAAGTCATTCGTCTTGCCGGCTCTGACATGCGTGGGACTCTTTATGCGATCTACCAGTTCTCGAAGGAGTACCTGGGCGTCGATCCGATGTATTACTGGACCGATCATGAGCCGATGAAGCGCTCTGCTGTGCAAGTGCCGGCGAATCTCGATGAACGAGTGGCACCGCCGGTATTTCGCTATCGCGGCTTCTTCATCAATGACGAAGACCTCTTAACCGCGTGGGCACCCGGCGAGGCCAAAGACCATACCGGCATCTCGCTTGCGGTCTGGGACAAGATCTTTGAGACCATCCTCCGGCTGAGGGGAAACATGGTCGTAGCGGGTACGTGGCCATTTCCCAACGAGCCGCAGGACCACCTTGTGCAGGAGCGCGGTCTGCTGCTTAATCAGCACCACGCCGAGCCGCTTGGCGTTAACTTTTCGCGCTGGCCGAACAACGTTCCATACAACTTCACCAGCAATCCGCAGTACATTGAAAACGCCTGGAAGAACGCAGTGGATTCGTATCCTGCGGATCAACCGATCCTTTGGGAGATCGGACTCCGTGGACTCTCCGATCAACCCTACTCCGCGCTCGATCCTTCGGTGGCCGGCAACGATCAGGCGCAGGGCGAGCTCATCAGCAAAGCCCTTGCCGAGCAGGTCAAGATCGTCCGAGCCAAATACCCGAAAGCCGTCTTCATCACCGACCTCTGGATGGAGGGCAACGACCTGATGCGTAAGGGATATCTCAAAATCCCACCCGGCGTGATCACGGTCTGGGCAGACGCGGGCTATGGATTCATTCGCGACAATAACCAGGCCGCTCCCGGACAGGGCGCTTATGTCCACGTGGCCATGTACAACAGTCGAGCCAATCAACTTTCCGAGCTCACTCCTGTGGACCGGCTTTTCTCCTCGCTCGGCCGCTTCGAGAAGGCCGGGGCTACGTCGTTCCTGCTCGTCAATACCAGTGACCTTCGCCCGGTCACTATGGGCGCGAGTGCTGTACTCGACTTTGGGTGGCAGGGTAAGGCCCTGGGATCAAGCGATAGCTTCTACGACACGTGGTCCCAGGACGAGTTCGGCGCCAAAGCTGCGCCGCAGGTCGCCGCTGTCTATAAAGCTTATTTCAAGGCTCCGGCCATCATTCCCGGAAACCCTGCTTTGCCCTACGGGGATGACTACTACCACACCGTGGCCAGTCAGATTGTGCGCGGCGTTCTGATCCAGTATCCCGATTACCATCTGCCGGGCCAGGCACCCTTCTGGACGCAGCCGCATGTAGAGCCTCTTCCATCTAAACCGGACGAGGCCTTTCAACAGGCCGAGCATGAAGTGAAGAATTGCGGCGACGCGCAGCCTCGCTGGGACGCGCTGTGGAAGCAGGCGCAAACGGCCGAGCCGCTTGTATCGCCGGACCGCAGGCTCTTCTACCAAGCTGGCGTGCTCACCATGATTGCCATCAACCGCGAAAGCAATCGCATGCTGCTTTCGCTCTCGCAGGCCGTGGTCGCTCTGCATAACGGCGACCACGCAACAGCCGTGGCGAAGACAAACGACGCCCTCGCGGCCATCAGCGCCATCAAGGATTCAGAGGCGAAGGCCGAATACGGCAAGTGGAAGGACTGGTATCACGGCGACTGGCTCACCGGTGTCGATCGCACGCAACAGGTTGTCGAGGCATTTGCGGCCAATCTCAAGGATCCCAAAGCACCCATACCCCCGCCGATCGACTGGCGTAACTGGGAGGCCTACTACTACATTCAGCATTACCAAGGCACGCGTACCGTGGACACACACTGAGTCGCACGGTGAACCGGCCCTGACCCTCTCATAGAGACCGGGCGAGCAACTTGAGAAGTTCGAGTTCCTCGCCCTCAATCATAGATACCAAGATGGTCACACCGCGCGATAGAAGTGGGGTACCTAACACATACCGCCTGACTGTATTTTTCCAAAACCGATTCGTAGGAACAGTCCCCGTTGCAGGTGCGATGGGGAAGCGTTCCCCCAAGGCCGGCGTTGTCGCCGATGGCGTGCGCGTCTTGGGCTGGCCATGGACCTTTACGTCTGGAGTGCTGGCGTGTCCACAGCAGGCCACCCCGTTGAAGCCGATGAACTCGGGCCCGACCTCCGGCTTTCCCCGGCCGTAGGCATCGGCGAGCGGAGAACCCGCACTCTCGAGTGCAGGCAAAAGGGCAAGCAGGTCCTTGCCGATGGCGTTAAAGGTGGCAGGCTCGATCATCTGTGGGCGGTTCCAGGAGTGGATGTATCCCAGGGTGAGATTCTCGCTTGCGGCAGTGGATTGGCTGTGTTTGCTCTCAAACACGGCTTGGCCCTGGTCCACGCCAGCGAGGGCGTTGCAGGGACCCCGCTGGAAAGGAGTGTCGGAGGTCGGCAACGGCGGTCACAGCAGCGAGGAGGTGTCCTATCTGCAGCAGGTGCCATTCAACTTCGCAAGCGGGTCAGCTCGACCGTGTCAGGTTCTGATGTCGTCCCGTAAGCGACCTCGCAGTACTGATCTGTATGAAATTGGACGTCAGGGAAGAATCACGTTGAGAGGGATAGCGCTGGACTGGATGCCGTAACCCACCCCATTGGGATGGTACAGGTCTGAGGAGATGTAATTCGGAATCATGAAGTCTGGGTGATTTGAATCAGCGAGAGCATTGTCGAAGTCCGCGATTCCGACGACGCCGGGCAGAGAAGGTGAGGTTGTCCGGATCCAGGTATTCAGAAGCCTGCGCTGGGTGGAACCGGGATTCTCGGCGCTGGGATTCAAGGGCCCTGTGAACTCGTCACCGTTGTAGGGGTAGGTAGCGCTGGGTAGCGGCTGCTCCATGGTGCAGTATTCAGAAGGGGGCAGTGTAGCCAGGATGACGCGCACCCCGCCGGCGTAAGCCTGACGGACGATGTTGGTCAGGCTTGCCTCGACATTGGTGGCCGATACGCAGTCACTGCGCAGGTCAATGCCGCCGATGTAGATAACCACTGTCTTGATGCCGGCCTGCTGCAGCACATCGTGATTGAAGCGATCCACACCAGCTACGGACGAGCCTCCGGCGGTGCGGGAGTCCTCGGCGGCGGGGTCTCCGATGGTACCGGCATTGAGCACGCCCAGGTTGTAGCCGGCAGCGACCAGCTGCCGCGCAAGCCAGTCGGAAGGCCGGTCATTGTCCTGGCCGGCGATCGGACTATTGAAAACGGGATAGGCATTGGTGTTGCCGTAGTTTGAGTTGTGCCCGTCTATCGAGGAACTGCCGAAGAGGGCTACCGTGCCCCCGTAAGCCCCGTACACATCAATGCCCGAAAGGACGAACCACTCTGTGTTGCTCTGCGTGAACCTGGCGCCCGTGGCATCGGCGGTGGCGTCCCCGGTTCCGGAGGGTGTGGCATAGTTCACAATGACCTGCGACTCATGCTGCGTGAGCGAGGCGTAGCTGCCGGAGACGTACAAGGAGACTGCAAGCTTCTGGCCAAAGGTATAGCTGACCTGCACGGGATCGGAGACAACCTCCTGCCCAGGTGCGAGAGTGATACTGCTCTGACCATTGAAGGTCAGGGGCTGATCGTGACCAGGATCCACGGCGCTGCCCGAGGTGGAGACTGCAAGACGCGCTGCGCCCACAGTGATCGGAGCTGTGTTGTAGAGATTCGAGAGATGGACACGTTCCCTTGCACCGGAGACGGTGGGGTAAAACAGCGAACGGAAGCTCTGGGCGTTCCCACCGGGGTTTTCGCCTCCGGCCAAGGCGTTCTCCGGGCTGGCGCCCCAACCGACTACCCATTGGTCAGTCGAAGCGGCCGAGTTTACCGCAACCGCAACCTGGCTGGAGGTCGTCTGCCCGAGGGTGTTGGAAACGACCACGTAGTAGCTATCGCCGTTGTTGCCGACGGTGGTTGCCTTGGAAGGCAGCGTGTAGCTCGCCGAGACGGCACCTGCAATCGCTGTGGCCTGTTGCAAGCCGGAGGGCACCCAGTACCACTGGTAGCTGAGCGCAGGATCGCCGGCGGCACGGACACTCAGCGTCGGTGTGGAGTTCACGGCGATGGCGGGCAAGGATGGCTGGACCACGATAGCGGGTGCACTTTGCACACTGAGCGTGGCCTGGGTGCTGGTGAGTACCGAACCACAGCTATCGGTCACTGTGGCGAAGTACTTTGCACTGTCTGACGTGGCCAGGCTCGGCGGTGCGTAGGTGGCTGCCGTTGCCCCAGCCACAGCTGTAGCAGTCGCAGATCCGGGAGCCACGCTGAACCATTGGTAGCTGAAGGGCGACTGCCCTTGCGCGTTCACACTGAAGAGCGCTGTCTGCGGTGCCGTTACACTTGCGTTCTCGGGCTGCGCCGTGATCTCGGAGCCAACTGAAGCAGTGACAAAGTTTGAGGTGACGCTTCCCGCAGCGTTGGTCACGGTAACCGCATAGCTCCCGGCGTTGGCGCTCGAGGTGGCATTAGGAACGGTGTAGGCGGCCGCATTGGCACCCGGGATCTTTGCCGAGTTGAGAAGCCACTGATAACTGGTAGCGTACTGGGCCGCTACGGACAGCGAAAGTGTCGCGGTGCTGCAAACGTTTGCCGTCATCGGCTCGGCGGTGATCACCGGAGCGGAAACGGTCACCGTTGTCGACACCGAGCGGGTGGGCTGATCCACGCTGGTCGCAGTGATTGTGTACGTTCCAGCCCCATCGGGTGAGGTCCAGGCAGCCCCACTGAAGCTTCCACCGCTGGCGCTCCAGGACACCGTATTCAAAACGCCGCCTGCCGCAGTGGTTGAAAAGGTTTGCTGTCCGGGCGCCAGCGTCAGGTTCGTTGGAGTGATGGCGGCGAGTGTGACATTGGAACCGGCGGTGAAGCTGGTCTGCGTGGAGGCTGCCGTGTAATTGGAGGTGGCTGCCTGCCTGGCGGAGACCACAACAGGACCAGCGCCGGACAAGCTGATCTGATTGCCTGTGACAGTAGCAGGGCCGCTCAGGACGGAGTAAGCTACGGAGCCGTCGGAGGCCGAAGTGGCGCTGACATTGAAAGGGGCGGCGCCGTAGAGGACAGCCTGGATGGGAGCGAAGCTCAGGGTAGGCGTGGCCTGGCCGACGGTGAAGCTCATGGTGGCTATAGCGGCGGCGTAGTCGGCGAGGGCAGTCTGGCTCGCGGTAACGATGACTGTACCCGCGCCCGTGATGGCGAGCATGGAGCCCGAAAGCGTCGCAGGACCGCTGATAAGCGCGTAGCTTACCGGCGCGGCGGAAGGGGAGCTGGCGGAAAGAGGCACGGGTCCGGCGCCGTAGGTGATCGGTGGTACGGAGGCGAAGGACAGCGTTGGCTGGATAGGCAAGACAGTCAGCTTGGCTGCATTGCTGGTAGCAGATCCGGCCGAGTCGGAGATTTTAACGGCAAGGCTCAGTCCGCTTTGGGATACGTCAGGCGAACTGATGGTGTAGCTATTGCCCGTGGCTCCGGCAATGGCCTTTGTGTCTGCATACCACTGATATTGGACCGCGGCCGGTTGCTCTGCCTGCACGCTGAAGGTGACAGGCTGGCCGGCTATGACACTCTGGCTAGTGGGCTGACTTACGATTTGGACTGCCTGCAACTGGGCGGCCGTTCCCGTATCTAAAGAGGAACCACACCCAGCAAGTAACGCTGAAGCCAGAGGAATCCAACCCAGCAGAAGGCAGAGTGCCGGGCGAAGGCTCCGTACACGAGATCCCTTCGAATTTGAATGGGCGATGACAGTCACATCACTAAACTTAGCGTCGGAATGCAGACAGTCGATGACACTTTAGAGGAGTTCGAATCTCAGACGTGTAGCCCATTCAACCCGGGATCGTCTAGGCTCCCGACTGACGGGTTTGTCGGAAGTGAGTAAATTGGCCCTGCAATGGGCCGCTTCGGACGGCAGAGGAGAGATACAAGGGAGGGAACGGCTCCTTGCCGCGCGTGACGTGTGAGCTCCCTGGTACTGTTACAGAGCCCAACGACGGGCCTGGGCGAGGCTGCCCCGCTTGGAGTTGACCACGGTCACTGTCGAGACCTGGCGTGGAAGAACGAAGGTACCGTGCTGCCGCTCCGGCAACAGGGTCGAAGAATTCCCGAGTGGCTTGTACCATAAACCCGAAAACGACTCTATGCCAAGCGATTGAATGCCGTCGTGCAACGTTACGGTAAGGTGACCCCTCAGCGGTATCGACGTTTTGAGATGGCTTTTCAATGTTCAACGTCCTCCCGGAGACTTACCCCGGAACGGCCGCCTTGGTCGAAGAGCATGCTGTGGACGGGAATCACCTCAGGACGGCTCCTGCGGTGTCTCGTAGTTTGTACTGCCCACCTCCACCCGCTTGGCCCCAGTACGACTTGCTAAACCGTCTGGCCCAAGCTTCTTGCTCTCCGGCGCTTAACGTCTCCGCCTTTGCGAAACCTGCACAAGTTACTGCCGGCAAGTGTTCCTGTCCCGCTTGGCTATAGACGGGGAGAACCCCTCGAGCCTAGGAGAGTGCTCCCCTGCATCAGATGAATACAGTGACGGTAGGACGAACGTTCCTCTTCGGAATGGCTGTGTTGCGGCATCACACAACTGTCCAAACGGCAGAATAGACTGTGTTAATGGCGACAAACCTACATCATGTGCAGGAGCTACTGCTGTTCTTGTTGTTGCTGGTGGCGTTGTTCGCGGGCATGGCCAAATGGTTGCGCGTGCCCTACCCGATTCTTCTGGTGCTGGCGGGACTGCTGATTTCATTCGTACCCCGGATGCCAAGGGTGCCCCTTTCACCAGATATGGTGTTCTTAGTGTTTTTGCCTCCGTTGCTGTATGCGGCGGCGTGGCAGACCAACTGGACACAGTTCCGCGCGAACCTCATTCCGATCTCGATGCTGGCAATAGGGCTGGTGGGCTTTACCGTGCTTGGCGTGGCGCTCTTTGCAGACCACTTCATGACGGCGCTCGACTTCAAGAGCGGCTTTGTTTTAGGCGCCGTAGTGGCGACGACGGATGCGATCGCAGCGGCTGCGATAGCCAAGACAGTTGGGCTGCCGGCTCGGGTGATGTCTATCCTCGAGGGCGAGTCGCTGGTCAATGATGCGACCGGACTGCTGGCGTTGGAGTTTGGGCTAACGCTGCTGCGAGGAGACTCACCGACTCTATGGGGCGGGACGGAGCGGCTGCTTTGGCTCGCGGCGGGCGGCATAGGCATAGGTTTATTGCTGGCTGGACTGAATATTCTTGTGGAGCGATATGTGGATGATGGGCCAATCTCAATGGCGATTTCGCTGGTGGTGCCTTATGCGGCTTACCTATTGGCCGAACAGGTAAACGCTTCGGGTGTGCTGGCAGTTGTGGCTTGTGGGCTCTTTTTGAGCCGGCGGACTTCACGGCTGTTTAGCGCAGCTACGCGCTTGGAGTTGACGAGTACCTGGAAGGCGCTGGACTTCATTTTGAATGGACTGGTGTTCGTGCTCATTGGGCTGCAGCTTCCGTACATCCTCACTGGCATCAGCGGGATGGGTAGCCGATGGCAGTTGCTGGGCGCTGGGCTAGCATTCAGCGGGGTACTCATTGCGCTGCGGCTGCTTTGGATATTCCCGGCGACGCAGGTAGCAAATTTTGTACGGACACGGTTGCTGCGCCAACAGCAGGTACGACCGACGGCGGCTGAAGTGTTCGTCGTAGGCTGGACGGGGATGCGAGGAGTGGTGGCGCTTGCAGCCGCGTTGTCCCTCCCGTTGACGCTTGGGGATGGACGACCGTTTGAGCAGCGGAACCTTATCTTGTTTCTGACGTTTACAGTAATTCTGGTGACGGTCGTGCTGCAGGGCCTGACACTTCCGGGACTGATTCGGGCGCTGGGGCTGGTTGGGACCGGTGGGAACCGAACGGAAGAAGTGCGGGCAAGGCAGTCAATGCTGGTATCCGCAATCAAGCATTTGGAAGGTTGCCAGATGAAGTTGCGGAACGAAGATGATCGCCACAGATTTGACGACTTGCTGCACCGGTATAAACATCGGCTGCAGGCAACGGACGCAGCGTTGGCGGACGGGAACGAGAAGGGCGGCGAGTCGGGGCCGTATCGGTTGCGGCTAGACTTGGCCCGGGAAACGTTGGAGGTGGAGCGGCAGGCGCTACTCAGGTTGCAGGAAACTGACGAGGTCGATGATGAAGTAGCGCGTAAATTGGAACGGGAGCTGGATCTGACGGAGGCGCGACTAGATGCTGTAGGGTGAACGCAAACGGCTTCGACCCAGCCGATCAAGTTTCAGACCATATAGGCTACAGCCCGCCAAAAGACTTTCCTTGCTTGGCCAGACCCGGTCGCCTTGAAGGAGTTCCGCTCATTACCGCGCTGTCTGCCATTCCTGGGA
The DNA here is from genome assembly GCA_964235515.1 of uncultured Bryocella sp. Lineage (GTDB taxonomy): Bacteria > Acidobacteriota > Terriglobia > Terriglobales > Acidobacteriaceae > Granulicella. Next base: position 87,327 of record CAXSBL010000004.1, read on the forward strand.
TGGTCTATGCGCAAACCACAGCAACTGTGAACGGTACCATTTCCGACCCATCAGATGCGGTCATTCCTGGCGCCACGGAAGCTTCGCCGTGATCACCGGCAATGCTCCCGTTGATTCGATCCAGGAGTTTCGCGGTACCACGGGCGGGTTCACGGCGGCCAACGGCCCTGGCGGCGGCGGGCAATTCCAACTCGTCACGCGCAGCGGCTCGAATCAGTTCCACCGGCAACCTGAATGAGTCTCACCGCGACAACTCAACCACGGCGAATAACTGGTTCAACAACAATGACGGGGTTAGTCAGCCGGAGCTGGTCCAGAACCAGTTTGGTGGTGCCATCGGCGGCCTATCCGTCACGATAAGCTCTTCTTCTTTTTCAATTTCCTGGACTCGCGCATCGCTCAGCAGTCAGTGGTGGAGCGGACTATACTTCTGCCTTCCTTTGTTGCCGGTACGATCTCCTATATCAACAACAACCCAGGCTGTAGCGACGCTTCCCGTGTGAATACCACCCCACCTGCGTGTCCTCGTTTACCCCCGCACGAGTGAAGCAGATTGACCCGGCTGGTATAGGAGAATGTCCGCAAATCTTTGCGCTTTTCTAGGGCGTCTATCCAGCTCCCAACGACCTTACCTATGGCGACGGGCTGAACACCGCTGGCTTTCGCTTCCATTCGCCCGAGCCTTTGCGAGCACAGGCTATCTGAATGGATCAGCCTGACGTTCATTCTCCTAGATGGCAGACATAGGCTGTGATCCAGTCTTATGTTCACGATTATGCTTTACAGCTCTCCGCGAAACTGCTTTACTTGAGCGCTCTCGATTCAGTCTGCCGCAGAGCAGTGGACGCAGCTATGGCGACTGTTTTATCAAACCGTATACTGGATGCGTTGCCTGGCGCTTACCGGGAGGAGTTCCTGCTGCGTTTGGAGAAAGTCGTTCTCCCTAGTCCAACGATGTTGTACCTGTCGCAGGAACCTCCTCTATACGGTCATTTCATCATCTCTGGCATAGCTTCTCAAATTACGCTCCTGGAGGACGGCCGCGCTCTGGAACTTGGCGTTACAGGGAATGAAGGCCTGGTGGAAGCGACACATTTGCTGGGTCCGGTGGGCGTTACCTCGGAAGGCCTGATGCAGATCGACGGAACGGCGCTTCGAATGCCGTTTGCGCAGTTGCAAAAGGAGTTCCTTAGCTTTGAACCGCTTCGTAAACTCATCCTCGGACAGATTCAACAACAGACGTTAATTGCCAATCAGCTTGCGGCCTGCAACTACTTCCATAGCGTGCGTGAACGACTTGCCCGCTGGCTCTTGATGATTCAGGATCGTGTGTACACGGACCATTTCCACCTGACACAGGCGTTTCTGGCGGACATGATCGGGGTGCAACGGCCCACCGTCACCCTGGTTGCGGGAGAACTGCAGCGCCGTGGATTAATTACCTATAGCCGGGGCGAGATCCGCATTCGTGACCGTGCCGGTTTGGAGCGTGCCACCTGCGAATGTTACCGCATCATCATGGAAGGTGAAGGTCGTCTCCGCCGTTGATCCGAGGCCGTTCAGTTCGGGTATCTGGTTTTCTTTCTCCTCCCATTGCAGCAGATCGAAGGCCGCGAGAGACACCCCAATAACCTCATCGGCTTCGTCCAGGGTGGGCTGAAACGAAAAGAGCATGTGTTGTTCTACTCCGGTGACAACGTTCATTACGCCTAGCCGGACATGATGAATCGCCTCGCCCGCCAGGGCACGTTCAAGGTACGTTCGCAGTTGGGGAAATAAGTTTGGACGTACCTCAAATACCAGGCGCCCGAGATGCGCTTCCACGGAAACACCGTTCAAGTTTGCGAGGCGTTGGTTGAGGTTCCGGTAGCGCAGATCGCAGTCCAGAAAAGCCAAGGCCACGGGAGCACCGTCGTACACCGCTTGTAGATGCGAGAGTTGTTGGGCCGGCGTCCCCTCAAGATAGTGGCCATGGGTGGAGGCGTAGAGTTTCGGCGCGCACAGCTCCGATGTGCAGGGTGTGCAGAGTGGTTCACACAGATGTTCCGGCGCGGTCGGGTGACCATAGAGCCAGCCCTGGCCGAGGTCGCAGCCAAGCCACAACAGCATGTCCGCCTGCTCCTGGTTCTCGATGCCTTCCGCTACGGTAGTGATCCCAAGGCTTTGCCCCAGCCCCACAACAGCCGCCACGATCTTGCGGCTATCCCGGTGCTGCTGCATGGAACTGACAAACGATCGGTCTACCTTGATTTCATCGAATGGCAGAGATTGCAGGGTCCGTAAACTGGAGTAACCCGTGCCGAAATCATCCAGAGACAACTTGCAGCCGATTTGCTTCAGTTCACGGGCGACGAGTAGGGCACGGTCACGGTCGGCTAGGAACGCCGTCTCTGTGATCTCGATCATCAGGCGATCGAGCGCAAAGTTCCAGCGTTCGGCTACGGAGGCAATCTGGTCCGGCAATGTCAGGTCCTGAAATTGCAGAGGGGATACGTTGATCGCCAGAATGGTCTTCGGGTTCATGTTTTCGGCGCACTGAAAACTGCGTTGCAGGAGACACTTCATCAGGTCGCCGACCCAGCCTTCGATCTCTGCGTGGTGAACGAACTTCTCAGGAAGTAGCAGCCCGGCCGCAGGGTGGTTCCAGCGAGCGAGCACTTCGTAACCGGAAAGAATGCCCGTCCGCAATTCGATCATTGGTTGAAAGTAGGGAACAAACTCGCCCCGCTCCATGGCCTTGCGCCTGCGAAAACGGCCCAACTGTGGGGACCCTTCTGGAGCGATCCAGTGTGATGCCTGTTTAGTCATGACGTGCCCTCACCTGCTTGCTCAACGTGGTGTTCACAGTAACCGGCTAGATGCTCAGCGAGAAGCGTGCGGTGAGATTACTGCGCATAATGCCCATGTAATTTAACAATGAGTCCGGCTCCCAGCATGAGGTGGTTCTGACCGTTATTGGCCGCGTTGGGAAAATCTGTATGCAGGTACTGGGCCTGAATAAGCTGGATCGCGAAGCGATGGTTCAGGTGATACTTTAAGCCGCCACCTGCCGTAAACGCGAAGCTGGTGGCGCTTGTGCGGTATGAGTTGTCTTCCGGAAAGTAGGAGTCGCTGCCGTGCGCCGCGCCGAACAGTGCCTGCGCATAGGTCACGAATCTCTGTCTGCGAAAGTTCACGCGTGGCCCAACGGTATATGTAAGCAGGGTGAGGTTCTGGCCCAGGGGACCGATGTGATTTGCGTGTCCGCCGGTTACCTCGGCCGCGGCATCCAGCCAATATTTCAGCTCGGCCGAGCCGGAGAGGAAGCCTCCGTTCATGTCAAAGCAGCCGCAATTGGCAGGGGGAGCGTTCGCCCGGATGTTGTTGAATCCCAACCCAACCGTATAGCGAGACAAGAAATTGGTTGGATCCATGGGCCCGGCCTGTGCGTCAGCTGCCGGTACAGCCGCAAAAGAAAGAGCGGAAAAGAATAGAACAGCCAAAGAACGGAACATCGAAGAGCTCCTCATGAGCGACCGTCACCGGACGGCTCCCTAGGTGGGCGCCGAACCGGTGAGCGGAAGCGTGTTTGTCAGTAGATCAAGGTGACGGAGGGCGAGGTGGTCGTGGCATTCGTGTCAAGCAGGACGAACCTGTTTGGCGCGATGGCATAGATCACATCTGTGGCGCCCAGCTGATAAGTTCCAAAGGTGGCATTGGTAAGGCTGTAGGGAAAGGTGCCCGCGATGCCAAGCTGGAGCAGGTTGATTGTGCCGACACCGACGTTTTCGTCCAATGTGCTGTTTGCCGTACCCTGCCCGTTGGCCGTGAACGTACCTGAGGCGTTGGTGCTGGCCACGGAACTGGCAGGGGTAGGGCCATAGACGAATGTGCCGTTGAGGGTGCCCACCGTGAAGGGAGCGCCGGATTGCTGCTCCAAATGACCCAGGCCGGCATAGCCTGTCTCCAGGAAGAAGCCCTGGTTGGGGGCATAGAGGTAGACCACGCGCGGCGCCGGCGTAGAGCCCACCGCGGGCAGGCTCACCAAAGGCGCTACGTAGTTGAGTACCTCGCGGCCATGGCTCCCCACGGTGCAGGCGCTTGTGCCGGTCCGTGCATAGCTACCGAAAACGCCTTGCAGCGTGGAAGCGACGCTGCCGACTCCGGTCAACGTGTTAATGAGGCCGGTTACGCCACCCTGGGTAACCGAATTGGTGGTACAGGTGCCCTCCCCGTTGCCACGGCCCTGAAAGATGGTCGCGGTGGAAAGGTTCGCCACGGTTTGTAGTGTCTGGCCGAGCAGTCCAGGGTTGGTCGGCGAGTTCTCATAGCCGACATAAGGCCCGCTCGCCGACACATTGGAGAAGGTCGCCTGTGTTTGCCGTTGCGCCTGCCCTGCGAGCAGGACGAAGGCGGAGTGCTTGTCCGTTGAGAGGACAAACGCCTGGTTTGCATTGATGACGTAAACGGCATAGTCGGTCGGAGACACGCCGGTGGGCAGGCTGGCGTTGGTCAGACTCAGGCTGAGCCGTCCGTTGCTGTCCGCCGTACCGAAAGATCCGCTTAGATTACTGCTGGCGTAGTTGGTTGCGGCGATGTTTGCATCAGCCGTGCCGATCACCGTTCCGGAAGCCGTCGTGAACTGGCCGACCTCGGCAACGGGACCGAACAGGTTCAGGTTCAGTGCGCAGGACACCAGGCAGGGTGTGTCTCCCTGCAGGCCAAAGGCGTAGCTTCCGTTGAGTCCCCCGGCAAAGGCAGCCGTGGTCTGGGCCAGCAGTGTGCCGGAGCCGCGAGTGCCTGTCACCTGATTGCCGTCGTATTCGATCAGGCTGCCTTCCGTCGCTACCGTGGCAGGACTTGCGGGCGCCTTGATCGCAAGGGCGTAGGTTTGCGTTCCGGCCACGGTGCCATCTGCGTTCAGCACCGATACGGTGAGCGATCCGCGACCGTCCGCGCCAAGGGTGTAGGTCCCCAGGAACTTCTGGCTGCTGATCGTATTGCCTGTCGCGGTGGAGCCCTGATGGTTGGCGTCGAGCTCCCCGGCGCTGATCACGCCGGCGCCGTCTGCGTTCAAGCTGCCTACCGTAGCAGTCTGGTAGGCAAGCACACCGGCGGCCGTGTCGTCATAGCCCTGGAAGAGGAAGGCATAGGGACCGGTTAGTTCCGCATCGGTCGCCGTTACGGCATAGGTAACGAGCAGCACCAAGGGCAGGCTGACTGTTTGTGGCGTACCTTCGCTGTCCGCAGCCGTTACCGTGAAGCTGGAAGCGCCGGCAGTGGTGGGAATGCCGCTGAGAACGCCGGCGCTCGACAGGCTAAGCCCGGCCGGAAGATTTCCTGCGGTCACGGCATAGGTGTAAGGCGCCAGACCGCCGGCTGCTGCGAGTGTCTGTGAGTAGGTCAACCCGAGAACAGCATTGGGCAACGACCCTGTAAAGGTAAGCGCCGGTAGCGGGTTGACGGTGATGGTGACGGGAGCGATTTTGGTCGCGGCGGGACTTGAGGAGTCCGTGGCCATGATGCTCACGACAGTGGAGCCCACCGCGGTTGGAGTTCCGGTGAGGGAGCAGTTGGCTCCCAAAGACAGCCCGTTGGGCAGTGCACCGGAATTTACCGTGCAGGTGTACGGTGCGGTGCCGCCAGTTACCGGAATCGTGCCGGTGTAGGGCGTACTGACCGTGGCTGCGGCGGGCGAGGCGAGTGTAAGCGTGATCGGCGCGGCGCTGACGGTAAGCGATACCGTGGCCGTGGTGCTGTTGGCGGGGCTGCTGGCATCCGTGGCCTGGACGGTGACGTTCGCCGAACCTGCCGTTGTGGGTGTGCCAGTGATGCTGCAGTGAGTGCCGAGGCCCAAACCCTGAGGAAGCGTCCCGGCAGTGATCACGCAGGAGTAGGGTGCGGTGCCGCCGCTTACCCCGATGCTCCCGGTATACGGTGTGCCGACCGTTGCGCCGACGGGGCCTGTCACCATCAGCGTAACCGCCGGATTGACCGTGAGGCTTACCTGACCGGTGTTGCTGTTGGCTGGATTTGCTGAGTCGGCGGCCTGCACGGTGAAGGTAGAAGTGCCGGTTGTTGTTGGTGTACCGCTGACCAGGCAATTGCTCGCCAAGGTGAGACCCGCTGGCAGCGTGCCCGAGGTGATGGAGCAAGTGTACGGTGCGGTTCCACCTGTGACGCCCAGGGTCGCGCTGTAGGGTGTGCCCGTTGTGCCATTGGGCAGCGTGCCAAAGCTAAGGGTTGCCGGAGCGGCAGCGATGGTGAGCGCTACCTGTCCCGTAGCGGTCGTGGTTGGGTTTGCTGAGTCGGCAGCCTGCACAATGAAGGTGGCGGTGCCGGCTGTTGTTGGGGTGCCGCTGACCAGGCAGTTGCTCGCCAGGGTGAGACCTGCCGGCAGACTTCCCGCGCTGGTCGCGCAGGTGTAGGGTGCGGTACCGCCCGTAACGCCGAGTGTGGCGCTGTACGGCATACCGGTTGTGCCGGAAGGCAGCGTCCCGAAGGTAAGACTTGTCGGAGCCGCAGCGATGGTGAGGTTTACCTGCCCTGTGGTGCTGCTGGCGGGGTCAGCTGAGTCGGTGGCGTTTACCGAGACCGTGGAGGTACCGGCGGCCGTGGGTGTACCGCTGACTACGCAGTTGCTGGCCAGTGCGAGGCCGGACGGCAGAGTTCCTGCAGTGATGGAGCACAGGTAGGGACTCGTGCCGCCCGTAACGCCGATCGTGGCGGTATAGGGGGTGCCCGTGACGCCGTTGGGCAGAGTTCCGAGGCTGAAGCTCAGGGGCGAGGGCGCCACGGTCAGGCTGACCTGTCCGGAGGTCATGTCCGCTGGATTGGATGCATCCGTGGCCTGGACCGTGACGGTGGAGGTGCCCGCCGTTGTCGGCGTTCCGCTGACCACGCAGTTGCCGGCCAGCGTGAGACCTGCCGGCAATGTGCCCGCAGTCAGCGAGCAGCTATAGGGTGCAGTGCCGCCCGTGACGCCGACGGATGCGTTGTAGGGAGTACCCGCAGCAGCCGTAGGCGGCGCGGACAGGGTCAGCGATACGGCAGGCTCAATCGTCAGGCTGACCTGCCCGGAGGTTGTGTTTGCCGGGCTAGAGGCGTCACTGGCCTGGACCGTGATCGTGGAGGTGCCCGCCGTCGTTGGTGTTCCACTGACCGCGCACTGTGTGCCGAGTGTAAGACCGGCCGGCAGCGTCCCCGAGGTGATCGTACAGTTGTACGGCGCCGTGCCTCCGCCTACACCGAGTGTGGCGCTGTACGGAATGTTGACGGTTCCGCTCGCAAGACCTCCCAGGGTGAGGGAGACGGCGGCGGGGTTTGTGGTGATGGTAACCGCAGCCCTGGCCGTATTGGCCGGAGTGCCCGCATCTGTGGCGCTTACCGTTACGGAGGTTGCGCCTGCAGCCGTGGGTGTGCCGCTCAGAACGCAATTGGCTCCGAGTGTAAGACCGTTGGGCAGGGTGCCACCCACCACGGAACAGCTGTATGGCGCTACTCCCCCCATGACACCGATGCTGCCGGTGTAGGGCGAGCCCACCGTGGCCGCCGGAGGCGAGCTCAACATCAAGGTAGCTGCGGGGTTGATCACGAGCGTGACGACGCCGGTGGTGGTGTCTGCCGGCGTTGCTGCATCCATCAATGTGAGGGTGAGGGTAGACGTGCCTGCGGCCGAAGGTACGCCGCTAATGGCGCAGCCTGCACCGAGAGAAAGCCCCGCCGGCAGTGTTCCGGCCGCGATGCTGCAGCCGTACGGTGCCGTTCCACCCGCAACTCCGACGGTGGTGCTGTACGGCACGCCGGTTGTTCCACTCGGCAAGGCGCCGGTGGTCAGCGTGAGCATCGCGGTGTTGGTGGGTGCCGTCACCGTGATGCTAAAGATGCCTGTGGCCGTCGCACCGGTGTTGTCCTGCACCTGGGCAGTGAAGGGAAAGCTGCCCTGCGCTACCGGAGTACCCGAGAGGATGCCTGTGTTCGCGTCCAGTGTGAGACCAGAGGGCAGAGAACCGCCAACCGTACTCCAGCGATAGGGAGTGCTGCCGCCGATTGCCTTTAAAGACGCGCTGTAGGGTGTGGCCAGAACGCCTTCAGGAAGCGCCATGCTCACAACGGAAGGCGAACCCGCCGGGCTGCCTGTTCCAGAACCACCGGAACCCGTGCCGCCGGAGCCAGTGCCTCCGGAGCCCGTGCCGCCGGAGCCGGTCGAGCCCGAGCCAGAAGGCGCGATCACAAGGGATTCCGTCGCCGTCGCCGTGAAAGGGGCATTGCTTGAATCAACGGCCTGAACAGGAAAACTGAATGTGCCGCTTGCGGTGGGAGTGCCGCTCAATACGCCAGTGGCTGCGTTGAACGTAAGTCCCGGAGGCGTGCTGCCGGAGGGCAGACTTAGATGGAATGGAGCGGTGCCGCCAAGAATCGAGATCGTTGTGGAATAAGTCACACCCTCCGTGCCGGCCGGAGGAGGCGTGCTGATTACCGGTACCGGGTTTGCCGTGATCTGCACCGTCTGGCTGTTGGTCGTGCCCGCAACCGTAACCTGCAGCGTGACCTTCAATGGTGCCGCGAGTCCGGTGGGTGCCGTATAGGTCGTCGACTGGCCTGTAGCGCTGGAGAGCGTGCCGCAGGTTGCACCTGTGCAGGAGGTTCCGCTCAAGGTCCAGCTCAGGGGCACACCTCCGCCAGAGCTGGCAGTTACGACTATGCTCTGCCCTGCGTCAATGACCAGGTTCTTCGCGGAAATACTGGACAGCGTCGCTCCGGTATAACCTCCACCGCCGCACCCACCAAGAAAGATCAATACAGCAAGGCTCGCAAAAAGAGATAACAGAAGCGTAGGCTGCTTCTGCAATAACAGCGTCCGAAATGCCGCGACTTTGCCCTTCTCTGAGCGACTGTCGAGTACGGTAATGTGGGTAACTCGTCTTATCGACTTCTTATAGCTTGCCTGCATCATCTTCTCCCCCTCACAGGGCTGTTTGCAGACTGAAAGTTACGCGCTCAGGTACACGCCTTTATGTTTGGCTGCAGACATAAGGCCTACAACTTGGGTTCGGGTAGAAAGAACGAACGTCCCAGAACGATGCAGAGACGGAAGGATCTTTCCCTCTGGAGCACCATAGTTGTAGTCTTCGCCGTTTGGTTTCTCTGTACGTGGAGAGCGTGTTCTTTCGAAGAAGGCGACGAAATCACGTAGTGGAAAGCCTGCTTTTTCGACCGCAGCTACACCTTCAAAAGAACCACATCTAGTCGGAAACGAGCTTTCTTACACTCATAGCCTTAAACCTGTCTGCTGCAGGAACGCCCACTGCCTAGCAACGTCCCTGAGCTTTGCAAAAGTTTTTCTCCAGGGCTAGATCTGCATCTGCAGGTTGCGAGCAGTCGCCTTGGCGACGCCTTATGGAATCATCACGGTGCTCGAGGCTGAGCGACAGTGGCTCCCAGTGAGGCTGGGTTAGGCATTGGCTCCCAAGCTGAAAGCGCCGTCGCTGGCTGCTCCGATGCCGGCACCGGCTCGAACCGAGGCAAGTCCGCCGACGATAGTATCGAAGGCTGCACCGCCGCCTGCCTTTTCAGCAGTATTGGTTCGCGACCCTGGCCTCTGTTGAAAGCTCGTGAGTCACCACGGAAAGACCTTAGGAAGCTGCGATTCCGTTTGGGAGCCGAACGCTTACCAGCTCGACGTCTAGGACGGCAGCACCACATAAGAGCGATGCGCTACAGGATTACGCCTACCTGTTCCAGGACCACACCCGGAATCTGAGGCAGTACCAGGACACCATCTAACGGATTCTGCTTATGGGCGACTGGCATCCGTCCGTCGGTTGTAGAACCAGGGGCGACTACCGCAACCACTGCCGGTTGAATGTCAACTTCAGGGTGGTCCGAAATCGTCGGTAGGCATGGTAGCGGCACTTTGCTGTGTCATACGCTATCAGCAGAGCAAAGTTGTCTGCGAAAGCCTGATCTTTACGCTATTCATGATGCAAGAATCCGGTTCTTGCAAGAACCGCTTCAGCTTGACTATCGCGTGCACGGCTGGCTCAATCGGATGCCTTGAGGCCAACATTCTCGGTCTGCTGCAGGTTGTCAGCAAAGGGTAGTCCCTGTGAATCCGCACACTTACTTCCTGTTTGCTCCGCTACTCTAAAACAGACTGCAAGATGACGCCCTCGTCACATCCGCGTACACGGTTCCTCCCGTCTTGTTTGGCTCTATACAAGGCCTCGTCTGCTGCTCCGATCACTGTCAGTGGATCGGGATAGAAGCGTGGAGCAGCCGTTGCCACACCACAAGAGATTGTTGCACGTGACCCTTCCAGGTTCGCATCACTCGTGCGAAGCGCGGGTAGGCCAGCAAGCTCAACCACACTTCGAAGCCGCTCAGCGACAATGCACGCTAAAGGTTTCGGCGTACCAGGTAGCACGAGGATGAACTCTTCACCGCCAAACCGTGCAAGAAAATCATTCTCGCCGCGCAGGGCTTCAGTTAGCAGGTGCGCCACCCGCTTTAAGACTCTGTCTCCGTACAGGTGACCGTAGCGGTCATTGAGACTCTTGAAGTGATCGATATCGATCATCACAACAGAACAGGTCATCCCCGTCCGGGCGAGCTCCGACCAAGTTTTTGATAAAAATGCGTTTAGGGCTGATCGGTTAGCTAACCCGGTCAAAGTGTCCGTGAGCGCTACTGTTGTTAACTGCTCATACGATTGCGCGAGCGAACCGACAAGATCCTGTTTTTCAGTGTGCTTCAGAAATGCCAGGCGAGCCTCGCGATCCTGACCGTAATTGGCTACGAGGGAGACGAAGCCAATCGCTGAAACGATCACGAAAACAGGAAGGCAGATCTCCGGTCCGGCGGCACCTCTGAAAAGCTCAACTCCCATCGCCCACACCAAGGCGGAGAAGGCGTACACCAGCCGGAGTCGCATCACCATGTTCGTAAAGATCAGAACCGAAATGATCGTGAGCTGAGCGATAATTTCGTGGTTGACGCCCCACACGCTGGATAAATGGATCTCCACCGTACCCGCAAAGCAAGAGACAGCTAAGATCCCGGATTCTTTCAGCCATGGCGCGATCTGAGTCCATAGGGCGGTGTTTACGGCAATGGCGAGTGGAAGGACTACACCGAAGCGGAGAAGCCAGTCATAAGGCATGCGGCGAGTTGCCCCGATCTGGCTTGCGAGGGCAACGCCTACATAAAGGCCGATTCCGATAAGCCCTTCGAGCCATTGCCGGCGGAAGCGAAATTCCCCGGCCTCGACCCTAAACTGTTGTTCGAGAGCGGGCGAGAACCGAAGCCAGTCATGCCGGAGACTGGATAGGCGGCGGATCCGACTGTTGAGGGGTGTTGTGGTGCTCAATGTATTGCCTCTAAGGTGTTGCCCCTAGAATCTTGTGCGACTTATCCTTTCACCTATGCCCATAGGAGCGTATAGCACAGATGATGCATGATGTCCGTGCTCGTAGCGCCTTGCTGACGCGGGCGTGGCGTTCCGAGGCGTGCCCGTTTCCGGGCCGTCGCATCGAGTTCGCCGATGGTCCTCGACGCTTGGAACTACAACCGCTGGCTAGACAGGGAAGACGAAGTGACCGCGCTTGCCGAATTCATAGTCCTGAGATCGAAGTACGATCGGGCAGAGGTTCGCTTTTGCGCCAACCTACTGCATGCCATTGCCGATGAGCTTGGCAGCAGGAGTTTGAAATGGACGAAAACGCAACCATCACTCTTTTGTGTCATGGCGCTTGGGATTGCAGTCTAGCCAGAATGGATGCGCTGCCTCACTCTAGGCCGATCTAGACCTACCGTTGAGCTGTGTGGGTTAGCCATGAATTCTGGATCCCGTTCTTATCGGCCCTCTCTTGAAGGCATTCGCGCTTTAGCATTTCTTCTCGTTTTTGCCGTTCACTTTAGTGGACCCACCTGGACGCTGGAACAACGTTCCTACCGCGACTACCCTTGGCTGCTCGCTTGCCAACTCTCCTTTGCCGCTGTTCCCATCTTCTTTGCGCTCTCCGGATACCTGATAACGGGCGTGCTCCTGGACACACGAGAAAGAGCCGGGTACTTTCGTGTTTTTTACCTGCGCCGAGCGCTGCGGGTTCTGCCGCTCTATTACCTCACCCTGGCCGGCGTATACCTGTTCACCATTGACACGGGAACGCATCTGCTGAAGCGCCACCTTCTTCTTGTGACCTACTTCTTTAACTTCTGGCCGGCAAATGGCTATTACAACATTGCACCCTATCTCAAGATAGGGCACCTCTGGTCCCTTGCCGTGGAAGAGCAGTTCTATCTCGTTTGGCCCTTGGTCATCTGGCTCGTACCCAATCGAAAGAAGCTAGTCCGGTTTTCGTGGGCGGTCGTGGCCTTGGCGTTCGTCGCTCGCGTGATGTGGCCTCTGATGCACCTCTCCGCGCCGGAGTTTGTCTACCAAAACACCTTGTTCCGTGGTGACGCCATTATGCTCGGAGCCATCGTAGCCCTGTACCAGCGCCACCCGAACGCCGATCTCGCCCGCCTGAAGAAACCGGCGGTGGTGGTGCTCGTCGCGGCATCCACGGTCTTGATCGTGCGCGCTCTGTGCGTGGGTCAAGCGATGCCCTTCGACGCCTTTGGGGTCGCGATCGTTTTACCCCTGCTCTCGTGCATGGGAGCCGCCTGCCTCGTCCTGTGCCTCAATCCGGGCACCTGGATCTTTCGAGCCAGCACCTGGCCCTGGGCGGTGACCCTCGGAAAACGTACCTATGGCCTGTATATCTTTCATCAGCTCTTCGTGCCGTACTTTCTGGCACGTGTGATTCCTGCTTTCAGCAGTTTGCTGGGTAGGGGCTTCGGACGGGTCGCCGCGATGCTGTTAGCCTTCGCGCTCACCTGGCTGCTCTCGGAGATCGGGTATCGCTTCGTTGAGCAGCCGGCGATCCGCTACAAGAAGCGCATCTCTTACGGTGGCAGTTCCGTAAGCGTACCGGCGCCATGGGCGGCACTGTCCTACCGCGGCGGTGGAGTTTCTCCATCCCAGCCAACGGAATGCTGATGCTTCGAGAAAGCAAGAAGCGGATTGCACTTGATTCTGACCTGCTTGTCCTGATTGGGATTCTGCTCGCCTTTTGCGTGTGGATTCTCAGTCTTCCCTGTTTTCCGTCCACGGACGGGCCAGTTCACCTGTACTACGCCAACATCCTCCGCATTCTTTTGGCCCGCAGTCCCTCCCCCTACACCGCCTACTTCCACATCCGCCACCTCTTGCCGCCATATGCCCTGTACTACTACTCTCTGGTTCTTCTCTCCAGAGCTGTGCCCATGTTCCTGGCCGACCAATTGATCATCTGCCTGTATTTCGCCTTGTTCGTTTTCGGATTTCGTTATCTGGCGCAAGCCCTCGGTCCATCCGGAAAACTCACAAGCCCCCTGGTCACTCTCTTGTTGCTGAATTGGCCCTTGGGCATGGGATTTCTCAGCTTTTGCCTGTCTCTCTCCCTAACTTTGTGGGCTTTGGGTCTCTGGCTACGTGTTACGGGACGGCCCTCCCACACTCGCAGGATCGGCTTTGCGGTCCTGACGGTAGTCGTCATGTTCACTCACCCTGTTCCCTTATTACTCCTTCTCTTTGTTACAGGAGCACTCCTAGCAGTGCGATTTTCTCAAGCGAGTCAAAAAGCGGGGCGCCTGGCCTGGCCCGGCCACGGCCGTGCGGATCTAGTCACCTTCGGGGCGGCAACGCTCAATCTTCTATATCTGCAACACTTCGCCACGGCGCATCCCTTCGATCAGAACATCGTCCTCACCCATAGAGAGTACGTCGCGGACGTTCTCTCCCGGTTCACCTTCTATGGGCGTGAACACTCCCTGGCTTTCTTCTTGGGCAGACGGGCAGATCTCCTGGTTTACCGCGCAGGTCTCTTACTTGTTCTGATCATCCCGTTAGGCTTAGCTCTGCTGCAGTTCGTACGAAATCGGCGAGTCGGCCGATGGACAGAGGGAGACACTCTTCTCACCCTTGGCCTCACCGCCATCGTGGTACTTCCTTTTATCCCGACAAAGCTCAACGAGTGTTTCTACTTCCCGGACCGCTTGCTGATTTGTCTTTGGTTAGCCTTCCTGCTTGCGGCCAGTTCTTGGTCACCGCGTCCCGGCCCACGTGCGGGAAAGTTCTGCGACTCCTTGCAATGCCTTCGGTTTAATGCCGAAATGCTTCCGGCCCTGTTTTGCGTCTTCACCGTCGTTGTCGACGGCACACTGCTCTACTCCTCTGATCGCCTTCTGCGTCCCATCGCCGAGTCCATAGCTGCCGTGGGCCAGCCTGAACACGACGGGAAAGGTCAGATCGGCTTTCTGATGGAGGACGCCAGGAAGGTCAGCGACGATGGACCGCACGAAGCGCTGGCATGGAACCCGTACTACTGGGCACTGGTCAACGTGTTCAGAGCCAACGATGAAATCATGGGCAACGCGCCTTGGATGGATGAGTCCATCATTCCGATCGCGCCTTCGGCACCTCTACCGGAGATGTCGATCCCCGCACTGCAACAGCCCATCCCATCGTTACTGCAGCGAGACCTGCTCCGTTCTCCGGACGATCTTCGCAGAACACTAGCTGTCTCCAGCTTTTATGTCGTAAACCAAGCTGGACGGCCGGCGGGGCATCAACCGCCGCTGCGCAACGCGGAAGACTTCTCTCCGCCATGGACCTGCTTTTCGGAAGGCTGGTACCGCATTTGCCGATCAGCGGCCTGGCCCACACAGAAGATTAGCCGAGATATCGCGGCTCAAGCATCGTCCTGGCGATAATGGGGCTATTCTGCCGGAAAGTCTCGGTATCGAACAGCCTCGCATATGCTTGCTAAGGCCTTACCAAGATCAATTCTCCGAAGTAGGGTCGGAGCCTTATCGATCTTTTCCGGCGCTCTGCCTGTGGCGCGCTGGCGAGGTTCACCGTCGACGCACTCTGCAACACTCATGACCAGCAAACTCATCCAACTCGCAACTTCATAACAGGCGCTAGGCGGCAGGCCCACCGTCAAACCGAGTCTGATGCATGTGATCGGAGAGTGTTATTTACGCGCTCTTTGAAGTCTTTCTGCAGGTCAGCCTCGGCGGCTATGATGATACCGAACTGAGCTATGATTTACAGGCACGGTCTAATGAAAGCTACGCTTAACGCCACCTATACCAGCCAGCCGTAATTGACCTATGCCGCACTTCCGTGAACGGAACTGACCTTTCATCGCATCACGGCGGACAGCTCCATCCTCCTCAGGGTCGAGCGTCATTTAGCTGATTCGCTGGAACGGCGGCCAAATACTTGTTACGGCGAAGATGCTGTGGCGCTTGCTCCTGATGGCGTGTTCGACATCTGGAATGCTTATCGAGCGCGGGGCAGTAGGAAGCCTTTTGAGCGGTGTCTGACAACACTCTCACTCAGCGTTTTGCCGCGGGTAGAACGGCGCAACCGATTGAAGAAGCTGATACTCAGGCGCGGTCGCAGGATTGCTGGCTAACGAGGTCCGAGCCGATAAACCACGCCCGCGCCGACACGAAGGTTATTCTGCCGCGAGTTTACGTTATTGGGTGCTTGCGAGTAGACAGCAGCGACGGTAAGAGGATTGGCTGGCGTCTGCACCTGCATTTGTGAAGTAACGATCCCGCCCCCAGGTGTAACGCTCGCGGGAGTGAAGGTCACGGTGTAGTTGCTGGGTAGGCCGGTCACGCTGAGGATCACAGGATCGCCGAAGTTGATTCCTGTGACGGGACCCAGGTTGATGGTGAAGGCGGCCGCGCTGCCCGGATTTACCGTAATATTGGGCGTTGAAGAGGCGATGGTGAAGTCGATTACAGTCTGCGCAACGGTGTTCGAGATTGCCGTCACCGTCTTGTCCGCCGAGGTATACACCGCACTGAGTTGTTGATTGCCGGTGGGCAGCGTGCCCGTTGTGAACGCGGCCACACCTCCGGAGGTCACGTTCACTGTGCCCAGAAGCACCGTTCCGTCGAAGAAGGTGATTGTTCCACTAAAGGTCGTTGTGTTGGTTCCTCCCAGTGTCGCCGTAAGGGTAACGGGCTGCCCGAACAGTTGCGGACTGGGAGAGCTGATGAGATTGAGCGTCGGCTGCGGCGCCGTGACTGTCACTGTGACGGTATTGCTGGTGCCGGTGCCGTAGTTCGTATCGCCGCCGTAGACGACCTTGACCGGATCGGCGCCCACAGGGAGTGCGGTCGTCGTTAGTGTGGCGACACCGTTGGCATTTACGGTGCCCGTTCCGATAGCGTTAGCGCCGCTGTAGAAGGTCACACTGCCCATCGGTGCCAAGCCGTTAACCGACGTGACGGTCGCGGTGAAGGTGACTGACTGGCCGGAGGTCGTGCTCATTGTTGAGGCCGACAGCACGACAGCTGCGACGTCTTGCGCGACGGTCTCGGTAACGGCATTGGAGGTGCTGTTGCTATAGTTTCCGTCGCCGCCATAGACCGCGGCGACAGTGTCTACACCAACGGGGAGCGCCGTTGTGGCCAGTGTCGCTACACCGGAGCTATTTACCGTTCCTGTACCCAGAGCCGCCGTGCCGTTGCAGAAAGTCACGGTGCCGGTGGGTATAACGCCCTCCACGGTAGGCAAGGTATCGGTGAGGGTCACCGATCGGCCCACTGAAGGAGCAGCATTGGAAGTTATTAGAACGCCTGTAGCGGTTCCCTTAGTAACGATTTGGGTTACTGCATTGGAGGTGCCGTTGCCGTAGTTTCCATCGCCGCCGTAGACCGCGGTCACACTATCAGTGCCGACAGGCAAAGCAGTGGTGGCCAGGGTGGCTACACCAGAGGAGTTGATAGTGCCGGTACCCAGGGCCGTGCTGCCGCTATAGAAGACGACTGTGCCGGTGGGAGAGATGCCGTTGGCTACGGGCAGGGTATCCGTAAGGGTGACGGACTGGCCGGCGCTGGGCGTGGCGTTGGAGGTTGTCAGAACGGCGACGCCGCTATCTTTGCTGACCGTCATAGCGATGGGGTTGGAGGTGGTGGAGTTGTAGTCGTTGTCGCCGCTGTAGACTGCGGTCACGGTGTCAGTGCCGACAGGGAGCGCTCCTGTGGTCAGGGTCGCGATGCCCGAGCCATTCACCGAGCCTGTGCCGATGGCAGTGGTGCCGTTATAGAAGGTCACCATGCCGGTGGGCACAATGCCATTTACCGTCGGCAGGGTGTACGTGAAGGTGACGGACTGCCCCAAGCTCGGAGCCGCGTTGGAGGTCGACAAGGTGCCGGTTTCGGCAGCCTTGGTGACGTTCTCGGTGATGGGGTTAGAGGTAGCGGTATTGTAGGTTGCATCGCCGGCATAGACGGCGGTCACCGTGTCCGTTCCGACGGGTAGAGAGTTCGTGGAGAGCGTGGCTACACCGGAGCTGTTGACGGTGCCGGTACCGATGACCGTGGAACCGTTGTAGAACGTCACCGCCCCGGTGGGCGCAGCAGCGTTGACCACCGAGAGCGTGTCAGTTAGCGTCACGGTCTGCCCGAGATTCGGCGAGTTCTTGGAGGTTGTGAGGACCGCAGTAGGCGTTGTTTTGCCAACGGTCTCCACGACGGTGTTGGAGGGGGTGGAGCTGAAATTGCCGTCGCCGCTGTAGACGGCACTTACGGAGTCTGTACCCGCAGGGAGCGCGCCTGTGGTAAGCGTGGCGATCCCGGAGGCGTTCACCGTGCCTGTACCAATCACCATCGTGCCGTTATAGAACGTCACCGTTCCGGTCGGTACTAGGCCGTTGGTCGAGGGGAGCGTGTCGGTCAGCGTGATCGACTGACCGAAGTTCGGTGCCGCGTTGGAGGAGGTCAGCGTCCCGTTGGCCGCGGCCTTGGAGACGGTCTCTTGGGGCGGTGGACTGGTAGTTGTTGTCACCCGAGTACAGGCCGGTGATCTGGTCTGTGCCCGAGGGAAGATCGCTGGTGGTGAGCGTGGCTATACCGCTGCTGTTCAGCATGGCTGTGCCGATCAGCGTGCCGTTGCTGTAGAAGTTTTCCGTTCCCGTGGGCACTACGCCGTACACACTCGGTTGCGTGATGGTCAGCGTGACACTCTGGCCCGCGGCCGGCGTTGTGCTGGACGAGGAGATTGTGCCCGTGGTGTTGTTCTTGCCGACAGTCTCGGTGAGCGGGTTGGAGGTGCTGGCCGTGTAGTTGCTATCGCCGCCATAAACCGCGGTAATCGTGTCCGAGCCGACGGGCAACGTTCCCGTGGTAAGGGTGGCGACGCCCGAGGCGTTGACCGTGCCTGTACCGATCGCGGTCGAGCCGTTTATAGAAAGTCACCGTGCCGGTGGGTACCGTGCCGTTTACCGTCGGCAGGGTGTCCGTCAGCGTGACAGGCTGGCCCGCGCTGGGTGTGGAGTTTGAGGTGGTAAGAACTCCATTTCCGCCGGTCTTGGTGACAGTTTCGGTAATGGCGTTGGAGGTGTTGGTGTTGTAGTTGCCGTCGCCGCCATAGACCGCGGTGATGGAGTTGGTGCCGACCGGCAGCGATCCCGTGGTCAGAGTAGCCGTGGATAGGGTAGCCATGCCGGAGCTGTTGACTGTGCCTGTACCCAGCACAGCGGTGCCGTTATAGAAGGTCACGGTGCCTGTTGGAATTACGCCGTTGACGATGGGTATCGTGTCAGTGAGGGTGATGGACTGACCATAGCTGGGTGCGTCGTTGGAGGAGGTCAGGACGTCGGTACCATTGCCCTTGGAGACGGTTTCCATCACAGCGTTGGAAGTCCCGGCGCTGTAATTGCTGTCGCCGCCATAAGCTGCGGTGACGGTATCCGTGCCCATGGGCAGGGCGCTGGTGGAAAGCGTAGCCACGCCGGAAGCATTCACCGTGCCGGTGCCCAGGACGTTGCTGCCGCTGTAGAAGGTCACCATGCCTGTAGGCGTGGTGCCGTTATCGGTAGCCAGCGTATCCGTGAGGGTGACGGACTGGCCCAGAGTCGGTGAGGGGTTAGAGGTGGTCAGCGTGCCGGTCTCGGGCGCCTTCGCCACCGTTTCAGTTACGGCGTTCGATGTGCTCGAACTGTAGTTCGGATCGCCGCCATAGACGGCGGTTATGCTGTCAGTACCGACAGGCAGAGCGCTCGTGGTCAGGGTAGCCACGCCGGAACTATTCACCGTACCCGTTCCCAGGTTGGTGGTGCCGTTATAGAAGGTGACCGTGCCCGTTGGAACGACACCGTTGCTCGACGAGAGCGTGTCGGTAAGCGTCACGGCCTGGCTGTAGCTCGGCGAGGCGTTGGAAGGGCTAAGCGTGTTGGAGCCGGCGTTCTTTGACACCGTTACCGTAACTGCGTTGGATGTGCCGGTCCCGTAGTTGTTGTCACCGCAGTACGCCGCGGTGACCGAGTCCGCGCCCACGGGTAGTGAGCCGGTCGTAAGTGTGGCCACGCCGGAGCCGTTAATGGTACCGGTGCCGATCGCGGTCGAGCCGTTAAAGAAAGTCACCGTACCGGTGGGCACGATGCCGTTCAGCGTCGGCAGCGTATCCGTCAGGGTGACGGGCTGACCAAATGAGGGGGAGGAGTTGGAAGCCGCGAGCGTACCGTTGTCCGTATTTTTGGCGACGGTCTCAGAAACAGCATTGGAGGTAGTGGAGGCGTACTTACCATCGCCACCATAGACGGCAGTGACTGAATCCGTGCCGACCGGCAAAGAAGTGGTGGCCAGGGTTGCGACGCCGGAGATGTTCACCGTGCCGGTGCCGAGTGAGGTCGTGCCGCTGTAGAAGGTCACAGTGCCGGTTGGCTGGACACCGTTCACGGAGGGCAGCATGTCGGTCAGGGTTACCGACTGGCCCGCATTCGGCGTGGCGTTAGAGGTGGTCAGTGTGGCGTTAGAGGTGATCAGCGTGCCGGTGCCGGTGTTTTTGGAGACGTTTTCGACGACGACATTGGAGGTGACGGAGCTATAGTTCCCATCGCCGCCATAGACCGCGGTGACGGAGTCGGTTCCAACCGGCAGCGCACCGATGGTCAGAGTGGCGATGTCGGAGGCGTCCACCGTACCGGTTCCTGGATTGGTACTGCCGGTAAAGAAGGTTACGATGCCGTGGGAACGATGCCGTTCTGTGTGGGCAGGGTGTCGGTCAGCGTGACCGGCTGGCCGAAGCTGGGAGCGGAGTTCGATGTGGTCAGCGAACCTGTGCTGGTGTTCCTGGTAACGGTTTCTGTGACGACGTTGGAGGTAGAGGTGGCATAGTTGCTGTCGCCGCCGTAAACCGCCGTTACCGAATCGCTACCAAGGGGCAGAGCGCTCGTCGTCAGCGTAGCCACACCGGAGCTATTCACCGTACCCGTTCCCAGGCTGGTAGAACCATTGTAAAAGGTGACGATACCTGTGGGCGCCGTGCCATTCACAGTGCTCAGCGTGTCGGTCAGCGTCAAAGATTGGCCGCTGTAGGGCGTTGTGTTGGAGCTGGTGAGGGTGTTCGTGCCGGTGTTCTTGCTCACCGTCTCTGTGAGTGGGCCGGCGGTGGTGGAGCTGTAATTGTTATCGCCGCCATAGACGGCCGTGATGGAATCGGTGCCCACAGGCAGCGAGCCCGTGGCGAGCGTGGCAACACCCGCACTGTTCACTGTGCCGGTCCCAAGAACCGTCGAGCCGTTATAGAAGGTGATCGTACCGGTCGGGGCTACGCCGTCCACCGTGGGCAGTGTGTCCGTCAGCGTGACAGACTGGCCGTAAGTGGGCGTCGCATTCGATGTGGTGAGTGTGCCGGTCGCGGTGCTCTTCGTGACGGTTTCGGCGACGGCGTTGGAGGTATCGGTGCTGTAATTGGAATCGCCTCCATAAACCGCTGTGACGGAGTCGTTCCCACGGGAAGTGAACTGGTGGCCAGGGTCGCGAGGCCCGAGCTGTTCACGGTGCCCGTGCCAAGGCTCGTGGTGCCGTTGTAGAACGTGACGGTACCGGTCGGAGCGACGCCGTTCACCGTGGGCAGTGTGTCCGTCAACGTAACGGACTGACCATAGGTGGGCGAAGCATTCGCGGCGGTCAAGGTGTCGGTCAGCGTAACGGACTGGCCGTAGTTCGGCGTCG
>CAXSBL010000005.1:0-20791 GCA_964235515.1 uncultured Bryocella sp.
TGTCGATCTGGCAGCCACTCTAGCTTCAGACGTCCTTCCCCGGCCATTCGACGCACGCCGTTGGTAAACACTAACCCGCTCACGAGCAGCCCGGTCGCTTGGTGGCCGTTCGCACCCGCGCGATACTAAGTATCCGATGACGACAAAGCCACTTGCGCCCCAAGACCTGGCCGAGGTCCTGCACCACACGCGTCCTGCCTTTGAATCGCTGCGCGGCGCCAGATTGTTCCTCACCGGCGGAACCGGATTTTTCGGTCACTGGCTCCTCGAATCGCTGCTCTACGCCAACCGGGAGCTCGCGCTGGGGGTGCAGTCCACGGTGCTCACCCGCGATGCCACAGCCTTTACGGAACGATCGCCGCACATTGCACAGGACGTTGCCATCACCCTCCTGGAGGGCGACATACGCTCGTTCCCCTTCCCCGCCGAGAGCCATAGCCATGTCCTTCACGCGGCCACGGATTCGGGTGGTCAGCAGGCGGCGCGGCCAGCTTACGAGATGGCTGAAAGCATCCTTGCCGGCACACAGCATGTTTTGCAGTTCGCGCTTTCGACGGGAGCAAAACGCCTGCTCTACACCTCGACCGGTGCGGTGTACGGCCGGTCTACGGCACTCGAACGCACACCCGAAACCTGCACCGGCGGCCCCGATCCGCTCCAGCTCGCAAGCTCATACGACGAAGCGAAGCGCATGGCCGAGCACCTGTGTGTGGCCTACGCGCACGGAACCACACTGCAGCCCGTCGTTGCGCGCTGCTTCGCCTTTGTAGGACCGCATCTGCCCCTTGATGCCCACTTCGCCATTGGCAACTTCATTGGCGCGGCGATCCGCGGCGAGCGCCTCCACATCCGCGGCGACGGCACACCGCGCCGATCCTGGCTCTACATGAGCGATCTAGCCGCATGGCTATGGACGCTGCTGGTGCACGGTGAACCGAATCGCGCCTACAACGTCGGCTCCGATGAGGGCTACACGATCGCCGAAGCAGCCCGACTTACGGCCTCCACGCTGCATCCTGCGAACGGTGAGGTGACTGCCTTAGCTGTTCAGATCGATGGCAGAGCAACACCTGGAGCTCCGCTGAACAGCTATGTTCCGGATATCACTCGCGCTCGCAGAGAGTGCGGATTGAAGGTGAACGTGCCGCTCGCCGAAGCCCTGCGCCGAACCGCGGCCTGGTACACGCCGGATCGGAAAGGATGAAACCGGGCGCATGGGCGTCTACACGCCCACCGCCTCCGGAAGCACATTCAACCCGGCCTTGGAGGTCGCGACGAAGTCGGTGATCACCTTCGCAATAAAGTCCAGCATCTCCGTGGTGAGTCCTGGGAAGGTTCCGACCCAAAAGGACTGATTCATCACAAAGTCCGTGTTTGTCATCTCGCCGACGACGCGGAACTCGCAGCCCTCATAGGCCGGCTGACGCAAGAGATTCCCGGCAAAGATCAAGCGCGTACCGATCTTGTTCGCGTCAAGCGTCTTCGTCAGCTGATCGCGTTTGAAGGGCGCATCCTCGCGTACGCTGATTGGAAAACCGAACCAGCTTGGATCGGAGCCCGGCGTCGCCTGCGGCAGCATCAATACATCCTCAAGCGGCTGGAGCTTTGCGCGCAGGTACTTGAAGTTTTCTTTACGGCGTTCGACGAAGTACGGCAGCTTTTCGATCTGCGATACGCCAAGTGCCGCCTGCATGTCAGTCGCCTTCAGGTTATAACCCACATGCGAGTAGGTGTATTTGTGGTCATATCCACAGGGCAGCGTGCCCAACTGCCAGTCAAAGCGCTTGCCGCAGGTGTTGTCGACACCCGGCTCACACCAGCAGTCGCGGCCCCAATCGCGAAAGCTCTCGATCAACACCTTCAGCGCGGGCTTGTCGGTCAGCACGGCACCGCCCTCGCCCATGGTGATGTGGTGCGCGGGATAGAAACTTACGGTGGCGATATCGCCAAAGGTACCGACCTTCTGGCCCTTCCACGTGGAGCCCAGCGCGTCGCAGGTGTCCTCCACCAGCCACAGGTTGTACTTCTTGCAAAAGGCGACCACAGCATCCACGTCAAAGACGTTGCCGAGCGTGTGCGCGATCATCACGGCCTTGGTCTTCTCGCTGCGCGCGGCTTCGAGCTTGGTCACGTCGATCTCATAGCTGGGCAGCGTGACATCGATAAAGACCGGCACGCAGCGGTTTTGCAGGATCGGGTTCACCGTCGTGGGAAAGCCCGCGCCCACGGTGATGACCTCATCGCCCGGCTTTATTTGCCGCTCGCCCAGTTTTGGCGAGGTTAAAGCACTAAAGGCCACCAGGTTCGCGGACGAACCCGAGTTCACGAGACTGGCGGAGCGCACACCCACGAACCGGGCCAGCTTGCGTTCGAACTCCTTGGCCCAGCGACCGGTTGTGAACCACGCGTCCAGCGCTGATTCGACCACCGCGCCGATGTCGTTGGCATCGATCACCTTGCCCGAGACGGGAACCGCGGTCTGCCCTGGCACGAACGGCTGGTGCGGAAACTGCTCGGCATGAAACTCGTGGACCAGGGCCAGAATTTGCTGGCGAAGCTCTTCGGAACGCTGACTCATAGACTCGTCAAGAGTAACAAAGTCAGACCCGTGCACGCAGGAGCAAACCCTTCTGCTGGGCTATGATGGCAGGCAGATTGCCAGCGGATCAAATGCCGCCCCGAGGAAGGCCTCCAAGGCAAAACCGGGCAGCTCAAGGAACATCCAGACATGAAAGCAGTGATTCTCGCGGGTGGCCTCGGCACCCGTATCGCGGAGGAGACCAGTCTCCGCCCCAAGCCGATGGTCGAAATCGGCGGCCGGCCGATTCTTTGGCACATCCTGAAGATCTATTCGCATTTCGGCAT
The DNA here is from genome assembly GCA_964235515.1 of uncultured Bryocella sp. Lineage (GTDB taxonomy): Bacteria > Acidobacteriota > Terriglobia > Terriglobales > Acidobacteriaceae > Granulicella. The sequence continues at coordinate 2,866 of CAXSBL010000005.1, forward strand.
CAACGACTTCATCATCTGCTGTGGCTACAAGGGCTACATCATCAAGGAGTTCTTCGCAAACTACTTCCTCCACACCTCGGATGTGACCTTCGACATGACCGCGGGCACATCGGAGAACCGTATGATCGTGCACAACTCCGTCGCGGAACCCTGGCGCGTCACCCTGGTGGACACCGGAGAGGGCACAGGCACCGGCGGCCGCCTGCGGCGTGTGAGGAAGTACCTGGAAGGCGACGACGCCTTCTGCATGACCTACGGCGATGGCGTAGCGGACGTCGACATCGCCGCCTCTGTCGCTTTTCACAAGGCGCACGGGAAGGCCGTGACGTTGACCAGCGTGCAGCCGGTCGCTCGTTTCGGGGCGCTGGGCCTGAAAGATACCCAGATCTACTCGTTTCAGGAAAAACCCAAAGATGAGGGCGGATGGATCAACGGCGGCTTCTTTGTGCTTTCGCCTGAGGCCATCGACGCCGTGACCGATGACGCGCAGATGTTCGAGCGTGAGCCGATCGAAACGCTGGTGAGCGAAGGCGAGGTACACGCGTTCTTTCACCACGGCTTCTGGCAGGCCATGGACACCCTGCGCGACAAGCAGCATCTGGAAGACCTTTGGAGCAAAGGCAAGGCGCCGTGGAAGACATGGTGAACCCACATCCCAACATAGGCAACCCCAGCATCTGGTATGGAAAAAGGGTCTTTCTTACGGGTCATACAGGCTTCAAAGGGGGATGGCTTGCGCTTTGGCTCGCCTCCAAGGGAGCGGTGGTGCGTGGCTACAGCCTCGATCCGTACACCTCGCCCAGCCTCTTTGAAACCGCTAAGATTAGCGGCCTGGTAGAGGACCTGCGCGGGGACATCCGTGACGGCGAGCGTCTGGACCGCGTCCTGACGGAGTTCGCTCCCGAGGTAGTCTTCCACATGGCCGCGCAGCCGCTCGTCCGATACTCCTATCAGGACCCGATTGGCACCTTCGAGACCAACGTCCTAGGCACCGCGCGTGTGCTCGATGCGGTTCGGCGTACGCCCTCGGTTCGCGCCGTCGTGAGCGTGACCACAGACAAGTGTTACGAAAATAAGGAGTGGCTGTGGGGCTATCGTGAGACCGATCCACTGGGCGGCTACGACCCCTATTCCAGCTCCAAGGCCTGCGCCGAAATCGTCTCCGCGGCTTACCGCCAGAGCTACTTCCCAGTCGAAAAACTCTCGGAACACGGTTGCGCTCTGGCCACCGCCCGCGCCGGCAACGTCATCGGCGGAGGTGATTGGTCCACCGATCGGTTAATCCCCGATCTGGTTCGCGGCTTCGCCGAAGGCAAGCCTGCGCTGATTCGCCGGCCCGATGCGATCAGGCCCTGGCAGCACGTGCTCGAACCCCTGCAAGGCTACCTTCTGCTCGCCGAGAAGCTGCTGACCGGCGATCCACGCTACGCTACTGCCTTCAACTTCGGCCCCAGCGAGGACGACGCACAGCCTGTCGGCTGGATCGTTGCGAAGATGGTCGGCTTCTGGGGTGATGGCGCGGCATGGGTGCTTGATCCGGAGCCGGGGGTCCATGAAGCCGGTTATTTGAAGCTCGATGCCAGCCGCGCTCGTGCGGAGCTCGGCTGGCGGCCAAAGCTTCGCCTGGAGACCGCACTTGCCTGGTTGGTGGAGTGGTATAAAGCCCACGCCGCGGGAGCCGACATGCAGCGCCTTACCCTTGAACAGATCGCCAGATATGAGCTGCAGTGAAATGAGTCCGTGCCAAAGTGCATAGCGGCTTGCTCTTGTTTGGCCTATGCAACGGGTGAGTGTGCATTGGCCCTGTTACACACGATGAGGCGCTATACCTGACGAGAACGCTCGTAGAACCTGCAATGAGAGAAGCGGCGCCAAAATGCCGCTTTCTCTCGCAAGACAGGGTTGGGAAGTCTCTAAACCGTTCGTGAAACCTTCTGCTTGGCTGGCGCTTTGGCGGACTTCTCCACACCATCGCTGTATACGCGAATGGAACGGCCCCCGACGATGGCTTTCTCAGACATCGTCGCCTCGCAGAATGGATCGCTGATACTTTCCGTATCAATAATCTGCCGCCAGGTTGTCTTGTTGGGCGGCTCCGGCAGCTTGTATTCCACGCCGTTATCCGCCGCATTGATCAAAATCAGGAAGCTGTCATCGGTGACCGGTTCACCTTCCTCATCCATTACGCCGAGCGTCTTGCCGTTGAACATGACACCGATCGTCTTATTACCCGAATCGTTCCAAGCCTCATCGGAGACCTCATTGCCGTCGGTGTTATACCAAGCCACGTCGCGGACCACCGAACCCCGGATCGAGCGATCCTGGAAAAACCGGCGCCGGTGAAGGTTGGGATGATCGCGGCGCAATTTGATCAGCTGCGAAGTGAAGTTAAGCAGCCGTTTGCGTGGCTCATCCAGTTGCCAGTCATACCAAGTCAGCTCATCATCCTGGCAGTAGCAATTGTTATTGCCGCGCTGTGAGCGGGCGAACTCATCGCCGCCACAGAGCATCGGCACACCCTGACTCAGCATCAACGTGGTCAGCATATTGCGGGTTTGCCGCTCGCGCAGCTTGTTGATCTCTTCGTCGTCGGTTGGCCCTTCGACACCCATATTCCAGCTGTCGTTGTCGTTGGCTCCATCGTTATTGTCGTCGCCATTGGCTTCATTGTGCTTTTCGTTGTAGCTTACGAGATCGCACAACGTGAAGCCGTCATGAGCGGTGATGAAGTTAATGGAAGCCGAAGGTGCGCGGCCGTCGTTTTTATACAAATCGCTCGAACCCGTGATGCGATAGGCAAAGTCTGACAGCTGAGCCGTGTCGCCCTTCCAGAAGCGTCGCACGGTATCACGGTATTTACCGTTCCACTCCGCCCAAAGCACCGGGAAATTACCGACTTGATAGCCACCCTCGCCTACATCCCAGGGCTCAGCGATCAGCTTGATCTCCGCCAGCGTTGGATCCTGGTGAATCGTGTCAAAGAACGCACCCAGCTTGTTTACATCGTGCAGCTCGCGAGCCAGCGTGGATGCCAGATCGAAGCGGAAGCCATCAACATGCATCTCTGTTACCCAGTACCGCAGGCTATCCATCAACAGCTTCAAGACCTGTGGGTTGTACACATTCAGGGTGTTGCCCGTGCCGGTGTAGTCCATGTAGTGCTTCGGGTCGCCATCCACCGTGCGGTAGTAGGTGGTGTTATCGACGCCTTTCAATGAAAGCATCGGACCCTTCTCGTTGCCCTCACAGGTGTGGTTGTAGACCACGTCTAGGATGACCTCAATACCCTCCTTGTGGAGAGCTTTTACCATCTCTTTAAACTCGGTCACCTGGCAGCCGTTGTCGCCACAGGAACTGTAGCGCGACATGGGCGCGAAATAACCCAATGTGTTGTATCCCCAGTAGTCGCGTAGATCGCGGTCGAGCAGGTGACCTTCATCGATGAAATGATGCACGGGCAGCAGCTCAACCGCAGTGATATTCAAGTTTTTCAGATACTCGATGCTCGCAGGATGAGCAAGACCCGCATAGGTCCCGCGAAGCTCCTGCGGCACGTCGGGATTGCGCTTGGAAAAGCCGCGAACGCTGACCTCATAGATGACTGAGGCAGAGATCGGCGTCTGAGGCCAGCAGTCACCCTCCCAATTAAATTTATCGCTCACCACGATGCTTTTTGGAACGAAAGCCGCATCATCCTGCTCATCTTTCTTGGTGTCGTCTCCGGACGTCACATCGTACGGATAGATGGGTCCCTTCGGGTCGGGCAGGCTGGGCTTGCTTTCATCGGCGTGCTGGCCGGTGATGGCCTTGGCATAGGGATCCACCAGTAGCTTGCTCGCGTTGAAGCGCAAACCACTCTGCGGCTCCCATGGTCCTTCCACACGATAGCCGTATTGTTGGCCTGCCGTGATGTTCCGCACCAACCCATGCCACACAAATGCTGTGACCTCGGTCAGCGCAATGCAGTCAGTCTGCGAGCCCGCCTCGTCAAAGAAGCAAACGTGCACAGCCGTAGCGTGCTCGGAGTAGAGTGCGAAGTTTGTTCCAAGCGAAGAGGGTGTAGCTCCGAGGGGATAAGGTTTTCCAGGCAGCAGGGTGCGTTTCATCGTTCAGGGTTCCTTACATGCGTGTAGCTGGTTCTGCCCAGGCGATCTATAGGAGGTGCCGAGGTTCCTTCGTGTAGATGCGCAACGACTGAGACGCGCTGCTTCACGGCATCGAAGCGCCGCCCTGAAGCGACGCCCCTATTGCTGCACAGTCAAGGTGGCGCCCTTACTGTGTGTCACGATCCCGCCCAGCAAATTGGTGGAGGTTCCCGTTATGGTCAGGGAGTAGGTATGGCTCGTCGCGCCGGCAACTCCGTCAGCGACCGTACGAGCGCCGCATCCATTCAACACCAGGCACACGGCCAGCAACGCCGGCACCGCACCGCAACGACGAAGTCGCCACAAACGAACCACACCTACCAAACCAAGGCAAGCGAACCAAACCGCGGGCCGCCGATTGGGCGGCAAGGCTGCCTGCGCTGCCGGGGTCGTTATCGTCAAGGTCACATTCGCCGAGCTTGTTCCCGGAACCACCTGCACCGGCGAAAACGCAGCCGTGGCTCCCGTCGGCAGACCGCTCACCGAAAGCGTCACGTTCCCAGTAAAGGGGGCGGGCGAGGCACCCACCAGCAATTGGTACGAGGCGTTTGAACCCGCAAGCACCGTGGCGCTGTCGGCCCCGTCGAAAGAGAGCCCAAAATCGGGCAGCGTACCGACGTTCGCTAACTGCACGGCGGACGTGCTAGGAAGAAAATTTACGTCTCCGGAGTACACCGCCGTCAGGTTGTGAACGCCGGAGGAGGGTGCGACCTCCACACCCGAAGCGCTACCGTTCACGAGCGTACCCGTTGCGACCACGTTGCCCCCATCCAGAAACTGCACCATTCCCGTGGGTTGGCCCTGCGTGCTCGAAGCCACGTTTGCGGTGAGCCGCAACGGCAGACCGGCATAGCCCGCCGCCACGGCAGGAAGCGAAGTGAAACTGCCCGCAGGCGTGATCTGCAACGTACCGGAGCTTGCTCCCATGTTCACGAGGTAGTTGCCGCTCTTGCTCCCGGTCAGGCTGGCAACAATGGGATAGGTTCCGACCGGGGCAAATGCTCCCGCCCCCACCGCAAATACAGCATTGACCTGCCCCACATCCGCGCTAAGCACCCCCTGCAGGCTGCCGGTGAGTGGTGGATTTGCCGTTCCATACACCGCCGTAGCGCCGTTCGCGACAGCCGTAATCGCCAGCGGCATCACCACAAGAGCGAGGGGACTACTCGAGGCCCCGGCGTTCAAGCCATCGCCGCCATATGTTGCCAGCAACGTATGCGGTCCGGCAGAGGCGATCCATCCCGCCAGCGCTGCATTGCCATCATGCAGCATAGCGCTCGCCAACGTGCTTCCGGCCTCAGTAATCGCCACCGTACCCTGCGGCGTGCCCGCCGGTCCGCTGACGTGAACAGAGCCAGTCGAGGCGCCGTACACCTGCGTCGCCGGCATGGAGACTCCGATGCTTGAAGCGGAACGACCAGCCACCAACGCGGCTGGCTGAAATGCCGTACCGGCCGCCGTCAGCACGCGAACGGTGCCGTTCAGGGTATCGGCCACGACAGGCTGGTTCAACGACGAAGCCGCTAGGGCTCGTGGTGTGCGAAAGAGAGTGGCCGCCAGCGCGTCCCCGTCAGCTCCGGACCCTTCAACGCCGCTGCCGGCCAGTGTCGTGATCACCCCGCCAGGACTGATCTGGCGCACTCGGCGGTTGCCGGCATCCCCGATCCACAGCGTTCCATCTGCGGCCAAAGCCAGCCCACGCGGGTCGGTAAACTGCGCCGATGCAGCCGGTCCTCCGTCCCCGCGGTTGCCCCGTGTGCCGTCGCCGACAAACGTGGAGATGGTTCCGGCGACGGACACCAGGCGAATCCGTTGATTATGCGTATCGGCGATAAAGACACGACCGTCGCCAGCCACCGCGACGGCTTCGGGGGAGTCCAACTCCGCTGCCGTAGCGGCACCGCCATCGCCCGTGTAGCCCTGCCTACCCGTGCCCGCAAACGTGCTCACCAAGCCCCCGGTCTGCAGGGCAATACGCCGAATCCGATGATCGGTGGGATCGCAGACCAGTAAGCCACCCTGGCCATCCACCGCCAAGGCAGCCGGCGCTCGAAAGCTCGCGCTCGCGGGAGCACCTCCATCGCCACCGAAGATTTGCTTCCCTGTTCCCGCCAATGTACGGATATTGCCGCCGGAGACCGCGCGAATCCGGGCATTGCCTGTGTCGGCGATATAGATCGTGCCGTCCGCACCCACGGCGACGCCCTCCGGTCCGTTCAGCTGCGCCGCCCGCGCCGGCGCGCCGTCACCTGCAAAACCCTGCGTTCCGCTGCCCGCTAATAGCAGCAGGGTGCCCGCGAGCGTCGCCTCAAACACCTGGTGGCGGCCGCTATCGGCAATATAGAGGTTCCCTGCGGCATCGTAGGCGATGGCCGCAGGCCACAGCAGCGCATTTGCCTGAGCCTGTGCGCGTGCGGAAAGCGCAAACAGCATGAACATGAGGCACAGCAGCAGCCGAGCGCCAAATCGCCGCCTACTCGAAGTTCCGGGTCTTCGCCCCACCCGCGTCAACCTTCCTCAGCCGTTGTCTCAGCGCCTGGCAAAAGCTTTCATGGCAAGGGTATCCAAGTTGGCTGCCCCGTCCTACTCAACGTTTGGGTTATCTGTCTCGTCGCCTTTCGCCCAAAACGGCAAGATAGGGCGCGGCCGGTCCTCGTGTCGCATAGTCTGGTGAAGACGCAGGCGACCGCCGCCCAGGAAGACCTCACCCATGCCGTTCCACACCGAATTTCTGCTCTCCGCCATGAGCGCCGACCACTTCCCTTCCTCCACCCGCACGGGCGACGCTCCGGAGATCGCCTTTCTGGGCCGCTCCAATGTGGGCAAATCCTCGCTGATCAACAAGCTGCTCGGCTCCAACGAGGCAAAGGTCTCCTCCACCCCGGGGCGCACGCGCGCGATTAACTTCTTCGCACTGCATGAGGGCACGGAACAGAAGTTCAAGGCCAAACCCACACTGATCTTTGCGGATCTGCCGGGGTATGGCTATGCGAAAATCTCGAAATCGATCTCTGCGGAGTGGCCGAAGTTTATCGAACCCTATCTTGCCGAACGCGAACAGCTGGCGCTCTGCATCTGTCTCGTGGACTCGAACATCCCCCCACAGGAGAGCGACACGATGCTTATCGAGGCACTGCGGGCGATGCAGCGGCCTCACCTCGTCGTCGCCACCAAGACTGACAAGCTCTCCGGCAACACGCTCGCCAAATCACTCGCCGTGCTTCGAAAAGCGCATGGCGAGGAGACCATTCTGCCTGTTTCGACGAAGACAGAAAACGGGGTGAAGGCGTTGTGGGCGGAGCTGCTCGGCGTCGTCGAGTAGCCTTCACCGCAAGAGAATGGCCCCGAACAGAATAGTTCGGGGCCATTTTCCTGATTTTTTGATTTATGACAAGCTACTCGCCGTAATACTCCAGGCCGAGATGCGTGATCAGATCCTCGCCCATGATGTGACGCAGCGTGTTCTTCAACTTCATGGACTGGATAAACAGATCGTGCTCCGGGTAGACACCCGGGGCGGAATCCGGGTCCTTGAAATAGAAACTCAGCCACTCCTGAATACCGAGGTGCTTGAGCGCGGGGGTGCGGTTCGCCAGATCCATGAAGAGGCACAGATCGAGCGCCAACGGCGCGGCAAGAATGGAATCGCGGCAGAGGAAGTCCACCTTGATCTGCATCGGGTAACCAAGCCACCCGAAGATATCAATATTGTCCCAGCCTTCCTTGTTATCGCCGCGCGGGGGGTAGTAGTTAATCCTGACCTTGTGGTAAAGATCGCCGTATAAGTCCGGGTTCTTTTCAGGTTGGAAGATATGCTCGAGCACCCCGAGCTTCGAAACTTCCTTGGTCTTGAAGTTATCCGGATCGTCCAGCACTTCGCCGTCTCGGTTACCCAGGATATTCGTGGAATACCATCCAGCCACCCCGAGTTGACGGGTCTTGAACGCCGGAGCGAGCACGGTCTTCAGGAAGGTCTGACCGGTCTTGAAGTCCTTGCCGCAGATCGGCGCGCCGACCTTCTTGGACAGCTCCTGCAGCGCGGGAATATCGACCGTCAGATTAGGCGCTCCGTTCGCAAACGGGATGCCTTCCTTTAGCGCCGCCCAGGCGTACAGCATCGAGGGAGAGATATTCGGATCATCGTCTACAAGACCCTTCTCAAACGCTTCGAGCGACTGATGCACTGCCGACTGCTCGATGTAGATCTCCGTGGAACCGCACCAGATCATCACCTGGCGGTCGGTTTTGGTCTTGAACTCGGCAATATCATTGCGAATCTGATTCGCGAGATCGCATTTGTTCTTACCAATCTTCTGTACCTTCGGGTCGAGCCGCTTGACCCAGCGCTGATCGAAGGCCGCGGGCATGGGCTCGATCGACTCCAGGAACGGCCGCATGCTGTCGAGCTGGTCGCGGTCCAGTACCTGCGCGGTCCGGGCGGCGTCGTACAGATTGCCGCCGAAGATATCCCAGCCAGTAAAGACAAGATCGCTCAAGGGCGCAAGCGGCGCGAAGTCTTTGACCAGGGGAGTGCGGTTTTCGGTGCGCTTGCCGAGACGGATTGTGCCCATCTGCGACAGCGAGCCAATGGGTTTAGCGAAGCCGCGGCGAACCGCTTCCACGCCGGCGATCAACGTTGTGGAGACCGCGCCCATGCCGGGGATCATGATGCCAAGTTTTCCAGTGTGAGGCGTAATGCTCGCCGCTGACGGCTGCTGCTGCGCGGCGTCGGGTGTGGACATTCTGCTACGTACCCTTCTCAAGAACAAATTTCCGTGTGGCCGGACAGACAAGTATCGCTCACGCTTTCGCGAGGGCGCAACCGGCGTTGCCAACGATCGTGAAAGTTAAGCCACTTCCACGCGGTCGCGGTTCTTCCAGTGCGTCCAGACAAAGTACGCGATGGCCACGACGATCAGGAGTTCCACACCATGGTGGAAGCGGTCGAAGATGGCCTTGAAGCGGGGGTCGGTCGAAAACCGCGAACCGAGCTTCATGCCGATGTAGGCCAGCGCGTAGCACCATGGCCATGAACCGATAAAGGTGTAGAGGTGAAACCGGAACTGGTCCATCCTCGCGATACCCGCGGGAAAGGCAATAAAGGTGCGCACGATCGGCAACATGCGGCCTACCAGCACGGTGATGGAACCGAACTTGGAGAAGAACCTGTCGGCAAGATCCAGATCACGCTTGGAAAGCAGCAGATAGCGGCCGTAGCGCTCCACCATCGGCCGGCCGCCCTTGGCGCCGATCCAGTAAGCCGGCAGCGAGCCGAGATTGGAGGCCAGCGAGGCCAAGGTGGCCAGGATCACCAGCTGCGTCTGCGAGTGAGCCAGCGCAAAGCCGGCAAACGGCATGATGATCTCGGACGGAATCGGGATACAGGCGGACTGGATGGCCATCAGGAGCACAACGCCGGTGTATCCACCGGCCGTGACAACGGCGAGCAACAGAGCGATCAACTTTGCGGACATGCAAGTGTGAGTATAGCGAGGCGCACCGCCTCGCAGCCGGCGGCGTTACCATAGATTTATGTCAGAGTCCTCCCTAGTCACCGCTCCTGATCCCTCCGCCACCGCAACGCCCGAGGCCGCGCCGGGATCTTTGGCGACCTCTGCATCGCCGGTTGCCGCCGGAAGGCCTCAGACTGGTGTCGCCGGGCAGCCTGCGGCGCATGGCGAAGCGCCGGCGAAGCGGCAGATTGTCTGCTTCACCTTCTACCGTGTGCTGCCGGAGTGGCGTCGTTTGCCGGCTGCACAAAAAGCCGAACAGAAGCAGGCCTTTGCGGACGTCATTACGCGCTGGAATCGGGCCAATGAGTTCCTCTCGATGACCTATTCGACCACCGGAGCGCGGGGCGACTGCGACTTCTGCATCTGGTCGATCGGCTACTCGCTGGAAGAGATGAATCGCATGCGCTCGGAGCTGATGGCTTCGCCGATGGGCGGGTATCTGGAAACGCCGCACAATTTCCTTTCGATGACCAAACGCTCGCTGTACCAGATCGACCGCGAGGATGAGTCGGAGGGCGAAGGCCGCGGTGCGATCCGTCCAGGTGGACACAAGTACATCTTCGTTTACCCCTTCTGGAAAACGAGGCCCTGGTTTCTGCTGTCGATGGAGGAGCGCAAGCGGTTGATGGATGACCACATCCGCATCGGCCTGAAGTATCCGCGGGTGAAGCTGAATACAACGTACAGTTTCGGCCTGGATGACCAGGAATGGGTCGTCGCCTTTGAGACGAACTTTCCGGAGGACTTTTTGGATCTGGTGCAACAGCTGCGTGAGACGGAGATCTCTCTTTACACGCTGAAGGACTATCCGATCTTCAGCTGCGTCCGTTTGCGGCCACACGAGATGCTGGAGCGGCTCGGCTAGACGCAAATGACTACCAAGAAAGCTCCAGGAAAGAGCTTGAGCTCAGTGCCGGTAAAGCGGGCTCGCAAGAGCGCGGCTTCGCCGGCGAAGGCGCGTGCGATTGCAGCTTCAGAGCCGGTTGCGGCGAAGGCAAAAGCTGCGAAAGGGCATAAGCGAACAGCGAAGCCGCTGGCGCCGGAGCGGGTAGCGGCCATCCTGGATGCGCTGCGGCGGTGCTATCCGGATGCGCTGTGTGCGTTGACGCACAGCAGCGCGTGGGAGTTGACGGTTGCGACGATCCTGTCTGCGCAGAGCACGGATGCTGGTGTGAACCTGGCCACGCCGGAGCTGTTCCGGCAGTTTCCTACGCCCGCGGCGCTGGCAGAGGCCAATCCGGCGGCCGTTGAGGAGTTGGTGCATCGGACGGGATTTTACCGAGCCAAGACCAGGAGCATCATGGGTGCGGCGCGGGTGGTGACCGAGCGGTTTGGCGGCGAGGTGCCCGAGACCATGGAGGAGATACTGGAGCTGCCTGGGGTGGCGCGGAAGACGGCCAATGTGGTGCTGGGTTCCTGGTACGGCATAGCTTCGGGTGTGGTTGTGGATACGCATGTGCTGCGGTTGTCGCGGCGGCTGGAGCTGACGCGGAACGAGGAGCCGGTGAAGGTGGAAATGGATCTGCAGAAGGTGATCCCGCGGGACCGGTGGATCGCCTTTTCGCATGAGCTGATTCATCATGGGCGGCGGGTTTGTGTGGCGCGGAAGCCTCGGTGTGCGGAGTGTGCGCTCGAGACTGAGTGCAACTCGGGAGATAAGACCTGGAGTTCTCACTAGGATGGGGTGCCCCCTGCACCTTCAATCTAGAGTCTTCGATCGAAACGCTTTAGAGCGTTTGGACCTGACAGACCTGCCACTTTTTTCTGTATCCAGTTTGGCTGGGTAGAGAGCCAAGGCTGTGCAGGGTGCGGGAGGTTCGCTGCGGTTCCTGCGCGTGAATGACCAGGCTGACCTCAGCGGCTGAAGCCGCTTGCCTCCCCTGGGTTCTGTTGGCACGGCTGAAGCCGTGCCCTTCCGTTTCCCCGATTATTGCTTATTTGGTGAGGGCTTCGATGGTGGCCTGGGCGAGAGCGGCTACCGTGGCTTCGGCGGCTTCGGCATGGGGTGGGAGGCCGAGTTCGACTAGGGTCTGCGTGGTGATGGGGCCTATGGAGATGCGGAGGGCGGATTCCGGGAGGGTTACGCCTGCGGCTCCGCACAGGGCCAGGAGATTGCGAGCGGCCGAGGAGCTGGTGAAGGTGACGGCGGCTGGCGGTTCGATTCGCGGATCGAAGAATTTCTGAATGAGGTTAACGGAGGTTTGCGGGACTGTGGTGCGGTAGGCGGGAGCTACCGTGACCTCGGCGCCGGCGGCGCGGAGGGCTTCGGGGAGGTGTTCGCGGGCTTCCTCTGCTCGGATGAGTAGAAATCTGGTTGGGGTTCTGTCGGGTTGGAGGGTGTGGGGGAGGAGCGCTTCGGTCAGGGATTCGGCTACGGCTCGCGGGGGGATGAGGTCGGGGAGAAGGCCGTGGTTTTGGAGGGCGCGGGCGGTGGCAGGGCCTATTGCGGCGATTTTGGGGAAGGTGGGTTCGGGGTTGTCCTGGGGACTTTGTGGGAGCAACCCACCTAAGGACGTCGAAGCCGTATGTAGATGGGGCACCCGTGATGTTCGACTGGCGAAGACTTCGGCGGCGTTGGCGCTGGTGAAGAGCAGCCAGTGGTAGGTGTGGAGATCGTCGAGGGCTTTGTCGAGGGTGGCCCAGGAGGTTGGCGGGGCCAGCTCTATGGCGGGGATCAGGATTGGGTCGGCACCGAGGGCGCGGAGGTGATCGGCGAGTTCAGAGCCCTGATCCGGGGCGCGGGTGACCAGAACGCGGGGTTTGGGCGGGTTGGCATTCGGGGCGGACACGTGTGTTGAGATGATGCGGCGCTTGACGGGGTCTGGGGGCGTTAACAGCAGGTCCTTCACTGCGTTCAGGATGACAAGGGGTTATGGAGTTACCCGGCTTTCGCGTGCCCGGCGCGCAACAGCGGGTCCTTCACTGCGTTCAGGATGACAAGGTTGTGGGGTGGGGCGGGCACGAAATGGGGGTGGACGGGGTCTATAGGGTCAGTGGATTTGAGGTCCTTCCTATGCGCGCTTGTGTTCCGCTTGCCCTCGTTGCCTGTCTTCTTCCTTTGAATGTCACTGCACAGACTAATGCGCCAGCGGGCGGGGAGGGTTCAATGTCGCGCCGGGCAGCAACGTCTCGACGGGTGGCCACCCGTGGCACAGCCGACGCGGGTGCGGGTGACGCGGGTATGGGTGGGGCTGGTATGGGTGGAGCTGGGGCGGGCGAGGCTGGGGCGGGCAAGGCGGCGCTGCCGGTGACGAAGGTTTCGCTTTACAAGAACGGTGTGGGGTTCTTTGAACACGCGGCGCGGGTTTCGGGGGATGCGGCGGTGACGCTGGAGCTGACCTCGGCGCAGTTGAACGATGCTTTGCAGACGTTGACGGCGGTGGATCTGGGTGGCGGGCGGATCGCGGGGGCCAATTACAACTCGACTACGCCGCTGATGCAGCAGCTGGGGAACCTGCCGTTTTCGCTGGGCGCCAATCCTAGCGAGAGCGATCTGTATGCGGCGCTGCGAGGGGCGGAGGTGGAGGTGACGGGGTCGGGGCCTGCGTTTCGGGGAAGGATTCTGTCGCTAGAGGCGAGAGATGGGGTGGAGGGCGATGCCGGTAAGACGACGGCGCTGCCGGAGCGGCTGCTGCTTACGGTGGTGGCGGAGAACGGAGCGACGCGGACGCTGGAACTGACGTCGGCAACCGTTGTGCGGGTGCTGGACGGAGGGATGCGAACGGATCTGAATACATATCTGCGGCTGTTGGACCGAAACCGGAGCGAAGGGATTCGCCGGCTGGTGCTGACGGATCGCGGCGTGGGATCGAGGGAGCTGCGGGTTTCGTTCCTGTCGGAGGTGCCGGTCTGGAAGTCGACGTACCGGGTGCTGCTGACAGGAGGTGCTGGCGGTAGTTCGGCGGCCGGTTCTGGCGTGGGTTTGGGCGTGAGTTCGGGCATGGCGAAGACGGCTACGTTGCAGGGGTACTCGGTGGTGGATAACACGACCGGGGAGGATTGGAACGGGGTGCAGTTGAGCCTGGTGGCGGGCAGTCCGCAGAGTTTTGTGCAGCCGCTGGCGCAGCCGATCTATGACCGGAGGCCGGAGGTGCCGATTGCGGCGAATGCGCAGATGTCGCCGCAGACACATGATTCGGGGATCGGGCCGGCGAGTGCTTCGGCGGATTTGAGCAGTACGGCTGGGGGGAATCCGAGTTCCCTGTTTGGATCACCGACGGGTGGAGGTCAGTCGTTGCCATTAAACGGGCGGGCGATAGGGCACATCAACATGATGAAAGACACGGGGCCGCCACCAGCTCCGATGGCAATGGCCATGCCGAGTCTTTCTTACGAGGAGGAAGCCCGAGGAGCTATCGCGCCAGACACAACGACGAAGACCTTTGACGACTTCTTTAGCTACACGATCTCTGAACCGGTGACGATTCCGCGGAATGGGTCGGCGCTGGTGCCGATTCTGCAGGTTCAAGTGCCTGTCGAGAGTGTGACGTTGTGGTCGCCGGGGGATGCTCGGCCCTTGCGGGCTTTGTGGATTACAAATACGTCGCAGCTGGTGTTGGACCGGGGGTCGTTTTCGGTGGTGGAGGATGGCGGGTTCGCGGGTGAGGGTCTGCTGGACCCGGTGCATCCGGGTGAGCGCCGGCTGTTGAGCTATGCGGCCGACGATGCGGTGCGGGTTACGCCCGAGCAGAAGGGCGAGACGCGGCGGGTGACGACGGTTTCGGTGAACAAGGGAGTGCTGCGGGCGGCGAACGAGGAGGTCGCGGAGGTGCGCTACACGCTATCGAATGCGGCGCCGGCAGGGCGGACTGTGGTTGTGGAGGAGACGCGGCGGCCGGGGTGGACGCTGGCAGCGGAGCCGAAGCCGGCGGAGACCACGCCCACGGTGTACCGGTTCCGGGTCGAGGTAGCGGCAGGCGGATCGGCGAAGCTCGAGGTATCGCAGCGACGGTTGGTGGATGAGTTTTTCCAGCTGGCAAATACGAATGAGGAGCAGCTGACCGTGTATCTGCGGGACAACCATGCGGACCCGGCGGTGCTGGGGCAGTTGGAGCCTGTGTTTGCGGCGCAGCGGGCGGTGGCGGGGCTGGACACGCAGATCCGGGCGAAGGAGACGCAGATCAGCACGACCGAGGCGGATGGCAAGCGCGTGCGGGAGAACCTGCAGGTGTTGAAGGGGTCGGCGGAGGAGCGGGCGTTGGCGCGGCGGTACACGGCCGAGCTGAACGCGGAGGAGGATCAGTTAGCGAGCTTGCGAAAGGAGCTGGCCGGTCTGCAGGCGCAGCGTGAGGCAGCGAAGGCGGCGTTGAGCCAGCAGATTGCGGGATTGCGGATCGGGGAGGAGGCGGTGGCGCCGCAGTAAGGTGACCGTAAGTGCATCCGCTGAGGAGTGGTGTTCCCGGTGGCAAAGCGGACAGCGGGTCCTCCGCCTTTTGGCGAAGGATGACAAGTTTTCTATCGAGATGTGGTGCCGAGTTTAGGGTTTGGGCGAGGACGGGGCCTGGGTGGAGAGTGCTGCTGCGGTGGGGGTCATCTCGTCGGGCTGGGTAATTGGGGCTGGGCGGGCCGAGGTGGCTGCCGGTTTGGTGGCGGCGGCCAGTGTTGTGGGTGCGGCGGGGTCGTAGGTTTTGAGCAGGAGGTTGTCGTTGGCGTGGAGTTCGAGGTGGCCGGGGGCGGTGACGGTGATATCGCCGTCGCCGGTGGCGAGGGTGGCGTCGTGATCGAAGCCGTAGAGGCCACTGGCGGTGCTCGAGAAGGCGCCGAGGGCGAGGGGGAGAGTGGTGGGGTGTTCCGTTGCCGTGGGGCTGGAGGGTGGGTCGGCATAGACGCCGTGGAAGGTGGCAAAGCCGACCCGCTGGGTGCGTTCGTTGACGACGGGGCCAGTCCAGCCGGAACGGATGACGGTGTCGCCGCCGACCTGCATGGTGGTCCAGTTGGCGCGGCTGGTGTCGCTGGGGTCGCCGGTGACAGTCATGGGGGCGTAGGTGTCGTCGACGTTGGTGAAGTTGGCGATGGCGAGGGCTGCGGTGCGAATCGGGGTATCATGGCCGCCGTAGCGCAGGGTGGTGAAGCGGAGCGTGATCGCCGTGCCCGCGGGGGTGGCCGTGGAACGGAGGACGGTGCCGGAGAGGGCGACGCCGCGGGGCAGATAGCGGCCCGGAGCGACCGGGATGCGCTGGGTGGTGAAGGCCTGGATCGGGGTTCCGGGCGCGGTGGCGCCGGCCTTGAGGGTGTGGTAGAGGGCGACGGGCAAATAGGTGCCGGGGGAGAGGCGGAGGGACTGGGTGGTATCGGCCGGCTGGGATTTTGTGAGGGATGAGGCTGGAGATTCGGCCGAGGATGGGGGCTGGGCCCGGACCTGGGCTGGCAATGCGAGGAGGCCGAGAGCGATCGGTCCGAGCAGGTGGCTGACATTGTGTCGAGGGAAAGGGCGGCGAGGGGACGGGGTCACGGCGGACAAGGCTCCTGCACTGTGGGATGCGGGCGGAGCGAAGGGCGTAGGTTTGCGAGGTTGCGCGAGAGGGTGCCGATGGCGTTTGATCGTTGGGGATGGCAGGAAAGCGATGCGGGAGGGAGTGGGGATGACCTCGACGAGTGCGGGTGATTTGCGGGAGCAGAAAGACGGGAGCGCGGAGGTAGCCGCGGTGACGCTGGGTGGGCGGAGACTCGAGCCGAACCGGCGGACGGCGCTGGAGCTGGGTGTGGTGGAAGAGGTTCGGGTGAACACCAGCGCGGTCGAGCGGCGGGCGGCGCAGGTGGGGGCCCGGCGGAGCGTGAAGGGCGAGTGGCAGGCGGCGTGGCTGCTGCGGGCGATCGCTTGTATGGACCTGACGACGCTGAGCGGGGATGATTCGGCGGAGCGGGTGCGGCGGCTGTGTGCGAAGGCTCGGCGGCCGTTATCGGATACGTTGGTGCAGGGGTTGGGGATTGGGGAGTTGGGGCTGACGGTGGGCGCGGTGTGTGTTTACCACGCGTTCGTGGAGACGGCGGTGAGGGCGTTAGAAGGGTCGGGGATCCCCGTGGCAGCGGTGTCGACCGGGTTTCCGGCGGGGTTATCGCCGCCCGAGACGAGGGTGGAGGAGATTCGGCGCTCGGTGGCGGCAGGGGCTAATGAGATCGATATTGTGATCACGCGGGCGCATGTGTTCAACGGCGAATGGACGGCGCTGTATGACGAGGTGGCTGCCTTCCGGGAGGCTTGTGGCCCGGCGCATATGAAGGCGATCCTGGGCACGGGGGATCTGCTGACGCTCGGCAATGTGGCGCGGGCTTCGCATGTGGCGATGATGGCGGGGGCGGATTTTATCAAGACGTCTACGGGCAAGGAAGCCGTGAATGCGACGCTGCCGGTGAGCCTGGTGATGGTGCGGGCGCTGCGCGAGCATGCGGAACGGACGGGGATGGCGGTGGGGTTCAAGCCGGCGGGCGGGATCAAGACGGCGAAGCAATCGCTGGACTGGCTGAGCGTGATGAAGGATGAGCTGGGGCGGCCTTGGATGTCGCCTTCGCTGTTTCGGTTTGGGGCGAGCTCGATGCTGAACGATATTGAGCGGCAGTTGGAGCATTTTGTTACGGGGCGGTACTCGGCGGGGTACCGGCATGGAATGGCTTGAGG
Source organism: uncultured Bryocella sp. (assembly GCA_964235515.1). Classification (GTDB taxonomy): domain Bacteria; phylum Acidobacteriota; class Terriglobia; order Terriglobales; family Acidobacteriaceae; genus Granulicella. The sequence continues at coordinate 20,139 of CAXSBL010000005.1, forward strand.
GTTTGGTTGTGGAGATGCAAGGGCGTTTATCGTTGCCGACAGGGACTCACAGGTAGTGTGCCGATTCGGCCTTGCTCTTCAGGTTCCATCGAAGGATAAGGACCACAACCACGACGCAGAGAATCAAGGCGCGGAGAGGGTAGACCATCGCCAGGTAGTCGTGCCGGCCTGTGAGGTCAACCGAGAGCCCGAGCAGGGCGATCAGAATGTTGGTTCCCCATTTCTCCAGTGGCTCAGGGGGTAGCCCCGGCTTCCAGCGCCACAGGCTCTCAAAAGTGGGTAGATAGGCAACCGACATCACCGCCTGAAACCCTATGAAGCCGATCCAACCAGTTTTGGTCGCCATCCAGGCTGCGGCAGCAACGCCCGAAATCCACAAGGATAGGCGTTCGCTGCGGGTGAACTGTATCTTTCCCTTCTGTCGAAGCAAAAGCGCCAGCAGGATCACCGTGACTTGAATGCAGTCTGCCGCATTCAGAGCGGCTTTGAGGAGGCTGTGATCGTTTCCGGCGAGGTAGGACGCCAGACTCATGACGACGCCTACCTCAAAGATCAGCCACGTCGCGATCCGGGGCGAGATTACACCACGAGAAAGCCTGATGCAGTAGCGGACACCCACATAGAAGACCAGCAGGACGACTGCTATTGCCGCG
>CAXSBL010000005.1:20891-26342 GCA_964235515.1 uncultured Bryocella sp.
GATGTATTCCGTCCCGCTGGAACCGAGAGGGTGCCCGTAATCGTGGCGTGGAGTCCGTACGGTAAAGGCCAGGGAACCTCCCTAAGCGTGATGGGTGTGTTCGCCCTTGTGGGCCTGTCCAATGCGATCGTCTCTGGTTTGGAGAAGTTTGAGGGGCCGGACCCCGCCTATTGGTGCGCACACGGCTATGCGATCTGCAATCCCGATACTCGTGGCGTGGTGGACTGCGAAGGCGACAGCGTTTTGTGGGACCGCCAGGAAGGCCGCGATTGCTACGACCTCATCGAGTGGATCGCCGAACAGGAGTGGTGCACCGGAAAGGTCGCGATGAGTGGAACCTCTTACCTTGCGGTTTCGCAGTGGTTCACCGCCGCCGAACAGCCTCCGCATCTCGCCGCCATCAACCCGTGGGAGGGTGTGAGTGATGTTTACCGCGATCTGGTGATGCGTGGCGGTATGCCCGACATCGGATTCGCCCGCCAGCTCCAAAATGGCAGCTTCTTCGGTAAAAATCAGAGGGAGGACATCCTGTCGGAGGTCGAGCGATACCCGCTCATGAACGACCTGTGGGAGAACAAGATTCCGGCCTTCGACAAGATCACTGTGCCGGCTTACGTTGTGGCGAGCTACTCCAATACATTACACACCGTCGGCACGTTCCGGGCATGGCGCCGGATCGCCTCGGATCAGAAATGGCTGCGCATTCACAACGGACAGGAGTGGCCTGACTACTACGATGAGAAAAATCGCGCGGATCTACATCGTTTCTTCGACCGGTACCTGAAGGACATCGAAAACGGGTGGGAGCAGACACCGCGGGTTCGCTACTCCCTGCTCGACCTTGAAGGCGGCGACAGGATTGATATCGCTGCGGATCAGTTTCCCCCGAGCGATGTGGCATTGACAAAGTTTTACCTCGACAGTCGCACGCGAGCCTTGACTACCGAAGCGCCTTCAGACGAGGTCGCAGCGTCGTACACCGTCGCGTCGAACCCGGATGCGGTGTCCTTTGTCCTGCGGTTCGATCAGGAGATGGTGATAGTCGGATACCCGAAGGCGCGGCTATGGGTGGAGGCACGCGGCACCGACGACATGGATTTGTTCCTTCTCGTGCAGAAGTTGGATGCGTACGGGACGCCTCTCCAGCAGTTCACCGTGCCCAATCACAGTGCAGTGAATCACGACCTCACGGACCATGGGGCGACCATCCTTCGCTACAAGGGATCAGATGGCCGGTTGCGCGTGTCCGCTCGCCATCTCGACGAAACACTCTCGACCGAGGAGGTCCCGGTCCATAGCTTCAACCTCGTCGAGAAGCTCTCTCCAAGCGAGATCGCCGAAATCGAAATCGAGCTGCTACCCATCGGACTCGTTTTCTACCCTGGCGAGCAACTCCGCTTAGTAATCAGTTCAAGAAATCTTTTGGGAACACTGATGCCTGCAATCGAAGAGTACGTCGGCGCCAACAGTGGCCAGCATGTCATTCATACCGGCGGCACACACCCGTCGTACCTGCAGCTTCCCCTTCAGGCACAATAGCAGGCTGTATAACGAAAACGTCTGGGCAAACCGGATCTTGTCTTTCTCAAATTCTACAAATTGCGTGCTTCCTTCCCCCAAAGATTCATAAGCCATCACAACGGTTTTCATGAGTAACGCCAAGTCACATTGTGTTTACTTATCAGGTCAGCTCTCAGCTTTGCTTGGCGGTGGTGAAGACCTGCTGGGCGGAGGTGGTGCCTTCGATGCGCTCGGTGCCGGGAATGCCGAAGCCAATCCAGCCTGAGTTTTCGCCTTCCATCATTTCCTCGAAGGCCCAGGTTCCGCCTTTGGGCATGCCCATGTGCTCGAGGGTGGAGGCCCAGGCTTCGCGGGGGATGGCCTGGGCTTTTACCTCGCGGCCCAGAGTTTTGCCGAGCTGCGTTGCGACCTCATCGGAGCTGACCATGGAGCCGAGTTCGATGATGCGCTTCCCCGTCCAGTCTGAGGTGAGCAGTTTGGCGACCTCGGCGCCGATGTCCTGGGTGGCGACCATGGGCAGCTTTTTGTCTGTAGGCGTGTAGAAGACGGGGAGTGTGCCGCCCTGCCCGGTCTCAAGGCCGTAGAGGAAGTTTTCATAAAAGCCGCCGGCACGGATGAAGGCGATGGGAAACGGCTGGTCCTTCAGGGCTTCTTCGAGCAGGTGGGTGGAGGTGATGAGGCCGAGGTCGCTCGTTTGCTGTGAGCCCATGGAGGAGAGGGCTACGAGCCTCGGCGGTGCGGCTTGCGCCAAGGCCTGTTTGTAGCTGGCGAGGACGGTTTTGGCTTCGCTGAAATCACGCGAGGGGGCCTGGACGGGCGGCATCATGAGATAGGCGCCTTCTACGCCCCCGAGGGCGCGGGTCATGGCTGCGGCGTCTTCCCACTCGCCCTTGATAAGTTCTACGCCCCCGTCGGCCCAGGTCTTTGCCTTGGCTTCGTCGCGGACGAGGGCGCGGACCTGTTTGCCTTGCCCGAGAAGATGCTTTGCGGCGGCGCCGCCTACCTTGCCGGTGATGCCTGTGATGAGAAACATGGTCTGGGTCTCCTGTAACGGTTCTACCTGAAGGTTTGTAGCCGCCAGAGACGCAGATTCCCTGCGGAAATGACAACCAGAACGACGGATTCGTTTCCTCAGCCAACTGCCTGCAGTGGCTCAGATGTTGGACGGAACGGTAGGTCGCGGTTTTCTTTCTGCGTGGTGGCAGCGGGTACCATGGAGCGGTCTGGTTGGGCTCGGCTTGGGGTTTGGCGAGCGCGCAAAGGAATGGCGATGGCGAGCGGGATCATGGAGAAGTTTGAGTCAATGGAGTATGGGCCGGCGGTTGAGGATGCGGGTGAGGTGAATCGGTGGCTGGATGGGCATAAACGTCAGTTCGGGCACTTCATCGACGGTGCGTTTCTTTCCATGGCGGGGTACGCCAAGGGCGGCAGCTTTGAGGCGTTTACCACCGTGAACCCAGCCACCGGCGAGATCCTGGCTGCCGTGGATCAGGCCGATGCCGGCACGGTGGATCTGGCGGTGCAGGCGGCGCGCAAGGCATTGCCGGGTTGGCAGGCGCTGACGGGACATCAGCGGGCGCGATACCTGTATGCGCTGGCACGGGGGGTGCAGAAGCATGCGCGGCGGCTGGCGGTGCTGGAGACCCTGGATAATGGCAAGCCCATTCGGGAGTCTCGAGATATCGATGTGCCGCTGGTGGCGCGGCATTTTTACTACCACGCGGGGTGGGCGCAGTTGATGGGGTCGCTCGCCGCGGATGGGACGGGATTTGGCGGGGAGGAGTTTCGGGGGCAAGTGCCGGTGGGGGTGGTGGGGCAGATTATCCCGTGGAACTTTCCGCTGCTGATGTTTGCGTGGAAGGTGGCGCCGGCGCTGGCGGCGGGGTGCACGGTGGTGATTAAACCTGCCGAGTACACACCGTTGACGGCCGTGGCGATGTGCGAGATTGCGGAGGAGATTGGGCTGCCCGCGGGCGTGCTGAACGTGGTGCAGGGCGATGGGCGCACGGGCAAGCTGCTGGCCGAGCATCCGGGGGTGGACAAGGTGGCGTTTACGGGGTCGACCGAGGTGGGGCGGCTGATCCGGGCGGCTACGGCGGGGACGGGCAAGAAGTTGAGTTTGGAGCTAGGTGGGAAGTCGCCCTACATCGTGTTTGAGGATGCGGATCTGGACTCGGCGGTGGAGGGGCTGGTGGATGGGATCTGGTTCAACGGCGGGCAGGTTTGCTGTGCGGGGTCGCGGCTGCTAGTGCAGGAGAGTGTGGCGGAAAAGTTGTACGCGAAAATCCGAAGCCGTATGAGCACGCTGCGGATTGGCTCACCTTTGGACAAGGCTATCGATCTGGGAGCCATTGCCGATAAGAGTCAGCATGAGCGGATTGCGCGGTATGTGGAGGCCGGGGTGCGGGATGGGGCTGCGTGCTGGCAGCCGGAGACTTCCCTGCCCTCTGCGGGACTCTTTTATAAGCCGACGCTGTTGACGGGGGTGGCGCCGGCGAGTGCGGTGGCGCAGGAGGAGATCTTTGGGCCGGTGCTGGTGGCGATGACGTTTCGGACGCCGGCGGAGGCCGTGGAGCTGGCCAATAACACGGTGTATGGGTTGGCGGCGTGTATCTGGAGCGAGAACGTCAATGTGGCGCTGGATGTTGCGGCCGGGGTGAAGGCCGGCGTGGTTTGGGTTAACGGGACGAACCTGTTCGACGCCGCTTGCGGGTTTGGGGGGTACCGAGAGTCGGGGTTTGGGCGGGAAGGTGGCAAGGAAGGGATGTGGGAGTACGTGGTGCCGGCTTGGGCCAAGGGGGCTGGGGAGGATGGGGCTGTGGTGGCGTTGGGGGAGAGTGTGGCGGGGGTTGAGTTTGGTGGCGAGTCAGGCAAAACGCAGATTCCCTGCGGGAATGACAACCAAGAGAGGGCGGAAAGGGCGGCTTTGCCAGGGATTGATCGGACGGTGAAGCAGTATATCGGGGGGAAGGGTGTGCGGCCGGATTCGGGGTATACGGTGGCGGTGCGTGGGGCGGATGGACGCGTGGCGGGGCAGGTGCCGGTGGGGTCGCGGAAGGATGTGCGGAATGCGGTGGAGGCGGCCCGGGCGGCGGGGGTGAAATGGGCGCGGCAGACGGCGCATGGGCGGGCGCAGGTGTTGTACTTTCTGGCGGAAAACCTGATCCAGCGGCGGGCGGAGATTGTGGCCAAGCTGGCGGTGTTTGTCGGGGCGGCGCAGGCGGCTATCGAATTTGATTTGAGCGTGGAACGGTGTTTCAGCTATGCGGCGTGGGCGGACAAGTTTGACGGCTCTGTGCACAACCCGCCGTTTCGGATGGTTGCGCTGGCGATGCACGAGCCGGTGGGGGTGATCGGGGTGCTGGCGGGGGAGGAGGCGCCGCTACTGGGGTTGTTGTCGTTGATTTTGCCGGCGGTGGCTATGGGTAATAGCGTGGTCGCGGTGCCGGGCGAGCGTGGGGCGTTGTTGATGGGCGAGTTGTACGGGGTGTTTGACACGGGCGACCTGCCCGGGGGTGTGGTGAACCTGGTGGCGGGTGCGGCTGCAGTGTTGGGTAAGACCCTGGCTGAGCACGACGATGTGGATGCTGTGTGGTGCTTCCGGGACCAGGCGGCGGGGGCGATGGTGGAGGCTGCTTCGGTGGGGAACTTGAAGCAGACGTGGGCGGTCTGGAATGCGGAGAACGGCGCTTCGCGCTTACCCGATTGGTTTGATCCGGCGCAGGGTGAGGGACGGTGGTTTTTGCGGCGGGCTACGCAGGTGAAGAATGTTTGGGTGCCGTATGGGGCGTGACGGGGTGACTGTGCGACGCAGTATTGGCGCAGCGAAGGAAACGCGGATTCCCTTCGGGAATGACAACTAAGAGCAAGAGCAAATGCAGATCCCTGCGGGATGACAAACGAGAGAGACGCCCAAACGAGAGAGACGCC
>CAXSBL010000005.1:26442-49261 GCA_964235515.1 uncultured Bryocella sp.
CAAACGAGAGAGACGCCCAAACGAGAGAGACGCCGGGGACGTGCTAGTGGCGGAGGAAGAGGTTGAAGAGGACGCCGAGGGTGGCGACGCCGGCGGTGAGCCAGACGACGTAGTCGCCGGGATGGCCGCTTTGCAGAGCGCGCAAGGGCTGCATGCCGGTTTCGAGGTACGAGCCGAGGCGAATACGTTTGGGGAGTTTGTGGCGGTAGACGCTGGTGAAGGCGAGGGCGAGGCCGAGCAGCGTGGCTATGGCCCCGTGTAGCGCGGAGGTGAGGCGATCCGAGGTGGGGGCGAGGCCTTCGGCGGGGAGCGGCTGCGACGGGCTGAAGACCGTGGCGCCGGTGTAGAGGGTGTGCCAGTAGCCGACCTGGTTGCTGAAGCGGGCGGCGGTGCCGGTGAGCCAGGGCAGGAAGCCGGGCAGGGCGAACAGTGCGACGGCGACGCAAAGGCAGAACAGCGGCGGAAGGAACTGGTAGGCGTGAACGACGCGGTTTTCTTCCTTGGTTTCGGGAAGTTCGTCGACGGAGGCGGCGGGATCGGTGAGGGGAGCGCTGCCGAGGCCGGCGAAGATGTGCAGTCCCACGCGGAAGACGGCGGCGGCGGTGAGGGTTTCGCCGAACAGGAAGAGGGCCGTCAGGCCGGGAGTGCCGGTGATCCTGGCGGCGGAGTCGGCCATGGCTTCGCCGAGCCAAGTGCCGAAGGGAGGAAGACCGGCGAGACCTAGACCGCCGGCGAACCAAAGAACACCGGTCCAGCGTAGGACGCGTTTGCGCTGCCAGAGGAGCTGCTCGCTCATGGAGCGGAGGCGGTGAAGCGTGATGCCGGCGCAGAAGAAAAGGGCGGCCTTGATGAAGGCGTGGGCGAAGAGGTAGGTGAGAAAACCGCCATTGGCCGTGGTGCCGCCGGCGCCGTCCACCCCCACGGCGATGATCGCGAGCATGAGGCCGGCGTGGCAGATTGTGGAAAAGGCAAGCAGGCGCTTGATGTGGTGTTCGGCGTAGCACATAAGACCGCCGAGGACGACCGTAACGGCGGCAAAGCCGAGCAGAATGGTTCGGAGGGCGACGGCGTGCATGCCGAGGGCATGCAGAAAGATGACCGTGTGCAGGCGAGCGATGGCGTAGAGGCCGAGTTCGACCATGAGGCCGGAGAAGAGGACGCAGACGCCGGTGGGGGCGACGGAATGGGCGTCGGGCAGCCAGAGGTGGAACGGAACGATGGCGCCTTTGATGAAAAACGCGGAGACGAGCAGGCAAAAGCTGAAGAGCACAAGGGGGTCGTGGCGCGGTCCGCCGGCGGAGGTGGTGAGCAGATAGCCGATCTGGGCCATGTTGAGCGCGCCGGTGACGGAGTAGAGCATGGCGATGCCGGTGAGGCCCAGAAAGGCGGCGACGGTGTTGGTGACGGCGAAATTGAAGGTGCCCTGCAGGGGGGCGGATTCCTGGGTGTTGAGGCCGCAAAGGGCGAAGGCGGCGGTGCTCATGAGCTCAAACCAGACGAAGAGGTTGAAGAGGTCGGCGGTGAGCACGAAGCCGCTCATGGCGGCGAGGAAGACGAGCATGAGGGAGTGGAAGTGGCGGTCGCCGGCATCGGCGAAACGCCAGGAAAAGATGAAGGCGAGCAGAAAGAGCGTGCCGGCGAGCAGCGCGAGGGCGGCAGCGGTGGGGTCGACCATGAAGCCGATGCCGACGACCATTGAGCCGCGGGGAAACCAGTTGCCGAACCAGTAGACGAGGGTGCGCGCGTTGGCTTCGTGGAGGAGAAATGCGCAGGTGGCGACATGGATCGCGGCGACCAGGATCGCGAGAGCATCCATGGTGCGGCGGCCGAGCCAGGGACGCAGGGCGGAGAGGACGGCGGCACCGAGCAGGGGGAGGACGACGGGTAGAGGGATAAGGGCGTTTTGAAGGGTCGTCAGCAAGTTATCCCCGCATCGTCCGGAGGTCGTCAGGGGAGGTGCTGCCGGATTTTTCGTGCGCTTTGACGACCATGGCGAGCAGAAGGGCGACGACTACGGCTTCGACGACGACGTCGGTGAGCATGAGGGCCTGGACGACGGGATCGACGGTGAGGGTGCCGGGGGAGATGTCGGCGAAGACGGGCGCGGCGCCGCCGACGCGGAAGCCGATGGCGAGCAGAAGAACATAGGTAGAGCTTTGGAGGACGGCGAGGCAGACCACGGAATGCACGAGGTCGCGGCTGGTGCTGAGGCCGTAGAGGCCGCAGCAGAAGAGCCAGGCGGCGACGAGGTAGGGGAGGTATTGGACGATGTGCGGCATGAACTAGCGGTTCCTCATTCGGCGGGGACCTCGCCGGTGACGACCTCCTGCAGGTAGGTGTAGAGGACGAGCAGGAAGGCGGCGGTGACCTCGACGCCGACGGTGGCGGAGATGAGGGCGATGTTGCCGGAGGCGAAGACGTCGCCGGTGGTGCCGAGCGGAAGCCAGTTGGTGACCAGCGGCAGGCCCAGACAAAGGGGCGCGAGGCCGATGAGGGCGTAGGCGCCGGCACCGATGGCTTCAATGAGATCGACGGCCGTGTGCGAGGTGATGCGCTTGAAGGCATCGGTGTTTTCGGCGAGATAGACGAGCAAAAGAGCGGAGGCTAGAATGACGCCGGCCTGGAAGCCGCCGCCGGGAGTGAGGGCGCCGTGGAGGCCGATGTAGAAGCCGAAGACGACGGTGAGGACCACGGCGGGAATCGTCATGGCGCGGACGGCTATGCCGAGGGTGGGCTTGTCCTGCACCTTGCCCTGCTGGCCAACAGGTGCGGTGGAGATGCCAGGGTCGCGGCGGAGCATCATCATGACGCCGACGACGGCGGTGAAGAGGATGAACTCTTCGCCGAGGGTATCGAAGCCACGGTAGTCGTAGTTGATGGCGTTGACGACGTCGGTGGCGTGGCGCTCGTAGACGGCCACGTTGGCGATGAGATCGCCGTAGGGACCGCGGTAGGTACCCCAGGGCGGCATGTCGAGCGAGGCGTAGACGAAGCAGCCGAAGAAGACCGGACCGACGACGGCAAAGAAGCGTTTGCGGGTGCGCTCAGTCATTCTCCTGACCCTTCTTTTGAATGGCCTCGCGGTGACGCATGCGGGAGATGGCAAGCATGATCATGAGCGGCAAGGCAACGGCGCCGACGGTGATCTGTGAGAGGGCGACGTCGGGGGCCTGGAAGAAGAAGAACATGAGCGCGGTGACGAGGCCGTAGAAGGACAAGGTGATGACCTGCTGTGTTGTGTCGCGCGTGGTGACGACGGCGAGGCCAGAGACGGCGAGCAGAAGGAGGAGACCGGCCCCTACCCAGATCATGCGGGGTCTCCGGTGGGGGTGTTTTGGGCGCGGTGCCGGGCGAGGGTGGGGGTGTACTCGAAGGGGTCGCCCGGTTGCGGTTGCCAGTGGCCGAGTTCGCGGGTGCGGAAAGCCCGGGCGATAGCGTGGGTGACCACGGCGTTGGCGAGCAGCAGAAGCAGGCAGATGAGCAGGGTCTTCCAGGCGGCGCTCGAGCTGCCGGTGGCGAGGAAGACGGCGACGGTGAGCAGCGGCGAACCGACGCAGGCGGGCAGGCCGAGGAAGTGCAGCGCCTGGATGGGTTCGCGCATGCGCAACATGCCGAGGACGCCAAGCCAGCAGCTGAGGACGACCAAAGCGAGCAGTATGGCCTGCAGGATGAGACGGGTGGTCATAGGTGCTTTTCCAAAAAGCGCGCAAAAACGAGGCCGCTGCCGAAGCTGAGCACGGCGAGGGTGAGGGCGAGATCAATGAAGGGCAACCGGTTGTAACCAATCGTGAGCAGGACGAGCGATAAGGTGATAAGAAGTGTGCCCATCTGCAGGCCGACGAGACGACGCTCGGCTGAACCGCGCAGGGCGGCAAAGGCGCATGGAACGAGTGCGGCCATGATTGCCGAGCCGGCGTAGAGATAAAGGTCTGGGGAGCTCATTGACCGGATCCGAGAGCGCGCGTGGAGGAAGACACGTCATCCCGCTGCAGCTGATGGAAAAGGATGTGGCCCTGGGTGGGATCGATGCCGATGACGACCACATTGGGTGAAAGTGTGGTGTAGGTGATAGCGAGGGCGCTGCGGGCGACGAGAACGGGGTCGCGACGGCTGGTTTGGAAGCCGGCGACGCGGTAAAACGAACCGGCGGGCTCGCCGCGGAAGAGATCGCGATAGAGGACGGTGAGGACCACCCAGGTGTCCTTTGCGATTTCGGAGGGTACGTGGCGAATCGTGAGGATGTCTTTAAGGCGGAGTTGCAGCGGCAGGGTGGCAGAGCGAAGCACGAAGGCACAAAAGGCCGTCGAGAGGATGACGACGACGGCGCCAACGATCATTTCGTGCAGGTGCAACGAGGCGACGAGCCAGATCCAGCCGATGAAGAGAGCAACAGCAACGGTTGCCAGGAACTGCGCCGGGTGATCGAAGATTCCACCGCGATGGGCATGCGGGTGCCTCGGCATGGAGACTCCGTTCAGCAACTCTGAGTTCAGAGGTGGGATGTCGCTTTGCCGCCTGAGGCTGTATGGATCGACCTGATCGAATTCATCGCTTCGGAAGGCGTGGTTTAGGCGGTGCTTGCGAAGGACGAAGCTTGAACGGCGAACCTGGTGGAGTTTGTGGACTACCGCGAGGCGGCTTCGAAGCGTTGCTCGGGAGTGTCCTGAAGCAATTGCTTTGCGCCGCGGGCTTCGAGGGCTTCGGCGGCGCGGGCGGCGAGGTCGGCGGCGGGGGTACCATGGGGAGCCTTGTCGAGGAGGTGGATGACGGCGTCGCCGTCGGGGGCGGCGACCATCGTGTGCAGGTGCCAGGCGCCGTCGGCGAGATGGCAATAGGCCCCGAGCGGGAGATTGCAGCCGCCGCCAAGGGCGTTGAGGACGCCGCGCTCGGTTTCGGTGGCAAAGGCGGTTTCGGGGTGGTTGAGGGCGCGGATGACTTCGAGGGCGGCCGCGTTCGGGGTATGGCTGAGAGTTTCAAGAGCGAGGGCGCCCTGGCCGGGGGCGGGGCAGATTTCATCGACGGCGAAGCGTTGGTGGACGTGCTCGGTGCGGTTGAGGCGGTCAAGGCCGGCGCAGGCGAGCACAAGCGCGTCGGCTTCGCCGGCGGCCCACTTGCGGAGGCGGGTGTCGATGTTGCCGCGCATTTCTACAAATTGCAGATCGGGGCGGAGGGAGAGCAACATGGCCTGGCGGCGGGGGCTGGTGGTGGCGACGCGGGAGCCTAGGGGAAGCATGTGCAGGCCCCAGAAGTCTTCGCAGACAAAGGCATCACGGGCGTCGGCGCGGGGCGGGATGGCGGCGAGGGTGAAGCGGGGGTCGAGGGTGGTGGGGAGGTCCTTGAGGGAGTGCACGGCGACGTCGATGCGGCCGTCGAGGAGAGCGTCCTCGATCTCCTTGATAAAGATGCCCTTGGCGTCGAGCGGGGAGCCGTCGTCAAAGGTGGAGGGCGCGGTGAAGTTTGGGTCCTGCATGCGGTCGCCGGTGGTGCGGATGACCTCGACGGCGACGGTGTGGCCGCCGCGGCGGAGTTCTTCGGCGATGTGATTTGCCTGCCAAAGGGCGAGTTGCGAGCCGCGGGTGCCGAGGCGAATGGGTTGTGTGGTCATCGGTGTCTTAGGATAACGCGGACGTGAGAAAAGCCCTGCCGAAGCAGGGCTTTGCCGATGAAGGAAGAGTGGCTAGTTGTTTGGGAACTGGGGTAAAAAGAAGAAACTCGGACAGCAGGTCCTTCGCTTCCCTCAGGATGACAAATTGGGAATAGGTCGTGGCGGGTGTCTTGTTTTAGAAGACCTGCGTGGGGCCGTTGCCGTCGGGCTTGGGGTAGTTGCGGGCGGGTGTGACGGGTGAGGATTTTTTAGAGGCCGATTTGGAGGCGGACTTTTTGGATGGGGCTTCTTCGCCGGCTTCCTTCTTTGCGGCGGGTTTCGCAGCCGACTTTGCGGGCGCCTTGGCGCTTGCGGACTTGGCGCTCTTCTTGCCTGCGGACTTCTTTAGTAAAGCCTTGCCTTTGGGGGAATCAACGTCCGGGTAGGTGAGCTTGTTGAAGTCGGAGGTTTGGCCGTCGGCGGTCTTTTCCTGATAGGTGAGTTCCAGGCCGCTTTCGTCGAACTTCTCGAACCACTCGTCCCAGCCGATCTCTTCGAGGGCATCGTCGTTGTGGTTGGGGGCGTTCGGGAACATGAGCCGGATGATGCCGGTTTCGTCCTTGCCTTCAGTTGCAGACACAACGGCGGGCTTGCCGCCACGCGCCTCGGCCCATTGCCGAATTTCGTCGTGATCCTGCGTTGTTTTTGCGAGTGCCATCGTCGTGCCTGCCTGGGTTTGAAGTTTGCGTTCCTGCTGGTTTTGGGATGGCAGAATGCGGCGGGGCGCTGTCCGGTGTGCACATTTTTTTGTGCGCGGTAATGGAGCATTGAGGAAGCGCGAGTTCCTGATTCGGAACAGCGGCAAGAGGCTGGCCTCGCCGAGCAAAAGCAGGTCCTTTGCTGCGCTCAGGATGACAGTTTTGGACAGGTCCTTCGCTGCGCTTAGGATTACCGTCTGGAGTTGATGCCGGTGATGCGTTCTACCGTGATCCACGGTCGCGCGGGGTGCGCAGGGCGGCGATTTGGGGATGCAGGAGTTTGGCGGTAAGCGAGCGGGTGAGGGCTTCGACGGCCGCCTGCTGCGCAGCCGTGAGCGGCTCCGGGCCGAGGCGGGCGAGGGTGCGGGCGAGCTCGTTTTCGCGGGTGGTGTCGGCTTCGGCGAGGAGCTGCTTGATGGCCTCGGTGGAGGGCGCCTCCATGAGGCGTTCGGCGTAGCGCTGGACTTCGGAGTTGACGATGCCTTCGGCGGCTTCGGCTTCGCGGGTGCGGCCGGCGCGGTTTTCCTGGGCTACCTGCTGGAGGTCGTCGATGTCGTAGACGAAGCAGCCTTCGACGCGGTTGACCTCGGGGGCGACGTCGCGGGGGACGGCGATGTCGATGAAGAAGACGGGGCGATTGCGGCGGCGGCTGAGCAGGGCGCGAGCCTGGGCCGGGGTGAAGACGTGCGCGGCGGTATTGCCGGCGTTGACGTAGGCCCCGGCACCGGTGGAGGTGATGATGATGTCGGCGCGGTGGGCTTGCGCGTAGAGCTGGTCGAAGGGGATGACGCCGGTGGTGATGGCGGGGGTGCGGAGGGCGTCGGCGATACGTTCGGCGCGGGATTCGGTGCGGTTGGAGACGAGCAGCGTGTCCGCGCCCTGCTGGATGAGGTGCCGGGCGGTAAGGTCGCTCATCTTCCCTGCCCCGACGAGCAGCACGGTCTTGCCGGTGAGCGAACCGAAGATCTTGCGGGCGAGATCGGCGGCAACGGAGGCGACGGAGACGGTGGTGGCGCCGATCTGGGTCTCCGTGCGGACGCGCTTGGCGACGGAGAAGGCACGTTGCAGGAGAGGGTCTAGAACGGAGCTGAAGTTGGCGGAGGTCCTGATGGCGCCGACCTCGCGGGCGACGGCAAAGGACTGTTTGACCTGGCCGAGGATCTGGGGTTCGCCGACGATCATGGAATCGAGCGAGCTGGCGACGCGAAAGAGATGGCGGACGGCTTCGGACTCGCGGAATTGGTAGAGGTGCGGCTCGACGTCGGCGCGGGAGAGATCGAGGAAGCTGTGAAAGAAGCGGACGGGGGTGATGAGGGGAGGAGCGGCACCGGGATCGCAGACAGTGAGCAGTTCCACGCGATTGCAGGTGGAAAGAATCATGGCCTCGCGGACGCCGGGCTCATGGATGAGGGTGCGCGTGGCGTCGGCGAGGCGGTCCGTGGGAATGGCGAGCCGCTCACGCACGGCAATGGGCGCGGTGGTGTGATTGACGCCGACGAGCATGAGGGCGGTTTCGGGGAGGTTCGCTGCCGGAGGGCTCATGGGGCCTTGAACCTGTGGACGACCGAAAGCTGGTTGGCGGCCCAGACGGCCAGGACGACGAAGAAGGCGAAGCTGGAAAGATAGACGGCGCGACGGCCGCGCAGGCCGGACTGCCGGCGAATGAAGAGCATGGCCATGTAGGCCAACCACATGGCAAGCGAGAGCAGAACTTTGGGGTCGGCGAAAAAGGCAGGGCCGACGGTCTGGTAGGCCACGACCGAGCCGATGAGCAGGCCGCCTGTCATACACGGGAGGCCGAAGAGAAGCGATTTGAGGGCGATCTGGTCCGTGGTTTCGAGCGGGGGGAGCCAGTTGCGGACGTTGCCCGCGGAGCCGAGGCGCTTTTGCTTGAGGCCGCGCTCCTGAATGAGATAGAGCAGGCTGGCAGTGAGCGAAATCAGCAGGGCGGCGTAGGCGGCGAGCAGAAGCGCGACGTGAAGGAAGAGCCAGCCGGTGCGGAGATAGGGGTAGCTGAGGAACTCGGCGCCGGGGCGGAAGGCTGGGGTCAAGGTGACGAGGACCGCGATCGGCAGCAGAAAGACGCCGAAGGAGACGGTGCGGAAGCGGACGAAGAGGGCCAGAAAGGCGGCGGCGAGCAGGAGGCCCAGCATGGAGAGGGTTTCATGCGTGTCGACGGGAAGGGCGTGGTGCGCGGCGACGAGGGTTTCGGTCAGAGCGACGAAGTGGAAGAAGATGCCGCCGAGGGCGCAGGGCAGCGCGAGGTAGCGCCAGCGGGGGCGGTCATACAGGGCCGCCGGCAGCACCGCCAGCGCGGCGACGGCGTAGAGGAGGACGGCGAATCTGAGCCAGAGGAGGGACATGCGGGAGGGTTGCGGGCAGTGAACCGCGGTTGAGCTGTGGTGCCTGCGCTTGGAATATAGATGTGTGCTGAGTGTTTGGGGTCGCGCCAGACGTGGTGTGCGGTGGTGTTACTGGGTTGTATCGGTCATGTTTTGTTGGACGTAGGCCTTGAGACGGCCTTCGATGAGCGATTCGGGGATGAAGAAGGGTTTGTTGTGGATGGTAATGCGCAAGAGGCCTTCGCCGTAGGTGTAGCTGGCGGTGATGCCTTCCTTGGTGAGAGTGCCGGCGGGGCCGGAGAGGTCGAGACCGTGGCGCTTGAGGCGCTCGCCGGCGGAGGCGAACTGGGCTTCGGTCATGGGGAGTTCGATCATGGGTGTAAGTTTATCGTTTCCGGCGGGCGACGGTTCGTATTCGGGGTCAGAGGCGGTTTGGGACCCGAAAACCACAGGGGCAGGCACGATATTCTTCTGTTTGGTTCGGCCATGGCGTCTTCTCACATTACGGGTTCCGCGGCGGGCGATACGGATTCGCTGTCGCCGGCGATGCGGCAGCACCGGGCGGCGAAAGAGGCGCACCCGGATGCCCTGCTGTTCTTCCGGATGGGCGATTTCTACGAGCTGTTTTATGAGGACGCCGTGGTCGCGGCGCGGGAGTTGGGGCTTACCCTGACCGCTCGCGATAAGGCACGGCTGATTCCGCTTTGCGGTGTGCCCTACCATGCCGCGGCCGGGTATCTGCAGAAGCTCTTGCGCAAGGGTTACAAGGTGGCACTGTGCGAGCAGATGGAGGATCCGAAGCTCGCGAAGGGCGTGGTGCGGCGCGAGGTGACGCGGGTACTGACGCCGGGGACGGCGCTCGATATGGCGCTCGATGGCGGGGCGAGCCAGTGGCTGGCGGCGGTGGCGGCGGCGGGGTCGGGCGCGACGGCTTGTGTGGGTGTGGCGTCGGTGGATTTGTCGACCGGGGAGATGCGGGCTACGGAGTTCGTGGGAGCGAGTGGATGGGCGCAGGCGCTCGATGAGCTGGAGCGGATGCGGCCGGCGGAGACGCTGGTGCCTCGTGGGGGAGCCTGGGGTGGAGCGGTTGGGCGCCAGAGGCAGCCCACCTTAACCGGCGGTGAAGCTGGCGGTGAAGATGGGGCACCCGGTTCGGCGGCGGGGCAGGATGGTGTTGCCGGGGCACCCGGGTTGTCGGCGGGGCGGGCTGGGGTTGTGCCGGTGGAGCCGAGTGGGGCGCAGACGGAGCTGGACGAGTGGGTGTTTGGCGAGGAATATGCGATTCCGTTGCTGCGGCAGGGATTGCGGGTGCATTCGCTCGATGGGATGGGACTTGGGGGCCACCCGGGAGCGGCAGTAGCCGCCGGGGCGATTGTGCATTACCTGCGGGCGACCAAGCAGGGAGCGCTGGAGCACCTGGACACGGTGCGGTTTTACGAGCGGCGTGGGTGCCTGGAGCTCGACGCGGTGAGTGTGCGCAACCTGGAACTGGTGGACCCGCTGTTTTCCGGGGAGGCGACGGATACCACGTTGCTGCATGCGATGGATGCGTGTTGTACCCCGATGGGCAAGCGGCTGTTGCGGGCGCAGTTATTGCGACCGATGGCGGAGTTGCCGGCCATCAACGCGCGGCTGGAGGCGGTAGGGCTGGCGGCGGTGGATATCCGGCGGCGCGAGGGCGTGCGCCGGGCGATGGGCGGGGTGCTGGACCTGGAACGGCTACTGGGGCGGATTTCATTGGAGGCGGCCGGTCCGCGGGAGGTGGCGGCGCTGGGGGCTACGCTGCGCTGCCTGCCCGGGTTGCGGGCGGCGATTGGGGAATTTGGGGCGGATGAGCGCTGGACTGAGTTGGCGCGGATGGATGTTCTGGCGGACCTGGAGGAGTTGATCTCCTCGACGCTGGTGGAAGAGCCGCCGGTGTCGCTGGCGGATGGCGGCGTGGTGCGGGCGGGGCTGGACGCGGAACTGGATGAGTTGCGCGAGCTTTCGACTAATGGCCGGCAGCGAATTGCGGCGATCGAGGAACGCGAGCGGGAGCGGACGGGAATTGGATCACTGAAGGTGCGGTTCAACTCGGTGTTTGGGTATTACCTGGAGATTACGCGGTCGAACTTGAAGGCGGTGCCGGCGGATTATGAGCGCAAGCAGACGTTGGTGAACGCGGAACGGTATACGACGCCGGAGTTGAAGGAGCTGGAGACGAAGATCTTGACGGCGCAGGAGCGTTCGGCGGAGATCGAACGGCGACTGTTTTTGGAGTTGCGGCAGAAGTTGCTGGCCGGGTCGGCGCGAGTGCGGGAGACGGCGCGGGCAGTGGCGGAGATTGACCTGCTGGGGTGTTTTGCGCACCTGGCGGCGATGCGCGGGTGGGTACGGCCGCAGCTGGAGACCGGCACGGCGCTGGAGTTTTTGAACGGGCGGCACCCGGTGGTGGAGCGCCGGCTGGAGGAAACGGGGGCGGGGCGGTTTGTGCCGAATTCGTTGAGTCTGTGTGGTGAGTCGGAGAAGGATGTCGCCAGCGCGAACAAGACGCAGATTCCCTTCGGGAATGACAACCAAAAAGGTGAAAAAGACAATGGGAAGGGCGCAAGCAGCCCTTCCCTGCTGCTGATTACCGGGCCGAATATGGGCGGCAAGAGCACATTTCTGCGGCAGGCGGCGCTTTTGGCGATCATGGCGCAGTGTGGGTCGTTTGTGCCGGCGGAGCGGATGCGGCTGGGGCTGGTGGACCGGATTTATACGCGGATCGGGGCGGCGGATAATGTGGCGCGCGGGCGGTCTACCTTTATGGTCGAGATGACGGAGACGGCTTCGATTTTGAACACGGCGACGGCGCAATCGCTGGTTTTGCTGGACGAGATGGGGCGTGGCACGGCGACCTATGACGGACTTTCGCTGGCGTGGGCGACGGTGGAGCACCTGCATGACCGGGTGGGCGCGCGGACGCTGTTTGCGACGCATTACCACGAGCTGACGCTGTTGGCGGAGCGGCTTTCGCGGCTGAAAAATGCGCGGGTGACGGTGCGGGAGCGCGACGGCGGGATCGTGTTTTTGCACACGGTGGAGGCAGGCGCGGCGAATAAGAGTTATGGCATCGAAGTGGCGCGGCTGGCGGGATTGCCGGGGGCGGTCATCGAGCGGGCGCGCGAGGTGTTGCGGGTGCATGAGCGGGCCGAGGTGAGGGGTGTGCGCGAGGCTGTTCCCGCGAGGACCGAGCGGGCGGCGGCGCTGCAGATGACGATGTTTACGCCGCTTTCGCAGCGCATTGTGGACCGGCTGGAGACGGTGGACGTGGATGGATTGACGCCGCGGGAGGCGCTGGCGCTGGTGGCGGAGTTGCAGCGTGAGTTGCGGGGCGGTGGGGCTTGAGAGCGGCGCCGGAGTCGGCGGAGATGGTGGTCGCGGGGGTAATGAGCGGGACCTCGGCGGATGGGGTGGATGTGGCGATCTGCCGGGTGTCGCCGGGGGTTGATCCGGGGTTTCAATCAAAGGTTGATCGGGGCGGTTTGCCGCGGTTAGAGGTCTTGGCGCATCATGCTGTTCCCTACGCAGCGCAGGTGCGCGAAGCAGTGTTGAAGGCCATGGAGCCGGAAGCCACGACGACGGCAGAGCTGGCGCGGTTGTCGTGGCGGCTGGGCGAGGTGTACGCGGAGGCTGTTGCCGAGGCGATCGAGCGAAGCGGCATCAGGCCCGAACTGGTAGCGCTACATGGTCAGACAATTTATCACCAGGCGGTCGCGGCGGAGTATCTGGGAAAGCCGACTCGTTGCACGTGGCAGACGGGCGAGCCGGCAGTGGTGGCGGAGCGGCTCGGGCTACCGGTGGTGAGCGATTTCCGGACGGCGGATCTGGCGGCAGGTGGGCAGGGAGCGCCGCTGGTGCCGATGCTGGATTATTGCCTGTACCGTCATGCGACGAAGAATCGTATCCTGCTCAATCTAGGGGGGATTGCGAACCTGACGGCATTGCCGGCGGGCTGCGATGCGAGCGGTGTACTGGCCTTCGACACGGGACCGGCGAACATGGTGATCGACGCCTGCATGGGACGGCTGTACGGCCGGGCGTATGACTGTGGCGGGGGTGTTGGAGCGCGCGGGGCGGTGGTCGAGCCTGCCTTGCGCGCGCAGATGAAGGATCCGTACCTCCATCTGCTGCCGCCGAAGAGCTGCGGGCGAGAGCAGTTCGGGGCGGCGTTTACGGACCGGCTGATCGCGCTGTGCGAGGGGGCGCGGAGGAGCGATGTCGTAGCCACGGCTACGGCGTTTACGGCGGAGACGATTCTGGAGGCGTACCGCCGCGTTGTAGCGGAACACCTCGTGCAGCGGGCTCCCCAGGCTGAAACGACGGAGGTGTTCGTATCCGGCGGAGGAGCGCACAATGCGGCCCTGCTGCGGCGGTTGCGGGAGGGGTTTGGGGCGCTGGGCTGCTCGGTGAGGACGACCGAGGAGGCGGGCGAGGCGAGCCTGGGTGTGGAGGCGAAGGAGGCAGCGGCGTTTGCGCTGCTGGGCTGGCTGAGCTGGCACCGTCTGCCGGGAAATGTGCCGGCGGCCACCGGGGCACGCCGGCGTGTCGTTTTGGGACGGCTTACGCAGATAAGTGAAATTTAGTTCGAGAAAGGGCTAATGATCTGCCGCGATCAGCCGTTAAGTAAAGTGATGCTGTTCCGTCTCTTCGCAATCGCGCTGGCATTGGCGGTACTGCTGCCCCTGGGCGGCTGCCGGCGTTCGGCGCGCGAGACGAACACGGTGCAGTTCTTGATTGAAAGCTCGCCGAACAATCTGGATCTGCGGCAGGGTACCGATGCGCAATCGGAGCGGGTGGGCGCGCTGATCTTCGACGCGCTGGTGCACAAGGATGAGCACTTCAACCTGCAACCCTGGCTGGCGACGAGTTGGGAGCGGGCTGATCCGTTGACGTGGGTGTTTCATCTGCGGCCGGGGGTGCGATTTCATGACGGGAAGACGCTGACGGCGGAGGATGTGGCGTGGTCGATCCGCAGCATGACGAATGGGACGCTGGTGACCTCGAAGGGGGGCTCGTTTGCCGGGGTGAGTGCGGTGGAGGTGCGGGATCCGCTGACGCTGGCCGTGCGCACAAGGACGCCCGAACCTTCGCTGCTGTTTAACCTGAGCGACGGATTGTTCGGCGTGGTAGAAAACGGTGCGGGGCGCGATGAGGGGCTGCATCCGGTGGGCACGGGGCCGTTCCGGTTTGCAAGCCAGGTGCAGGACAAGGAAGTGGTGCTGGAACGGAATCCGGAATGGTGGGGCGGGGCGCCGCGGATTGCCAAGGTACGGTTTCAGGTGGTTCCAGACAACATTTCAATGGCGCTGGAGCTGAAAAAGGGCTCGGCGGACGTTGAAAGTAATGCAATCACGCCTGATGAGGTGCATGCACTTGCCGGTATACCGCATTTGCGGACGGACACCCGGCCGGGAGCGGATGTGTACTACATGAACTTCAACGTCGGAGACCCGGCTCTGCGGGATGTGCGGGTGCGGCAGGCGATGGCGCTGACGATGGATCGTCGTCCGCTGATTGAGGCGTTGTGGCGTGGGCGTGCTGTGCCGGCGAATACGCTGCTTCCACCGGGCGACTGGGCTGCGGCGCGGACCGATGAGTTGCCGGCCTACCCGCATGATCCGGGTCGGGCCGGGGCGCTGCTGGATGCGGCCGGATTCAGGCCCGATGCGCATGGGGTGCGACTGCGGCTGACGTTGAAGACCTCGACGGACGAGACGACCCGGCTGCTAGCGCAGGTTTTGCAGCAGCAGATGCGAGCCGCGGGAATCGACCTGGAGATTCGCAGTGCGGAGTTTGGCACGTTCTATGCCGACATCACGCGCGGAGCATTTCAGATGTACATTCTGCGTTGGACGGGCTCCAATGAGGATCCGGACATCTTTCGTTATGCGTATGCCACCGCGAGCTTTCCACCGCGGGGCGGCAACCGGGGACATTACTCGAACGCGCGCCTGGATGGGCTTTTGCGGTCGGCGGCGGAGGCTACCCCGGAAGACCAGCGTCGGAGGGAGTACGTCGAGGTGCAACAGTTGCTGGCGGTGGAGCTGCCCAGCATTCCGTTGTGGTACCCGGATACGGTCGTGGTGCACTCGAGCAGGCTGGCGGGCATTGTGTTGGAGCCCGGGGGCGGGTTCGGGTTTCTGCGCAAGGCCTATCTCCAGCCCGCCGCTCCGTGAGTTGGGCGCTGCTACTCCGCCTCTGCCCCGAGGTCTACACCCTTTGGGTCAGAATTTCGCAAATCGGCCCTTTCGGCGTGTATTCCTACAAGAAACAGGGTCCGCATCTTCCGCGATAACCGCACATTGGCTATTAACACAAAGTTGGAAGGACTAGCATAGAAGGCGTTATGGCCACCAGGACCGCACCCGCATCGAAGCTTTCCCGTACTCCCGGCACCGCCTCAGATGGAGGCTCTCTCGTCACCGCCGCTACCCCCGAGTCTCCGCGTGAGGTTGCTTTTGGCATCTTCCGGCGCTGGGGATTTCTCCAGGCCTCGCTTGATCCGCTCGGGCAGTTTTTGCCGCCGGAGCCGTTTCCGACGCCGGCCCCCGATGGGCCGGACTCGGCCGAGGCGCGCGGCTACTATTGCGGGACGATCGGTGCCGAATACATGCACATTGCGTCGCCGGAGAAGCGGACATGGATTGAGGCGCAGCTCGAGCGGAGTTACCAGGCCTCGGACACGAAACGAATTCTCTCCGGGCTTATCCGCGCCGATGTTTTTGAGCAGGTGATTCAGCAGCGCTACCTGGGCACGAAGCGGTTTTCACTGGAAGGGCTGACGGCCCTGATTCCCTTCCTCGACCAGCTGTTTACGACTGCGGCGGATGCGGGGGTGACACGCTCGCTGTTTGCGATGAGCCATCGTGGACGGCTGAACGTGATGGTGAATACGATTGGCCGCGGATCGTACGAGGTGTTTTCAAAGTTCGAGGATGTGGACCCGCGCTCGACGATGGGCGGCGGCGACGTGAAGTACCACATGGGCGCAACGGGCGAGTTTGTGACGGCAAATGGCAAGACGGTTGCGCTGCACCTGGCCTCCAATCCTAGCCATTTGGAAGCTGTTGATCCCGTGGTGATGGGCCGGGCCCGGGCTCGGCAGGAGCGCGTCGGGGAAGAGGGCGCTCACCAAGTGCTGCCGATGATCATTCACGGCGATGCGGCGTTTGCCGGGCAGGGTATCTGGGCAGAGACAATGAACCTCGCCGGCATTAAGGGGTATAACGTCGGCGGCACGATTCAGGTCATCGTGAATAATCTATTGGGCTTCACGGCGAGTCCGGAGGAGTCGAACTCCTCGCGTTTTGCAAGCGATCTGGCCAAACGTCTGCCTGTGCCGATCTTTCATGTGAATGCGGAGGATCCGGAGGCGGTGGTGCGCGTGGCGGAGATCGCAGCCAGCTACCGGCAGACCTTTGGGTCCGACGTGGTGGTTGACCTGATCGGCTACCGGCGGCATGGACACTCGGAGGTGGACGATCCGACGGTGACCCAACCGCGGCGTTACGCGAAGATCAAGGATCATCCGCCGCTGTACAAAATTTATGCGGAAAAGCTCGGTGTCGATCCGACGGCCGAGGTCGCCGCAGTGCAAAAAGGCTTCTTCGAGGACCAGCGCCGGGCGGCACAGCATGAATCCGCGGTTGAAGTCCCTGCGGCCTTTGTGGTGAAGCGGATGCACGAGTTGCCGGACTACTGGGATCCTTACTGCGGCGGACCGCTGGCAGCGGAGGATCAGCCGGTCACCGGTCTCGACGCAGGTGTTGTAAGCGATCTTACGGCGAGCCTGACGCGGGCGCCTGAGGGCTTTCACGTTCACCCCAAGGTCGCCAAGCTGTTGGAGCAGCGGATCGAGATGGGCACGGGCAGGCGACCCATTGACTACGGATTTGCCGAACTATTGGCGTATGCTTCCCTGCTCCGGGCCGGCACGCCGGTTCGGTTGACGGGCCAGGACTCGCAGCGCGGGACGTTCAATCAGCGGCATTCGGTGCTGGTCGACACGGAGACGGAGCAGAGGTGGTCACCCTTGGCGCATCTCGGGCCCGGACCGGACGGCAGGCCGCAGGGCAAGTGGGAGGTGTACAACTCGCTGCTCTCGGAGGCCGCCTGCCTGGGATTTGAGTATGGCTTTTCGCGAGACTTTCCCGAGGCCCTGGTGGCCTGGGAGGCGCAGTTCGGCGATTTTTCCAATGGCGCGCAGATCATTATTGACCAGTTCCTGGCAGCGGGTGAAGCCAAATGGGGTCTGCTCTCCGGGCTGGTTCTGCTGTTGCCCCACGGCTACGAAGGCCAGGGACCGGAGCACTCGTCGGCACGCATAGAGCGGTATCTACAGCTAGCGGCGCAGGACAACCTGCAGATCGCGCAGCCTTCGACCGCGGCACAGTTCTTCCACCTGCTGCGACGGCAGGCGATGCGGAAGTGGCGCAAACCGCTGGTTGTGTTTACGCCAAAATCCATGCTGCGGCACCCGGATGCAATGTCCACGGTGGCCGATCTTGGCGAGCCTCACTTTCAACTCGTCCTGCCGGATACCACGGTCAAGAACCCGCGTCGTCTTCTCGTTTGCACCGGAAAGATCGGGCACAATCTGCGCGTCGAGCGGACCAAGCGCAACGTGGAGGATGTGGCAATTCTGTTCGTCGAGCAGCTGTATCCGTGGCCCGAAGCGGAGTTGCGCTCGGCGCTGGAGATGTATCCGGGAGCGCGCGATGTGGTGTGGGTTCAGGAAGAGCCGGCCAACATGGGGGCGCTCTCCTACGTGATGCCCCGGTTACGGCTGATCGCACATGATCGGCCGGTGTTGTCGGTGAAACGGACGGCTTCGGCGAGTCCGGCGACCGGGTCGGCAAAGGCACATGAACTTGAGGAGAGGACGCTGATTGATCTGGCCTTTGGACACTAGAGTCCGGGCGTGAGAGTCGCAGGTGAGTTCCCTTCGGGAACGACAATCAAGAGCCGACGATGTTGAAAGTTCCGTTAACGGAGGTTGGCAGGTGACGCTATGCCTTCAGCCTCATTGAGCCAGATTTGGTGGGTGATGCGGGGCGGTTCGGGACCGGCGTGCAGTGCCCAGACACGGTCACGGATGGCGGCGTCCGCAGCGGTAACGCGCTCGCGGGAGCGGAGGTATTCCAGCCAACTTTCCATGAGAAAGGTCTCATTCAGGCGCGTGGGATCAAGCGCATCGCGATAGATGCCCCAACGGGCGGCGCCATCTCGCCGGCGCACCCCCTGCAGTGCGTAGACGGCCTCCGTGAAGGCGGGCAGATGCTCGGGTTTGACGAGGTATTCCACGGAGATACGGACGGGGCCGTCGGCGGGATCGCCTGGCATGTAGGCGGGCGCCGGCCGCTTGTGTGGGTACGGGGTCAGATCCGGCAAGGACCCTTTCAGGATGTGAATTCTGAGCAGAAACGGAAGGGAGACGGCCATGCCAACGGCGGCGGCCAAGAGCGCCGTGCTGGTTGAGGTACGCTGGGCCACGGCACCCCATACGATGCTGCCCAGCGCCAATCCGCCCTGAAAGGTCATGAGATAGAGCCCAAGCGCGCGCGCCGCAACCCAGCGCGGGATCGAAAGCTGTACCGAGACGTTCAGGGTGGACATGGTTGCCGTCCAGGCGAAACCGGCACCTAAAAGGGTGAGGATGACCAGGGCGGGATTGCGGAAAAGGGCGAGGATCACCAGCGCGGCAATGTAGTAGAGCGAAGTGGCCGCCAGGAGCTTATCGGCACCCACACGTTTGCGGATGCGGGCCAGCGTGGAGGCAGCCGCGACCGCACCGATGCCGAGGGAACCGTTCAGGATGCCGTAGCCCATGGCTCCCTGGTGCAGATCGCGTTTGGCCACGAGCGCGAGAAGCGACCAGATTGCGCTGACAAAGAAGGTGAAGCCGAAGGCTCGCAGGAGCGAACCCTGCAGATTGGGCGCATAGCGAAGGTAGCGCAGCCCGGAGCGGACGGACCCGGCGATGCGTTCGGCTGGAAGAGCGCTTTTGAACACCGGCGTGCGATGCCAGCGCCAAAGAATCCAGATCACCCCGGCGAAGGAGGCGGAGTTGAGCAGAAATACCCAGCCGGCGCCGGTGTCGGCCTTGGTGAACGCCGCCACGAGCAAGCCACCGAGTGCGGGACCCACGGCGCGGGCGAGGTTGTTGCTGGCGGCGTTTAAGGTAACGGCGCTGGCGAGTTGGCGATCCGGCACGAGTTCCGGAACGATGGCCTGCCAAGCGGGATTGTTCATCGCCGAACCGACGTTCAGCAGAAAGGTGAAGGCAAGCAGCGCGACCGGCGAAACCACGCCGAGAAAGGTCAGGACCGCGAGAATCGCCACGCTTGCGAGCATCCAGCACTGCCACGCGATGAGCAGCCTACGGCGATCGTAGATATCCGCCGTGGCCCCGGCGAAGAGGCCGAGAAAGAGCACGGGCAGGCTGGCAGCGGTCTGCATGAGCGCGATCAACAGCGGTGAGGTGGTGAGCACCGTCATCAGCCAGGTGCCGGCGGTGTCCTGCATCCAGGTGCCGACGCCGGAGACGGTGGAGGCGATCCAGCGGTCGCGAAAGAGCGGCAGCCGGAGAGGAGCAAAGGGACTTTCAGTGTCCGCACTGGAGGCTTCTTCGGCGCGCACGGGAACGCTGAGGTCAGTGGAATCTACCTTGCCTGTCTCACTCACGGGCTGTTGGATGCGGCTCCAGCAGCTTTGCGCGGGGGAGGCGGGTCCACCGAATGCGGGTTAGGATGAAGGCATGCGTCGCCGCTTCCGCCTCGCGCCCTTCCTGTTCACCGTCGCCGCCGCGCTGTGCGATGCGGGATCCGGACAGTCCGTGGTGCAGCCGAAATCGCCACCGCGGCCGCAAGTCGAGGAAGCGGGCACGGCGGCGACCAACGCGGTTCCCCTGCCGGACCCGGCCACGCTGCTGCACGAGGTGGAGGCCAACGAGGAGCACATGGATGCGCTTCGCAACGACTACACCTACCATGTGCACCTGGAGCAGCAACGACTGCGAAAGGATGGCAGCGTCAAGGACGATGAGATCACGGATTCGGAAAGTTTGACTCTGGACGGTGTGCGTGTGAACCGGGTAGTTGCGCGCAATGGCAAGCCGCTGGATGGCGAGGAGCAAGCGAAAGAAGGCCAGCGGCTGGATCGCGAGGTCGCCAAGGTAAAGGAGCGGCGGGCCAAGGCCGCCGCCGACGGACAGAAGACTGATCCGCGCGGCGATACGGTGATTACGGTGGCGCGCCTGCTGGAACTGGGCACCTTTTCAAACGAACGCCGGGTTACCTTTGGTGGAAGGCCAACGATTGTGCTCGACTACGCGGGCGATCCCAGGGCGAAGACCAGGTCGCCGGCGGAGGCGGTTGTGAAGGATCTGGTGGGTACGGTCTGGATCGATGAGACGGACCACGTGCTGGTGCGCGGACAGGGACATTTTCTGAACGATTTCAAGGTCGGCGGCGGCTTGATCGCGGATGTGCACAAGGGATCCAACTTCGATTTCGAAGCCAAGCGCGTGAACGACTCCGTTTGGCTGCCGGCGACAATCAACGGCGAGGGCAGCGTGCGCGTGTTGCTGGTGTCCGGCTTTGAAGGCAAGCTGCACCTGACGGCCAGCGACTACCGGCGGTTTCGCACGAGCACGAAGATTTTGGCGGGACCACCCGCGCTCAGCGATGAGAGCGCTGGCCCGAAGAGCAGCCCGGCGGAGTCGTTGAACCCAAAGCCTTCCGGGAAGGGCCCATCCTAACCGGCTTGAGAGGCCGGAGAGACACCGCCGGCGTGTCAGCAGCTCTCCGGGAGTGATGGTGAACCGCCGCTGGGAGCGGGAGTGGGCGTACTCCGCGATTGCAGAAACACAAAAGGAGACCGATTGAAGGCCTCCTCTCTTGTGCTGCGTCGTTTTGGAGTTGGTTGAGGAGCTTAGAGAGGCTGTACGTCCGAAGCCTGCCAGCCCTTGGGTCCTTTGACCACATTGAACTGGACGGCCTGGCCTTCCTGAAGGCTCTTGAATCCGTTGGTGTTGATGGCCGAGTAATGCACGAACACATCTTCACCGTTCTGGCGGCTGATAAAGCCGAAGCCCTTGGCGTCGTTAAACCACTTCACTGTTCCCTGTTCCATGTCTCGCAATTCCCTTGTGTCTCGGTGTGACGCTGAACTCAAATCTGGGCTTCGGAGCCGTTTTTTGTCGGCAGAAACTGACTTGTTTCAAACGGTGAGCAAATGTTAGCACGGGTAGCAACTATTTCGAAACTATTTTGCTACCCCTGCATTTGCCTCACTTCAGCCGACGGGATGAGTCTTGGAGCGCTCGGTAACGATGCGCTCAGCGGCCTCGAGCACCTGATCGAGCGAGAGATGGCTGGAGTCAATCAGGATCGCGTCGGGAGCCGCGCGGAGGGGAGATTCAGCGCGGGTCCGGTCGCGTTCATCACGCTCCCGCAGTTCGCGGACAACCTCGGCTGCCTTATCGACATTTGCGTCTTCCTGGGAAACGGGGCCGGTTTGCTGAAAGCGGCGAGCTCCTCGCACTTCCGGATCGGCGTCCAGGAAAATTTTTACCTCCGCGTCCGGGAACACAACCGTGCCTATGTCGCGGCCTTCCATGACCACGCCGCCGGCAACCCCGAGCAGGCGCTGCTGCT
Source organism: uncultured Bryocella sp. (assembly GCA_964235515.1). Lineage (GTDB taxonomy): Bacteria > Acidobacteriota > Terriglobia > Terriglobales > Acidobacteriaceae > Granulicella. Next base: position 47,807 of record CAXSBL010000005.1, read on the forward strand.
CGACCATCCAATGCCGCACCTGCGGATGGACGGAGACGCGGGAGGCTAGGGCGGTGACCTCCGGATTGCGGAGAGAAGCTGTTACGAGTTCGCCGTCGAGCAAAACCTGGTTGCCGTCCGGGTACGGTTCAAGGACGATGACCGTCGCTGCGACGAGTTCGAGGAGCGAAGGCTCGTCCTCCGGGTCGGTGCCGGTACGCGAGGCTTTTAGAGCCAGAGCACGATACATGGCTCCGGTTTCTAGATTCAGGAGTCCGAAGCGGCGTGCGAGGTGGGCCGCGACGGTGCTTTTTCCGGCACCCGCCGGGCCATCAATGGCCACGACGGGTTTGGATCTAGGCCGGGGGGAGATCCCGCTCATGCCTCATCCTCGGATTTGGGACGGGGGCGGGGAGCCGGGCGACCACCGTCCGCGCCCCGGGCTGGGCCACGGCTGAACCCGCCGGGACCGCCGCCGGGGCCGCGATTGGGTCCACCCGGACCTTGACCGGGGCCGCCTGGACCGCGGTTGGGAGCTCGCTTGAAGCCTCCGCGATCGCCGAACCCACCGCCGGCGGGACGGCTGCGGGGCACTTCACCGTCCCGGTTGGGACGGTCATTGAAGGGACGGGCGGGACGATCGCCAAAAGGACGGGCGGGACGATCGCCGAAAGAGCTGGCCGGACGGTCGCCGGCGGGGCGCGGCGGACGATCACCGTAGGGGCGTGCCGGACGGTCGTTGAACGGACGGGCCGGGCGGTCATTGAACGGGCGGCCACCGCCGTTTTCACGGAAGGCGGGACGATCGCCGCCGCCTTCTTCGCGTGGCCGGAAGCCGCCTTCACGCGAGGGACGATCAAAGCTCTTGCGAGGAGCGAAGGAGCCGGACGGACGGTCGCCGGACGGACGGAAGGGGCGAGGACGGTCGCTGCCGCCCTCGCGGTTTTCGCGACGCGGGAAGAAACCGCCGGATGCGCCCTCGCGACGCGGCGGACGACCTTCCCCGCGCTGTTCGCGGGGAGCCCGGTCGCTGGCACCGCCTTCGGGGGAGAAGCTGCTGCGGAAGGGGCGAGCGTTGCCACCCTCTTCGCGTGGGCGGAAGGGTGGTGCGCCACCTGATCCTTCGCGGCGCGGAGAGGAGCGGTCCCGGTCGCCGAACGAGGGACGATTCCCGAAAGACGGACGATCACCTGAGGATGGGCGCTCGCGATTGCCGAAAGGAGGACGATCGCCTCCGCCGAAGGAGGGACGGGGACGGTTACCGAACGACGGACGTTCGGAGCCGCCCTCGCGACGGGGTGGACGGCTGTCGCGGGCACCGAAGGCAGGACGGGCGCCGAAGGAGGGACGGGAGGGACGATCGCCCTCGGAACGGGCGGGACGGTCGCGCTTTTCCTCGTCCCAGGGACGGGAGAAGCTGGGGCGGTCGCCGGCTACTTCGCGTGAGGGTGCGCCGGCAGAGGGCCGCGCCGGGCG
>CAXSBL010000005.1:49361-58244 GCA_964235515.1 uncultured Bryocella sp.
AGGGCCGCGCCGGGCGGTCGCCGGAGGGGTGATCGTTTCGATTGCTTCGGTCGCTGCGCTCGTTACGGTCGCCGAAAGGACGACCTTCCCCGCGAGAGGCGGGACGGGAGGGGCGCGGACCACGGCCGGCGCCGCCGCCGAAGCGGCTGTCGGGACGAACTGCCGGTTTGCCGCGGAGGCTGCGGTCGCGGCCGGCTTCGGAACCGCCGTCGAAGCGGCGAATGCGTTCGGCAGACGGCGAGGCACCTGGGGCGGGATTTTCCGCGGCGTTACCTACAGAAAGATTGTTTTGGGCGGAGCCAGCAGCGGAATTTCGGGCAGAAGTATAAGACGGAGCGGGCGTTGCGGCGGAAAAATCAGGTAAAGAGTCGGGCAGGAAGAGCACCGTTTTCCCATCCAGGACCGCTTCGCTGAGCTGCCGGCCGGCGCTTAGGCCGTGAAGCACGTCACGCACGCGGGAACGGGCCGTGAGCGGGGAAAGGTAGGCGCAGATTTCATCTTCGGTGGCGAGGAACGCCTGGCCGAGATAGAGGGAGATGAGAGCGCTGAGGGCGGTGGGCTGGCCGGCGTTGGCACCGGCTTTTACGGCCTTCAGAAAGCGGGCAGTGGTGAGCTCCCAGCGGGTGACGCCTTCGCCCTGCCCCAGGGACGGGATGACGCGAACAAGCGCCCAGAGCTCGGAGAGGGCGCGAACGACGGCGGATTCGGTGATCTCGCGGCCGACTTCGTTGACGATTTCGGCGACGGTGAGGGCGCCTTTTTCGGTCAGCACCTCGTAGACGTGGAGGGCGAGAGTGGTGACCTTGACGGCGCCGGAGGTCTCGGGGGCGCGCTTCCAGCCTTTGTCGCCGCGCAGGGTGAAGACGAAGGGGAAGGCGGCGGTGCTCACGATGAAGTCGGGCACATCGCCGAGGCCCCCGAGCAGGTTCAGCGGAACGGCGGAGCCCTCCGCGACAAGGCGGGCAACGAGGGAACGCGCTGTTTCGGATTCGGCGGCTGTGACGGAGCTTTTTGCTGCACCGAGAGTGGCTTCTACGAGCGACGGTGCGGGGGCGCCCAAAGGGCGGGGGCCAAAGAGCAGGATGCCGCAGCTATTGACAAAATCACGGGCGGCTTCGAGGGTAAGGATGCGGCTGCCGGTCGAGGTGGCCGGCGTGGGTGAGGCGGCAACCTGCGTCGCGGGGACTGGCTCGGATTTCGACTCGTCGTCGGACTCGAAATCATCCTCATCCTCATCCTCATCCTCATCGGATTCAGATTCGTCATCGGAATCGTCGTCATCGCCGGGTTCAGACTCATCGTCGGATTCCGAATCACCGTCGAATTCTGCATCGTCGTCTGATTCGGTCTCGTCGTCCTCCTCTGCGGAGTGAAGCTCGTCCTCAGATTCCGATTCGCCGGATTCGAGCGCAGGTTCCCCATCGGATTCGGCAGGCGGCTGGGCTTCAGCTTGGAGTTGCGACGGGGCGTCAACCTGCTCGCCAGACTGTGTTTCGATCTGGGCTTCGGCCTGGGGGGTAGTCGGCGGCGTGACGGCTTGCCAGTTCTGATGCCACGCCTGGGCGCGGGCTGCCGCGATTTGCGGCTCGTGTAACTCCGGTGTTGTTGCCAAAACTGCCTCGATTCGTTGCGCTTGCGCAAAGGGAAAGGCTGCTCACCCGATCCGGCAGCCTTTTATTCGTATTTCATTGGGTTTCGATGCGCTTAGAGCGTAACGGACAGGGTCCCGGAGTACTTCAGGAGATCAGAGCCGCCCGAAGGCGCGCTGGATATCTTTTAAAGAATACCGCAAAGCGATGGGCCGGCCGTGCGGACAACTGGTAGGATGCTCGGTCTTTCCCAATTCGGTAAGAAGCCAGTCGATTTTGGCGGGCTCAAGGGGCATGTTGACCTTGATAGCGGCGTGGCAGGCGATGGAGGCGGCGATGCGGGTGGCACGGGCGTCGGCGTTTTCGGTCTGCTGCTCGCGGTCGGCGGAGAGTACCTCTTCGAGCATGCGCTCGAGTTCCCTGCCTTCCAGGCCGACGGGCGCGGCCTTGATGGCGAGGGTACGGGGGCCGAAGGGTTCGGCTTCAAAGCCATTGCGTTCGAGTTCGGCGGCGAGCGAGGCGAAGACGACCATTTGTTCGGGGAGGAGTTCGACGAGGACGGGCATGAGCAGGCGCTGACGCTGGACGCGCTCGGTTTCGCGTTCGCGGAGGATTTTTTCGAAGAGGACACGTTCGTGGGCGACGTGCTGGTCGACGATCCAGAGGCCTTCCTCGTTGGTGGCGAGGATAAAGCTGTCGCGTAGCTGGCCCAGGGGCTTGAGGGTGGCGAGCGAGTTGAGGGTAGGCGCGGGAACGCTTTCCCCGGGAGAGGCAAGGAGGTCGTCATAGCCGACGGCCATCCCGGAGCCGGTGAAGCCGAGCCGGCCAGGGGAGGGGGCGACGATGGGCTGGGTGAGGGCAAAGCTGTCTATGTCCCCCGGCTCGATCGAGCCTTCACTTTGCATTACCGGCTGGTCCGGGTGAAAGACCGGTTGATCGAGGCCGGGCAGCGGGCTGACGTCGACGGTGAGCGATTCGGAGGCGGTCGGGGCGGAGTGCAGGGCGCTGAAGAAGCTGGCTGCGGGGCGGGCTTTCATCAGAGCCGTGCGGACGGAGTCGCGGACGAAGTCGTGCACGAAGGCGGACTGGCGGAAGCGGACCTCGGTTTTAGCGGGGTGGACGTTGACGTCGAGCTCCTGCGGCGGGAGTTCGAGGAAAAGGAGAACCACCGGGAAGCTGGTCGGCGGGATGATGTTGCGATAGGCCTCGGAGAGGGCGTGGAGGATGAGGCGGTCACGGATGAGGCGGCCGTTGGCGAAGATGTAGACGGAGTTGCGGTTGAGCTTTTGCAGCTCGGGTTTGGAGACGAAACCGGAGAGGCGGACAAAGCCGGGCTCGGGGGATTCGTAGTCCTCGTCACGCTTCCAGGGTGGGGGTTCGGGCAGGCCGGCGCGGCTGAAGTCAATCTCGGCGGCGACCGGGATCAGGGAGTCGAAGGTTTCGCGGCCGAAGATCTGGTAGAGCCGCTCGCCGGCGTCGGCGACGGCGGGGGCGGTGACCAGGGCCTGGGTGGCGGAGTGGAGCTCGAAGTGTTTGCCCGGGTGGGCGAGAGCGTAGTGGGTGACGAGGGCGGCGACGTGGCCGAGCTCGGTCTGTTCGGAGCGCAGAAATTTGCGGCGGGCGGGGGTGTTGAAGAAGAGGTCCTTGACGGCGAGGATGGTGCCGGGCGGGAGGCCGGCGTCGTCGACGCGGAGGAGTTTGCCGCCGGCGATTTCGAGTGAGGTGCCGACTTCGTCGTCGGCGGCGCGCGTGTCGAGGGTGACGCGGGCGACGGAGGCGATGGACGGCAGCGCTTCACCGCGGAAACCGAGGGTGGCGATGGAGAGGAGGTCGTCGGAGGAGCGAAGTTTGGAGGTGGCGTGGCGTTCAAAGGCGAGCAGGGCGTCGTCACGACCCATACCGTGGCCATTGTCGGTGATGCGGATGAGCTTGCGGCCACCGGCTTCGACCTCGACGCGGATGCGGGTGGCGCCAGCGTCTAGGGCGTTTTCGAGAAGTTCTTTCACGACAGACGCGGGACGCTCAACCACTTCGCCGGCGGCGATCTGGTTGGCTACCTGGTCGGAGAGAACGTGGATGCGGCCCATGGGGTTGATTGTACGAGGACTCGCAATGCTCGCGACGCCTACCGACGGATTCTATGTACATAAATGCTAAAATTAGTACATAGTTTACGAGGAGGACCCATGGCGAGTTGGCAGGTAAACAGGGCGCGCAATCACCTTAGCGAGGTTCTGGACCAGGCGGAGAGTGACGGTCCCCAGATTATTACGCATCATGGCCGGGAACGAGCCGTGGTGTTGTCCATGGATGCTTACCGTTCGCTCGAGGCCAATAAGCCAGATCTGGTTTCTTTTCTGCTGTACGGTCCCAAACCCGGCCTGGACGACTTCGAGATCGTGCGGGATCACGCAAGCAGCGACCGAGAGATTGAGTTCTGAGCGTGCGTGGCCCGTTTCTCCTCGACACCAATACCATTTCGGAGATGCAGAAATCCCGGCCGGACCCGAACGTAGTCGGCTTTTTCAAGAGCATCGGGCCGGGCAGCGCCTACATGAGTGTCCTGAGCTTTGGTGAGTTGCGGAAAGGCATTGCGCTCCTGGACAAGAAGGATGCGAGGGGTGCAGGCTCCTTATCAAGATGGGTCGACCAACTTGAGGGTGATTTCGCGGGCCGGGTGCTTGGCATTGATCAATCAATCGCTCGCATCTGGGGCGAACTCTCTGCGGGCCGTACTCGCCCCACGGTAGGTACTCTGCTGGCAGCTACGGCGATCCATCATCGCCTGACGTTGGTGACGCGGAACGTGCGTGATGTGGATACGGGCGTGGTGCTGCACAATCCGTGGCTGGCCTGAGTTGGTGACATAAAGTTGTTCCGAACGAGGTGAAGGACCTACGGTTCGCCTTGATCTGCAGGGGAGATCGAAGCGAACAGCAGGTCCTTCGCGTTGCTCAGGAGACAAGGATCGTGGCGAAGGCTGGCGGGCTAGCGGGCGGCGATGGAATGGAGGCGCATGAAGTTGGTGGCGCCTGATTTTGTGGAGGTGCCGGCGACGATGCCGACGACCTGGCCGGGTTTTACGAAGCCTGCGCCTTCGAGTACGCCTTCGGCGACCTGGACGAGGGTGTCAGTGTCTTCGAAGCGGCTGACGCAGATGGGGTGGGTTCCCCAGAGGAGCATGGTGCGGTTGACGATGGCCTCAAAGGGGCTGAGAGCGTAGATAGGGGCCTCCGGGCGGTATTTGGAGAGCAGGCGAGCGGTGTTGCCCGACTCGGTGAAGATGGCGATGGCGGCGATGTCCATGTCCTGAGCGGAGTGCGCGACGCACTCGCAGATGGTTTCAGGGATGGACAGCGTGCGGCGCTGACGGGCGACGGGAAGACGAGGTTCAAGCAGGATCTGGTCTTCGGTTTCGGTGACGATTTTGGCCATCATGGCGACGGCTTCGACGGGGTACTTGCCGGCGGCGGACTCGGCGGAGAGCATGACGGCGTCCGAGCCATCGTAGATGGCGTTGGCGACGTCGGAGGCCTCGGCGCGGGTGGGGCGCGGGTTGTCGATCATGGATTCGAGCATTTGCGTGGCCGTGATGACGGGGCGGCGGTACTCGGCGGCGCGGCGAATGATGTGCTTCTGGATGGCCGGGACTTTTTCGGGCGGCACTTCGACGCCGAGATCGCCGCGCGCGACCATGATGGCGTCGGTGGCTTCGAGGATGGAGTCGAGATGATCGATGGCCTGCGGCTTTTCCAGTTTGGCGATGACCCAGGCGTCGGAGCCCAGGGCGGCGATGCGGCCTTTGACGTAGCGGACGTCGTCGGCGGTTTGGACGAAGCTGACGGCGATGGTGTCGCACTTTTGCTCGATGGCGAAGACGAGATCGATCTCATCTTTTTCGGTGAGCGAAGGAACCTTGATGGCGACACCGGGCAGGTTGATGCCTTTTTTCTCGCCCAGGTAGCCGCCATTGATGATCTCGGTGACGACATCGGCGCCCTGGAGTTCGACGACGCGCAGTTCGATGAGGCCGTCGGAAAGCAGGATCTGGTCACCGGGCTTCAGGTTTTCCGCGAGCGTGGTGAAGACGGTGGAAACCTTTTCGGCGGTGCCGTCCATCTTTTCCGGGGTAATGGTGAGGCGCTTGCCGGCTTCGAGCATCACGGGCTTGCCGCCGACGAGGGTGCCGGTGCGGATCTTGGGGCCCTGCAGATCGGCGAGGATACAGATGGGCTTCTTTTCTTCCCGGCTGACCTTGCGCACCATGGCGATGAGTTCGGCTTTTTGCTCATGCGAGCCATGCGAAAAATTCAAACGTGCGACGTCCAGCCCTGCGCGCACAAGCTTACGAAAGGTGTCTTCCGTGCCTGAAGCCGGTCCCAGGGTTGCCACAATCTTTGCCCGCCGCGCCATACGTCCCGTGCTCCAGTCCATCCAACCGTCCTTCAGAGGTGCAGCTTGGACCCGCCTTGCCGAAGCGGCCTCCGTGAGGGAAGGCCAAGCGGTTGCGGATCGTCAGAGTGAATTCTACCCGGCGCGACGGTGAGGTGGGGTGAGGGAGCTTTTCGCGGTACTCGCAGCCGATTTTGCAGAAGGCTGGCGTGAGTCAGGGCTGGTCCTGGGAAGCCATGCGGGAATGGGAGCGCCGGTAGATCTGCGCGTTAAACTCCGCCCCGGCCAGAACGCACAGCGCGATCAGGTAGAGCCAGATCATCAAGGCGACCCCAGCGCCCAGCGAGCCGTAGACGCGGTTGTAGTTTGCATAGCGGGTGACGTAGTAGCCAAACAGGAGCGTGGCCAGGAACCAGAGCAGCGTACCCAACAGGGCGCCGGGGAAGCTGAGCCTCCAGGCCCATTGCCGGTGCAGGGTCTGCCAGGGCTGACGGACGTACGGCTCGACGCGGTCGCGCATGCCGGTGGAGAGGTCCGTCCCCAGATGGTAGATGGTCAGCAGGATGACGGTGCTGCCACCGAGTGCAATCGACCAGCGGACTATCAACGCCAGCAGTGTGAACGGGGCCTGCAACGAGCCGGGCAGAGCCGCGGCCATCCAGTGCGTCAGGCTGTTGCCGAACACAACCAGAGCGCTGGCCGCCGCCATGGGCAGAATGGAAAGCGGCACCAGAACCAGGGCGCGCAGCCGCCGCTGTAGAAAAAGGCCCGGGACCCTGGGGAGATCGTGTGCGCGGCGAAAGCCTTCCATCAGCGTCGCCATCACATTGCCGGCACCCACCAGGCCGATCACCAGCGAGCCCAGCAGGGCGCCGGCGGTCTGTGAAGGGTGCGCGACGCTGAAATACTCATCCAGCAGAGGCAGCACATTGGCGGGCAGGATGCGCGTGAAGAAGATGCCCAGCTGCGTACGAAACGGCAGCGAGGCCGGCAGCATCCCGATGATGGCCGCGGCCACGATCAGTGCCGGAAACAGGGCCAGCACGGCGGAGTAGGCGGCCGCCTGGGCCACATTGAGCACATCGTGATCGAGCGCTGCCGACGCCGAGGACCGCACCAGTTGCATAACGGTGCCGGCATGACGCAGCGGTATGCGGCGGAGCTGCCACAACGTCTTCGGCGTACTGGGATTGTTCGAACTCGCCGCAGCCGTGCGCATGCACCCCTTCCCTGCCCCGAGCGTTCGGAGAGTTCCGGCGTTAGAGGTTTACGAAGGCTTCCACTTGGTCAGGAAGTCGGTCACGGAACTCGGCTCCATGTAGCGCATGTCGCTGAACTGCTGGTCCTGCGCGTAGAGCACTTTACCGTCCGGGGCCACCACCGCCAGGGCCGGAACGCCCTTTACGGGAACGCCGAACTTGTGCGCGAGGTCGATGTTGGCATCCTCATGCCCTATGTTGACGTTCACCTTCACGAAATTATTCTGCAGCAGGTCGGCGTTCGGTTGCTGGTGAAAGTAGATGTCCAGCACCTGGCAGTCGCCGCACCAATCCCCGCCGAAGTCGAGAAGCACCCGCTTGTGTTCCTTCCCGGCCTGCTTTTCAGCGGAGGCGATGTCGGCTGCAGCTTGGTCCACGGGCGGGTAGAGGTTCTTCTTTACCGCAGGTGGGGTGGTGAAAGGCTGCTTGGCGGCTTTGCGTGCCTCGGGCGTGTTCAGGGCCGTCGCGGTTGGATTCGTACCGACATCTTCCGAGGCGCTTGACGCCGCTTTGGAATGGCAGCCGGTAACACCGACCGTCCCTATGGCCAGCAGACCCGCCAGTAGCTTCACGCGCGTGTTTCCCATTGGTTGGCTCCGTTGCATGTACATCAAAGATGCCCGAAAGTGCGAGGAGTGGCAAAGCTTTTCGCAGGATCTCCGGGGTCTTTTACGCAGTTCAGAAACAACCGCCCGTTTCCCGGGGGAGATGCATCCTAAGGCACATGGAAATCGAGGATCTGAAGCCCAACAAACCGAACTTCGGCCTGGTGGTTGCCCTGTTTGCAGGGACGATACTGGTGGTGATCGTTGTTGCGGTCGCCCTGGTGTTCTGGCGCGGCAAATCGGTCACAAAGGTACCCTTTACGAAACATCCGCTTTCCCTGCTCTCGGCGCCGGATCGCGTACCTGCCATGCTCGGCTGAAGCGGAAGTCCGACGTCTACCGATGAATGTCGCAGTTTCCTTTTGGGATCTCTCGCTTGGTAATCCGCACGGGCGCAGCCTTCGGGCCAACAATTACTTTGTGTGGAGCTGTCCGGTGTAGTAGCCGTCGCGGGTTTGGATGTCATCTTTCTTGGCAGTTGGTGTGTTGAGGCTTAGCTGGATGTGGTGATACCCGGCGCCGGCTGCCTCTGCATCGGGGGTGAAGCCGAGCCGGTACTGGGCGCGCAGTTCATCGCCGATCTGCTTGTAGATGGCCTCGATAGAACCTTTTCCCTTGACCTCGAAAACGCGTCCGCCGGTTTCGCCGCAGATGCGTTCCAGGATCTTTTTGCCATCAACCCGAGCGTAGGTGCCGTCGCTGCCCGGACGGCCACCGCCCCCGGGGTAGTTTCCGCCGCCCCCGGGGTATCCTCCGTAACCGCCGTAACCGCCGTAGCCGCCGCGATGACCGCCGCCGGGGTTGAAGTCGTGGTGCTCCTGGCCCTTGTAGTAGATCCCGTAGACGACGGTGTCGGCGCGCTGGACGGATTCAATGGCCTCGGTGAGGGATTCCTTGCTGTGGCGGTCCTCGCCGTCAGTGAGCACGACCAGCGCGCGACGGCCTGTCTGCTTTGCCTGCACGTCATTGGCGGAGAGAAAGAGCGCGTCGTAGAGCACGGTACCGCCGCGTGGCCGGTCGCCGCCAGAGCTGCCGTTG
>CAXSBL010000005.1:58344-108124 GCA_964235515.1 uncultured Bryocella sp.
TGCCACCATTGTTGCCACCGCCGCGACCGCCGTAGCCACCCCGGCCGTAGCCGCCGTTGTTTGAACCGTTGTTGCCGCCGCCAGGGTTCCCCCCGTTGTTGTTGCCCCCATTGTTGCCGTTGCCGCTATTACCGTTGCCGTTGCCGGTCTGTGTGTCGTCATCCGTTGCCCCGGGCGACTCCGTGCCGATCTCCTTCAGACCGGCGGCGAGCAGTGGGTGCGAGTCGGTGACGTCCTGCAGCAGCTCGGCGGTGCGGGCAAACTGCATCACAAAGGCCTTGTCCGCGGGGCGTGTGCCGCTGGCCGGGGCGAGGAAGCTTTCAAGGAAGCTGCGGCTGGCCTTTTGCTCCTCGTCGAGGTTGTCGGTCATGTTGCGGCTGACGTCAACCAGCAGACCGACCGTTAGGGGCACATCGGTGTCGTGGTCGAAGTAGCGAATCGTCTGTGGCTTGCCATCGACGGAGAGCGAGAAACTTTCCTTAGTGAGGTCCGTGACGAGGCCGCGCTTGTCCGAGACGATCGCGGGAACGATGACGAGCTTGGCCTGCACGGAGAGGGTGCTGGTGGGGGCTGGTTTTGCGTCGGGCTGTGCGTCAAGTTTGGTGTCGGGCTTGATCTCCTGGGCACCGGCGATGAGCAAAGGGAGCATGGAACTGAAACATCCGAGCAGAAGCGTGGACCGGCGAAGACGGGACAGCATATGTCTTGAGACGTGTGTTGCCGCTCGAAGGGCGCAGAGGGGTGCGTTTCGCTGTTTGCTGCTCTCAACGAAGTCGTAGAAGCAACAGCGGGTCCTTCGCTGCGCTCAGGATGACGGTGTTGGTCTTGATGACGGTGTTGATCTAGATGACGGTGTTGGTCTTGGTTCGCCTGGGCTTCTACCCACGTGCTCGCTGGGCTTCTGGTCCGGGCTAGTCGTCCGCGCCGGCCAGGACTGTTTCGCTGGGAATTTCGGTGCCGAAGACGCCTTCCCAGCGGGCGACCACGACCGAGGCCAGGCAGTTGCCGACGACGTTGACCGCGGTGCGGGCCATGTCGGCGAGGGCGTCAATGCCAAGGATGATGAAGATGGGTTCGGTGGGCAGATGGAAGGTGGCGGCGGTGGCCAGCAGGACGACGAGCGTGGCGCGGGGGACGCCGGCAACACCCTTTGAAGTGAGGATCAGGGTGCCCATCATGAGGAGTTGCTGGCTGATCGGCATCTGGATGCCCGCGGCCTGGGCGACGAAGATGCTGGCGACGGCGAGGTAGAGCGTGGAGCCGTCGAGGTTGAAGCTGTAGCCGGCGGGGATGACGAAGGCGACGACCCGGCGCGGGACGCCGAGGGCTTCCATGGCCTCCATGGCGCGGGGCAGCGCGGCCTCGGAGGTGGAGGTGGCAAAGGCGATGGTGGCGGGTTCGGCGACGGCGGCGAGGAAGCGCGCCACGGGCACACGGAACAGCAGCGCGGCCGGCAGCAGCACGAGAACGCCGAAGAGGGCGAGTGCGCCGTAAAGCGTGAGGAGCAGCTTGCCGAGGTTGACGAGGACCCCCAAACCCATGTGCCCGACGGTGTAGGCCATGGCCGCGCCCACGCCGACCGGGGCAAAGTACATGACGACATTGGTGAAGCGGAACATGACCTCGGAGAAGCTTTCGCAGAGGCGCAGGACGGGGGCGCGCTTCGCTTCGCTCAGGGTGGCGAGCGCGATCCCGAAGAAGACGGCAAAGACGGCGACCTGCAGGATCTGGCCTTCGGCGATGGATTTGGCGAGGTTTTCGGGAAAGATGTGGAGCAGAAAGTCGTCCCAGTGGGTGGGGCCGGGAGTTGCGATGGGCGCGAGGGAGCCGGCGTGACCGGCGGCGGCTGTTACGGGAGCCATCGCGAGGCCGACACCGGCTTTGGAGATGTTGATCGCCAGCAGGCCGATGACGAGGGCCAGGGTGGTGACGACCTCGAAGTAGACCAGCGACTTGATACCCATGCGGCCGACGCCTTTGAGGTCGCCGTGGCCGGCGATGCCGACGATGAGGGTGGCGAGGATGAGCGGGGCGACAATTGTCTTGATCAGGCGAAGAAAAATGTCGGAGAAGACGCGGGTCTGGGCGGCGATGGCGGGGGCATCGAAGCCCAATTCCGCGCCGGCGACCATGGCGACGAAGATCCAGGGCGTCAGGCTGCGGCGCAGGACGGCGAAGCCCGCGAGGGCGAGCACGCCGGTCCAGCGCACTGCCCTTCCCAGGCCCAACAGCAGAGGAGACGGCGCGGCGCCGTGAGCCGCCACTACGGCCAGGGCCGAGCCCGCAAGCAGGAGCAGAAGACCGGCGGCCAGCGCGGTTACATCGTTACGGGAGAGCTTTTGCGCCATGGGGAGGGTCTGGGCGCAGGATACCAGTTGGGTGCTCCGGCTGGGCGGCGTTCTATGAGACGGTCGCGACGCGGCTGTCGCAATTTGGGACGGCGGCGAACGATTGTTTCATTTCACCGCGCATCTCAGTCGTTTATGCTTCCCCGCATGTCACTTCTGCCCACCGACACGCCGTTGAACACCCCCGGCCACCATGCCTCACCCGACCGCCTGGTGCATCTGCCGCGCCTGCTCGCGGACTTCTATGCCTTCCATCCGGATCCGGCGAACCCGGCGGAGCGCGTGAGCTTCGGCACCAGCGGCCACCGCGGCTCCTCATTAAACACGAGCTTCAATGAAGACCACATCCTGGCGATCACGCAGGCTATCTGCGAATTTCGCGCCCGGGAGAAGACCACCGGGCCGTTATTTCTGGCACAGGACACGCACGCTCTCTCTGAGCCGGCGTTCATCGCAGCGCTGGAGGTGCTTGCGGGCAACGGTGTAGAGGTGCTGATTGACCGCGACCTTGGATTTACGCCGACGCCGGCACTTTCGCACGCGATTCTGACCTACAACGCGGCCCACGATACGGGCAAGGCTGACGGCATTGTCATTACGCCCTCCCATAATCCACCGGAGGACGGAGGATTTAAGTACAACCCACCCAGTGGAGGTCCGGCGGACACCTCGGCGACCAAGTGGATCCAGGACCGCGCCAATGCGCTCATTGCGGCCAAACTCGCGGGCGTAAAGCGGGTGAGCTACAAACAGGCGCTGGCGGCGGAAACCACCAAACGTCATGACTTCATCGGCGTCTACGTGACCGATCTTGCCAATGTCATCGATTTTGACGTGCTGAAGGGCACCACTCTGAAGCTGGCGGTCGATCCGCTGGGCGGAGCGGGGGTGCACTACTGGCCGCGTATCGCCGAGCAGTACGGGCTGTCGCTGGAGATCCTGAATCCGTACGTGGATCCGACCTTCCGGTTTATGACACTGGACTGGGATGGGCGCATCCGGATGGATTGCTCGTCGCCGGATGCGATGGCGAGCATGATCGCGAACAAGGACAAGTTCGACGTGGCCTGGGCCTGTGACACCGACCACGACCGGCACGGCGTTGTGACCAGATCGGCGGGACTGCTGAACCCCAACCACTACCTTGCGGTTTGCATTCAGTACCTGTTCACGCACCGGCCGGAGTGGAACGAGAAGGTGGGTATCGGCAAGACGCTGGTGTCCTCGAGCATGATCGATCGCGTGGCGAAGGGCCTGAACCGGCCGATGCTGGAGGTGCCGGTCGGCTTCAAGTGGTTTGTCGACGGATTGATCGATGGGACGCTTGGCTTCGTCGGCGAGGAGTCCGCGGGGGCGACGTTTCTGCGCCGTAACGGGGGGGTATGGACCACCGACAAGGACGGCCTGATTCCCGGTCTGCTGGCGGCGGAGATGACCGTCGCCACGGGCAAGGATCCCGGCGAGCACTATAAGGAATTGACGGAGAGGTATGGGTCGCCCGTCTATCAACGGATTGATGCGGCCTGCACGAAGGACGATAAGGCCAAGCTGGCGAAGCTGACGGCCTCGCAGGTGAAGGCCAAGGAGTTGGCCGGCGATCTCATCACCGCCGTGCTGACGGAGGCGCCCGGGAACCATGCGCCGATCGGCGGCCTGAAGGTGACTACGGCGAACGGCTGGTTTGCGGCGCGACCTTCTGGGACCGAAGACGTGTACAAGATCTATGCCGAAAGCTTCGCCGGGGAGGAGCACCTGAAGAAGATCCAGGAGGAGGCCAAGGCCCTGGTTACAGCGACTTTGGCAGGATAGCGGGAACGCGAAGCCGAGATACTAGACGCTGGCGCGGAACAAAACCGCGTCAGCGTCTAATATCTGGAGAGCATCGTCGGCGCAATGCAGGCGACGGCCCCATGCGGCTGAGCTAGCTCAGCCAGCTGAGCTTTGCGGCTGAGACGAGAGGACGCGCCTTCCTGCCGGGTGCAGAGGCTCCGGAATGTTTCGTATCCGAAAGAATTTCCATAACCGGTCACAAATTGGGGGTATGCTGGCAGGAAAATAGGCCTCTGTACCTCTTTCAATCTGCTTCACCCGGCCTCACGGAATTCAGAGATCTTGCGCTCTGCCATGCACCTGCACACACTGCACATTGAACATTCGGTGCTTCTGGCCTTATTCACGCTGCTTACGGCGGTAAATTCGCGCCTGCAACGGAATCTGCCCGGTGTTGGCTACTTTGTGCTCTATAACGTGCTGGCGCTGTTTGGCTCCCTGGCCGTCACCCTGCGGGGGGAGATCCCCGATGTGCTCTCCATTACGGTCGGCAACATCCTGGTTCTTGCGGCCTATCTGGCGCTGTACAAGTCGATGAGCCAGCTGTTTGGCCTTCGCCGCAGACTCTTGCTGATGCCCCTCGCCTTCCTGCTGGCGGGTGCCGCGGCCATGGTTTGGTGGGGCAGCCTGCGGCCGGACACGCCCAGGCGACTTCTTGCCTATAGCCTTTTTCTGGGCGGAGAACAGCTGTTTGTGGCGCTTGCCTTGCTGTGTTCCCGGCGTGAGACGCGGCAGCTGAGCTGGATGCTCAGCGGCATTCTGATCAGCCTGGCCACAGCCAACGGAGTGCGCCTGGGTGCGGTCTGGTTCGGTGGCGCACCGCAGGATTACATGCAGTCCGGTCCCGTGTTGGCTGCCGTGATTCTGCTGAATACGTGTCTCCAGTGCGGGCTGATGCTGGCCTATGTCTGGATGACGGCCGCTTTGCTGCGCCACGATCTCGAGGTGCGGGCCAGCACCGATCCCCTGACGGGCCTGCTGAACCGCCGCGCCCTGGACGCGGCGGCGGACCAGGCGGTCTCCGCAATCAATGGAGGCAAAGGCGTCTTTGCCGCCGTGGTGCTGGATCTGGATAAGTACAAGGAGCTGAACGATCGGCTGGGCCACCTCGCCGGGGACCATGCGTTACAGGCGGTGAGTCAATGTCTTGAGCGCGAGTTGCGCAGCAGCGACCTGCTGGCGCGAACCGGTGGAGACGAGTTTGTTCTGCTGCTGCCGCGTACCCCCGGCAAAGAGGCAGCGCAGATTGCGGAACGATTGCGCAATCGCTTGCAGGAGCTCGACCTGGCGCTGAGCGATCCGTTAGCCGAAATAACCGGCAGCTTCGGCGTCGCGGAGGCGGTGCCGGGAGAGTCCTGGGAGGATCTGCTGGAGCGGTGCGACGGCGCTTTGTACGCCGCAAAACGCAGCGGTGGAAACGCGGTATTTTCCTACAGCGCAAGAGAAGAGATGGTGCTTGAGCAGGTCACATAACCAAATCACGGGCCTGTGCGTTTGAGAACTTTCCCCCTGCCGTTTTGAGGGCGGAAATGAACTACGCAGAAGTACGCACCCGACAGCCATACCTTAGCCCAGTTCAGAGCAAAGAGTCATTAGCCACCGTGAAATGGATGGTTGCCCCCCAGGGATTCGAACCCCGATCGAGCGAGTCAGAGTCGCTAGTCCTACCATTGAACGAGGGGGCAGTGTTTATGAGTGCTACACAGAGGCTGACGTCTCGCGGGTTGCGAGGCAACGGCAGCCACCTTCGTTATTGTACGAAGATCGGGACCCCCGGTCAATTGGAGGTCCTTGTGGCGTCGCTGCTGATGTGTGCCCGCGCTAGTTCTGCAGGGACTGGTACGCGTCGGGTTGTTGCATTTCAACGAACTCAAAGGCGGGAGCCTCGTCCAGCAGGATCGAGAGCTTCAAGAGATCGAAGCGAGCGAAGAAATCTTCCCAGGAGATCGGCCGCAGGTCGGGTGTGCCACTGCGCAGTTCGTTAAACAGGAATCGCAGAACGGAGGGTTGACTGTCGAAGACGCGAGTGCGTACCTCGGCTGGAATCGCCTGATGTCGCTGGGCCCAGTCGAGTATTTTGGCGTGGTCTGCTGTCGGCTCTTGGAACTCTGCGAGCGCTTCAACTCTCATTTTCAATCTCCCACTAATTCACATAGATAAGGACTGCGGGTTGAAGCGGAATGTCGCTTACTCCTCGCGAAGAATCTCCAGGGGCTTCTGCCCCAGTACGCGGTGGCTGGCCAACCAGCCGCAGGCCACGGTGAGCAGACCGGCGCCGACCCAGGCAGCCAGCGTCAGCCCGGGCTGAAAGTGGTACTCGAAATGCAGCGCCCGATGGAGCAGGATGCGGGAGACGATGTTGGCAAACAACAGACCGACTGCGCCGGCGATGAGGCCCAGGGTGGCGAACTCGATGGAGAAGATCGTGGCGATGCGGGCGCGGGTGCCGCCCAGCGTCTTGAGGACGACGACCTCGCGGATGCGGCGATAGCGTGTGCCCGCGATGGCGCTGGCCAGGATGACGATGCCGGCAAAGGTGGAGAAGGCGGCCAGGAACTGGATGACGTAGACGATCTGCAGCACGGCTTCGCGCACGGTCTCGATCGTGGCGGCTACATCGATGACGGTGATGGAGGGATCGTGCGCGTACAGGGCGCGGCGCACCTCGCCGGTACGGGCCGGATCCGAGTGAACCCCGGCGTACCAGATCGCGGGCAGGCCGGTGAGGGCGGTTTCAGGGAGCAGCAGTTGCGCGCGGGAGTAGGCGTGCTGCGAGTCTGGCTCGAAGATGGCGGCCACCTTCGCGGTAAAGGGCTGGTCCACGGCGACGAAGGTCATGGTCTGGCCGATGCGCAGGTGCAGGTTTTTGGCGAAGGTCCGGTCGACAGCGATCACGGGGGCGTGACCGGCTGCCTGGCTTTGGGCCGCCGTCCACCACGCGCCTTCGACGACGCGGTCGCCTGGCGGGGGCTGGTCCGGGGTCGGCGGCCAACTCAGATTCAGCGAGCGCAGGAAGCGCTTGGGCATGTGTTCGATCTTCAGCTGCTCGATCGGAGTGCCATCGATAGCTGCGAGACG
This sequence comes from uncultured Bryocella sp., assembly GCA_964235515.1. Lineage (GTDB taxonomy): Bacteria > Acidobacteriota > Terriglobia > Terriglobales > Acidobacteriaceae > Granulicella. The sequence continues at coordinate 65,601 of CAXSBL010000005.1, forward strand.
CGCCGCGATGACGGGCAGCATTTCGGGTTCGCCCTGGACGGCGGGCTGATGACGGAGCAGGTCGCGCACGCCAGCGACCTCGTTGGGGCTGACGTCTAGTAGGAAGAGATTGGGGAGCTTGCTGAGAGTGGAGGTGGAGATGTCGCTGACAACGGCGTGCTGCACGGTGTACACCGTGGCGATTTGCATCACGCCGAGGCCGAGGGCGGCCAGCAACGCTGCCGAGGGATTGCCGGGGCGATAGAGGTTGGAAAGGCCGTGGCGCACGACCGATGGCAGCCGCATACCGGCGCGGCGCAGCAGCAGACGCAGCAACGCGAGCAGACCCGCGGCCAGCGCCAGCAGAACCAGCAGAACGGCTGCAAGGCCGAGGCCGAAGATGGAGCCGATCTGGCGCGAGTCGGAGACGCGCATCGCCAGGAGCATCAAGCCGCCGAGGATGATGGCAAAGGCCGCAATCTGGACCCAGGAGCTGCGCAGGTTGCCGAGGGTGCGGCGAAGGAACGAGCCCTCCGACGGGTTGGAGCTCTCCACGGCGCGGCGCAGGATCAGGATGGGGCGCACGTTGCGGATGTCCAGCAAGGGCGGCAGGCTGAACAACAGGGTGGTCAAGAGGCCGGCACCGAGACCGAGCGCGAGGGCGCCGGGGTCGAGGTGGAAGGCCGGCGTGAGGTGCAGGAGACGGGCGAGGAACAACGGCAGGGCCAGCTGCACGCCGAAGCCGAGCAGGATGCCCAAACCTGCGCCGCACAGGCCCAGGATCAGGGTTTGCAGAACGTAGATCCGGATGATATGGCCGGAGCCGGCGCCGAGCGCCTTCATGATCGCGATGGAGTCCAGCCGCTGGGCGAGGTGCGCGCGGATGGCCATGGCTACGCCGATTGCTCCTAATACCAAGGCGACGAGGGACATGAGCGAGAGCAGGCCGGTGGCGCCGTCGAGGGCGCGGGTGAGGCCCTCGTTGGCGTCGCGGTAGTCGGAGACGCCCGCCTCGGGCAAAGCTTCCTGCAGTTGATCGCGCAGTTTGGCGACCTTGGCATCGGTGGCTGCCCGGCCGGGAGCGGCACCGGGAAGCAAGAGCAGCACGCGGCGGGAGGCGCGGGAGCCGAAGCCGAGCAGACCGCTGGCGTCGAGGGCTTTTTCGGTCATCAGGACGCGCGGGCCGGCGGCGAAGGCGCTGGAGAGGCGGTCGGGCTCTTCGCCGACGACGGCGGCGATGCGGAACAGGGTGTTGTTGAGGCGGATGGAGTCGCCGACGTGGAGGTGGAGGCGCAGCAGAAGGTCGTCACCGACGGCGACGCTGGAGTCGGTGAGGGCCTGTGAGAGCGGGATCGCGGGCGAGAGCGTGACCTTGCCGTAGAACGGATAGTGCGCCGGGTCTACGGCCTTGATCGAGACCAGCAGGGGGTCGAGCGAGGTGGAGGCCGAGGCCATCGAAAGCATTTCGGTGACCGGCGTCTGCAGTGCGTGGCTACCGGTGGCCAGGGTGTTCAGCTTTGATTCTTCGGTGGGCGTGAGCGCCTGGTTGGTGTGGACGGAAAGGTCGGCGGCCATGATGGTGCGGGCGCGGACGAGCAACATCGAGCGGAAGGCTGCGGAGAAGCCGCGAACGCCGGTGAGCGCGGCGACGCCGATGGCGACGGACAGGACCACAAAGGCGAATTTGCCGCGCGAGGAGCGCAGCTCGCGCGTAGCGATGCGGAGGGTGGTGCGGAAGCTGAGGGCCGGCATCGGTTAGGCCCCGGCCGAGGCGGTCGATGGGAGGACAGGTTCGTCGGCGATGACCAGGCCGTCGCGCAGCATGATGCGGCGCTTGGCCTGGGCAGCCAGGGCGGGGTCGTGCGTGACGAGCACGAGGGTGGTGCCTTCGGCCTGGTTCAGGCGCAGCAGGAGGTCGAGAATGTGTTTGCCGTTGGCGGAGTCGAGATTGCCGGTGGGCTCGTCGGCGAGGACGATGGGCGGGCGGAGCACAAAGGCACGGGCGAGCGCGACGCGCTGCTGTTCGCCGCCGGAGAGCTGGACGGGATAGTGGTCGGCACGGGCGGCGAGGCCGACGGAGGCGAGCAGATCGCGGGCGCGTTCGAGCCCTGCCCTGTGCTCGCGGGCTTCCTCGTTCAGTTCGAACGGCAGCAGCACGTTTTCCAGGGCCGTCAGCGTGGGAATCAGCTGGTAGCTCTGAAAGACGAAGCCCAGGGTGCGGCCGCGCAGTTGGGCCAGTTTGTCTTCCGCGAGATTGCTGATCACCGTGCCGTTGAGCGCGACGGTGCCGGAGGTGGGGTTGTCGAGGCCGGCGAGAAGGCCGAGCAGGGTGGATTTGCCGGAGCCCGAGGCGCCCATGATGGCGACGAACTCGCCGCGGGTGATGGTGAAGTCGATGCCTTTGAGGATTTCGAGCGTGGTGCTGCCGGTGCGCAAGGATTTACGGAGGGCGTGGACCGCGATCATGGTTGGCGGCGCGGTGCTGGTTGGCGGCACGGTCTCGATGGCGTCCTGCAACCGGCCGAAGTTCGACTCGTTCGTAGCCAAGCTCGATTTCATGTTCTGGTTTCCGGGCAAAGCGGTCATCCTCTGGATAAAATTGCAGGTGTGCGGTACACCGATGTCTTTCTCATCTTAGCGACTCTGGCCTTCCGGCCATTTGCCCCGGGCAATGCTGCACTCCCGGCGCATGCGGCTGATCACAACACTTCGCTCCCCAGCCCGGCCGCAGACGGTGGAAAGACAGCAGGTGCCGAGGGGCGTCCGCTGCTGGTCTGCTTTGGCGACAGCCTGACCGCCGGCGCCGGTATCGATGCAGAGCAGGCCTATCCCGCCGACCTGCAAAGGATGTTGGATCAGCAGGGCTACAAGTATCGCGTCGTCAATGCCGGTGTGAGCGGAGATACGACCAAGGACGGGCTGAATCGTTTGGCCGAGGTGCTGCGCCTGCACGCGCAGGTGGTGGTGGTGGAGTTTGGCGGCAATGACGGCCTGCGCGGTCTGCCGGCGTCGCAGGCGCAGCGCAATCTGGACAGCATTGTGCGGCAGCTAAAGGCGAGCGGAGCCAAGGTGGCGATGGCGGGCATTACGCTGCCGGCGCAGTATGGCGGACCCTACATCGAGAGCTTCAATGCGATGTTCCCGGCCGTGGCCAAGCGCAACGGTGTGCCCTTGCTGCCCTTTATTCTGCAGGATGTATACGGCGTTCCGGGGTACATCCAGGACGACGGCATTCATCCCACGGCGCGCGGAGCGCAGCAGGTGGCGGTGAATGTGGACAGGTTGGTCGTGCCGCTGCTGAAGAGGTAGCGGCGATGCGACAGGGCTCTACCCAAGTACGACCGTCGGCTGCATGAGCGTGCCGGCGACGCGTTTGGCGATGGCCAGCAGGTCGCGCTGCGCGGTGAAGAGCTTCACAAGCGGAGCGCGAGAGAACTCCGGTACGTTGGCCTGCATGCCGTTGCGGATGCGGCCGGCTACCTGCTCGTCCACCGTGACCGCGGGCATCTCCGGCAGTAGCAGACGAGGGTGGATGGTGCGGGCCTCGATGGCCTCCGGCGTCAGTGTCTTGAGGTCCGGGACCGAGAGGGCGTCCGCGAGCGTGAACGGTCCGGCGGCGGTGCGGCGAAGGCTGGCGAGATGGGCGCCGCAGCCAGCCAACTGCCCGAGTTCCTGCGCCACGGAGCGCACGTAACCGCCCGACGAGACATGCATGGTAAAGCCAGCGACTTCATCGGTGAGACCGGTCAGAGCGAAGCTGTGAACGGTGATGCGCGCCGCTTTTACGGGAGCGTCCACCCCGGCGCGGGCGAGTTTGTAGGCGGGTACGCCGTTTATCTTTTTTGCTGAAAAAACCGGCGGAACCTGATCGAGTGCGCCGTGAAACCGGGTCGCAAGCTCGCGCAGTTGGTCGAGGGTTTGCGTGAGCGGCTGCGGTTGAGCAGCGGGTTGGCCGTCGGCGTCAAAGCTGTCGGTGGCGTAACCGAAGCGGATGGAGCCTTCATATTGCTTTTCCGCGGCGCCGAAGAACTGGGCGAGGCGGGTGTATTTGCCCAGCAGCAGCGGCAGAACGCCGGTCGCCATGGGATCGAGCGTGCCGAGATGGCCGACGCTGCGTTCCCCGGTGGCGCGGCGCACGATCGAGACGACGTCGTGCGAGGTGATGCCGGCGGGTTTATCGATGACGAGCAGACCGTTCATTTAGATCCTTGGGTTGCATAGGCGGAAACGCGGATTCCCTGCGGGAATGACAACACGGGAATGACAACAAAGGTGGATGGAGCTCTAGCGGGCCGGCTGTACCAGTGAAAGGAACTCGTTGCGGGTCTGCATCTGCGTTTTGAAGACGCCGAGCATGGCGCTGGTGACGGTGCGGGAGCTTTGTTTTTCCACGCCGCGCATCATCATGCAGAGGTGCTGCGCTTCAAGGATGACGGCCACGCCCTGGGGTTGAATGGCGTCCTCGATGGCCTCGGCGATCTGGCGCGTGAGCCGCTCCTGCACCTGCAAACGGCGGGCGAAGACGTCGACGATGCGGGGGATTTTGCTGAGGCCGATGACCTTGCCCTGCGGCACGTAGGCGATGTGGGCTCGGCCGAAGAACGGCAGCAGGTGGTGCTCGCACTGGGAGTAAAACTCGATCTCCTTGACGATGACCATCTCGTCGTAGTCCACATCGAAGAGCGCACCGTGAATGACCTCCTCCACCGTCTGGTGGTAGCCGTGGGTAAGGAACTGCATGGATTTTTCCATGCGCGCGGGTGTGTTCACCAGACCGTCGCGGGCGGTGTCCTCGCCGATGCGCGTGAGGACCTCGGCGTAGATCTCGCGGAGGCTGGCCTGCTTGAGCGTGAGATTTTCCGCGGCGGCGGCTTGCTCCGCTGCCGTCCGGCCCGGGTGTATGAGGCCGTTGGGCTGTTGTGGAAGAGGTGATTCGAGCGGTTCGGTGGTCTTCATTTCGGCTGCGATTGCCTCCCTAGGCGTCCGGCAGCGAGGGGACCGGTGCACCCTCGCCAAAGTAGTCAAACGCGTTGTTATTTGTTTCTTCCACGCGCAGCCGCACGAGCCTTGCAGGGGTGTGTTCGGCGGCGAAGCGGGTGAAGACCTCCCAGAGGACGAAGCAGAGGTTTTCCGTGCTCGGGACGCTGTTTCCGAAGGCGGGAAGCTGATTCAGATTGCTGCTGTCGAACGGCTCGATCAACTCTGTTGCGGCAAAGGCGTCGAGGTCGGCGAGGTTGATGACCATGCCTGTCTGTTCGTCGACGGGACCAGAGAGCGTGACCTGCACGAAGTAATTGTGACCGTGGCCGAAGGGGTTGTTGCACTTGCCGAAGAGGGTGCGGTTTCCTTCGTCGCCGAGCCGGTCCACGTGGAGGCGGTGCGAGGCGGAGAAGCGGTACCGGCGGCTGAGGTGCGCCACGGGTCTGGCCTTTCCGAGAGCGGCGGCGATCATGCGGTTTCTCCGTAGACGTCCGCGAAGAGATCGGGGGCCTCGTAGACGCGGACGCGGTGCAGTGTGGCCCCGGGAACCTTGCCGTGGAGGCGTTGCCAGATGGCGAGTGCGATGTTTTCGGTGGTCGGCTGCATGGTTTGGAACTCCGGCACCTCATGGTTGAGGTGGCGATGGTCATACACCGAGACGACCTCGCGCTCCATGACGTCTTTGAGGTCCTTGAGATCGACGACGAAGCCGGAGGTGGGGTCCACTTCGCCTTTGACCGTGACTTCCAGCGTGTAGTTGTGGCCGTGGCCGTGGCGGTTGCTGCATTTGCCGAAGACGCGGCGGTTTTCTTCCTCGCTCCAGGCGGGGTTCCAGTAATAGTGAGCGGCGGCGAAGTCGGCTTTTCGTGTGAGCAGGATCATGGGGTTTTGCGTTCGGTACAGGATGCTAGATGCCGCGGGGCGGACATCTGGTGCTGCGGCGGGGAGTTCAAGTGCGGTACTCACGGCCCTTCCAGCGGACGGTGTGCAGTACCCGGTGGCGTATCCAGCTGGCTATCAGAAGATAGAGGAACAAGGGCAGACCAAGGGGTGAGATCGCGGTATTGAGGATCGGAAAATGGGCTCGCGAGACGCGCTGGTAGAAGCGCACGACCGAGCGCAGCCAAAGCGCCAGAATCGCCAGCCGCTGCCATTGCACGAGGTAGGGCAGCAGCGGCAACAGAATCGGCAGAAGCAGGAGCAGAAAATCGAGCAGACGAAACAGGGCCAGCCGGAGAGCGTGCGGAAACAGGGCGGCGAGGTTTTTGGTCCAGCCTTCGACCATGTCGCCGAAGCCCTGGTACATGCGGGTGGAGAGGGCGTCCGGGGCGTAGCGCAGGCGGATGGTATTTTTGGCGCGCTTGACGCGAGCAGCGAGCTCCACATCCTCCAGCACGGCACGGCCAAGCGCTCGATGGCCGCCTGCGGCGAAGTAAACCCCGCGTTCGACCAGTAGAAACTGCCCGTTGGCTGCAGCGATCCTGTCCGCCGGATCGTTCACTTTGGCGGGTGGGTAGACGCTGGCGAGCTCGGCAAAGACCAGCGGCATGACGGTGGCCTGGGCGAAGCCGTGCAGGATCTGGCGTGGAGAGTAGGAGAGCAGCGCGACGTCATTGCGCTCGGCCTCATGCAGAGCGCGACGGAGGTCGCCGGTTTCGTGCAGCGTATCGGCATCCGTGAAGAGGAGGCTTTTGCCGGCGGCGACCTGTGCGCCGGCCCAGCAGGCGTTGTTTTTGCCGGTGAGCGCATCGGCGGCGTGGAGGTCGTGCAGAGGGGGCGCGGACAGCACGCGGACGCCCGGATGCTGAGCCGCCAGGGCTTCGGCGAAGGCGCGGGTGCCGTCGGTGGAGTCGTCGTCAACGACGATGAGCTCCCAGTCGGTGCCCAGGGCGAAGACCGGCTCGCTTTGCTGCAGCAGACTGCGGAGACAGTCGGAGAGGTTGGCCTCCTCGTTACGGGCGGGGATGATGACGGAGAGCTCGAGCGAGGCGTCCGGTTGCGAAGGACCGGCGAGAATTTCGGATGGGGAGGGCGGGATGTTCGCGAGGGGACGCGACTCGCCATCGCCGAACAAGCCGAGGACCGGCGTATAGCTGCGGGCGGCAGGCCTTTTTGTTTCGTCGGGTTTGTCGGAGGAACGGGACACAGCTTCGTATTATAGGAAGTGATGAAATTTCTCCCCAAATCCGGCGGCAAGCGGGCGGCCTTTGGCGCTCTGCTGCTCACCCTTTTCGCCACCGGCTGCGATCGCGGCGAACATCCCGGGCAGCTGGGACGCGTGGCACCGGACTTCACGCTGAATGACGGCCAGCACGCGGTCAGTCTGCATTCGCTGCGCGGAAACGTGGTTTTGCTGAACTTCTGGGCCACGTGGTGCGCGCCCTGCATCGCCGAGATGCCGTCGCTGGAGGCGATGCAGCAGCAGTTACCGCAGGTGAAGGTGATCGCGGTGGATACGGATGACGATCTGGCCAACTACCGGGCATATCTGCAGCGGCGTCCCCTGCCGCTGTTTTCGGTCTTTGACTCGGCCAGTCATTCCAACGCGCTGTATGGAACGCACCGCTATCCGGAGACCTACCTGATTGACAGGGACGGCGTGATTCGGCGGAAGTTTATCGGACCGCAGGACTGGACCAGCCCGGAGATCCTGGATTCGTTGCGCAAGCTTGCGGGGTGAGCGGAGCGGACGCCTTCGGGTGAGTGATTCTGCGGCTGTGCTCTGCTAGCATCAGCGCATGACACAGCTGGATGTGATGTACCGTTACGGCCGGCAGCCGGGCGAGGCCACCGGCATGGCGCTGGGCCGGGTACGCGAAGTTTACGGGATCCGCAGCCTTGGCGTGGATGAAGTCGCGCACACGGTTCGCATTGAATTTGACGCTTCGCGCCTGACCGAGGCGGTAATTCATGGTTTGCTGCGCCGCACCGGTCTGGATCTGACGGAGCGCGTTTCACTGCTGCCGGACCAGCCGCTGGCCGAGCCCTCCACCACGCCGGCTATAGCCAAATAAGCAGTGAGCCCGAGAGGTCAGGCTGAGTGTGGGGTCGTCGAAGCCCTTGATCCTCAGCCCCATCTCCGGTATTCTTAGCAGGTTGCCGCAGTTTCGCAATGTGCGCCCGTAGCTCAGCTGGATAGAGCAACTGGCTACGAACCAGTAGGTCGGAGGTTCGACTCCTTCCGGGCGCACCATCACCACCTTCCCCCAAAAATCTCACGTGCTATCCCGCAGAGGTACCCGTGCGCCTGCCTTTCTGGGCGTATGATCATCTTGGACCGAATCGGTCCCAGATCGAGACGGGGCGCAGCGTGACGTTTTTAAGCGAGGTACGGGTCGGCGGCTCGGGAACTTTGGAGCGGCTGGACCTTCCTGAGGACATCAGCGATCATCTGGCGCACCTGGGTTTTCTCCCCGGAGCCAGTTTTGAGGTGCTGCGGCGCGCACCGGCCGGCGATCCCACGGTGTATCGCGTGGACGGCATTGAGGTCGGTCTGCGCAACGAGACGGCCTGCCACATCCTGATCGAGCTCGGCGCGCCCTCCACGAAGATCGAAAAAAACGGCAGGGCGACGGCATGAGCTGTCACACCGCCGTAGCCGACCCGATCGAAACCGCTCCCGCCGGCGTCAGCAGCCGCGTTCGCAACATCGCTCTGATCGGGCCGCCGAACTGCGGCAAATCTACGCTTTTTAACCGGCTGACCGGGCTGCGGCAGAAGGTAGGCAACTACCCCGGCGTTACCGTGGAGCACCACTCCGGGCGCATGAAGGGTATTGGCCGGGCCGACCTTACGTGCATCGATCTACCCGGCATATATTCGCTCGCAACCTACTCGGAAGATGCGCGCGTCGCTGTCGACGTGCTGACGGGGCGCATGCCGGGTGTGCCGCCGCCGGATGCCATTTTGCTGGTGCTGGACTCGGTTCACATGAACCGCCAGCTGATGCTGGCGCAGACCGTGTTCACGCTCGGCCTGCCGACGATGGTGCTGCTGAACATGAGCGATCTGCTGGAAGAACGCGGCGGCAAGCTTGACCCGCTGGCGCTTTCGCAGGAACTCGGTCACCCGGTGGCGTTGATTTCCAGCGCGCGCGGCACGGGGCTGGACCTTATTTCAAGCTACCTGCACAGCCTGAGTGAGTCCGTGGAGCAACGGCCACAGTCGCTGCGGCTGCCGGTGCTGCAGAGCCCGGCGGCGAGCCGCAAATGGGCGACGCAGGTGTCACAGCGTACGGCCTACCGTGCGCCAGAGGCGCATCTCTGGACGCGCCGGCTCGACAGCGTGCTGCTGCATCGCTTCTGGGGACCTTTGGTATTTCTGGCGGTGGTCATTGCGGTGTTTCAGGTTGTATTTACGCTGGGGCAGCCACTTTCAGACGGGTTGGGCAAGCTGCTGACCGACTGGGGCGCCGTGGCCGCGAATGCCCTGCCGGATAACTGGCTCCGGCCGTTGCTACGGGATGGCCTATGGAACGGTGTGCAGTCCGTGCTGGTGTTTTTGCCGCAGATTCTGCTGTTGTTTCTGTTTATCGGCATCCTGGAGGATTCCGGATACCTGGCGCGGGCGGCGCTGATTGCGGACCGCGCGATGCGCTCCATCGGGTTGAACGGCAAGGCGTTTATTCCGCTGCTTTCGGCTTACGCCTGCGCGGTGCCAGCGATCATGGCCACGCGCACGATTGAAAATAAGCGCGAACGACTGGCGACGATTCTTGTCGCCCCGTTTATGACGTGCTCGGCGCGATTGCCGGTGTACACGCTGATTATCGCGGCGTTTATTCCGGACCGCAGCTTCCTTGGCCACCTGATCGGCCTGCGCGCGATGGTGATGCTGAGCCTGTATGCGCTCGGATTTTTGGCGGCGCTGATTACGGCTCGCCTTTTGAAGAGCTCGGTGCTGAAGGCTTCACCGACGCCGTTCATCCTGGAGCTGCCGCAGTATCGCTGGCCCACGCCGCGGGCTCTCACGCTGCGTGTTTACGATCGCGCCAAGCTGTTTCTGCACAAGGCCGGTACGATCATTCTCGGCGTCACGTTTCTGGTGTGGCTGCTGAGCGTTCTACCCATTCATGGCGGTCACTTTGCCGAGCTTACGGGCAGCCTCATCGGGCGGCTTGGGCAATGGATTGAACCGGTGCTGCATCCGCTGGGCTTCAATTGGAAGATCGGCATCGGCCTGCTGAGCTCAATTGTGGCGCGCGAGGTGATCGTCGGCACACTGGGTACGCTGTACGGCGTGGACCCGGCGACGCATGCTCTGGGCCTGCAGCAAGCGTTGCGGCATGACATGACGCTTGGCGGTGCCGTGGCGCTGGTGGTGTTCTTCGCCTTTGCGATGCAATGCACCTCCACGCTGGCCATCGTGCGGCGCGAGACCAACAGCTACCGGTTCCCGCTGCTGCAGTTCTGCTATATGACCGGTGTGGCTTACGTGGCGGCGCTGGTGGTGAACCAAGTATTTCTGCGGTTGATCTGAATGGATCTCAGCAGAAGGTAGTTTGCCGTTTTAAGCTGGGTAGCACCTATGAACCCTGTCCAGCGCCGCGACCTGCTCAAGATCTCTCCCTTAGCTCTGGCGCTGCTGCCTTCGTGGGCAGCGGAGGCACAAACACCCGTCCCCGGTGCACCCCGGGTCTTCGATGTACGCTCGTTTGGGGCTACCGGAGACGGCAAACACCTGGACACAACCGCGGTGAATGCGGCCATCGAAGCGGCGGCCGCGGCGGGCGGCGGCACGGTGTTGTTTCCGGGTGGGACCTATCTTTGCTTTTCCATCCGGCTGAAGAGCAACGTGCACCTTTTCCTGTCGCCGGGTGCGGTGATCGAAGCAGGTGGCTCGCCGCTGCCGGGCCAAACAACCGGCGAGCTCGGCGGGGTGTATGACGCCGCAGAGCCAAAGACCGAGTACGACGCCTACCAGGACTACGGCCACAATCACTGGCACAATTCACTGATCTGGGGCGAAGATCTCCACAACATTGGGATCAGCGGACCGGGGCTGATCCACGGCAAGGGCCTCAGCTTTGGGAGCGGGAGCAAGGGCGAGACCCGCGGGGCGTATCCGCTTTATGACACCGCGCAAGCCGGCGTCGGCAACAAGGCCATTGCGCTGAAGAACTGCCGCAACGTGCTTTTTCGCGACTTCAGCATCTTGAAGGGCGGCTGGTTCGGCCTGCTGCTCACGGGAGTGGACAACCTCACGATCGATAACCTGACCATCGACACGGACCGCGACGGGATGGACATCGATTGCTGCAAGGATGTTCATGTCTCGAACTGCACCGTCAACTCGCCCTGGGATGACGGCATCTGTCCAAAGTCCAGCTTTGCCCTTGGCTACGCGCGAGCCACCGAGAACGTCACCATCACCGGGTGTACCGTGTGCGGATCGTATGAGCTGGGCACGCTGCTGGACGGCACACGCAAGGCGTTTCCGCCGGGTGCGAGCATTCCCCGAACCGGTCGCATCAAGTGCGGCACGGAGTCCAACGGCGGTTTTCTCAACATCGCGATCAGCAACTGCGTCTTTGACAGCTGCAGCAGCTTGACGCTCGAAAGCGAAGATGGCGCGCTTTGCGAAGACATCGTGATCTCAAACATCACCATGCGCAACCTGATCTCTGGACCGCTGTTTTTTCGTCTGGGTGCGCGGTTGCGCGGGCCCAAGGAGACGACCAAAGTGGGCACGATGCGGCGCATTCTGGTATCCAACATCGTGTCATCCAACGCCGAGGCCGCGATCAGCTGCATTCTCTCCGGCATCCCCGGCTACCCCATAGAGGACGTCAAGATCAGCGATGTTTTTCTGCAGCACAAGGGCGGCGGCACGGTGCAGCAGGCGCAGCTTGCGCCACCCGAGCAGGTGGGCAAGTACCCCGATCCCGGCATGTTTGGCGCCATGCCCGCGCAGGGCTTTTTTCTGCGCCACCTTCGGCGTCTCGAGATGAGCCACGTGGAAATCGCGCCGATGACGCCCGACGCTCGGCCTTCGTTCGTGCTCACCGAGGTTGAACGTGCCGACTTCCTCTCCGTGACGGCGCCGACAAGTCCCGCCGCGTTTGCCCTACGCAGCGCGCAGGACGTACGCGTGATGCTCAGCCGCGCCGCGAAGGACACCGTGATCACGAGCGCAACCGACCAGACGCTTTGAAAGAAGCAGAAGCGCCCGGGCGCGGGTCACGAGCGGTCACGGCCACCGTCCGCGTCCCGCGCACCTAAAGAATTCGCAGTTACTGCTCGCCCCAGCTGAGTTTTGAGCGCAGTACGTTGAAGAGGCCGTTCGAGCGCATACGGAGCAGCTTGACGGAGTAGTCCGAACGGCGGCAGACGATGCGATCGTTTAAAAGCAGTTCCACAACCTCCTGCCCGTCGACGGTGATGTAGGTTTCATGCGGCACCACATCCACTGTGACCGCGATCTCCGACGACCCCGGCACGACGATGGGCCGAATCGTGAGCAGATGCGGACAGATGGCCGTGAGCACCAGAGCGTCGACCGCCGGCATAAGGATGGGGCCGTTGGCGGCGAGCGTGTAGGCCGTTGAACCGGTGGGCGTGGAGACGATGATGCCGTCGGCGCGAAAGCGGGCCACGAATTGGCCATCGAGTTCGATGGCGTACTCGCCGATGCGGGCGATGGAGCCCTTGGCGAGAACGATGTCATTCAGCGCGTCCCAGCGGCGAAAGACGCGGCCGTCGCGCTGCAACTCGGTATGCATCAGGCTGCGGGTGTCCAGCACACCACTGCCTGCAAGCCAGGCCTCCAGCGTGGCGTAGATCTCCGACAGCGGCACCTCGGTAAGGAAGCCCAGCGATCCCAGGTTTACCCCCAGCAGGGGCACGTCGGCATAGGCAAAGGCGCGCGCGGCGGACAGCAACGTTCCATCGCCACCCAGCGTAATCACGATATCGGGTGCCCGCTGCGGCATCTCCGTGCGATCCACCGCTTCGTTTTCGCGGTGAAGATAGCCCGCGCTATGCGGATCCAGCACAAACGAGAATTGATGACCGGAGAGCCAGATGAGCAGGTCGGCCAGGATCTGCTCCAGCTCCGGCTTGTGGGGCTTGGAGACGATGGCGGCTAAAGGCATGCGACCTCCAGTGTACGCGCGAAGAGGGACGGTATCGCTTGACGGCGTAAACGAAGAGAGGCGTCCGCCTCACGAGGGAAGCTACGGCACGGGCGACTGTTGAGGAGCCTCGCCGAAGTGGGCATGCAGCAGAAACTCGCGATTGCCTTCCATGCCCAGGATCGGCGAGTCGCGCACATCTTGAACCCTGCCGCCGAGCGCGATTACGGCTTCCCGGACGCGTTCTACCGCCAGACGGTGCGCTTCGGGATCGCGTACGATGCCGCCTTTGCCCACATGCTCGCGGCCTGCCTCAAACTGCGGCTTTACCAGAATGACAGCCTCGCCGTCCCAGCGGCGGTCGGGCGGGGAGAGCGCGCCCACCACGGCCGGCAGCACCAGCGACGCACCGATGAAGGAGACATCCATTGCAAAAAAGCGGGGTACCCCCTGCCCTGCCGCGTTCGCTGCGGCTCGCAAAGCCCCGGGCGCCAGGGTGCGGGCGTTGGTGCGTTCCAGCAGGTGCACCCGCGGATCCACGCGGAGCTTGTGCGCGATCTGGCCGTAGCCTGTGTCCACCGCCAGCACGGAGGCGGCGCCGGCCTGCAGCAGGCAGTCGGTGAAGCCGCCTGTGGAGGCGCCGATATCTGCACACGGAAGCGCCCGGACGTCGATGCCCCAAGCCGTGAGGGCGTCCTCCAGCTTCAGTCCGCCACGCGAGACATAACGCATGTCCTCGCCCAGCAGGCGGAGGGCCGCCTCCGGACTGACCGGGGTGCCGGGCTTATCCTGCCGCTGTTCATTGACCAGCACACGGCCGGCAAGGATCAGCGCCTGCGCCCGTTCACGGGAGGCGGCCAGGCCTGCATCCACCAAAAGCTTGTCCAGACGGAGCTTGCCTGGACGCGAGGAAGGTTCATGCGTCTTGTTCATGGATTTTGATATACGAGTCCAGCTTATCTTCCGATTGCCCGTTTTGGCCGGCTATGGGCTACACTCGTTCCGTCATGGGACTTTCACCTCAGCCGAGGACCGGCCGCCACAGCCGACATCCGGCGTTACACGAACACTTGGCCTGGATGAAATCCATTGAGCCATTAGGTGCGTTAAATGAATAGAGCGATTGAGAGGGCGGAGGGCGCAGCCAGCGCGAACAGCGACGCAGTGTTGCTGGATCGTGTACGCCGAGGAGATGAGGCCGCCATGGCTTCCCTTTTTGATCGTTACTCGAAAGTCGTCTACTCGGTCGCCCTCCGTGTGTTGAGGGATACGGCGTCTGCGGAAGATGTGCTGCAGGAGATCTTCATGCAGGTCTGGCGCAGCCCTGGCAGTTTTTTAGAGACGAAGGGAAGTCTCGGCGGTTGGCTGGCCGTCGTTGCACGTAACCGCTCCATCGATACGCTTCGGCGCAGGCGTCCGACGGATTCGGTAGAAGATATCGCGCTTGCCTCTCCGTTCAATCTCGCCGATGAGGCGGAACGGAACAACATGATGGAACGCGCCCGCGCCATCATTCTGCAACTGCCCGTGGAACAGCGAAAAACTCTTGAGATGGCGTTTTTCGACGGCCTCACCCATACCGAGATTGCCGCTATGACCGGCGATCCCCTTGGCACGGTAAAGACTCGTATCCGCAGCGCGCTGTTGACGCTGAGAAAGGCATTCGGCGCATGACCGTCACCAATCACGTCACAGAAGACGATCTCGCGCTGTTTGCTCTTGCCATGCTGCCATCTCAGGAGACCGCGGAGATTGCCGCCCACCTGCATTCTTGCAAGATCTGCAGTGAGGCTGTCGGCCGGCTGCAAGGGGATATGGCCGTACTTGCCTTGACCTCGCCGGTCCAGGCACCCCCGCCGGCATCGAGGCCGCGCCTTATTGCCGGCATCGCACGCGAGCCCAAGTTTGTTCCCGCCGAGATGCCTGCCACGCGCGGTGGTGAAACGGCTGCGGGCAGAGGCCAAAGTTACGCTGCCCGCCGCTCGGGCAACACGGGCTGGGCCTGGGTGGGATGGGCCGCCGCGGCCGGACTTGCGGCCACCATCGGCTGGCAGTTGCACGAGCAATCGTTCCTGAAGCAACAGATCGCCACTGAGTCTTTGGCGCTCGACCAGCTCCACCGATCCGATGGGGAGGTGGCGCGGGCTCGCGAGGTACTGCATACCCTGACCGACCCACACGCCATGCAGGTAACCCTGCAGCTTGCGGCTAAACCTGGTGTTCCGGCCAAGCCGCAAGGGCATGCCGCCTATGATGCCGCACGAGGTTCCCTGGTCTTCATCGCCTCCAACCTGCAACCGATCATGCACGGCAAGACCTACGAACTCTGGCTGCTCCCGGCCGCCGGCAGCCCCGTCGCCGCTGGTCTCTTTCGGCCCGATGCGAGCGGCAACGCCTCGGTGCTCCTCCCCGTACTGCCGCACAACCTGGAAGCCAAGGGCTTCGGCGTCACGGAAGAGGCAGAGGGTGGCTCCATCAGCCCGACCCCTCCGATTCTGCTGGCCGGAACCTAATCACGGAAGATCTTGCATGAGAAAAGCCCCTGACGCAATCAGGGGCCTTTGTGTTCCGCCCGGTTTGCCGCAGGCGGAGTGGCCGCGAACCGAGCGCCGATCGTTTTAAGGAGCTGACACTCGGACGCGGACGCCGGCTCCCTGCAGATTCACGTGGGTGTCTATGCTATCCGTATCGGTCTCAAGAACCGTCATGTAGTTGCTGTCCGGCGACGTAAAGTAAACTTTGCCGGTCGGCGTCCCCGTGGTGGCGGCCACTGTGCTGGGATGGCCAAAGACGCAGGTGAGACTGCTGCCGTCCGGGCAGACCGGCGTACCGGTCAAGTTGACTGTGCCGTCCGCGTTATACAAGGTGGCCGCCGGGATGGTAGCCGTCACCGTCCCGCTGACCAGATTCACCACGCTGACCGAACCAGCGATCGTGCTGCTTCCCTGATTGACCACGTAGGCCCGCGTGCCGTCCGCCAGCACGGAGACCATGGATGGGTTCACACCCACCGGTACCGTGGCCAGCACCGTGCCAAACGTGGCAGCATCGGAGGGGTTAGCGGTGTTGCAGGTGCTGTTGCCGGAGAGCGCCAGCGCGCTGCACAGGGGAATGCTGATAATGCTCAACGTTCCCGGCGTTGTGCCGTTCCCGGCATTTAGCACGACAAGTTGATTCGTGATCGTCGAGAAATCCGCCCACACCGGATTAACGCCCAGCGTTCCCGTGGCGGGAATCACCGGATTTGCGTCGTCCAGGGCATTGTTGATCACGTTAATGACGGAGACCGTACCGGATCCTTTATTAAGAATAAAGGCGCGACGCGTATCCGGGGTCTCCACGCCGTACACCGGATTGATTCCCACGGGAATGGTTGCGGAGATACCGAGGCTGGTCCCTTCAATGGCCGCGGCCTGCCCGGCCATTGTTCCTGTTCCCGTGCTGAGGACATAGGCCCGGGGCGTACCATCCGCACCCACAACATACACCGGGTTGGCTCCGACACCGATCTCCTGCTGCAGCGCCGGACTTGATGTGCTCAACACGGCAACAGAGGAGCGGCCAATCTCGGGAACAAACAGCCGCGCTGCGCTGCCAAGCGTGAATGCACTGATACTGGGTGCGCTGGCACCGGTGGGAAGTGCCGTTTGCACGACGGAGCTGGTCAACAGGGT
Organism: uncultured Bryocella sp.; assembly: GCA_964235515.1. Lineage (GTDB taxonomy): Bacteria > Acidobacteriota > Terriglobia > Terriglobales > Acidobacteriaceae > Granulicella. Next base: position 82,305 of record CAXSBL010000005.1, read on the forward strand.
GGTGGGCGACCCGATCGGCACCGTGCTCAGCGAATTCTGCGCATTGACCGCATAACCCTCAGAGGCGTTTGTCAGAATCGCAAAATAGGTCGGCGAGGGCAGGATCTGCGGCGTGGCCAGAATCGTATCGCCTGCAAAGTCGACGATCGAAAGCAATCCCCCGACGTTCGCGCTGGGACTCGATACCGCGATGGCGTATTTCTTGGGTTGTGCCGCCGGTCCAACGGGGTTGATTGCACTCACGACAGGACGGTACTGCTGGCCGCAGCCCAACAACGCGAGCGAAACGCCCAAACCCGACGCGATCTTGAATGGGCGCGTCCCTGCTCTGTTCTTCAAACTGCCGTAGTGCAATCCTGCTCCCATGCAGGGCCGTACAACGGCCCTATTCGCCTCGATTGTACCCGAACCGCCCCCTTTCCGGCGCGGCATCCCTGGCGGCAAGGCTGCGGTGAAACTGCCGAGCTCCCACTCAACTGTCCGACTTCGAAGCAGTGTTTCCACTGGTAATGCCTCCTTCGTGGCCCCCACCTTACACAAAGAGGCATAGCCAAACGATTCACCAGTCGGCAAGCTGAAACTGTCGGCGGAAACAGACTTTCCCACGGGGCCGCAGAGCAGGGCTCCTCGCATTCTTCGCCGCAGCATAAAGGACGCCCTTGGAAACCTCCGCCACCTACGGTCAAGCGATCTCCTACGAAGAGGGTGCCGTATCGCTCTCGGAGGTCATCTCTGCCCTGACCTTCGCGCTGGACCTGACCGAAGGCGCGGTTCCCGGCCACAGTCTGCGCACCTGCGTCATCGGCATGCGCCTGGCAACCGCTCTTGAGATATCCGAAGTCGACTTCACCAGCCTTTTCTATGCTCTTCTACTGAAAGACATCGGTTGTTCCGATAATGCGGCACGCCTTTCGCAAATTATGGGGGGGTCGCGTCCGCATGCCGGCACCATGGCCGCGGCGCTGGGCAGCAATCCTCTGCTACTGGAACGGATTTGGCGCGAAGTTCTGCCCGAGGTGCCCCTGCCCGCTCACATTGGCCGGCAACTCGGGCAAACGGCGTCACTCGACGAGGATTCACGTCACGAATGGGCGATGCAGTGCTCGCGCAGCACCCAGATTATGCAGGACCTGGGGATGACCGGCCCGACCATCGAGGCGGTGTACCACATTGACGAGCGCTGGGACGGCACCGGCCTGCCCTCCGGCCAGCGCGGCAACACGATTCCGCTGCTCAGCCGCATATGTGCCGTCGCACAGACGCTGGATGCCTTTGCCTGTGAATCGGGCTCCGAGGCCGCGCTCAAAATGGTTCGCAGCCGGCGAGGCACTTGGTTTGACGCCAATATTGTGCGCGCTGCTCAATCGCTGCACACCTCGGGCAGGCTCTGGCAACACTGCCACTCCTCCGATGTGGAAGAAACACGCGCTGAGGTGCTGCGGCAGGATCCCGGCATCTGTGCTCCCTTGACCCCGAATCGCGTGGACAGCATCTGCGAAGCTTTCGGCAACGTCGTCGACGCTAAATCCCCCTTTACCTACAGTCATTCGCTCGGGGTGACCGAAATCGCCATCCAGGTCGCGCAGGAGCTCGGCCTTGGGCCGAAGCGCCTCTCCCTGGTCCGCCGGGCAGCCTTTCTGCACGACATTGGCAAGCTTGCCGTTCCGAACCGCATCCTCGACAAGCGTGGCAAGCTCACGCCCAAGGAGTGGACCGTCATCACCCGGCATCCTGCTCTTTCAGGATCCATCCTCAAGCGCGTGAGTGCCTTTCGTGAGCTGGCCGTTCTCGCCGCCGAACATCATGAACGACTCGACGGCTCGGGCTACCCTTACGGTCTGCAAGCGCACCAGATCTCGTTGGAATCACGCATCATTGCTCTTTCCGACTGCTATGCCGCCATGGCCGAAGACCGTCCCTATCGTGTCGGCTTGGCCGCCAGTGACATTCTAGACATTCTGGCCTGCGACGTTCCCCATAAGCTCGATCTGACCTGTTTCGAGGCTCTACAGCGCCTGGTGCAGCGCTGGGATGGCCAGAGTATGCCCGGCAGATCGGCTCCCGTGCACGCTACCAGCAAACGTCCGTCGCGGCGCACGAAGCTTCCAAATGCGGCGGAGATCCTTGCGACCGCCTGCTAGGTGCGACATTCTGTTCACGAGTTTCGAGGAGGGAATTTCTCGCTAAATATCGCGCCAGTTCTGTCCCACGCCGACTTCGGCCACAATCGGCACCCGGAACTCGGCCACACCTTCCATCTGCTCCTTCACCAGCGTCTGCATCTCTTCGGCCTCCTCGGGCACCACGTCAAACAGCAGTTCGTCGTGCACCTGGAGCGTCATCTGCGAGCGAAGCTCCCGCCGCCGGATCTCGCTGTCGATTCGAATCATCGCGAGCTTGATAAGATCTGCGGCTGTCCCTTGCAGAGGCGTATTCACCGCGGTGCGTTCGGCAAAGCCGCGCTGGTTCGGGTTGCGGGACTGAATATCCGGGATGGGCCGCAGCCGTCCGAACGCCGTCCGAACCGCTTGGGTCTTGCGCACCTCGGCCAGCGTGCGTTCGATAAACTCGGCTACGCCTTTGTAACGCGCAAAATACCGCTCGATGTACTCCTTAGCGGTCTTCTGATCGATGCCAAGGTTTGCTGCCAGGCCGAAGGGTGAAATGCCATAGACAATGCCAAAGTTGACCGCCTTGGCCCGTGCGCGCGTTTCCTTGTCCATCGTGGCGGCGTCCACCTCGAAGACCTCCGCCGCGGTGAGCGTGTGGATGTCTTTGCCAGTGCGGTAGGCGTCAACCAGCAGCGGATCGCCCGAGAAGTGCGCCATCAGCCGAAGCTCGATCTGCGAATAATCCGCTGACATGAGCAGGTTGCCGGGCGCCGCGATGAAGGCCGCCCGAATCTCCCGGCCCACCGCCGTCCGAATGGGGATGTTCTGCAGATTTGGATTGGTAGAACTGAGCCGGCCGGTGGCTGTGCCTACCTGGTTAAAGGTGGTGTGCACCCGGCCGCCGGCATCGGCCAGCACCGGCAGCTGATCCAGGTACGTCGACTTGAGCTTCTGCAGCTGACGGTGCTCCAGCACCATCATCGGCACCTCGTGATGTTGTGCGAGGTCTTCCAGGATGTCCTGCGCCGTGGAGATTACCTTGCCCTTGCCATACTTCAGCGGCTTGGGCAGCTCCATTCTGTTGAACAGCACGTCCCCTAATTGCTTGGGCGAGTTGATGTTGAACCGATGCCCTGAGCTTGCATAGACCTTTTCCGCCAAGTCGTCGATCATCACCGCCAGTCGCGATCCCATCTCACCTAACAGCGAAAGGTCCACACGCACCCCGGCGCGCTCCATGCGCAGCAGGACCGGCACCAGCGGCAGATCGATCTGGCGGTAGACCTCGGTGAGAGGTGACTTTTCATGCAGCGCCGGCCCGTGTTCGGCCGATCCGGCCGACGCAGCCAGCGGCCGCTCCTCACCAAGGGCGCCGGCATCCGCAAACAGCATTTCCGTCGTCATGGCGCCGCCCAAGCCGGGTTCGTCGGCCGGAATGTGGTGCTCTACGGGAGCCGCCTCCGCGATCTGTTCCCGCAGGGTCTCGGCCAGGCGCGCAATGGCGGCCGCGGCCTCCGGCAACCGCTCCGGATCGGACGGATTCTCCTTGCTGGGCTGATGAATCAGTGCCCGGCTTGTCGATCTTGCGGCTATATCAACAAGCGTGTGCGAGCCGTGGGTCGGATTGAGCAGATAGCTTTCCAGCATCACGTCGGTGATCTCGCCTGCCAGCACCACACCATGCGGCTCCATCGCGCGCAGCACGGCCTTTAGGTCATGTACCCGCTTTGGCAGCGAGGCGTCTTCCAGAGCCTCGCGCAAACCCGGCGCGTCCAGCCCGGCCTCAATTCCCAGTAAGGCTTCCGCGGCCAACCCAATCCGGCAGGCCAGATCGACGGGCGCGCCCGCCGGTACATCGACCGTACGTGCACCATCCAGCGGCGTACCGAAGAGAGACATCGTCTGTGGCAGCTCCGGTTCGGCTTCGCCTTCCCCTTCCCCTTCTGGCTCAGCTGCCAGTTCTTCGCTCACGGATTGCGCGTTTTCCTTGAGCGCCAGGGCAAGGTGTCCGACTTCCCTTGCGCGCTGCAGCAGATCCCCCAGATCGCCTGCAGAAGCGTTGGCCACATACTCCGGCTTCACCTCCTCGGTGTCGGGCGCCAGGTCCTTCAGCAGCGTCGTGAACTCCAGCTCTGTGTACAGCTTGCGTAGCGCTGCGGTGTCGGGGGCCGGGGTCCGCATCAGGTCCAGGTCGGCCTCGATCGGAACGGATGTGTGAATGGTCACCAGTTCCTTTGACAGCAGGATGTTGTCGCGATTGTTCGCCAGCGATTCACGGTAGGTCTTTCGCTTAATGGCCTCGGGCGTGGTCAGCGCCGCATCCAGCGCAGACTCCACGGTGCCAAATTGCTGAATCAGCTCCACCGATCCCTTGTCACCGATTCCGGGCGCGCCGGGAATGTTGTCGATTGCATCGCCCCGAAGCGCCATGACGTCAATCACACGATCCGGCGCCACGCCCAGCGCCGCCTCCACCCCCGCCGGGTCCAGGATCAGGTTGTCCTTGGTGGGGTTCAGGATGTGCACGCTGCTGTTGACCAGCTGCATCATGTCCTTGTCGCTCGAAACCACGTAAACCTTGTGCCCGAGATCTGCCAACTGGCAGCTCAGCGTGCCGATCACGTCGTCGGCCTCGAAACCCTCGTAGTAGACGATCGGGATGCGGAACGCCTCCAGCGCGCGCCGGATGTAGGGCTGCTGCTGGATCAGGTCCGGCGGCGTTTCTACGCGATTCGCCTTGTAGCCACCGTACTCCACGGTCTCAAACTGCTGGGTTTTCAGATTGAATTTCTGCACATCCTTCATCTGCCCCGCCAGTTCATTGCGGTGCACCGGACGGCCCACGTCGTAGACCGCGGCCAGGTACTCCGGTTTGAAGTCCTCGCGCAGCTTGTTCAGCATGTTCACGAAGACGTAGGTCGCCGCCGTCGGCACGCCGGTACGGGTGGACATTGGCCGCGAACGCTGCATCGCGTGGTAGGCACGGAAGATAAAGGCCATCGTGTCCAGCAGGTACACTGTCGGTTTCTGGCCGGATTGGGTGGAGGAAGCTCCGGAGGTTTGCTCTTTTTCTATCGATGGCATGACGTTCTCTCCAGCTTAAGATGCCGGGGCGGCGACCGCTACCGCTACGGCCACGCGGAAAGTGACCGCTTGCAGCCCGTACAAGGTTTCAGTCGCCCGCCTTCAGCGGTACGGCTTCCGCGGTGTCTGCGCTAAAGTGCATTATGCGCGGCTGGCCCGTTTTCTCATCCTTCCCTCTGTTCGCTTTCCTGCTTGTCGCGGCATCTGCGGGGAAAAGTTTAGCTTCCCCTCCCACGAGGCTTGGGGTGCTTCAGGAAACGCCGGCAACTGCTTGCGCGCTGACCGACGGCGCCTATCGCTGCAACCTGCCCGCCTTCCAGCGGGCGTTGGCCACCGCACGCGCTATCTCCCTTCAAACCCAGCCGATGGACCGCCAGACGGCGGCTCAACTGCGCCGTTTGGTAGCCAGCCTGAGCAAGCAGTTAGGTACCAATGATCACCCGGCAACGTTGCAGATCGCGCTCACCCCGGTTGAGGCGACCGGCGTAACGTATGGCCCCGGCGACCACGATCTGGCGACCCTGCGCGTGTACACCCTCGACAGCGAGAACCGGCGAGGCGACCTCGTCTGGGCCGAAACCCTGCGCGGCCAGGGCGACAGACCATGGCCGGCGCAGGTGCATGACCTGATCGAGCAGTTTCAGACCCGGCTCAAGCAGTAATGAACCGCTGGTTGCTGTAGCCCTGCCAGATCGGCAGGGCTACAGCACCAGCATGCAATCGCCGTAGCTGAAAAACCGGTATCGTGCCCCGACCGCGTGGGCGTAGGCGGCGAGCACCCGCTCTCGCCCCGCAAATGCGCTTACCAGCATCAGCAGCGTCGACTGCGGCAGGTGAAAGTTCGTCAGCAAACCATCCACCAGCAAGAAGCGGTCATCGCCCTGGGGGCCCGGCGAGAGAAACAGCCCCGTCGACCCGGAGTGCGGCTCCAACTGCAGCGGGTTCTGCTTGGAGAGGGCACCGTGTTGCGCCTCGAAACGCCGTGCCAGATGCTCCAGCGTCCGCGTGGTCGTGGTGCCCACCGCCACGATGCGCCGGCCCTCACGATAGGCCCGGTTTAGCGCGTCTGCCGTATCCGCGCCCAGGGTGTACGGCTCCGCATGCAGCCGGATGTCTTCCGTTCGCTCCACGCGCACCGGCTGAAACGTACCCAGTCCGACATGCAACGTGAGCTTTGCGGTCTCTGTCCCACGTGCTTCGAGCTCGGCAAGAATTGGCGGCGTGAAGTGTAGCCCCGCCGTCGGTGCTGCCGCAGAACCCGCAGCCTGTGCCGGTTCCGTACCCGGCTTCTTGGGCGTGGCGGGGGTCGGCGCTCCCGGCTCCGTATCGGCTGTTGAGGAGTGTTTCGAGCCAGCTAAAAAGGGCGATGAGTACACCGTCTGATACCGCTCCCGGTCCTCCGCCGTGTTCGGCTCCGTTTGGCCGCGGCGGATATAGGGGGGCAATGGCAGGTGCCCGATGCGCTCCAGGATCCCCAGAAAATCATTAGACGGCTCAAAGCTGAGCGTTCGCTCCCCGAACTCGCCGGCCGCGATTACCTTCGCCTGCAACAACGGTCTTTCGCCCGGCTGCGCCGCAAACAGCAGCAGTTCGCCGACGCCCACCTTCTTCGCGGGCTTTGCCAACGCCCGCCAGACCTGTCCGGCGAACTCCTCGCCAACTTCTGTGTCCGCCTGCGCCGTCAACCGCTCGGTCAGCAGCACCTCTACGACACCTTCGGGCCGTGGGGATCCGGGCTGCGTCCTTAGGCCGGATCTGGTCGCGAAGAGGCGAGCCGGCAGCACGCGCGAATCGTTTAGAACCAGCAGGTCCCCAGGTTGCAGCAGCGAGGGTAGATCCGCAAAGGAGCGATCTTGAGTTTTGCCCGTTTTCCTTTCCAGCAGCAGCATCCGGCTTGTGCCGCGGATCTCCGGAGGGCGTTGCGCGATCAGTTCTCCCGGGAGAAGGAAATCGAAGTCTGAAACCAGCATTTAGAGCCGTTCTCCTGAATGGCATGGGGTTCTCGAACAAACAGCAGGTCCTTCGCTACGCTCAGGAGGACAACTCATGGAAGTATTCTCCTCTGTAGCTGCAACGGAGCAGTTTAGATGACTGGAATATCACGATCCTTGTCCGCCACCTAATTTGCTGACCCGGGTCCTTCCGCGAGAACCCTCGCCTGCTCCAGCCCCTGTTGCACGGCAGCCTGAGTCGGCAAGGGCAGGTGCTCCGGCCAACCAAAACGCACGGTCGTGAAGGGCTTGGGAATAGCAAAACGGTCCCAGGATTGCAGCCGCCAGGCGCGGCGCGGCGCGGCGTGGAAGCAGCCCACCCACGCAGCCCCGGCCAGCTCCGCCAGCTGTACGGCGCCCGGTTTGGCGAGGCGCCGCGGCCCTTTCGGTCCATCGGCAGTGAACGCACAGATCCGACCGGCGGCGTAGGCCTCTGCCATGCCGCGCAGTCCGGCTGCTCCACCGCGCGTGCTGGAGCCGCGTACCGCGATGAACCCTAAGCGCTCGACGGTGCGGGCGATCAGCTCCCCATCGAAGGAGCGCGAGATCAGAATGGCGATGCGGAGATCACGGAAGCGGTAGGCGCAGCAGAGCAGCGCCTCATGCCAGAAGGCGAAGACAGTCGGGCCCGAAAGCGTATGCCCGGCAGGCGTGCCCGGCGCCGCCACGTCCCGCACCCTCCACGTTGCACCCAGCAGCCGAATCACGCGTGCCGCCACGGGAGGAATCAAAGCCAGGAGCACTCGCTGCTTGAGGGAAAACTGCGGCACCCCTCGAGTGTACGGGGCCGCACACCCGCGGAAAGGCAGAATCTAGCTATACCGCAGCCAGCGCATGATCTCCGGCAGATTCGGCTTCTTGCCGTACATCAGGATGCCCACCCGGTAGATGCGGCTGGCCAGCCACAGCACAATCGCGATCGTGACCACCAGGCCGGCCAGCGAAAGTGTGACCGCCAACGCGTCCGGCTTGCCCACGATGACGCGGGTGTACATGATCAGCGGCGCCGTGAAGGGCACAAAGGAGAATACCTGCGCGATCGGCCCATCGGGGTTCGTGATCACGTTGAAGATGATCAGCGAGCTGAAGATCAAGGGCAGCATTAAGAAGATCTGCAGCTGTTGCAGCTCCTGCTCGGAGTTGGTCATCGCCCCAAGCGCCGAGGCGATGGAGGAATACAAGGTGTAGCCGAGGACGAAAAAGATCACAAACAGCGCCGTCTGCCCCGCGGAGGGCAGGATGTGCAGATCCTGCCCGAAGGCCTGCGACTTGAGCGCGACCGTGGCTACCACAATCCAGATCCCGACCTGTGTGAGACCGACTGAACCGACGCCGATCACCTTGCCCGCCAGCATCTCCGACGGACGCACCGTGGCCAGCAGAACTTCAAATACACGCGAGGTTTTCTCCTCGATGATGGAACGCGCCACATTCATTCCGTAAAACAGGATGACGAAGTACATCAGAAAATACATGCCCCAGGCGCTCGCCACAGCCGCCCCGGCGTGATCGTTCTTCTGATTGCCCGCAGAGAGATCGATAGGGGCCAGGAGAGCCGTGATCTCCGTTGGAGACATGCCGGAGGTGATCAGTTTTTCTCGGGTGAGGGCTCCTCGCACGGCGTCGGCGACACGGCTGCGGGTAATCACGTCGGATTGCACCTTCGGCACCCACTCGAAAGACGGACGGGCTGCCGGCCCAGCGCCGGGAATCTCGATGAGGTAGCCGTCGAGATGAGAACCTTTGGATCTTAGCTCCCCATCCAGGCGCTCGCGAATGCCTGCCTCGTGCAGCGGATAAGCTTCGACCACCGGCTTGTTCAAGCCATGACTGTCGGCGAGCTCGGTCTGCAGATCGGCCGGAAATTCCGGCTGGTTCGTGATCACGGCCAGGTGTTGTGCCGAGCCAAGGTTACGGTTCATCAGGTACATCGCCCCGAGCGCGCCACCCATCAGCAACGGAATCAGCACCGTCATGACGATGAAGCTTTTGGCGCGCACACGTTCCAGATATTCTCGACGTGCGACCAGGAGTACGTTCTTCAGCCCGTCGGCCAGCGTTTCCTTAGGCATGCACCACACCTCCCGCTTCGGCAAACTCGGGTGTGCCCTTTACGGTTTCGATGAAAATCTCTTCCAGCGTCGGCTCCAGTACCTCGAAACGGGTAATTTGCGCGCCGCCGGCCATGGCCGCTCCGAGAACCTGTTGCGCCTCTTCGGGCGCACGCAGGGTGATCTCCGCGATGCCGGCGTAGTTCTTCGCTTCCAACACAGCGGGATGCCCCAGAAAGCGATCGCTTCCTGAAAAAACCATCTGCACCCGATTATGCGGGTAACGGCCCTTCACTTCGCGCATGGTGCCTTCGAGCACCAACTTGCCACGATAGATGATGGCGATCGCATCGCAGAGCTTCTCCACCTGGTCCATGCGATGCGTGGAGAACAGGATCGCCTTGCCCTCCCGGCGAAGATCGACGAGCGTGTCCTGCAAGAGCGTGGCATTAACCGGATCGAGGCCGCTAAAGGGTTCATCCATGATGATCAGATCGGGCTCGTGCAGCAGCGCCGCGATGAACTGGATCTTCTGCTGCATGCCCTTGGAGAGCTCTTCCGTCCGTTTGCCAATGGAGTCGGAGATCTGCATCCGCTCGCACCAGTGAAGGGCACGTGTGCGAGCCACAGACTCCGCCAGCCCGTGGAGCTGGCCGAGAAAGATCAGCTGATCCAGCACCTTCATCTTTTTGTAAAGGCCGCGTTCTTCGGGAAGGTATCCCACCCGGCTCAGCGCGGTGCGATCGAAGGGCTGATTGAACAGCTCGACATTGCCGGAGTCAGGGATTGTCATCCCGATCATCATGCGAATAGAGCTGGTCTTGCCGGAGCCGTTTGGGCCGAGCAGACCGAACATCGTGCCAGGCTCGATGACGAGCGAAAGCCCCTCGACAGCGACTTTGTTTTCATAGACCTTGCGAATGTTGTTGAGCCGGACGATTGGCATTGCAATGGGCCTAGTGTAGCGCAGGCAAACCCGTCGCAGTAAAGGCAATCCCGCTCCTCTACCGTGGTGCAAAAGCCCCAAACAAAAGAAGAGGCGCACCCAAAGGCGCGCCTCTTTGTGCCAAGTGTACTTGCTAGGACTGTGCGCTTGGGTCGCCGCCACCCTCTGCGGCGTTCTGCTCTTCCATCTGGCGCTGCAACTCGTCCTGGCGACGCTGCCGAGACTCTGCGCGCTTCTGTGCCTTGGCGTTCAGCTCCTGCTCGGCATCAAGCAGTTCAATGAAGGCCATCTCCGCGCTATCGCCCTGGCGGACACCGGTGCGGATGATGCGGGTATAGCCGCCATTACGCGTAGCGTAGCGAGGGGCGACAGTAGCGAAAAGACGATCCACCGCATCGGGGGTCATAAGGTAGGCAAGGGCCTGACGCCGGGCGTGCACGCTGCCGTTCTTGCCCAGGGTAACCATCTTCTCCACCAGCGGACGCGAAGCCTTGGCCTTGGTGACCGTGGTGTGGATGCGATCGTTCAGAATGACGCTGGTGACCAGGTTGCGAAGCAGCGCCCTTCTGTGACTTGTATTTCTTCCGAGTTTGAATCCACCAACGCGATGGCGCATACTTCGTCTCCTTCGGTCCAGGCGAGGCCTGTCAACCGGTATGCCTCAAAGAGGCGGGTTACAGATGCTGCGGAAAATTCGGGCTGCATCGAATGAAATTGATGAAGGGAGTGGGACGGGCTTACGCCCATCCCACCGCACCTTGCCGAGTTAGAAGTTTTCCGTCTCGGGCACCATGTCCAGGTCTTCGTCGTCGAGATCGTCTTCGTCGTCGAAGTTGCCGTAGCTTTGCGAGAGCGTGGCCGCGGGTAGGATCGAGGTCGGACCCGGGACCGGGTTGCCGCTCTCGTCGATGCGCATGCCGAGGGACAGGCCCATCTGCGCGAGCATCTCTTTAATCTCGTTGAGGCTCTTGCGCCCGAAGTTTTTGGTCTTCAGCATCTCGGCTTCGGTCTTCTGGATCAGCTCGCCAATGGTCGCGATATTGGCGTTTTTCAGGCAGTTGTAGCTGCGAACGGAAAGCTCAAGCTCTTCGACGGACCGATTGAGGTTCTCGTTGCGGATCGCCGGGCCGTCGTGATCGCCGTGCGATCCAGCCTCCATCTCCTCTTCAAAGTTGATGAAGATGGACATGTGATCCTTCAGCAGCTTGGCGGACAGGCCGAGCGCGTCGGCGGGAAGCACGGTACCGTTGGTCCAGATCTCGAGGTTCAGCTTGTCATAATCGGTCACCTGACCCAGACGAGCAGCCTCCACGAGAAAGTTGACCTTGCGCACGGGCGAGTGGACGGAGTCGACCGGGATGAAGCCCAGGCCGAGATCGCCATCGAAGTTCTTGTCGGCCGAAATATAGCCACGGCCACGCTTCAGGCGCATCTCCATGTCAATGCGGCCGCCTTCAGAGACGGTGCAGATGTAGACTTCCGGGTCGAGGATCTCGACGTCACCGTCTGCCTCGATCATGCCCGAGGTCACAGGACCGGGCTGGTCGACGTGCAGGTAGAGCGCCTTGGGACCATCGCCGTGCAGCTTGAATGGGATCTGCTTCAGGTTCAGGATGATATCGGTCGCGTCTTCGACGACGCCGGTGATGGACTGGAACTCGTGCAGCACGCCTTCGATTTTGACGGCGGTCACCGCGGCGCCTTCAATTGAGCTCAGCAGGGTGCGGCGCAAGGCATTGCCAATGGTGGTGCCGAAGCCCCGCTCAAAGGGCTGCGCCGAGAACTTGCCATAGGTATTGGTGAGCGACTCCTGCTCGACGGCCAGGCGCTTGGGCTTTTGGAAACCTCTCCAAAGCATAGGGTGTCCTTTCTTCGCTGCCGCACGAGGCATTTTGCGCGGCTAACGGTAGTGCGGTTGAAACAGGGTGATAGGTTCAGAGCGCGGCCCAGAGGACAGGACGGTAGGTCCTGCCGTGGGCCCCGTACCCCGTTTACTTGCTGTACAGTTCGACGATCTGCTGCTCGTTGACCGGCAGTTGAATGTCCTCACGCTGCGGCAGAGCGACGATCTTGCCTGTAAGTTGCTCGGGGTTGGCGTCGATCCAGCGCACGCGGGTCTGACCGGAGATAAAGTCCTTGGCCGTTTCCAGCAGGCCGATGGACTTCGAGCCCTCGCGAATCGCGATCACATCGCCGACCTTGCACTGATAGCTGGGGATATTTACCTTGCGGCCATTCACCTGGATATGGCCGTGACGCACCACCTGGCGGGCCTGGCGGCGCGACAGGGCAAAACCGAGGCGATAGCAAACGTTGTCCAGGCGGGTTTCGAGCTGCTGCAGAAGCAGATCGCCCGTGACGCCAGTCTTATTTGCCGCGACCTCGTAATAGGCGCGGAACTGGGTTTCAAGTGTGAAGTAGATGCGCTTTGCCTTCTGCTTTTCGCGCAGTTGCAGGCCGTAACCTACAACCTTCTTCACCTTCTTGGACTGGCCGTGCTGCCCGGGCGGGAAATTCCGCTTTTCGACGGGGCATTTGTCAGTAAAGCACTTGGGGCCTTTAAGGAAGAGCTTGACGCCGTCGCGGCGGCACATGCGGCAGACGGGTCCTGTATAACGTGCCATTGCTTATCTCCAACTTCGGGTGTCGATCGCTTTACAAGCCGGTGGGCTCTTCATCGCGATCCGCTATTAATATTTGGCCGACCTGCCAACCCCCACAAGATCCGGCGACCCGAACAGGCATAGCCGAACCATGTGGGCAGAGACACAGATCATACTCTGCGACGCTTCGGCGGACGGCAACCGTTGTGCGGCATCGGCGTGACGTCACGGATCGAACGCACCTCGACACCTGCGGCTGCCAGGGCGCGGATGGCGCTCTCACGACCGGAACCCGGTCCCGAAACACGCACATCAACCGAACGCAGACCGTGGTCGCGGGCGGCGTTGGCGGCGTTCACGGCCGCCTGCTGCGCCGCAAACGGTGTACCTTTGCGGGAGCCGCGGAAGCCGAGTGAGCCTGAGCTCTTCCAGCTGAGCGTGTTGCCCTGCTGGTCGGTGATGGTGACGATGGTGTTGTTGAACGTTGCCTGGATGAACACCAGACCGAACGGAACGTTTTTGCGTTCGCGCTTCTTAAATTTCTTGCCCTTACCGGCCTTGGCGCCGGCAGACTTCTGCTGTGTCTTCGCCATGGCTTACTTGGTCACTTTCTTTTTGCCGGCAACGGTTCCCTTACGAGGACCTTTGCGGGTGCGGGCGTTGGTGTGGGTGCGCTGTCCACGGACAGGCAGATTACGGCGGTGGCGGATACCACGGAAGCTCTGGATTTCCATCAGGCGCTTGATGTTGAGTGAAATCTCCTTGCGGAGATCGCCCTCAATGCCGCCTTCCTGCTCGATCACCTGGCGGATCTTGTTCAGCTGATCCTCATCCAACGTGGCGAGCTTGACGAAAGGGTCAATACCCGCCTTTGTCAGAATCGAGAGTGCGCGGGGATTGCCGATGCCGTAGATGTACGTGAGGGCGATACGAGTCTGCTTGTTTCCGGGCAGATCGACGCCAGCGATACGGGCCATGGGTTTGCCTTTCGGTTGGGGCTCAGGCCGGGCTTACATGTCGTTGCCGGAGAGCGTGGGTGGTAGATGGAGCGGCTGACCTGGACGGCAGCATATGCTGCTGGTTTAAGTCTCCTCCGGGTTCAACGCACGCCTTGACTTCGGCGAACTCGCCCAGCGGGGCCACATGGACAGAGCCTCGGGTGCTTAGCCCTGGCGCTGCTTGTGCTTGGCGGACGCCGAGCAGATGACGCGAACGACACCCTTACGGTGAATCACCTTGCACTTGTCACAGATCGGCTTAACGGATGCACGAACCTTCATTTGGAAACTCCAGTGGTACGTTCTACGCTGTACATCCCGTGTCTCCACGCGAAACGTAAGTCGTACAGCTTGCAACTATTTATAGCGGTACACGATGCGACCACGATTCAGATCGTAGGGGCTGAGCTCGATAGCTACGCGATCTCCGGTGAGAATGCGGATGAAGTTCTTGCGCATACGGCCGGAGACATGAGCCAGCACCTGGTGCTTGTTCTCCAACTCCACCTTGAAAAGCGCATTTGGCAGGATCTCGACGACCGTCGCCATTACCTCAATTGCATCTTCCTTCGACAAACGCTCTCCTTCAGAATCAGCCCTCGGGCCGACTCCTGCTGTTTCCTATACCTGATCGTGGGCTTCTGATCCCCCGCGGTCTGCCAGTTTATCTGGGTGGCGCGGAGGTTGCGGAAGGGTCACGCACCATTTTCGAGTGTACCCGAAGATGCCCGTATTGTGAAGAGCGGTTCGATGCCGAATGAAAGGTAATGCAGCGAACGGGGGAGTGCGTCCTCCGCCCCAACCTGATTAGCCTTGGCCCATGCAGATCCTTCGCCTGGCTGCCGCACCTCTCTTGGCCCTCGTGCTTCTTGTGCTGTTTCCGCTGCGGGTGCAGGCGGCCAAGCTGCACATCGTCACGCTGGGAGCGGTGCGCAAGGTGCCGTACACGCCGCCGGAGGCGACAGCGGACAACAAGAGCGAAGAGGCGACAACCCTGCGCATACGTCCGCTGGTGGTCGACGACAAACCGCGCGAATGGACCGTGGGCGAGCTGCACGAGGTGACCGATCGTACCTTTGTGATTCGGCGCGCGCTGCGCATCAACGATGGCCTGCCGGGCGAGCCCGCCCGTTGGAGCTGGCAACCAGGTCCATGGTTGCAGGTAGACCGGACCTCCGGACATATCTCGCCGCTGCACCTGCCCGAATTCGATCCGCAGATCTCCGAGGTGGTGTGGTTTCGGGATTATGCCGCCTACTGCGGACTCCTACCCACGTTGAAGGGCGGCGTGATGGCGATTGTGGTCGAGTTGGGCACCCATAAACCGGTGGGGCAGCGAGTGCTGAGCAGCTGGCCTCTGGACAAACCTTCCCACCCGGTTTGTTCCCCCGCACAGTGGCAGCGCATGCCCATGCGGGCGACGCTTTCGCTCACCGGAGGGCAACCCGTGACGTTCGATGTGGCGGGGATCAGTTCCCTGGTGGAGGAGGGCGAAGCGGAGGAAGAGTAGACCGCGGTGGCCGAAGATTGCGGGCGCAGGTGCCTTTCCGGATGCTCTTGCACCCCTGCATTCAACGTTCGGGGATTGTTGACGAAGTAGTATCGTGGACAGAGCACGGACAGACGGTGCCATACACGCATGCGTGGAGGCCGGGGTTCGGCGGCATATCCTCCGACGAGGAAAGGGAGCAACAAACAGATGTGGAAACCGAATCAGCCAGGCACTCAGACACCCCCAACCCCTGAGCCGGTGCGCCCGAGCGCGCCCACGAGCACGCCAAGCACCACCAGCTTCGACACCCCACGGCCGACTGCGGCCGGCGTCCCGGGTGCGAATGCGACCGGCGAGCAGGCCACCATCGGCAAGAGCCTTGTGGTGAAGGGTGAGCTTTCGGGCTCGGAGTCGCTTTATATTGACGGCAAGGTAGAGGGTGCGATCACCCTGCCCGGCAACCGCGTCACCATTGGCCGCAACGGCCAGGTTGCGGCGAACATCTCCGCCCGCGAGATCGTGGTGT
Organism: uncultured Bryocella sp.; assembly: GCA_964235515.1. GTDB lineage: Bacteria > Acidobacteriota > Terriglobia > Terriglobales > Acidobacteriaceae > Granulicella. Next base: position 98,107 of record CAXSBL010000005.1, read on the forward strand.
TGGGTAAGGTCCGCGGCAACTGCCAGGCCTCCGACCGCGTGGATATTCGCTCCGAAGGCTCCCTGACCGGTGATGTGATCGCGGCGCGTATCTCGATTGAAGACGGTGCTTTCTTTAAGGGCGGCATCGATATCCGCAAGCCCGGTGCCGAGGGTGGCAAGGGTGCACCGACATCCCCCGCGCAGACACCTGAGCCGGTTCCTGTAAACAGCTAGACACGGTCGAGTCGATCCAACGAGCACTCAAAAGGCCAGATTTCTGCAGGATGCCGACGGCATTGCAGCAATCTGGCCTTTTCGACGTTCCAAGTGAGCGCAGTCGTCTTGGGCGGCGGGTGCCTGACTCAGCAGGCAGCGATAAACGCAGATTCCCTTCGGGAATGACAACTAAGGATTGCGGTTGTCGTCGACGGCTAGTCGCGGTCACTGCCGTAGACAGAGATGCCCTGTTTGACCCGGAACGCGATGCTTTGTGCGCGGCTGGTGTAGTCGGATTGCGGATACTCCTTGAGCATGCGATCGGCGAGGGATTGGCAGTTCCCTGCCGCCTGTTCGGAGCGCTTGCGGTTGTCGTCAACGAGGTACATGGTCACCAGCGCACCCTGGCGGTAGGCCGCATCGAAGAGCGCTTCCGGCGACTTCGGGCCGCCGGGGTAGCGATCCGCATACTTGACGTAGAGAGTGGTTTCCATCTCCGGGCACTTGGGCAGCCCCTGCCAGTCGCCGCAGAGTTTGTTGTCCAGCAGATCGAACGCGGCTTTGGCGGCGTCCGGTGAGTTGGGGTAGTTCTTTATCACGCGCTTCAGCTGGCCTTCATAGATCTGGGGGCGGAGAAAGGCGTCCTGCTCATGCGCGCTGGGCAGCGTGCTGTTGTCGGCCTTTTCCATTTGCCAGCGGATGTCGGCGGAGCGAAAGGCGGCCTCTGCCGAGAGTGAGGATTCTGGGTAGTACTCCCACACGCGCCGGTAGAGAAGGCTGGCGGATTCGGCTGCGTCCTTCGGGGCGTGGGGTTCAGCGGCCTGCGCTTCGAGGTCGGCGGCCATGCCGAACAGCAGGATGTCTCCCTGCGGAGTTTTTGGCGTAACCACGCCCTTGTCGCGGATCCAGCCGGAACTCGGCTGTGGCTGGGTGTTGGGATCGGTGAACTCAGGCTTATTGTCCAGGTCTTCCTCTTTTTCGTCGGTATTGGCAAAGACGCTGAGCCAGGGACCGTTTTTCTGGTTGATGACGATTTCGTGGCCGGGAGTCACGGTGGCGATCGGCGGGTCGGCAGAGTCAGCCGCGGCGTAAACGCTGGCATTGTGCAGCACGGTGGCGCGGTTGGCGCGATTGGCGGCCTCGCGCTCCGGATCTTTGCGGAACTGGGCAATAGCGGGAAGCGTGAGCAGCAGTATGGTAAAAACGGCAGACCGGCGAAGGCTCATGCTCCATTAGACGTCGGCTTCCGGGTTCCCCGACCACATGGCTCGTTGGTGGGGGAGCGGAAAAGCAGGTCTTTCGCGTTGCTCAAGATGACAAGGCTGGAGTAGCGCTCGCGCAACAAAAGGACCGCCCAAAAGCGGCCCTTTTTGCTGCATGCGAACTTTGCTTACGGCAGCGTGGCCCGCAGGCTGCCGCCGAAACTGCCGCCGGTGTAGGTACCGGTGACCTTTTCGATGACCCGGCTGCCGGAGCTGCCGGCCGCCGGCCCGAAGACCAGGGTGAGCGTTGTGGATCCGTTGGGCTGAATGTCACCGGCGTTCACAGGAAGCGGCGAGGTGTCCACCGCCATTCCCAGCGTGGCAGAGGTGAGCTGCACGGCCTGGGCCGTGCCCGTGCCGGAGTTGGTGACCGTGACCGTGGCGGTGTAGCTGCCATCGGTGTTTTTGGTCAGGATCGGCAACGTCACGAGATTGACCGTGCCGCTGACCGGGGTGGCGTTGGGAACGGAGAGGAAGCCGACCAGACCGTCGTGGTCGGTGGAGACCTGCGGAATCGTGGCGTTGTTGCGGTCAACGACCGGGAAATCGGCGCTCCAGTGAGCGGGCTGTGTGCGTACCTGGGCGGCGATGTCCTGCGTCACGAGGAAGTGGTCGATGCTCTGCGCATAGCCGTCGAAGACATAGGAGTAGTCATTGGTGGACAGGTTGGTCGGAGCGGTGTCGATCAGGTAGGGGTAGACGAGGTTGGCGGTACCGGCGACTACATCCTGGCTGGCGGGAGCGGGGTTGCCGCGGATGACGCCGAGGCTGTCGACCAGGCCGTCGTTTACCTCAAAGGCGTTGAAGTCACCCACAACCACCACGTGCTCGCCTGCCGACTGGAAGCTTTGGACGAGGTTGGCGAGGTATTCGGCCTGCGCCTCACGCTTGGCGCGAACCGTTGCTCCGGTGGCAGGGTCGGTGATGTTCAGCAGCGAGCGCAGGTGATTCACGATCACGGTTACCGGGTAGTCGGCCGCGCCGCCCGTGCGCTTGATGCCGGCGTGGAGGACCAGCGGAGGACGATCGTTCAGGATTGAAGAGCCGCCGGTCGGGGTGGTGTAGGTGGTGGTGAGGCCGTATTGGACGACGCTGAGGACGTCGACCTTGCTCGGCTTGACCAGGAAGCAGACGTTGATGCCGCTTGGATCATTGCCCTGCGTGAGGTAGGGCTTGTACTGCGGGTCGGGCTGGCCCGCCGCAACGGCATCAGCGCTGATCCGGGCGCTGAGATCGGTGAGGGTCTGCAGGTCCTCCATCTCTTCCATGGCGAGGATGTCCGGCGTGTTCAGCACGGTGCGAATGCCCAGCGACGCCTTCGCGAGACGAAGTGCATAGGCTGCAGGAGTGACGGTGAGCGCGCCGTTTGAATCGCCCGTGGCGTTATAGAAGCGCTCCATATTCTGGTCGCCGATCGTGATCTCGTTGGCCGCCGCCGCGCCGACTGTGACCACGCTCGCGCCGCCGGTGACGCTTGTCGGACGGGTCTTGGCGTCGATGATCAGACGCGGCAGGCCGGTGGAGCTGGAAAGATCCATCGTGCCCGTGACCCCGGTGATGACGGTGCCGGTGGAGACGTCGAGCGTGCCGGCGGTGCCTCCCTGCGCGGCCAGAGCGTCGACGAGGAAGGTTTCCGGGTCGGAGTCGAAGCGTGGGATGGTGGCTGGCTGCGACGCGGTGAAGGGGTCGCGGATGTCGAGACCGGGTTCGCGGATGGGGCGGGGAACGCCGGTGATCTCGCCCCAGAACTGGCCGTTGGAGACGTAGGTCTCGTTGACCTCGGTGAGGTTGCCGTCGGTGGGCTGCGTCACGGTGAGGCTCGGTGCCGCGACGCGCATGGACTGCAGGTGCGGCAGCTGCGCGATGCCGCCGTTGGGGCTGGGGTCGGCGGTCGTGAGGGTGATGGCTGCCGGCAGAGCGTTGCCGGCGCTGAGCACGGTGATGTTCGTGGGGCTATCGAGCTCCGTTCCGCCGATGGCAGCGACGGTAGCGGCAGGATAGATGGCAACCTTGCCGGTGACCTGGATCTCCGTGCCGACCGTGACCGTGGCGGGCACCTTGCCGCCGCCGGTGTAGACGTAGATGCCTTCGGAGGTATTGGGATCACTATCGTCAGCAGAGTCGCGGCTCTGGAGATGGAAGCCGCTGGTCAGAACGTCGATGACGATGCCGCTGGTGGTGACGGTCTGGCCGGCGTAGGGTGAGGCGCCGGGCGTGGCGCCCTGGAGGGTGTGAATGGGCGTGGTCGCCTGCGGGAGCTGCACCGTTAAAGAGAGGCTGGCCGTGCCGGTCTGCAGTGCAGAGTTCTTGGCGGCAACGTTGACGGTGTAGTTGGCGGCGCCTGCGGAGGATGGAACGGTGTAACCGTAGCTGTAGGTGCCGTCGCTGGCGGTGAGGTCGCCGTGGGTGCCGTCGTCGTAGAGCGGCTGCGCGGAGGAGCCGCCGGAGAAGGCGCTGAGGTCGGCCGAGACGGTGAGGCCGGTGGCACCCGTCGCAGTCAGCAGCGTGGCGGAGCCGGCGGTGACGGCCGAAGGCGTCGCGGCGGCGCGGCTGAGCAGGCTGGCGGCGGCGAAGCAGGAGGTTGCGGCGGAGTTGAAGTCGCGGGCAGCGGTCGAGGTCAGTGCAAATTCTGTGCCGTTGTTGTCCGCGTCGACGCAGGCGTTGGTACGTGCGATGGGCTGTGTCAGGCTCGGTGCGGCGGCGCGGGTGCCCTCGTAGCAGTTGGCCGTGGTGCCGTAGCCGACGAAATCCACGTAGTTGGTGGGGCAGCCGCTCGCATTGGAGAGCGCGGTTGTGGAGCTGGTCAGGTAAATGCGGCCGGCGGAGGCGCCCATCGCGAGATTGGAGGCGATGTAGTCGGCTGCGTTGGCCGTGGCGACGCCGCTGGTGGTCGAAGGGGTCGCTTCCACGAGGTAGCGCTGACCCGGCTGCAGCGTTACGCCCGCGGGAAGCGTGCTGACCACGGGGGTGCTGGTAGCAGAGGCCGTGGCCGAAAAGTATTGCAGCGCGTAGCCGTTCAGGCTGACGGGCGTGTTGCTTAGATTGAAGATTTCGACGTAGTCGGCATTGTAGGTGGCCCCACTGTTGCCGCCGGCGGTGTAAACCTGGCTGATGACCACGGTGCCCGACGAAGCCCAGAGCCGGCCAGTGATGAGAGCGAACGGCGCAAGGACGCAGGCCAGCTGTACGCGGCGAGTATAGAAAAAGTGGGGCATGCCCGCCATACTACCGTCCCATAACCAGCCGTAGGGGTAATGGACGATGAATAAGCGTGCGCGGGAACGGAGTCATGGGGGTACGACGGGTCATACAATCAGGTGAATGTGGCCCAAGGCATTTGCCCAGCTCGTAGAACTCGCTCCGCACGTCTCCCGGCTTCTACCCCTGGCCGATCGCTTTTTGCAAAGCAAAACGGCGACGGAGGACTCCGGCCGCCGAGCTTTGGACGTTCTGTCCGCAGAGACCATGCCTGCGGAACTGCGCTCAGAGTTGGCAGGCATCGTCGCGGCGCAGGGCGCGCTTGCGAGGCAGATCCAACTCCTGCAGGACAGCGTCACCGCAGCCGGCAGCGACACACGCTCGACCAGAACGGCCATTGAGGCACTGGAGGCCAGTGCCGTTGCGGCAGGGACGCGGGCAGTTGCTCTCGACACACGCCTCTCCGCCATGGACGGACGGCTGGGCGGCATCGATACGCAACTTCAGCGCATAAGTGAACGCGTCCGGCTCGGGCCAGTCGCTCTGCTGCTGGTTCTCACTAACCTGATCCTGCTTGCCGCGGCCATCGCCCTACTTGTGCGCGGACGATAGTCGCCTTGAAAGATAGTTCCACAGTCCGCCTTGGAAAATACTCCGACGAACGTGAATAAAGATCAGCTGCCCAATCCCTCTCACACCACACGGCACCATCGTGGGGGTCTTCTAGAGCTGGCCCAGAACCTGGGCCGTCAGCGCGCCGCGCGGCAGCCGCCATCCCGTGAACGTCCGCAACGGCGGGCGACGCTTTGGACGGCAGCTGTGTTGATCGCGGCCCTGCTTGTCCTGCTGCTAAGCTGGCCGGGCATTCGAGCCGACCTTCAGGCTGCCGCTGTTTTGCGGCTCGTCGCCAATCAACCCGTGCCCGAATACCTTCGCTGGGCTGTGAGAGACCGCGTGGCGGTGGACGACATCACGCTGCCCGCCAGCCACGGCGCGATGCGCGCCCGGCTGTACAGCCCTGTCGGCAAGCCGCACGCTCCGGCGATCATCCTGTTGCACGGGGTGCACCATCTGGGCATAGACGATCCCCGCATGCTCTCCATCGCCTCCGCGATGAGTGCCTGCGGCCTGCGGGTCTTGACTCCCGAACTGCCGGATATCAAGGACTATCAGGTGGGCGCGGGATCCATCGCCGCTATCGGGGATACGGCTGAGTGGTTTGCAGAAGCAACGGGCGGACATCCGGTTGGAGTGATGGGTTTCAGCTTTTCCGGTGGATTGTCGCTGCTGGCGGCAGGAGATCCGAAGTATCGCGACAGCATAAAATTCGTTGTCGCGATCGGATCGCAGGATGCCATGTCTCGCGTGGCCACCTATTACCGCACCGGCGAAGACGAACGGCCGAACGGCACCGAAGAACTGCTGCCGCCGCACGAGTATGGTGCGCTCGTCCTGGAATATGAGCACCTGGAAGACTATGTTCCGAAGGCCGATATTGCCCCGCTGCGGCTAGTGCTGCGATCTCACCTTTACGAGGACCTGCCGGCAGAAAAGGCGGCCATGGAACGGTTAACCCCGTCCCAGGCGGGAGAGGCCAAGCTGCTGATGAACACAGAGTCTCCTGTCACCCGCGCTCTGCTCGCCAAAGCCGAAGCCAAGCACATCACCGACATGGCCGGTGTGAGCCCGCACGGACATCTGCAGCACCTTACGGTGCCCGTGTATCTGCTGCATGGCGCGGGGGACAACATCATTCCGGCGGCGGAGACGTTATGGATGGAAAGCGAGCTGCCCACGACAACGCTGAAAGCCGCCCTGATTTCGCCGGTGTTGTCCCACATCGACGTCAACGGAGGGTATCCGGGTGTGCTCGACAACCTGCGTCTGGTTCACTTTTTCGGACTCATCATACGAGCCGCAGAGTCGAACTGAAGGGGAATCCTATGACCGACCTGATCACACTCCCTGAGATACTCGCCGCACGTGACCGTATCGCCGGTGTGGCGGTGCGTACGCCGCTGATTCTGCTTGACCCGGCAAGGCTCCTGGAGGCCGCAAAAACATTGGGTGGGAATCTGGACGTCACAGGTACGCTGCCGCCGATCTATCTGAAGAACGAGGCGGCGCAGCCCATCGGCTCCTTTAAGCTGCGCGGGGCCTACAACCACGTGGCTGCCCTGGCTGAGCGCGACCCGGCGGCGCTGGCCCGCGGTGTGATCACCTTTTCCTCCGGCAATCATGCGCAGGGTGTGGCGTATGCCGCGCGTGCGCTGGGCACAAAGGCGGTCATCGTGATGCCGGAGAATGCACCGCGCATAAAGCGAGAGGCTACCGCCGCACTCGGCGCCGAGATCGTCACGGTCGGCCCTGCCTCGACCGAGCGCAAGCACAAGGCGGAGGAACTCGTCGCCGCACACGGCTATGCGATGGTCCCGCCCTACGACGATCCGTACATCATCGCGGGCCAGGCTACCTGCGGGCTCGAGATCGCGGAGCAGCTGGCATCGCTTGATGCGGGCAGCACCGCGCTGAACATTCCTTCTCTTCCCCTCCCCGATGCGTTTGTGGCAAAGCCCTCCGGGGGAACACCGCCGCAAACGCTGGTGCTGGCACCCGTGTCGGGCGGCGGTCTGCTCTCCGGTGTAGCTGCCGGCGCCAAACTCGCAAGCGCGGCGGCGGGTCAGCAGGTTCCGTTTGTCTGGGGCTGCGAGCCAGAGCTTGCCGGCGATGCCCGCGAAAGCTTCTACAGCAAGACCCTGGTGGAGTGGCCTGCGGATCGCACCGTACGCACCCTGGCCGACGGTCTGCGTACGCAATCTCTGGGAGAGCGCAACTTCCAGCATGTACTCGAGCACGTGGATGGCATCGTCACGGTGACCGAGGCCGAAATCCGTCTGGCAACAAGCCTCCTTCTTGCCGCAAGTGATCTGGTGGCCGAACCCTCCGGCGCCGTTTCCCTGGCCGCGGCCCTCTTTCACCGGGCAGAGCTCCCCGCCGCCCATCGCATCGTCGTCGTGATCTCCGGAGGCAATCTTGACCCGCAGCTCAGAGCGGAACTGGAAGCTTCTTTCCGCCGGATCTGAGTCTCCTCCCAGCGAACGAAGTAACCTTCAGCTCCGACTCCGCCCCGAACCGCAAAAAGCTCACCCCGGCCAGAGGTATGGCCGAGGTGAGGGTTGTTTGCACCGTCTTAGTCTTATTTGCTGGCCAGAATCGTGACCGTGTTGGAAGCGGAAGCCGCATAGCTTGCGTTTCCGGCAAAGCTCGCGCTGAAGCCGAAGGCTTCCACCGCCGCCGGTAGCGACCAGGATGCACTGCCATTGACGAGATTGGCGGGAAGCACCTTGATGCCGAGCACCTTGAGCACTACCGTTCCGGTCGGCACCATTTTGCCCGAAGCATCCCTCACCGTGACGGTAACGTTCACGCTTTGGGTCGGCTTCGAGTAATTCTGGCCCACTGCCGCTGTGACGGTGGCGAGCGGTTTAGCCGGCGCGGCAACAGTCGTAAGCGCCTGTTGTGGTACTGCCCAGAAGAGGCTGACATTTGTAAGTGTGGCCTGCGAACCGGATTGCAGGGCGCCTACGCTGGGCGGCGTCTTCCAGGCGTTGCCGTCGTAGTCCGTCACAAGTCCGCTCACCGGTACACCGGCGGTGAGGAGCGGGCTCCCTGGGGACAGGGTAAAGGTGTAGTTGTCCAGAGCCGCCTCCGTGGTGAAGGAGGGCAACTCGGCAACGAAGCCCGGATCCGTGCAGGATTCCTGCGCCGCCGTTCCCTTGCTAGCGTATGAGAGCTGATTTGCCTGACAGGAGCCACGGAAACCGTAGTAGTTGTTGTTCAGCCGATTGATCGTGCCAATGAGAGCCGTTGAGCTGTTGCAGCTGGCGCCGCAGTACAGGCCGGGACCGCCGACCTGTCCGCCGGCAGAGTAAGTTACCGGGTTATCGTATCCGCGGAAGATGTTATTGCTGAAGTTGAATGTGGTGTTGGCGCAGCTCTGAGCACCGTTCTGCGTGCCGCACTGCATGTCGATCGTGGTGGGGCTGTACGAGACGATCGTGTTATTCGCAACGGTGGACGTGTTGCCGTTGTACGCCACGAAGCTGATCGCATCGCCGGCCCGGCAGAAGTCAGAGAGGTACTCGTTATAGGTGGAAGGTACGCCGGTCATGGGCTGCCCCATGCGGAAGCAGTTGGCCATGGCGAGGTTGTTCTCGATGTTGACGCTGCTGAACGCCGGTCCCCACTTGTACTGGCCGCCCATGTTGCCATAGCTGGCAGAGTCGGTTACGGAAAGGGTGTAGTTGCCTGTATCCACATGCCCGAAATCTTCGCCGTCCTGCGTGTTGTAGCGGAAGATATCGTGATCCATGGACACGTTCAGGCCCGTACCCGTCGGCGAGCCGATGCCATCGCCATAGCCGCCGCTGTTCTGGTCATAGCAGGAGGCGACCGGGATGGCGTGCACCGCGGGATACTCCTGGTTGCAACCGTTCCACTCAATGGTGGAGTAGCTCATCTTCAACGTGCCGTTAACACTGGGCGTGGAGCTGCCGTCATCGAAGTCCCAACCTGCCTCTCCATTGGTATCGATGTCGACGCGAGTGGCCGTAATCAGCCCACCGATCGGTCCGATGATGCCACGATCCGTGTGACCGTGATCCCAGATGTCCTGCAAAAGAATGTTGGATGTCTGCTGATTTGTGATGATGCCGTCGCTGTCATAGTCCTGAATACCGCCATCGGCCGTCGGTGTGTGGCAATCGCTTGGAAAGAGCGGCGAACCGTGCACCGCGCAATTGGAATGACGGGTGAGTTCCAGACACTCCACCTGCACATTTTGCGTTGCGGTCAAGTTCAGGACCACGTAGGCTCCGTGGCCGCCGAACAACTGCGTCATCCTGGTCCGGTCCGACGCATTGCCCAGACTGCAGCTGGCGTAGTTCCGGCCCAGGAGGCGCGTCGGCTGCGCTGCCGTACCCGCGGGAATCGTGGGATTGAAGCAACCGTAAGGCCCGCCGCTACCACCCGAACACCAGCCGGAGGTCTGCGCATTGTCACCGTCCCAGCCCACGCGCCACTGCTTCGTGTTGTCGAGGATAACCGTGTCGCCGCCAGCGATAACCCACTGCAGGACACCGTACGTCGCCTGGTCGTCATAGAGCGAACGAAAATCGTTGAAGGCACAGTTCTCGTTCGTGCCGCCGTCTCCGGAGTACGGAGCGTCATATTTGCCGTTGCACTGTGCCGAGAGGCCATTCGCGATGCGGTTCGCTGAATACCGTGTGCCGCCATCGGCACGCACATACCAGGTCGTCGCGAAAGAGGTCTGGCAGAAGGTCAATAGGGCCAGGATGAAAA